>NZ_VIUA01000003.1:0-879333 GCF_007828395.1 Rhizobium sp. ERR 942
CTGTCGAAGATCACAGCCTTTACCCTTCTCATCGAAATGCCGGAACTGGGGAAACTCGATGAGAAGGCAGCCGGCAAGCTTGCGGGCCTCGCGCCGAGCGACAGGCAGTCCGGAGTGTGGACCGGCCGCGCCTTCATCGTTGGTGGCCGCGCCATCGTCCGGCAGGCTCTTTACATGCCGGCCCTTGTCGCCACTCGCTTCAATCCTGATCTCAAGGCCAAATACGACACGCTCAGAAAAGCTGGGAAACCGCCCAAAGTCGCCATCACCGCTATCATGCGAAAGCTCGTTGTCCTTGCAAACGCACTCCTGCGAAAACAGCAAAAATGGACACCAAAACCCGCTTGATTGAAACGGATACTTTAATCGGGAACCGTCTACATCCAACCGATGATCTTCATCTGCGGATCGACCTTCAGGATCTGGTCCTGATGGATCGGGATTTCCGCCGCCTCTTCCTTTTCGACATCGCCGATCAGACGGAACAGCGTACGGATGACGCCGCCATGCGTGACGCAGACCGTCGGGCGGTCGACGGATGCCAGCCATGAGCCGACGCGCCAGGAGAGGATTTCATAGCTTTCGGCATCTTCGCCAGGCGGGATGAAGTCCCATTTATTCGCCTTGCGCTCCGCGAGCCGGTCGGGCGCTGTTGCCTTCAATTCCTTGAGTGTAAAGCCTTCCCAGGCTCCGAAGGACAGTTCGACGAGCCTGTCGTCGGTCGCATAGTCCTTGGGCGGCAGGCCCATGGCATCTCTGGCGATTTCCATGGTTTCGCGCGTGCGCCGCAAGGGGCTGGCGACGAAATCGAAGGGCCGGTTTTCGAATGCGAGGATTTCGGCGAGATCGATGCCGTTCTGCCGCGCCTGTTCGCGGCCGATGGCGTTGAGATCGATGTCTTTCTGCCCCTGCAGGCGACGCTCGGCATTCCAGTCGGTCTGACCGTGACGTATCACATAGAGGATGGGCGACACGGTCAGCTTCCTGTTGGTCAGTCCTTCGCGACGGAAATGTCGGGCGCGTCCACGGCCTTCATGCCGACCGTATGATAGCCCGAATCGACGTGATGGATTTCGCCGGTCACGGCCGTCGACAGATCGGACAGCAGATAGAGGGCGGAATTGCCGACTTCGTCGATCGTGACAGTCCGCTTCAGCGGCGCGTTGTACTCATTCCACTTCAGGATGTAGCGGAAGTCGCCGATACCGGACGCAGCGAGCGTCTTGATCGGGCCTGCCGAGATCGCGTTGACGCGAATACCGCGGCTGCCGAGGTCGACTGCGAGGTAGCGCACGCTGGCTTCCAAAGCAGCCTTCGCGACACCCATGACGTTGTAGTGCGGCATGACCTTTTCCGCACCGTAATAGGTGAGAGTGATCATCGAGCCGCCGTCATTCATGATTCGCTCGGCGCGCTGTGCAACCGCCGTGAAGGAATAGACGGAGATATCCATCGTCTTCGTGAAGTTGTCGCGGCTGGTATCGAGGTAACGGCCGGTCAGCTCGTCCTTGTCGGAAAACGCGATGGCATGCACGACGAAATCGATCTTGCCCCATTTCGCCTCAAGCGTGTCCATAACGACATCGATCGTTGCCGGCTCGGTTACGTCGCAATGGCCAGCCATAAATGCGCCGAGTTCCTGAGCAAGCGGCTCGACGCGCTTCTTCAGGGCATCGCCCTGCCACGTCAATGCGATTTCGGCTCCGGCATCCGAACAGGCCTTGGCAATACCCCACGCTATCGAACGGTTGTTTGCTACGCCGAGGATGACGCCGCGTTTGCCTGCCATGAGGCCAGTGGATTGAGCCATATTCTGCTCCCTTGAACTTTCGAATGACCCTGCCTATGGCATAGGCCGTTCCCCTGTTCAAGCATCGTAAAGATCATCAACTGTTAGGGATCGTAACAAAGGGTGCTGTTGTCACCAAAATTTCACAGGAAAAGCCCCTCGCGCATGCTGCGCATGAGATCCGTGACCTTATCGTCGGGTTTTTCCCACAGCATCAGCCGCAATTCAACGATGAGATCGCCTTTTCCGCCATTGCCGTCGGGCAATCCCTCGCCGGAAATGCGCACGACCTGATCCGAACCGGACCAGGCCGGCACCGTGATCCTGACCGGTCCGTTCAATCCCTCGACCGTGGTTTCGCAACCGAGAACGGCATTCTCTATCGTAATGGGTAATATTGTACGCACATTGCTGCCGTCGAGTGTGAAGCGTCCGTCGGTCGATAGGTGAACGGTGACGGCGACATCGCCGCGCAACATGCCCTGCAGTTTCAGTCCCTGGCCCTTGAGGTGAAGCACCTGGCCATTGGAAATATCAGTCGTCGCCTGGAAGCGCGCCTCCCGGTTGTCGGGCAGCGGAACGGCAATCCAGCGGCTCTTCAGCATGTCGTCGAGCGTTACCGTAGCTTCGGCGGCGACCTCCGGGGTTTTCTCCGGCGGCTTTTCGGGCGCACTGCCGCCCGTGATGCGTCGTACCAGAGAGCCGAGGATGCCGAAGGCGGAGCGCGAGCCGGCAGCTGCTGAAACCGTGGCAAGCTGCTCCTCTTCCACCTGCGGCTCTTCCGGTGCCGCGGTATCGGGTTGCTCCTGCGGCTTTTCCGCCTGCTTTACGCCTGTTGCCGCCGTGGCCTGTGCCTGCTGCGCCTGGCCGGTCTTCACTCCGAAAATGCGTTCGACCATGTCTTCCGGAGATTCGGTGGCTTTGCCCTGTTGGCTGGATGCAGCGGAGGCTGCTGCTTTGCGGGCGTTGGCCCGCGCGAGCTCTTCCATGATCTTGTCGGCATTGGCGCGCGCGGCCTTGGCCCGCTCGGCAGCCTCGCGAGCCGCCTGCCGCTGCTGCATGATCGTCTGTTCCTGGCTCTGACCCTTTGCCTCGGCCATACGTGCGATCTGGTCGTAGCGGCTGCGCTTTTGCGGATCCTTCAGCGTCTCGTAAGCCCGGCCAATTTCGGCAAACCGTTCCGACGCGGTCGGATCGCCCAGATTGTGATCGGGATGGGCGGTCTTCGCCAGACTGCGCCAGGCGGATTTGATTTCCTCCGCCCCCGCATCTCTCCGAACGCCTAGCACCTTATACGGATCGCGCATCTTTCCCGCCATCATTCATGGGTGTGCCGAGCCCCATCGCAGCACCCCACGCAAAGAACCAGTTAGCGCTTCGCCATCCTGCTTCCTGTCATGGGAGGCAAGGCTGATGCGCCGATGAGCCGATCCTGCGGGAAAAGTTGCTAATCAGGCGTTACGGCGGATGGAACCTGAAGGCCTGCATTTCAAGGCATGGTTAGCCGATCGCTAACGGCCGATGCTTGGGATTTGCAGTCGGAGCCGGATCGCCGATGATAATAGAATGCCTATCAGCGTGAACTGATTTGAGGGCGGGACGAAAAGGGAGAAAGGCGCTCAGCCCGCCTGCTGGAAGCTGAGCAACTGCCATTCGCCAAGGCCGACAAGGCAAGTCCTGCCCGAGAAATTGGCAACGCCCTGATAAGAGTGCCGGCTGGTGCGGAATTGGCGGCAGACCACGCCGGACGCATTGCTTTCGACAATCGTGTCGATGACACCGGCACTGCCGGTTGAGGTGTTTGCCCAGGGTATGGGCTGGCCGTTGAGTTTGTGGAGATCCGCCGAGGTAACGGCATTGCGCACCGTGGTCTCGTCGGAGATGCTGTCCGTCGTTACGGGGGCCGTCGGCACGGTGCCCGTCGATACGCTGCGATCCACTTTGGCCGAGCTCAGATAGTCCATGCCGCCGCCGACGCAGCCGCCAAGGGTGAAAAGGGAGACTAGGGCGACAGCCATCGTCACGCCTTTTGCAAGCTTGCGCTTTGTATGAACGATCGACTTTGCTATGACTTCCACCCGAACTTCTTGGCCAGCCAGAGGGGCCGGCGGTTATTAGGAATTGCGGAGCTTTTGAATTAATATGTCGGAAAACGAGTTAACAAGCGGTGACTTCACCGAGCAGAATGAACCTTTCAGTCTCTTTGCGTCCTGGCTGCGTGAGGCGGAGACCACCGAACCGAACGATCCGAATGCGGTAGCGCTGGCAACGGTGGATAAGGATGGCCTGCCAAATGTCCGCATGGTTCTTCTGAAAGGTTTCGATAGCGACGGATTCGTATTCTATACAAATTTCGAGAGCCAGAAAGGCCAAGAAATTCTTTCCCAGAAGAAAGCGGCCATGTGCTTCCACTGGAAGTCGTTGCGTCGCCAGGTGCGCCTGCGTGGCCTGGTTGAAGTGGTGAGCGATAAGGAAGCCGACGAATATTATAAGACAAGGCCTCGCGGCAGCCGCATCGGTGCTTGGGCCTCAAAGCAGTCGCGACCACTGGAAGGCCGCTTCGCGCTGGAAAAGGCCGTCGCCGAATATACCGCCCGTTACGCGATCGGCGATATTCCGCGCCCGCCTTACTGGTCCGGCTTCCGCATCCGGCCGCTGTCGATTGAATTCTGGCACGATCGCCAATTCCGCCTGCACGATCGCATCGAATTTCGCCGTGATGTACCGGAGGGTGCCTGGCAAAAGGTGCGGATGTATCCGTAAATCCTATGCTGTTTCCCGGCGCCCCATCAGCCGCATGGGGATGCCGGATGCAAGCGCCGACGCATAGCGGGGCTTCTGGTAATGGCCGTTCAGCGATAGCCGCGGCAGCAATAGTGGCGAGTTGCCGTTTGCTGTCGTGATCGTGCCGGGGCGGGTGGTGACGCCGACGGAGAAGCCGAGTTCAGCCGCAAGCCGTCCCTCGCGCGCCGAGACTGCCTCGTTCGTGCCATAGGGGTAGGCGATCGTGGTTGGCCGCTTTCCGGTGATGTCGGCGACATAATCGGCCGAAAGCGCCATCTCCGCGACAGCCTCCGCTTCGGGGAGCCTTGCCAAGGCCCGATGGCTCACCGTATGGGCGCCGAGCGAGGCAAGGGGATGGCGGGCGAGCTGCCGCAATTCATCCCGATCCATGATAGATGCACGGACGATATCGAGCGGTTCCAGACCATGACGCCGGGCAAGCTCATCGATCCGGCCGACAGCTTCACTTTCCTCATGACTGTGGACAAAGGCGGCGAAGCGGGCAAATGCGGCATGCTTCTTGCTGTCTTTGCCGAGCGGCAGAAACTCTTCTCCCGACCCGAAATCGAATGTCAGGCGATCAAGCCGGCCAAGCAGTTCGCCCAGCGTCTCCCACCATAAAGTATGGCTCCGCTCTGAAAGCCCCTGGGTAACGAAGATTGTGAAGGGCACATCGTGGCGTGCGAAGATTGGCAGGGCGTGTTCAAGATTGTCCCGATTGCCGTCGTCGAGCGTCACGGCGACGAAGGGCGGCTTGCCGGCCTCTTTTGCCCGGGATGGAAGAGCGTCGAGTGCAATGAACTTGTAACCGTCTTGCTTGAGCCGAGCGATGGCGCGATCGAGAAAATCGGGTGAGACCTCCAGATGCGCATTGGGCGCAAAACGGCAGGGAAGGGCAGGGCGGACGTGATGAAGGGTGAAGATCGTGCCGAGGCCGGCAACATCGCGCATCAGTCCCGCACCCTTCAAAAGCGCGGCAGCCTCAAGCCCGCTTGAGATCATCGTGCGCTTGAGGCGGACCTTGATGCCCTGTTCCATGCGGCTCGACCCGGTTGACCAATGTCAACGCTGTAGCGCATCCCCGTTAAACCTTACTGAATCTTCGTCATAATTTCCAATGCGTTAATGCTTATTTTACCAGGAAAGGCAAAATTGAAGAACTATCGAGGCTGTTGCCTCAATATCGCACCGGTATCAGGCTTTTTGTCGCAAAATCATACAGGGATTGATGCGGTGTGTTGGCATTCTTTCGGTTGGGGACAATTATGAAACGACTTCTGATGGCTTTGTCTGTGGCCGTCTTGCTGTTGAGCGCTCCTGTAGCGAGCTTCGCCGGCAGCGCCTATTTCATCATGGATGCGAAGACCGGCAAAGTGCTGGCATCGAGCAATGCGGATGACCTCAACCATCCGGCATCGCTGACCAAGATGATGACCCTATACATGACCTTCGAGGCGATCCATCGCGGCAAGCTGAGCTGGAATACCCGGATCCCGGTTTCGCGTTTCGCCGCCGCCAAGCCGCCAACCAAGCTGGGCCTCAAGCCCGGCGGTACGGTGACTGTCCGCGAAGCCGTCGATGGCATGATCATCAAGTCCGCCAACGATGCCGCAACCGCCATGGCGGAAGCGCTCGGCGGCAGCGAGAGCGGTTTTGCGCGGATGATGACGCAGAAAGCACGCGAACTCGGCATGCGCCGCACCACCTTCCTGAATGCATCCGGTCTTCCGAACATGCAGCAGTGGACGACGGCGCGAGATATGTCGACGCTCGCCGTCGCGCTCATCAACAACTATCCCCAGGAGTACCGGCTCTTCTCGCAGACGAGCTTCAACTACCGCGGCCACTACGTGCGCGGCCATAACAACCTGATGTATCGCTATGAGGGCATGGACGGTATCAAGACCGGCTATACGAATGCCTCCGGCTTCAACCTCGTCAGCGCCGTGCGTCAGGGCAATCGTCGCGTGATCGGCGTCGTCATGGGCGGCGCCACGGCGCGCGGTCGCGACGCGATGATGGCGTCGCTGCTGGACCGCTATGTGCCCAAGGCAGCCTCCGTCGTGACATCGCGTCTCATGGCGAGCGTCGGCGGCAAGATGGAGAAGCAGGTTGAAGTGGCGTCTGCATCGGACGATGTTGCCGTCGATGTCGATGCCCAAACCACTGCCACGACGACACCTGCGCCGGCGCGCAAGCGTACCGAGGTTGTCCCAATGGCATTCGCCGCCGCCTCGAACGTCACCGTGCCGATGGATCGCCCGGCTGCGATGGACGAGATCCTCGTCGACAACAAGCAGGCGGCAGCCGCCAGCAAGCCGATGGTATCCGGAAGCTGGCAGGTGCAGATCGCGGCGACGCCAACCGCTCAGGCTGCCAAGGATTTGCTCTCGGAAGCGAAGTCCAAGGCCGGCAATGCGCTCGCCAATGCCTCGCCCTATACCGAAGCCGTCGGCAAGGGCGCCAGCACGGTCTATCGCGCCCGCTTCACCGGCTTTGCAAGCCGCGACGATGCAAGTTCGGCCTGCTCCGCTCTGAAGCGCAAGGACTTCGATTGCATGCTCCTGCCGAGCAAGGGCTGAACATAATCTTGATTGGATAGAAGCGAGCCGGCGGAGCAAATCTCCGCCGGCTCGACTTTTTTGCGGGAATCGTTCATTGATGAATGGAACATAAAGGGAACGATTTCGATGCTGAAAGATCTGATGGAGCAATTCGAAACGGCTTCGGCACGCTACGCCGCCGACAACGGCATGGAGCGCGACGACGACTGGTTCGTGTTGAAACTCCAGGAAGAAATGGGCGAGTTGGTCCAGATCTGGAACAAGGTCACCGGCCGCGGGCGGCGCAAGGGCATGAGCGACGCGGATCTTGCGACGGCGCTTGCCGATGAAACGGCCGATGTGCTCGGCCATATTCTTCTATTCGCGCATCGCAACGGCCTCGATCTGCCGGCTGCCGTCGAGCGCAAGTGGCTCTTTCGCCCTCAGGCGTAGCAGGCCGGGGCGGTTAAGCCTTGGTGCCGCCCACCGTGATCTGGTCCATGCGCAGATGCGGCTGACCGACGCCGACGGGAACCCATTGGCCGGCTTTGCCGCAATTGCCGATGCCGGTATCGAGTTTCATGTCGTTGCCGATCATCGAAACGCGCTTCATCGCATCCGGCCCGTTGCCGATCAGCATGGCTCCCTTGATAGGAGCGCCGACCTTGCCATCCTCGATGAGGTAGGCTTCGGTGCAGCCGAAGACGAATTTGCCTGAGGTGATATCCACCTGACCGCCGCCGAAGGAAACGGCGTAGATGCCCTTCTTCACCGAAGCGATGATTTCGTCCGGCGTCTTGTCGCCGCCAAGCATATAGGTGTTGGTCATGCGCGGCATCGGCGTATGGGCATAGCCCTGGCGGCGGCCGTTGCCGGTCGCCTTCATGCCCATCAGCCGGGCATTCTGTCGGTCCTGCATATAGCCGACCAGTTTGCCGTTTTCGATCAGCACGTTGTAGGCCGAAGGCGTGCCTTCGTCGTCGACGGTGATCGAACCACGGCGGTTCTCGATCGTGCCGTCATCGACGACGGTAACGCCGGGAGCGGCGACCATCTGGCCGAGCAGCCCCGCGAAAGCCGATGTCTTCTTGCGGTTGAAATCGCCTTCCAGCCCGTGTCCGACGGCTTCGTGCAGCATGACGCCCGGCCAGCCGGAGCCGAGCACGACATCCATCGTGCCGGCGGGTGCCTCGATTGCCTCGAGATTGACGAGCGCCTGGCGAAGCGCCTCGTCGGCGCCGTAATGCCAATTGTCTTCTGTGACGAAATCGCCGAAGCCGATGCGGCCGCCCGTGCCGAAGGAGCCGGATTCCTGCCGGTCGCCGTCACCCACGATGACAGAGATATTGACGCGCGTCATCGGCCTGACATCGCGGACGCGATGACCGTCGGCGCGCAAAATGTCGACCACCTGCCAGCTTGCGGCGATGGATGCCGTCACCTGGCGCACCTTGTCGTTCTTGTCGCGCAGATAGCTGTCGATCCGCTGCAGGAGCTTTGCCTTTTCCTCGAAGCTCGGCGTGCCGATCGGGTTCTCGTCGCCATAGAGCACCTTGTTGGTACGCTGTGGCGCTGCTGCATAGGAGCCGGCATAGCCCGATGTCACCGCACGTACCGCATCGGCGGCGCGCTTCAGGGCGGCTTCGGACAGGTCGCCCGCATGGGCATAGCCCACCGCTTCGCCGGCAACGGCGCGAAGGCCGAAGCCCTGCTCGGTGTTGAAGCTGCCGCCCTTCATACGGCCATTGTCGAAGGTCAGCGATTCCGCCTGGACATGCTCGACGAAGAGTTCGCCGTCGTCGGCGCCGGACAGCGCCTCGGCCACGATGCCGCGCAGCTTGGCTTCATCGGCATCGAAAAGGGTAAGGAGATCGGTATTCATGGGTCAGGTGCTCCGTTCAGAGCCGATGTAGGCTTCGCACCGCGCAAGAGCAAGCCCATCCGGTCAGGGAAGGGCGTCGTAGCCGTCCGCGAAGCCCTTCAAGTCCACAGGGATGCCGATCCCTTCTTCCGGTGACTGGAAGACGATGAAAGTTGCCGTGGCGCCGCTGCGCAGCGTCTTCAGCAATTGATCCTCCAGCACGACTTCGGCGTAGCAGCCGTCGGAGAAGCAGCGCACGAAATAGGCGCGGCCGATATCCTTACCATCGATATTGAGGCCGAGACCGTTGGGCAGCAGCACGCCGAGCGGCGCCAGCACGCGCAGGATCTTGGATTTGCGGTCAGCCGTCTTCAGCACGACGACGGACAAACCGATTTCGGGACGATCCTCCGCAATCACGTTCTGCATCAGCGCGCATTGCTCGGTTGCCGCGCCTGCCGGCTTGTCGCAGACGACGGACCATGCGCCATGGCTGGAGCGAACCGTACCCGGCGGTTGCGGAACCTGGCTCGTTGGCACCTGCTGCGTATGCGGCTGCTGTTGGCCCGGCTGGTCCGGCTGCAACTGCTGGGTCTGCTGCGCCGGCGGCTGAGTCTGCTGTGCCTGTTGCGCCCATGCGGGTGCGGCAACTGCGGCAGCGACGCTGCCGGTAACAAGCAAAAGCCGGGCGAGGGAACGAAAACCCATGGAAACCTCTAGATTCGAATCAGTGCCGCTATTGTTGAAGCCCAGGCCGGCAAATGAAAAGCCCCGGCTGCTGGATTCCAACCGACTACGGCGGAAATACGACGTCTACTCCATTTTGTCCCGGCGGCGCCATGGACCGCGATGCAATTTTTCGTATGATGATGAAATGCTTGCCATGTCCGGGACAAGCATGGGGGGATATTCGCGCAAAAATGCCGCACTAACAAATGTCTTGAGTTGTTGCGGAGTACCCCAAACTGTGGTTTGAAGCGCAATGGATTGTAGGGATACTGCGTTTGAGGAAGATCTGGGATCAAACGCTGGAGGGAGAGACATCGTGATTAAGAGAGCTTACGCGGCTCTGGCAGCTATGATCTGTCTGCTTTTTGCGACAGGTAGCTACGCCGATCAGCCGAGACCTTGGGAAACCGGTATGCAGCAGGCGGCAACCGGCAACATGCATCAAATCCGCTGGTTTGAGGCATACACGCTTTGGTTTATCATTCCGATCACGCTGCTTGTTCTGGCCCTCCTGGTGGTGGTCATGGTCAAGTTCCGGGCCTCCAAGAACCCGGTTCCGTCGAAGACGAGTCACAACACGCTGATCGAAGTCATCTGGACCATCGGACCGGTCCTCATTCTTCTCTTCCTGGCCATTCCCTCCTTCAATCTACTGACCGATCAGCTGACCTTCCCGGAGAAGACGGATGTCACCGTCAAGGCGACAGCGACGCAATGGCAGTGGAATTATGAATATGAGGGCAGCGGCGCGACGCCTGTTGCCTTCGATTCCTTCATGCTGAAGGAGCAGGATCGCACCGCCGCCGGCAAGGACGACAAGTCGAAATATCCGCGGCTGCTTGCTGTCGACAATGAAATGGTCGTGCCTGTCGGCAAGAACGTTCGCCTTCTTGTCACCGCCGCACCGGCCGACGTCATCCATTCCTTCGCCATGCCCGCCTTCGGCATCAGGATCGATGCCATTCCGGGCCGTCTGAACGAAACCTGGTTCAATGCCGACCGCGAAGGCCTGTATTATGGACAGTGTTCCGAGCTCTGCGGCAAGGATCACTCTTTCATGCCGATCGCCATCCGCGTCGTCTCCGATGATCAGTACAAGCAGTGGCTTGCCGCTGCTGCAACCGACGTCGGCAAGGCGAACAAGGCTCTGATGGCCGCCGTCGATCAGCCGACGACCGTCAAGGTCGCGGAAAACACGGCGAAGTAAGAGGGTAGGAACAATGGCTGGATCCAAGGCACACGACGATCACTCGAATGAGCTTCACGACGCTCACGCGCATGACGATCATCACGCACACAAGCAGACCTTCGCCGAACGTTGGCTGTTTTCGACGAATCACAAGGACATCGGCACGCTCTATCTGATCTTCGCGATCTTCGCGGGTGTGATCGGCTTCCTCCTCTCCGTTGCCATTCGCATGGAATTGCAGGAGCCCGGCATCCAGATCTTCAGCGGTCTGGCGTCGATGGTCTACGGCTTTTCGGGCGATGCTGCCATTGATGGCGGCAAGCAGATGTACAACGTCTTCGTCACCGCCCACGCGCTGATCATGATCTTCTTCATGGTCATGCCGGCGATGATCGGCGGCTTTGCCAACTGGATGGTGCCGATCATGATCGGCGCGCCCGATATGGCGTTCCCGCGCCTGAACAACATTTCGTTCTGGCTGCTCGTTCCGGCCTTCCTGCTGCTCATCCTCTCGATGTTCGTCGAAGGCCCGGCAGGCGCCTACGGCGCAGGCGGTGGCTGGACGATGTATGTGCCCTTGTCCGGCACGGTCGGCCATCCCGGCCCGGCGATCGATCTGGTCATCTTCGCGCTGCACATTGCCGGTGCCTCATCGATTCTTGGTGCGATCAACTTCATCACCACGATCCTGAACATGCGCGCTCCCGGCATGACGCTGCACAAGATGCCGCTGTTTGCCTGGTCGGTTCTGATCACCGCCTTCCTGCTGCTGCTGTCGCTCCCTGTTCTGGCCGGCGCCATCACCATGGTTCTGACGGACCGCAACTTCGGCACGACCTTCTTCGCGCCGGAAGGCGGCGGCGACCCGCTGCTCTATCAGCACCTCTTCTGGTTCTTCGGCCATCCGGAAGTCTACATCCTGATCCTGCCCGGTTTCGGCATGATCAGCCACATCATCTCGACCTTCTCGCGCAAGCCGATCTTCGGCTATCTCGGCATGGCCTACGCCATGGTCGCGATCGGCGCCGTCGGCTTCGTCGTCTGGGCCCACCACATGTACGTGACCGGCCTCTCGCTCGACACCCAGCGCTACTTCGTCTTCGCGACGATGGTCATCGCGGTTCCGACAGGCGTGAAGGTCTTCTCGTGGATCGCGACCATGTGGGGCGGTTCGATCCAGTTCCGCACGCCGATGATCTGGGCGCTCGGCTTCATCTTCCTGTTCACGCTCGGCGGCGTCACTGGCGTCCAGCTCGCCAATGCCGGCCTCGACCGCGAACTGCATGCGACCTATTACGTGGTGGCTCACTTCCACTACGTTCTGTCGCTCGGCGCCGTCTTTGCCATCTTCGCCGCCTGGTACTACTGGTTCCCGAAGATGACCGGCTACATGTACAATGAGCGGATCGGCAACTGGCACTTCTGGATCACCTTCATCGGTGTCAACATGGTGTTCTTCCCGCAGCACTTCCTGGGCCGTGCGGGCATGCCGCGCCGCTATATCGACTATCCGGATGCCTATGCCGGCTGGAACTTCGTATCCTCCATCGGCTCCTATGTCGCAGCCGTAGGCCTTTGCTTCTTCTTCTGGGGCGTTATAGATGCCTTCGTAAAGAAGCGCGTCGCAGGCGATAATCCGTGGGGCGATGGTGCGACCACGCTGGAATGGCAGCTGTCGTCGCCGCCGCCGCACCACCAGTGGGAAGAGCTGCCGCGCATCAAGTAGCTCATTTCCGGACGCCGTGATCAGCGGCGTCCGGCTCAACGGATAATTGGAAGAGAGAATGACGGTCATCGACAATCACGAAGCGCTCGCAAAGCAAGGCGAAACCGGCCTGTCGGAAGCGGGTGCGCGCGATTATTTCGAGCTTCTGAAGCCGCGCGTGATGTCGCTGGTCGTCTTCACTGCCTTCACCGGCCTGGTGCTGGCCCCCGGTCATATCAACCCCGTTCTCGGCTTCATTGCTATCCTCTGCATTGCGGTCGGTGCCGGTGCATCCGGTGCTTTGAATATGTGGTACGACGCCGATATCGATGTCGTCATGACCCGCACCAAGAGCCGGCCGATACCTTCAGGCCGTATCAATCCGTCGGAAGCCCTGGCCTTCGGCCTGGTGCTGTCAGGCTTCTCGGTGACGATCCTCGGTCTTGCGGTCAATTGGCTTTCCGCCGGCATTCTTGCCTTCACCATTTTCTTCTATGCCGTCGTCTACACGATGTGGCTGAAGCGCTCGACGCCGCAAAACATCGTCATCGGCGGCGCAGCCGGCGCTTTCCCGCCCGTGATCGGCTGGGCCTGCGTCACCGGCAGCGTGCCGGTCGAGAGCATCGTGCTCTTCCTCATCATTTTCCTTTGGACGCCGGCCCATTTCTGGGCGTTGGCGCTCTTCAAGATGGGTGATTACGAGGCCGTCGACGTGCCGATGCTGCCGAATGTCTCAGGCATCCAGACAACCAAGAATCAGATCGTTGTCTATGCGGTGTTGACCGCGATCGTCGGCGTCGTGCCGGCCTTCATGGGCTTTGCGAGCCTTGGCTATGGCGTTGTTGCCGCGATCCTCGGCGTGATCTTCGTGCACTGTTCCATCGCCGTCTGGCGCATGGTCGATGGCGACATGAAGATGGTGCCGGCAAAGAAGCTCTTCGGCTTCTCCATTTTCTATCTTTTCGCGATCTTTTCCGCGCTGCTGATCGACCGGCTCGTTGCTGTGCTGATGTCGGGCGGTGCCGGAGGCTGGCTATGATCGAACTCGTCAAGCTGACCGAGGCGCAGAAGAAATCGCGGCGAGGGCGCAATATCGCGCTCGGGCTGGTGCTTGCCGGTCTGGTGGTGCTGTTTTACGCAATCACCATCATCAAAGTCGGTTCCGGACACGTTTGAGGAGGCGTCATGGAGGGGGAGGTCACAAAGAGCACGAGAAGCGGCGGCCGTAACAACGGCATGATCGTTGCCATGTGCCTGAGCTTCGTCGTCGGCATGAGCGCCATGTGCGCCGCTGCCGTGCCGCTCTATCGCATGTTCTGCCAGGTGACGGGCTATAACGGCACGACGCAGCGCGTGGAGCAGGTCTCGAACGTCATCCTCGACAAGCAGATCCAGGTTTCGTTCGACGCCAATGTCGCGCCGGGCCTGCCGTGGGATTTCAAGCCGCTGCAGAAGTCGGTGAACCCGAAGATCGGCGAGACGGTCGAGGTCAAGTTCCAGATCGAAAACAAGTCGGACAAGATGGAGCGCGGCCAGGCGATCTTCAATGTCACGCCGCTGGAAGCCGGGGTCTATTTCAACAAGGTCCAGTGTTTCTGTTTCAACGAGACGGATCTTGCGCCCGGCGAAAAGCGCGAGATGTCGGTGGTTTTCTATGTCGATCCTGAGATCACCAAGGCTGTGGAAACCAAGACGATCAATGCGCTGACACTGTCCTATACCTATTACCCACGGGAAGGCGTAAAGCCCGTGGCTTCCAATGACGGCAGTACGAAGCCGGTGGAAAAGAAACTTTGATGGAGAGTGCTTCTCGGTTTGACCGGAAGCAATATGGGAAAAAGTTATTCGGGGATTGCTGATATGGCCGAGGCGCATCAGAGAAAACACGATTATCACATTATCGATCCCAGCCCGTGGCCGATCATTGCGGCCCTTGGGGCCTTCGTGATCACCTTCGGCGGCGTCTGCTTCATGCGCTACCTGAATGGCGGCGCGGTGCATCTGTTCGGGATCAATTTCGCGCAGCCCTGGCTGTTCTTCATCGGCCTCGCCGTGATCCTCTACGTCATGTACGGCTGGTGGGCCGACACGATCAAGGAGGCGCATGAGGGCGCGCATACCCGCGTCGTGTCGCTGCATCTGCGCTACGGCATGATCATGTTCATCGCTTCCGAAGTGATGTTCTTCGTCGCCTGGTTCTGGGCCTATTTCGATGTCAGCCTGTTCCCGAACGAGGCGATCCAGGCGTCGCGCACGGCCTTCCTTGGCGGCCAGTTCCCGCCGAAAGGCGTTGAGGTTCTCGACCCCTGGCACCTGCCGATCTACAACACCATCATCCTGCTGCTGTCGGGCACGACCGTCACCTGGGCTCACCATGCGTTGCTGCATGGCGACCGGAAGGGCCTGATCCAGGGCCTGACGCTCACCGTTCTGCTCGGCGCTTTGTTCTCCTGCGTCCAGGCCTATGAATATGCCCATGCGCCGTTCGAGTTCAGAAACTCAATCTATGGCGCCACCTTCTTCATGGCGACCGGCTTCCACGGCTTCCACGTTCTGGTCGGCACGATCTTCCTGCTGGTCTGCCTCGTTCGCGCCATCAGGGGTGACTTCACGCCCAAGCAGCATTTCGGCTTCGAAGCGGCCGCCTGGTACTGGCATTTCGTCGACGTCGTCTGGCTGTTTCTGTTCTTCTGCATCTATGTCTGGGGCAGCTGGGGCGCACCGCTTGCGGCGGGCTGATCGGTATCGATCTCTGAAAACAAAAGGCGGGCGCTGGACGACCGCCTTTTATTTTTTGGCCTCAATCCCTTGAGGCAATCCTCTCGAATGCCGTCGGATGAGGCAGACCTTCAGCGAGCAACTGCCGGATTTGCTCGGCGCATGCCTTGGGGCTTTTCACCGACGTATCGACCTCCAGATCATAGATTCCGGGCCGATGTACCTGTTCCTGCCAGGCAATGACCGGCGCAGGGACAGGCATGCCAGCCTCGAGCTTGACGTAAGTGTCTCGTCTTTCCGGCCCTTCGGCCAGCCGCCGCCCCATCACGACATCGAGTGGGCAGCGCACGCCGACGAACAGAACGGGCAGCCCCGTCAGCAGCCGGGCGCAATCAGCGAGAATGCCCAACGGTCGCGAATAGCTGTCATGATGACCGAATTCGGCGACGACATTCAATCCCATGCGGCTATGTGCGGCGATCGAGGCATAGAGTGCGGCATAAAGGCGCGCAACCAGCGGCTCGAGATCAGGCCGCTCGCCACCGGGACGCAAGCCGATGCCCGGACGGTAGCGTGGAGGCGTGATATGCCGCACATAGGCGTCGACGCCGAGATTCACCCACACGCCTTCAAAATCGGCCTGTATCGCCTCGACGATGCTGCTTTTTCCGGATCGCGGCGCACCGTTGAGAATGACGATCTGGCCAGCCGGCCGGCTTTCGCTGAATGGCATGAATTCGATCCCCTTTGCTTGTTTTGAGGCTGATGAGGAGGAGCTGAGAGCTTTTCGATTGGACGGATGCATGCTTCGCAGTTAGTTATAATGATAGGGGCGAGGTTCATGTGATCGCCCGCTATTTTAGGCTTATCGAGACAGAACTTTGAGCTCAGAGCAAGACAAGACGCCAAACGAGGCATCCCACAGCGACAGCGCCCTCTTTGCGCCCGTCGATCCCTTTAAGGTCGGCATACAGGGATGTTGCCCGCGTTGCGGCCAAGGCAAGCTCTTCGATGGATTATTGTCGCTGAAACCACGCTGTGCGGCCTGCGATCTCGATTACGCCTTCGCGGATGCGGGCGATGGCCCGGCGGTCTTCGTCATCCTGATCGTCGGCTTCATCATTATCGGCTCGGTCCTGTGGATGCAGATCAACTATGCGCCGCCGATCTGGGTCTATATCGTGTTGTTCGCGCCGCTGACGATCATCCTTTCGCTTCTATCTTTACGCTGGTGCAAGGGCATCCTGATCGCCCTGCAATATCGCAACAACGCCGCCGAAGGGCGCGTCCATCGTGACTGAGTCCGCAGTGCCTGTGCGTCGCGCCAATCCCTTGTGGCAGATCGCCAAGGCACTGCTTCTTCTCGCGGCGCTCGTCATCCTCATCGGGCTTGGAACATGGCAGGTCGAGCGGCTGCAATGGAAAGAGCGCCTGCTGGCCGACATCGCGGCCCGCAAGGACGCACCGGCTATGCCCTTGTCGGCGATCGAGACGATGGCGGCATCCGGCGGCGATATCGAATATCGCGTCGTAACCGCCACCGGCCATTACCTCAACGACAAGGAGCGGCATTTCCTCGCCACCTACGATGGCGATCCCGGCTATCACATCTATACGCCGCTGCAGCTGGGCGACGGTCGCTTTCTCTTCGTCAATCGAGGCTTCGTTCCTACAGAGGCGAAGGACCCCGAAAAGCGCAAACAGGGTGAATTGACGGGCGAACAGACTGTCACCGGTCTTGCCCGCGCCAAACTTGCCGAGCGGCCAGACGGCATGCCGGACAATGATCTCGGCAAGAACATCTTCTTCTGGAAGGATCTGGATGCCATGGCTGCCAGCGTCGGCCTGCCGAAGGACAAGGTGCTGCCCTTCTTCATCGACGCCGACAAGACGTCCAATCCGGCAGGTTTGCCCATCGGCGGCGTCACCATCATCGATCTGCCGAACAATCACCTGCAATATGCGGTGACCTGGTATGGCTTAGCGGTGGCGCTGGCAGCGATCGTCGCCATATCCTGGTGGCGCAAACGCCATCCGGACGCGCCCTCACAGTAGAGGCCCCACAATAGAGACATGCAATAGAATAGCTTCATTTCGATGGAATATTCCGCTAGAGCATGATCCCAAAAAGTGCGCAGCGGTTTTTGAATAAGATCATGCGGACTCAATAAAGCAGGCGGCAGGACAGCCCTATCTATGGCTCGAGCCTCTGTCGCATTTCGGAAGAGATATGAACATAGCCGTTTCCAAACCTGACCTGACCATCCGGCTTTGCGGGCCGCGCGGCTTCTGCGCCGGCGTCGATCGCGCCATCCAGATCGTCGTTCTGGCGCTGAAGGCCTATGGCGCGCCTGTGTATGTCCGTCACGAGATCGTTCACAATCGCTATGTCGTTGAAGGTCTGGAAGCCAAGGGCGCCATCTTCGTCGAGGAGCTAGATGAAATCCCGGCCGAGCATCGCGCCCAGCCCGTCGTCTTCTCGGCGCATGGCGTGCCGAAATCCGTGCCAGCCGATGCCGATGCGCGCAATCTCTTCTATCTCGATGCCACCTGTCCGCTTGTCTCCAAGGTGCACAAGCAGGCCATGCGCCACAATCGCCTTGGCCGCCACGTCGTCCTGATCGGCCATGCCGGCCACCCGGAAGTGATCGGCACCATGGGCCAGCTGCCGGAGGGTGCCGTGTCTCTGATCGAGACAGTGGAGGATGCCGACGTGTACCAGCCGGCCGACCCGGACAATCTCGGCTTCGTCACGCAGACGACGCTCTCTGTTGACGATACCGCCGGCGTCATCGCGCGGCTGCAGGAGCGCTTCCCCAATCTCACTGCACCGGCCGCCGATTCGATCTGCTATGCCACAACCAACCGCCAGGAAGTGGTAAAGGAGGCGGCGCCGGGCTGCGATCTCTTCATCGTCGTCGGTGCGCCGAATTCGTCGAATTCCAAGCGCCTCGTCGAAGTGGCGCTGAGGGCAGGGGCGAAGAAATCCGTTCTCGTGCAGCGCGCCGCCGAGATCGATTGGGACGATATCGGCGATATCAAGACCGTTGGCCTCTCGGCTGGTGCATCTGCGCCAGAAGTCATCGTCAACGAGATCATCGAAGCTTTCCGCGCCCGCTATAATGCTGTGGTGGAACTCGCTGAAACTGTGAAGGAAACCGAGAATTTCCTCGTCAATCGCGAGCTTCGCAGTATAGAGCTGACGACAGCAGACATGGCTTTCGTCAACGGCGAATAGCCGACCTAAGGCGCTCAAGTTCGGGACTGTTTCGTGGCCGTTTATACCGATATTACCGAAGACGATTTGAAGTGGTTCCTGACCGAATATGATGTCGGTGAATTGCTCTCCTACAAGGGCATTGCCGAAGGCGTCGAGAATTCGAACTTCCTGCTGCATACGAGCCGCGATCCGCTGATCCTGACGCTCTATGAAAAGCGCGTCGACAAGGGCGATCTGCCGTTCTTCCTGGGGCTGATGCAGCATCTGGCGAGCCGCGGCCTGTCCTGCCCTCTGCCCTTGCCGCGCCGTGACGGCGCCTTGCTCGGTCATCTCTCCGGGCGTCCTGCCGCCCTGATCTCCTTCCTCGAGGGCATGTGGCTGCGCAAGCCCGAGGCACATCACTGCCGCGAAGTCGGCAAAGCGCTGGCCGCTATGCATATTGCCGGTGAGGGTTTCGAGATCCGCCGCCCGAACGCGCTGTCGCTTGAGGGCTGGCAAGCGCTCTGGGAAAAATCAGAGGCCCGCGCCGACGAAGTCGAGGCCGGCCTGCAGGGTGAGATCCGCGGCGAACTCGATTTCCTTGGAAAGCATTGGCCGAAGAATCTGCCCGAAGGCGTCATCCATGCCGATCTTTTCCCGGACAATGTCTTCTTCCTCGGCGACACCCTGTCCGGCTTGATCGATTTCTATTTCGCCTGCAACGATCAGCTCGCCTATGACGTCTCGATTTGCCTCAATGCCTGGTGCTTCGAGAAGGATCACGCCTACAACATCACCAAGGGAATGGCGCTGCTTGAGGGATATCAGAGCGTGCGGCCGTTGAGCGAGGCTGAAATCGCCGCCCTGCCGACGCTGGCCCGCGGCTCGGCGTTGCGCTTCTTCCTGACACGTCTCTACGACTGGCTGACGACCCCCGCCGGCGCTCTCGTCACCAAGAAAGATCCGATCGAATATCTGCGCAAGCTGCGCTTCCACCGCCAGATTGCCGCGGCCGCCGAATATGGGCTGAAGGCATGAAGCATGTCGATATTTTTACCGACGGCGCCTGCTCCGGCAATCCCGGCCCCGGCGGCTGGGGCGCCGTGCTTCGCTATGGCGAGGTGGAAAAGGAACTCTCCGGCGGCGAGGCAGAGACGACCAACAATCGCATGGAGCTGATGGCCGCGATCTCGGCACTCGGCGCCTTGAAAAGCCCCTGCGAGGTCGATCTCTATACCGACAGCGTCTACGTCAAGGACGGTATTACAAAGTGGATCTTCGGCTGGAAGAAGAACGGCTGGAAGACCGCCGACAAGAAGCCGGTGAAGAATGCCGAGCTCTGGCAGGCTCTGGACGAGGCCTATAACAGGCACAAGGTGACGCTGCACTGGGTCAAGGGCCATGCCGGGCATCCGGAGAACGAGCGGGCCGACGAGCTGGCGCGCAACGGCATGGAGCCTTTCAAGAGGAAGTAGCTCGTCGGCAATAAACTCGGACTAGCCGCGTCACATAGAGCTCGATCACGCCAAGATGTGATCGAGCGCGCTTCTCACGCGCGGCTTTTCGGCTGCGGAGAGCGGCAGGATCGGGCGCGGCGGATCGATCAGGCAAAGATCGAGCGCTTCCGCAATCGCGTACATGACGCGGAAGCTGCCGAACTCCTTGAACAGGCTCCATAGCGGCTGGAACTTTTGATCAAGCCGCTCCGCTTCGGCGGTGTCGCCGGCTTGGGCAGCTCGCGTGAGCGCCAGCGCCTCGGCGGGCAGGAGGCCGGCAATCACGCTGTACCAAGCGTCGGCGCCGGCCAGTAGCCCGGCTGCGGCTCCCCAATCGCCGCTATAGCCGATGGAGAAATCCTTTGGCGTTTCGTGGCGCAGACGCTCTATCTCTCCCTTGAAATCGCCATCTTGCGGCAGAGGCATCTTCACCGCCACGATGTTCGCCACCTTTGCCAGCCGTACAATCAGTCGATTGCTGAATGTGAATTTCGTTGTGCCGGGATTGTTGTAGATGCAGAGCGGCAGCTCGCCGGCCTCCGCGACGGCTGCGAAGTGCTGGTAGACCTCTTCCTCTGTGAGTGGAGTATAGGATACGGGGGCCAGCAGTAGCCCATCCGCGCCGGCCGACTTGGCATCACGCGCCAATGCCTGCGCTTCGTCGGTCCGTAGCGCTCCGACACCGACGATGACCGGGATCTTGCCGCCGACACTTGTCATCGCCGCCTGTACTGCCCGCCGGCGCTCGTCGCGTGACAGAAAGGCGTAACCGCCCGTACTGCCGAGCAACCCGATGGAATCAGCGCCCGCCCGTTGAATGCGTTCAAGCAGGTGGGCGAGAGTTGCAACATCCACGCGTCCGGAAGCGTCGGTCGGAGTAATTGGAAAAGCCGAAAGTCCGGTAAAGAGCGTCACAATTGTTTTCCTTCTCTGTCAGGCCATGAGCAGCGGTAGCGGTCGAAAAACAGAACCTGAAATCGTCCTATGCTGAGTACCGTGTAGCTGTCGATGGAATATGTTGTAAAATCATACTCCGCTCAGCAACTTTGTGGCGATCATCCACATGGTAAGCGCGATGAGCGTTTCCAGAACGCACCAGGAGGCGGGCTTCGCGAAGATCGGTCTCAGCCACCGCGCGCCAAAGCCGAGTGAAAAGAAGAACAGGAAAGAGCCTGTCATGGCCCCCGCCGCAAATGAAGCCTCGTTACCTGGAAATCGGGTCGAGATCGTGCCGAGCAGCGCGACAGTGTCGAGATAGACATGCGGGTTGAGCCAGGTGAGCGCCAGGCACATGGCAAGCGTCTGCCGGAAGCTCGATGATTTCGCTTCTCCGGCAGCCAGCACCGCCGACGAACGAAAGGCGGAGTAGAGGCTCCTGGCTCCGTACCAGATGAGGAAGGCTGCCCCGGCATAGCGCATGACAGGATCGAGCCAGGGCAACAGCGCCGAGATCTGGCGGAAGCTCGTTACCCCGAGGATGATGAGCGCTGCATCGGAGAGCGCGCATACAAGGCATACGGCTAACACATGCTCGTTGCGGAGGCCCTGACGCAAGACGAAGGCATTTTGCGCGCCGATCGCGACAATCAGGCTGAGCCCCATCATCAGGCCCGTCATATAGATCGAAAAATTCATCCTAGCCGAAATGCTCCAAAACCAATGAGCATTTCCGGTATCGGCACAAGAAGATTTAGGCTAGTTAATGTTGCTAATCCTGATTAAGAAAAACTAATCCATGCTCGATTATTCTGCTCTCCGTGCCGTCTCCATGGTCGTCCAGACAGGCAGCTTCGAAAAGGCGGCGGCCCTTCTCAATGTCACGCCTTCGGCCGTCTCGCAGCGGGTGAAGCAGCTGGAAGAACGCCTGGGCATCGTCCTGATCGTCAGGGGTAATCCCTGCACCGCAACGGAGAAGGGCGAATGGCTCTGCCGCCATATGGAGAATGTCGGCATGCTCGAAGACGAGCTTTTTGGACGTTTGCCGGCACTTATCGATCCCGAGGAGCCCAAGCAAAGGGTTACGCTTCACATCGCCACGAATGCCGATAGCCTCGGGACGTGGTTCGTGGAAGCCATATCGGGTTTTGCCAGACGCTCCCCCTATCTGCTGAATATCGCCATCGACGACCAGGATCATACTGCCGAATGGCTGCAGCGCGGCCGAGTCATCGCCGCCGTCACCGGCCTGGAGAAGCCGATCCAGGGATGCCGGCGCATGTCCCTCGGCGCCCTCCGCTACCATGCGACGGCAAGCCCGGATTTCGTTGCCCGGCATTTTGCACAGGGCGTTACCCCGCAAGCGATCCGGAATGCGCCGGCCCTGACCTTCAACCAGAAGGACAGGCTTCAAAGCCGGTGGTTACGCCAGACTTTCGGAGAGGATTTTGCCTATCCGAGCCATTGGCTGCCGTCGACGCAGGGCTTCGTCGATGCCAGCCTTACAGGCATGGGATGGGGCATGAATCCCATTCAGCTTGTGCGGGAGCATCTGGAGGCTGGGCGCTTGGTGGAACTGATCCCCGACACGCCGCTGGACATTCCATTATATTGGCAGGTGAATCGTCTCGCAGCCGACCGGCTTGCCGAGCTGACGCGCGAGATCACAGCGGCAGCCAAAGCTCATCTGTCAGCATGAGCAATGCTTCTAAACACCTTGCCATTCGCCTCGCTGCCGGAACGCAATGTTCGCGAATTGGTGCCTTGCCCGGCTGTCCTTTCCCTCTATGCTGCCCCCGACTTCCAGGGAGATTGTTTTATGATCCTGCATTGCGTTTTTCTTAGACTAAAAGCCGCCCTGACACAGGATGAGAAGACCGCGCTCTTCGACTCTGTCGTCGCCTTGCAGAAGGTCATTCCGGGCATTGTCGATGTGAAATATGGGCCAAACGTATCGCCCGAAGGCTTGCATGGCGGCTTCGCCGATGGATTTGCCGTCACCTTCGAGAGTGTGGAGGCGCGTGATGCCTATCTCATCCATCCCGAACATGTGGCTGTCGGCGAACGCATCGTTTCCTCCACCGACGGCGGTCTGGCCGGCCTAATGGTTTTTGATTTCAATCTTTGAAATAGCCGCCAGGATCCGGCCGCAGACGGGGTAAGCCTGCGACCGGATCCGGTCGATCAGCTCGATTTCGCCATCGCAGCGGCGAGCTGGTCAACGTTATAACGGAACATTTTTTCGTAAGTCGAAGCCGGCCCGTTGGCCTTTGAAAGCGATTCGACATAGAGCTCGCCGCCCGGCTCGGCGCCGGTTGCCTTGGCGACCTGCTTGACGAGGCGCGGATCGTTCGAATTCTCGAAGAAATAGGTCTTCACATGCTCGGTCTTGATCTGCTCGATCAGCTTGGCGACGTCGGCGGCCGACGCTTCCGTCTCCGTCGAAACGCCGAGCGGCGAGAGGAAGTTGACCTTGTATTCGCGGCCGAAATAGCCAAAGGCGTCATGGCTGGTCAGCACCTTGCGGCGATCGTCCGGGATCTTGTCGAACTTGCCGTGCGCATAGGCGTCAAGCTCCGTCAGCACCTTCGTATAGCGCTCGGCATTGGCCTTGAAGTCGGCGGCGTCAGCCGGATCGGCGGCGGAAAGAGCCTTTTCGATATTGGCGACCCAGACCTTCACATTGACCGGGCTATTCCAGACATGCGGATCGGTGACGGTCTTGCCATCGTCGACCATGGTGCGGGTGTTGACGCCTTCGGAGGTGACAACGGGCGTTCCCTTGTAGCCGGACGCGGTAATCAGCCGGTCCATCCAGCCTTCCAGGCCTTCGCCGCTGACGAAGACGACCTTGGCGGCATTCAACGTCTTGGCATCGGCTGGCGAGGGCTCGAATTCATGGGGGTCGCCATTCGGGCCGACGAGGCTCGACACCTTCACATGATTGCCGCCGACCTGCTTGACGACATCGGCAAGCACGGTGAAGGACGCAACGACATTGAGTGTCTCGGCGGAGGCTGGTGCAGCGACGCCGAAGGCGACGAAGGCTGCCGCGGCGGCTGAGAGAAGCAGTCTCTGTTTGTTCATGTGGGTCTCCTTGTTCAGATTAGCCCCGGAGATGGGGACGGGGGAAGAGCCGCCGGGCAAGGCCCGAAGGTGCGAAGAGAATGGAGAAGCCGTAGATCAGGCTGGCGGTGATGATGATGGTCGGGCCTGATGCAAATTCGAGATGGTATGATGCGATGAGGCCGAGATAGCCTGCCACTATCGCCGTTCCCGTCGCAATCATCATCATGGCGGGTAGGCTGCGCGACCAGAGCTGCGCCACGGCCGCCGGCAGCATCATCAGCCCGACGGCCATCAGCGTACCGAGCGCCTGAAAGCTCGCGACGAGATTGAGCACGACCAGCAGCAGAAACAGGAAGTGATAGAGCGGTCCGCGCCCGCCTACGGCACGCAGGAAGCCCGGATCGAAGCATTCCATGACAAGCGGCCGGTAGATGACGGCGAGAGCCAGCAGCGTCACCGTCGTAATCGCACCGATCTGGTAGAGAGCCGGCGCATCGATTGCCAGAATAGTGCCGAAGAGCACATGCAGCAGATCGATGTTGGAGCCGCGTAGTGACACGATGAGGACGCCGAGCGCCAGCGAGGTCAGATAGAAGCTGGCAAAGCTCGCATCCTCCTGCAGCACGGTTGCGCGGCTGACGAGCCCGGAGAGCAGCGCCACCGAAAGGCCGGCCACCAGACCGCCAAGCCCCATCGCGGTCAGCGACAGCGAGCCGGCAATGAGGTAGCCGATAGCGGCGCCAGGCAGAACGGCATGGCTCATGGCATCACCCATCAGGCTCATGCGCCTGAGCATCAGGAAGACGCCGATCGGGCCGGAGCCGAGGCCGAGGCAGACGCAGGCAATCAGCGCGCGCCGCATGAAACCATAGTCCGCAAAGGGTGCGAGGAAGATATCGTAGACGGTCATTCGGCCGGCTCCCGCTTCACGAGGCCGCCTTCGTCGTGCTCTTCTTCGGGGAGGCATGTCGCGGCCTCCTCATCCCAGCGCTCGGCCATGGCGCGCGCTTTGATGAGGTTCGTTGGACTCATGACATCTTCCGTCCTGCCCCATCCCACGAGTTTGCGGGCGATCAGCAGCGTTTCGGGGAAATAGCTTCGCACCTGCTCGAAATCGTGCAGTACGGCGATGACCGTGCGTCCCTCCCGGTTCCATCGCAGCACGAGGTCGAGAAGATCGCGCGTCGTGCGCTGGTCGATCGCCGTGAAGGGTTCGTCCAGCAAGATGACACGAGCATCCTGCAGCAGCAGCCGCGCAAACAGCACGCGCTGGAACTGTCCGGCCGAAAGCGAGCCGATATGCCTTTTTTCGAAGCCCGAAAGCCCGACGATGCCGAGCGCCTCGCGCGCCCGCTCGGCGTCTTTCCGCGAGAACCGCCCAAAGGCGCCGGCATTCTTCCAGGCACCGAGCATGACGGTATCGGCAACCGAAATCGGAAAGCGCCTGGCGATATCGGCCACTTGGGGCAGATAGCCAAAATCGTTGCGCGTCAGCTTGCCACGATCGATCGACCCTTCCGCCGGCCGCAGCTCTCCGACGATTGCCTTGAGCAAGGTCGACTTGCCGGCACCGTTCGGCCCGGCAATCGCCGTCAGGCTGCCGGCAGCAAAGCCGCCAGAGAGATGGTGTACGGCTGGGTGACGTTCATAGGTAACGGTGAGATTATTGAAGCGGATCAGATCATTCATGCCAAAGCCACCGCCCAGCCGATAGCAGCCCAAAGCACTGCAATGCCCACCGCCACATAGGCAAGGCGCATCAAAGCCGAGCGCCCCATGAGGGACGAAGCGAAGGGATCACGGTCAAAAGGCATTTCAGGGCTTTCATTATGTAATAACATTACGTGTTGTAGCCGATGAAATGCGGCGAAAAAGAGGCAAAGAGTGAATTGAGGGTTTTGATTACCGGCAATTGGTGCTCACCACTGTTGATGCTATATATAGCGCATTATCCGTTATTCGACGATTCATTGAGCCTGCGGGAGGTGACATATGAATGTTTCTATCGGTGAACGCTGGGAAAAATTCGTTGAGAAAACCGTTGAAGAGGGCCGTTACAGCTCCGCCAGCGAAGTTGTGCGCGAAGGTCTCCGGCTCGTAGAGGAGCGGGAGGCGAAAATCGCAGCGCTACGGCGTACTCTGGACGCATCGATCGATCGCGGGGGCGATATATCTGACGAGGAGCTTGGTGCCGCTTTGGAAGCCAAGGCTGCCGAGCTGGCGAAGGAAGGCCTTTGAGTGCCGCGGCTTCGTTATACGGCCGCTGCCCAGGATAACATCCTGGATATTCTTGCATTTATAACCCGTGAAAGCGGCAGCCCAACGGTCGCTTTGAACTTCACAGCGGAGTTACGCCGCAAATGCGCAAGTCTTGCGGCCTTACCCGGTCAGATGGGCCGTTTGCGGCCAGAACTGAGGGACGACATGCGTAGCTTCGCATTTCGTGGGTACGTGATCTTTTTCCGCTATGTCGACGATGCCTTCGAGGTTTTGAATGTATTCGAAGGACATCGAGATTTCGATACTCATTTCAACGAGGAAGAGTAAAACAAAGGGCGCCTCTTCAAGGCGCCCTGTTTCTTCCATCAAAATCCTAAAGCTGCTCCATCATGGCAGCGGCGCCCGAAACCGTGGCCTGACCGGGGCTTTCCTCGATATTGAGCGTCTTCACCACGCCGTTTTCCACCAGCATGGAATAACGCTTGGAACGAATGCCAAGCCCGCCGGCAGAAAGGTCGGCCTCGAGACCGAGTGCCTTGGTGAAGGAGCCGTCCCAATCGGCGAGGAAGTGGATCTTGCCGAGGCCACCGGACGATTGCGCCCAGGCGCCCATGACGTGCCAGTCGTTGATGGAAACGACGGCGATGTCATCGACGCCCTTGGCGAGAATGGCGTCGCGGTTTTCGAGGAAGCCCGGCAGGTGATTGAGCGAGCAGGTGGGCGTAAACGCACCGGGAACAGCGAAGAGGACGACGCGCTTGCCGGCAAACAGCTGCTCGGTGCTGATCTCGACCGGGCCGTCGGCGGTCTTTTCCTTGAAGGTGGCGGCAGGCAGCGTGTCGCCGATGGCGATAGTCATGGCTCTCTCCTTGGGTCGTTGTTTCGGGGCGCTCGAACGGCCGCCGATGGTTTGAAGACGGTTCAGAGAACTATAGATCCGGCCTATTCGAGCGCAAGGGTGGTTTCCATCGCCCGATCGCCATCGACGACCAGAATACCCCAGCTTTGGCCCTTCGGATCATAATCCTTCGGTAGTTTGCCGATTACCATATCGGCCGAGAAGGAAATTCCCTCCCGCTTCGCATTCGCTTGCTGAAAGAACACATAGCCGGATGGCCCCGTGACATAGATCTCAGGTGCATTTCCGCTCGCTTCCGGCAGTGTCAGATGCAGGGAAAGGCCCTTGCCGTCGTTGGAGAACTTATGGCTCCGGACGGCGAAATCCGGGGAGGGAGGCTGCGGTAGCACGGCCTTTGCCGCATCGAGCAAAGCCAGTTCATGCGAGGTTGGCTGCACATCTGCCGGCAACGGCAGGGAATATTCGGCCTGGAAAGGGATGCAGATATCCTTGCAGAGGCCGATGAAGGCCGTCAGCTCAAGCTTTGCCGGCGCCTTGCCGGTGACGCGCAGATCGAGCGGAAACGTGACCGGCGCGTCGTAGCCGATTTCCTGGATGGGGCCGACGCGGATCGGCTTCGGCGCGGGATAGTCCGCCCTTTCCAGTGTTACGCCGCTGCCGGCTGCCGGCGTTATTTGCGGCGGAATTCCGCCCTGACCCGGCTCGCGCCAATAGGTGATCCAGCCCGGCTCCGGCTCGATCTGCAAGGCGGCGCGGATATGCCCTTCTGCGTCCGGTGCCAGTGCGATCAGACGCATTCTGCCGCCCTGATTGTCTATCCACTCACTCGTTGCGGCATGAGCCGCCGCGGTGCTGAAAAACAAAGTGGTGAGAAGCGCCGACAGGCGGGCAACGGTACTTATTTCGATCATGGAACAAGGATTTAGCGGATTGGGTCGCCGGGAGCCAGCACGACCGAAGAGGTAAATGATCATTTTCAGTTGATTGATTTATGACATTGCCCCATCTTGGTATGAGGCGGCGCAGTTGCGAACTGCGGTCAGGAGGCACGATGTCCCTATCGACGCTGAAGAATAGACGCGAAAGAGGTTTTCTCGACGGTCAGTTCCTGATCGCCATGCCCGGCATGGAGGATCGGAACTTTCATCGCACGGTTGTTTATATCTGTGCCCATTCCGATGCCGGTGCCATGGGCTTCGTCATCAACCGGGCTCAGAAGCTGACATTCACCGACGTCCTCTTGCATCTCGAAATGATCAAGGACGACGATGCTATCGTGCTTCCGCAGATGGCGCGCGATTTCCCGATCCAGACCGGCGGTCCAGTCGAAAGCGGCCGAGGTTTCGTCCTGCATTCCGACGATTACATCAGCGACAGCAGCATTCCGGTCAGTGACGATATCAGCCTGACGGCGACGCTCGACATCGTCAGGGCCATTTCCAAGGGAAGCGGTCCGAAGCGCGCGACGATGTTGCTCGGCTATGCCGGCTGGGGCGCTGGTCAGCTCGAGGCGGAGATTGGCAACAATGGCTGGCTAAACTGCCCTGCAAACGAAGAATTGATCTTCGATCGCAGCCTCGAGAACAAGTATGATCGTGCGCTGGCTCTCATGGGTATCAATCCGGTCATGCTGTCACCGCATGCCGGTCATAGCTGAGCCGATTTGCGTTGTTTTGGAACGAAATAGCGTGCGTGACGTTTTCCCGATAGAGCGACGGCAATTCCGCTGTCGCAGCCAAGGAGGCGTCAGACATGAGCAGCACGACCGACAAGGTGTCCGGTAAGGCGAATGAAATTGCCGGCAAGGCCAAGCAGATGGCCGGCAAGGCGACGAATGACAAGGAAATGCGCGCCAAGGGCGCTGCACAGGAAGCCAAGGGTAAGGTGCAAACCGCCGTTGGCAAGGCCAAGGATAGGGTCAAGGGAGCGGTGGACCGGATGTGACCGGCTGCTTGTTTGTCAATCCATGGTCGCTGCTCCGTCTGAATTGACGTCGAAGCGGCGATGTTGGGAGGAGGAGCCTGTTACGGAAACGTGGCAGGCTCTTTATTGCCTGCCAATAAGTTTTCCGAGGGGGAGCATGCGGCTTTTCACGTGCGATCATTGCGGACAGCCTGTTCATTTCGATAACAGGCAATGCATTCGATGTGGTCATCAGCTCGGTTTCGTCCCGGATCGCTTGGCGATATATGCCCTGGAAGCAGAAACTGAGACGAACTGGTACCCGGTCTCCGAACAGACCCGGCATGTTCGCTTCTGCGCGAATGCCGAACTCGATATCTGCAATTGGCTCATTGATGCGGACGATCCGCAGCCCTATTGCGTTGCATGTCGGCACAATCGGCTCGTGCCGAACACCGGCACGCAACAAGGTATAGATCGCTGGCGGCGCATCAGCCAGGCGCAGCGGCATTTGTTTTATTCGCTCTTGCGGTGGAACCTGCCGCATCCCGATCGGCAGCAGGACCCCGAAGGTGGGCTCGTCTTCGATTTCCTGGAGGATGAGGTGCAGGGCAATACCGTGGTCCCGGCGATGACCGGTCACGAGGAGGGACTGATCGCCATTCGGGCCGCCGAGGCCGACGATGTGACGCGCGAACAGGCGCGCACCTTGATGAACGAGCCCTATCGCACCTTGCTCGGCCACTTCCGCCACGAGACCGGTCATTTCATCTGGAACAAGCTTGTCCGCGATCGTGGACAATTCGATGCCTTTCGCGCCGTCTTCGGCGACGAGCGCGCCGATTATGGCGCCGCACTCCAGGCCCATTACGACCATGGCCCGCCTGCAAGCTGGCAGGAAAGTTTCATCAGCGCCTATGCCAGCTCCCATCCCTGGGAGGATTTCGCCGAATGCTTTGCGCATTATCTGCACATCGTCGATACGCTGGAAACGGCGCGTTCCTTCGGCCTGGCGATCGATCCCCATCGCTATCACGACATGGCGGCCGAGGTGGATTTCAATCCTTACAAGGCAGAAAGCGCCGAGCAGCTCGTCAGCGCCTGGATCCCTTTGAGCGTAGCGATCAATTCCATCCAGCGCAGCATGGGGCAGCCGGATTCCTATCCCTTCATTCTCTCGCCGCCGGTGGTCGCGAAGCTCGACTACATAAGAGAATTGATCGACAACGCCTGATGAGGCGCCGCACATCGTCGAAGGCGATTCGCGAAGGCCTTAGGCGCGCTTCGTCAGCGGAAAGCGTTCCTTGAGCAGACGGATCACCGAATCCGAGCCCATCGGCGGACCGAAGATGAAGCTCTGGCCGTAGCTGCAGCCGATCTTGGCGAGCTCCAGCGCATCCTCTTCCGATTCGATGCCCTCGGCGACGACGCGCATATTGAGTTCGCGCGCCATGGAAATGACCGAACGCAGCAGCACCGCCTTCTTGTCGCTATCGTCGCGGACCATCGCCTTGTCGAGCTTGATCGTATCGAAGGGGAAGCGGGTGAGATAGGCGAGCGAGGAATAGCCGGTGCCGAAATCATCGAGCGCCAAACCGATGCCGGCTTCGCGTAGCTTGTCGAGCACGAGCCGCGCCTGTTCCGGATTCTCCATCACCTGCGATTCCGTCAGCTCCAGCTTGATGCGGCTTGGATCGCAATGGGTCTTGGCGAGCAGGGCGCGGATATCGTCGTAAAGCTCGTTGTTGAGCAGCTGCACGCTGGAAAGGTTGATGGAGACGAACAGCGGCAAGTCGCCAGTCTGTCGTTGCCATGCCTTGAGGTCGTTCGTTGCCTGCTCCAATGCGAACATGCCGAGCGGACCGATGATGTCGGAAGCCTCCGCGATCGGGATGAATTCCGATGGCGGAATGTTACCGCGCTTCGGATGCTCCCAGCGCATCAGCGCCTCGAAACCTGCGATTTCTGCATCCTCAAGCCGAACGATCGGCTGATAGACGAGCGAAAGTTCCTTGCGTTCGACGGCGCGGCGCAGATCGGTTTCGAGCTGCAGCCGGTCGGTGCCGAAGCTGCGGAAGGCGGGTTGGAAAGGTTCGACGCGGTTGCCGCCGGCGCGCTTGGCGCGATACATGGCGAGTTCCGCATCGCTCAGCATCCCGGCCGCATTTTCCTGCTGGTCGACCCACGAGGTCAACCCGACCGATGCCGTCAAAATGATCTCGCGGTTGGCGAAATTGATCGGCACCATGATCGCCTTGCTGATCGCGTCGGCGAAGTCGGCGACCTTGGCGGGATCGCGTTCGGAAACGAGGATGAGGCCGAACTGGTCGCCCGAAAGACGCGCCAGCGTATCCTGCGGCTTCATCAGGCGGCGAAGGCGACGGGTCAATGCGATTAGGATATTGTCGCCTGCGGCAAAGCCAAGCGTATCGTTGACGAGTTTATAGCGATCGATGTCGATGACCATGACCGTCGGCCGCAATTGATTTCCATCGGAAGCCAGCGTCAGAACGGCTTGCAGGCGATCGAGGAAGACCTGACGGTTCGGGAGCCCGGTCAGATTGTCGTGCACGGCGTCGTGGAGCAATCGTTCGACTGAATTCTTCTGTTCGGTAATGTCGACGATCGTACCGACGCAGCGAATGATCTCGCCGTTCGACCCCAGTACCGGCCGGGCGCGGATCGACAGCCAGTGGAAATGTCCATCCTCCGCGCGGATGCGGAATTCATGGTTCAATCGGCCGCGCCGATGCTCCAGAAGGACGTCGAGCGTCGCTCGGAAGCGGTCGCGGTCGTCGGGATGCAGCCGCGGCAGCCAGTTGCGCGCCGCGCCATGCATGGTTCCGGGCGAGAGGCCGAGCTTCACCGAGATATCGGGCGTCGTCACTACGCGGTCGCGCGCCACGTCCCAGTCCCATACGGTATCGCCGGAGCCCGTCAGCGCCAGGGACTGCCGCTCCAGATCCGAGAACAGGCCCTGCTGGAAGGCGCCGCCGGCAAAGGCGTGCTGCATGACGGTGAAGCCGATCAGCAGGACGATGAGAACGAGGCCGCCGCCGAGTGCCGGCTGGATGATGTCATTGTCGAGCTTGCCCATGACCGTCATCCAGGCGCCGAACAGCCAGACGAGGATCAGCGCCCAGGCCGGCACGAGCAGGATGGCGCGGTCATAACGGCTGAAGCCGAGATAGATGATGAGCAGCAGGCCGGCTGTTGCCGTCAGCGCCAGCGACAGCCGCGCAATGCCGGCTGCAATCGACGGATCGTAGATCGCCACGCCGAAGAGGAGGGCAAGGCCAAGCACCCAGGCAAGTGTCACATAACCGAGATGGGCGTGCCAGCGATTGAGATTGAGATAGGTGAAGAGGAAGATCACCAGGCTCGACGCGAGTGCCACTTCCGCACAGGCGCGCCATATTCGCTGGTCGCTTGACGTGATGCTGATGAGCTTGCCGAGGAAGCCGAAATCGACGCAGATATAGCCGAGCACCGCCCAGGCAAGTGCCGCCGTCGCCGGCAGCATCGACGTGCCCTTGACGACGAAAAGAATGGTCAGGAACACCGCCAGCAGGCCGGCAATGCCGAGCACGATGCCGCGATAGAGCGTGAAAGCGTTGACCGTATCCTTGTAGGCGTTCGGTTCCCAGAGATAGAGCTGCGGCAGGTTCGGTGACGAAAGTTCGGCAACGAAGGTGACGACGGCGCCTGGGTTCAACGTGATACGGAAGACGTCAGCCTCGTCGCTCGGCTGACGATCGAGCGCAAAACCTTCGCTCGGCGTGATCGCGACGATGCGCTGCGAGCCGAGATCGGGCCAGAAGACCTTTGAATTCACGAGACGGAAATGCGGCGCGACGATGACGCGCTCAAGCTGCTCTTCGGAAACGTTGGCGAGCGCGAAAACCGCCCAGTCGCCCTGATGATTGGGCGAAGAGGAGCGAACCTCGATGCGGCGGCGGATACCGTCGGCGCCGGCCGCCGTCGAAACCTGGAAGGCTTCACCCTGATTGGTGTAGATTTCGGTTGTCGCTGTGAGATCGAGAGCAGTATCGTCGCGCGAGATCTTCACGGGCTCGGCTGCATCAGCCATGCCGGCAATCAGCAGCAGCATGGCGGCCGCGAGCGTTGCGATCACGGCGCAAAGCCGGCGGGCCGTTGGCCACGTCTGCATCATTCCGGCGATCATCGCTGGTCGAAGCTTCGGTTCGGGTTGGTGTCGGATGCCAACCTTGAAAACATCACATGGTCGCGCCACTGACCGTTGATTTTAAGATAACCGCGCAAATGACCTTCCCGCTGGAAACCGGCTTTTTCCAAAAGCCGCATGCTACGCTCGTTATCCGGAATACAGGCTGCTTCAATTCGGTGCAACTCAAGTCCGGAAAAGATATAGGGTATAACCAACTGAAGTGCGGCGAACATATGGCCCTGACCGGAGTAGCGCTCGCCCATCCAATATCCGATCATGCAGCTCTGCGCAGCACCTCGGCGAATATAGCCGATCGTGATGCCGCCAACCAGCGTCATGTTTTCCCTGAGAAAAATGAAGAGCGGTATGGCTTGGCCGGAGCTGTATTCCTGCTTTCCGCGGATGATGCGTGCCCGATAGGCGCCCTCAGTCAGCTCGTCATGTCGCCAGGTAGGCTCCCAGGGTTCGAGAAAGCGTCGGCTTTCCGCCCGAAGCTTATGCCATTGATTGAAATCGGAATAGCGCGGCAAACGCAGCAAATAATTGTCGTTTTCGAGTTCAACCGCGTCCGTATGATGTGAGAGAAACCGAAAGACAGATTTTTGCATGCCGCCAAGCACTCCCCCGAGAATTGCACCCATAGGCCCGCGGCGTGCCCTTAGCCGCTTGCGCTTCTGGAGGCAGGGACCGGCGCCGACAGCGAGGTTACGATGTCCTCCATCGGCGCGAGCTGCTCCAGCGGCCCGATCGCAGAAAGCGTCGGTACTGTATCGAAGAACAAGCGACCGGCAAGATCCGTCAGGCGGTCGATCGTGATGCCTTCCAGGCGCTCCAGCATCTCCTGGTTCGGGATGGGGCGGCCATAAAGCATCATCTGTCGTGCGACCTGGCCGGCGCGGGCAGCCGGGCTTTCCTGGCCCATCAGCAGCTGCGCGCGGATCTGGGCGCGGGCGCGCTCGATTTCCTGCTGCTGAATGTCATGCGAGGATTTATGCAGCTCGTCGACAATGACGGGCAGCAGTTCCGGCAGGTTCTCGCCGCCGGTCGCCGCATGGATGCCGAAGATGCCCGTGTCGGAGAAGCCCCAATGAAAGGCATAGACCGAATAACAGAGGCCGCGGAATTCGCGCACTTCCTGGAATAGCCGCGAGGACATGCCGCCGCCGAGGATATTGGCGAGGATCTGCGAGCAGTAGAAATCGCGGGTATGATAGGCGCGGCCTTCGAAGCCGAGCAGGATCTGCGCATCCATCAGATCGCGGGTTTCGCGAATGTTGCCGCCGATATAACGCGCCGGCTCGATAACGGGTGGAGCGGACGGTTTCGTCGGAAGACTGGAGAAGCGCTCCTCGACCTGCCGCACGAAGCTTTCATGGTCGACTGCGCCGGCCGCCACGACGAACATGCGGTCGGTCGTGTAGTTGCGGCCGAGATAATGGCGGATCTGTTCTGGCGAGAAGGAGACGACAGTCTCCGGTGTGCCGAGAATGGCGCGCCCAAGCGTCTGGCCGCGATAGGCGACCTCGGAAAACTTGTCGAAGACGACATCGTCGGGCGTGTCGTTCGCGGCATTGATTTCCTGCAGGATGACCTGTTTTTCGCGCGCCAGCTCTTCCTCGTCGAAAGCGGATTCCGTTAGGATATCGGCAAGGATATCGACGGCGAGCGGCACATGATCCTTCAGCACGCGGGCATAATAAGACGTGGTTTCCGTCGAGGTGGCGGCGTTGACTTCGCCGCCGACATTCTCGATTTCCTCGGCGATCTGCCGGGCGGAGCGCCGCGCTGTGCCCTTGAACGCCATATGTTCGAGCAGATGCGCGATACCGTGTTCTGCCTCGGTTTCGTTACGCGAACCCGACTTGATCCAAACGCCGAGTGCCACGCTTTCGAGGTGTGGCATCGATTGGGTCGCTACTGTCAGCCCGGACGCTAGCCGGGTGCACTCCACTGTCATCGCCTGTCTTTCCGCGTCTGTTATTCGCCGGTCCGGGCATGCTTGCCGATAAAGCTTTCAACGGCTTTAAGTTCCGGATCGAGAATGTCGAAACGCTCCTCCCTGGTCATTAGACCAGCAAGCCACGTCGGAAGCGCCGGGTCAATACCGGATGCGGATTTTACTGCGGCGGGGAATTTTGCCGGGTGGGCCGTCGCAAGCGTCACCATAGGGCTGCTGGGGCGCTCGTTCTTGTCCGCAATGAAGACGCCGATCGCCGTATGCGGGTCGAGCAGATAGCCTGTGTCGGCAAGGGTTTTGCGGATCGTTTCGGCCACCTGCTTCTCGCTCGCGCGGCCGGCGCGGAAGTCCTTCTTGATAAGCTTCAGGGCTTCTTCGCTGACTGAAAATCCGTTCGACTGCTTCAGGCTTTCCATGGCAGCGCGCACCTTGGAGGCATCCCGGCCGTTGGCCTCGAACAGCAGGCGCTCGAAATTGGAGGAGATCTGGATATCCATCGACGGCGAGGTGGTGGCTTTTACCGAGCGCATCTCATAGCGGCCTGACTTCAGCATGCGCGCCAGAATATCGTTCTCGTTGGTGGCGATGACCAGCTTTTCGATCGGCAGGCCCATGCGCTTGGCGACGTAGCCGGCGAAAATGTCGCCGAAATTGCCCGTCGGCACCGTGAAGGAAATCTTTCGGTCAGGGCCGCCGAGAGCAACAGCGGTGGTGAAATAGTAGACCACCTGCGCCATGATTCGCGCCCAGTTGATGGAATTGACGCCGGAGAGCCTCACCTTGTCGCGGAAGGGGGCATCGTTGAACATGGCTTTGACGAGGTTCTGGCAATCGTCGAAATTGCCCTTGATGGCCAGCGCATGCACATTCGCTGCCGTCGACGTGGTCATCTGCCGCTGCTGTACCGACGAGACTTTTCCATGCGGGAAGAGAATGAAGATATCGGTGCGCTCGCGTCCGGCAAAGGCGTCGATTGCCGCGCCGCCGGTATCGCCCGAGGTCGCGCCGACGATGGTCGCCCGCTGGCCGCGCTTCTCCAGCGCATAGTCCATCAGCCGCGCCAGCAGCTGCATGGCGACATCCTTGAAGGCGAGCGTGGTGCCGTGGAAAAGCTCCATGACGAAGCTGTTCGGTCCGGTCTGGACGAGCGGCGCCACTGCCGGATGCCGGAACGTAGCGTAGGCATCATCGATCATGCCGCGGAAGACATCTGCCGGGATCTCGCCATTGGTAAAGGGCGAGAGGACGGCGAAGGCGACATCCTGATAGCTCTTGCCGCGAAAGGCGCGGATTTCCTTCTTCGTCAGGACCGGCCATTCACGGGGAACATAGAGCCCGCCGTCACGAGCAAGGCCGGCCAGAAGAGCGTCGCAGAAGCCAAGGGCAGGGGCTTCTCCCCGCGTTGAAATGTAGTCCACGGTCTAGAATTCCTTTGGTCGCAAAATTGCCTGAGTGATCGATTGAGAGGGTAGAGGAACGAAGCGACGGCGGCCGGTCTTTTTGCGTCGGATCAGCCGCGTGGTTTTCGCGTTTGCGCAAGGCGCGTGGGATCGGCGCCATGTGGCGTCTGTTTGTGGCAATGTGTCGATCTCGAAAAGTGAGCCAAAACGGTGTCTACCCAATCGATTTTTCGCTGCGTCGCTGGTATAGACCATCGCCAAGTGTCATAAAAGGCCCGTTTGACAGGCTGCAGGCCGATTATATGAAATATATGGAGAGGGTGGAATTATAGTGTTTGGCAAGGTTTCGCGTCGTCTTTTCTCCGCTTCGCTTCTGGCATTCCTGACGGGTTGCAGCACTCTCGGCATCGGCGGCAGCAGTGAAAAACAGCCGGCAACGGATGTAACGGTAGCGCCGCAAACCGGAGCCACGACTGCCGCACCTACGGGCGGCCAGACCTATGTTGCCGGCAAGTGCCCGCAGGCGGTCATCCGCGACGAGGATTCGGTCTATCGCACCTACGCCAAGGGCGCCAAGGACGATCCGAACCAGCTGGTCTATCAGGCTTCGCTGGCGCAGGCGACCCGCCAGTGCACCACCGATGGAACAAGCCTCGGCATTCACGTCGTGGCGCAGGGGCGCCTGGTTGCCGGTCCCATGGGCAGCTCCGGCAAGGTAACCCTGCCGATCCATGTTGCGGTCATGGACAATGACAACGCGCTCTATAGCAAGACCATCATGTATATGGCGGAAATCCCGCCGGGCGAAAGCACGGCGCAGTTCCTCTTCACCGACGACGATATTCAAGTTGCTGGTGGCTCGGGCGGCTTCACCATCGTCCAGATCGGTTTCGATCAAGGCCCGCAGAAGCCGGCAAAGGGCGAGAAGCCAGCGCGCAAGAAGCGCCACTAAGGTTGGAGCAGTAGGAAAAGATCACCTTGTCCTTACTGCCGCCGGCACTATGGCCGCAACATCTATTGCCTATTGCCTATTGCCTCAGAGCACGCCGTCCCATTCGGCGAGCGCCATGACCACGCCCGGCAAGTCGGCCATGCGGCTGACGACGGTTTCGGCGCCGGCATCGGTCAGCCGATCGGCGTGCGAAGGATAGGTGTGCGATGCGCCGGTGAAGCCGATGACGCGCATGCCGGCGGCACGTGCCGCCTGAACGCCGTGGACCGAATCTTCGACGACGATCGTATTGGCTGGGCTGACATTCATCTGCTTGGCGCCATGCAGGAAAATGTCCGGCTTGGGCTTTACGCGGTCGGCGCCGAGATCCTTGGCGGAAAAGATATTCGGAGCAAACAGTTTGAGGTAGCCGACCTTCGTCAGCATCATCTCGATGCGGGCGAAGCTGGAATTCGAGCAGATGCAGCGCGGTATCGGCAGGCGTGACAGCGCCAGCGGAACGCCAGGGATAGGCTGAACGTCGCTGGCAAGCGCCAGGTCGAGCAGCTTTTCCGATTTGTCGAGCAGCGAAGCGGAGAGGGGAATACTGGCCTCGCGCTCGACTTCGAACAGGATGTTGCGCCAGGTCATGCCGGCGAAGCGTTCGCCCATTTCCTCGGTGCTGATCGGATAACCCGCATCGGTCAGCAGCTTCGATTCAACCTGCGCCGCGATGATTTCCGAATCGACCAGAACGCCGTCACAGTCGAAGATGATAAGGTCGAAGCCATTGCTCATGAAATTGCTGCCTTTGATGTGGCTGGGTTCGGCACGCTCCAGGAAACCATTGATGTTTCGGGACATGCTCCGAAAAATGACCGCCGGGCTTTACACGATATGTCGGCAAAGCTCAACCAATTGGCGGGCATGGCTGCGCTGCAGTGAGCGAAAAGGTCGAAATGCGCAAAAGAGGTGATGACGATTTCTTGTCGCTCGATATCGGCCCTCGACATCGGATTGGCCCGCCTTTAAGGATCGGCCATGGCCAAGGAGCGCGACGACACCATTGCCAGCCGCATCAGCCGGGTGCTTGCCGACCGCATCATCCGCGGCGAGATCGCGCCCGATGCCCGCCTGCGGCAGGATCACATCGCCGAGGAGTTCGGCACCAGCCATGTGCCCGTGCGCGAGGCGTTCCGGCGGCTCGAGGCGCAGGGGCTGGCGATCAGCCTTCCGCGTCGCGGTGTGCGCGTCGCCACCTTCGATCTCAAGGAGGTCCGCGAAGTTGCGGAGATGCGCGCAGCCCTTGAAGGCCTTGCGCTCAAGCATGCGGCCCCGCATCTGACGTCAGCCATTCTGGATGAGGCCGAGCAGGCGACACGTGATGGCGATGCCGCCGGTGATGTCCACGCCTGGGAGGAAGCAAACCGCCGTTTCCATCGCCTGATCCTGGCGCCTTGCGGTATGGCGCGCCTTCTTGCCGCCATCGATGATTTGCATGCGGCGAGCGCCCGCTTTCTCTTCTCCGCCTGGCAATCCGGCTGGGAAAAACGCACGGATCATGACCACCGCGCCATTCTGGCGGCGCTGCGCCAAGGGCGGGCCGACGAGGCGGCTACTATTCTGCAGAAACATGTGCAATGGATCGGCCGCGCGCCGGTGCGCACACCTGCGGGATCGACACGCGACGCCTTCGCAATCGTCGGCTAAAAATTATAGATAATTTTGAGATACCTCGTAGGGCGTGCCTCGCGAGCTGTGCTCCGCGCGGAGTTTCTTCGTTTTGCCGCTGCTGCATCCCGATCGGCATTTCACCTGCGGTTCGCCGTGCTTTCCGGATTTATTACTATTATTTTTCAATGGGATTTCGCGCTTACTCAAAATATCCAATGCTCGCCACTTGCCTGAGCTCGCAATCTCTCTCATAAAATAGATGAGACTAGAAAATTATCTATAATTTTGAAAGGAGAGCCTATGTCCCTGTTGCAGCATCACGATGAAGTCGCTTTCGATCCGCTTCGCCTTGGTCAGCGTTCGCTTGTTGTCAAGACTGTGTTCGTTCTCGCCGGAACACTGATCCTGGCGCTCGCATCGCAAATCTCGGTGCCGATGATACCGGTGCCGATCACCATGCAGACATTCGCGATTACCATGATCGGTGCTCTTTATGGCTGGCGTCTTGGCGCAGTTACGGTTCTCGCCTGGCTGGGCGAAGCTGCCATCGGCTTTCCGGTGCTCGCCGGTGGTGCAGGCGGCATTGCGCCCTTCATGGGTCCGACGGCGGGTTATCTCGCATCCTTCCCGATCATCGCAGCCCTCGTCGGCTGGCTTGCCGAGCGAGGTTGGAGCGGCAACCGCGTCGTGCGCAGCTTTCTGGCGCATCTCTCGGCTAACATTCTCTGCCTTGCGATCGGCGGCATATGGCTTGCAGCGCTGATCGGTGCGGAAAAAGGCTGGCTGCTTGGCGTGGCGCCCTTCATCCTCGGCGCCGTCCTCAAGTCCGCGCTTGCAGCCGCAGTGCTGAAGACCATTCAGGTCTATAGCGGCAAGGCGCGTCTGAATTGACCGTCAGGCTTCGCGCCCATCATCTGCTCTGCATGCTGACCTTCGTTGGTGAAGGCTATACCTCGGCCTTCACCGACAATTATCGCCGCATCGCCGAGCGGCTGTCGGAAGGGGAGAAGATCAAACTGGTCTCCGGCCCCGATGACATCTGCGCTCCGCTCCTGAACGGGGAGGAGCCACACTGCTTCAAGGCTTCGGTCATCGAGCGGGATGCAACTGCCCTTGCAGATGTCGCGGCCTTGCTGGGCGAAGAGATCGGCATAGGCACGGTGCTGGTGCCTGATGCCATCCTGCTTTCTAAGCTTCGCCGCAATTTCGCCAGCGGTGAAATCCGTCATGCCTGCATCGGCTGCGAATGGGGCGACCTCTGCAGCCGCATTGCTGCCAGCAATTTCAGCGGTGTCCTGATCAAGGCAGCTTAAGGCGTGTTATCCAGCTCTGGCTGTGAGGCCTCTGACTGCCGGGCGCCATCGCTCAACTCAAGTGGAAAGAGCGCCAAAAAGCGGCGCTCGCCCTCGGGCGTGAAGAAGATCGAGCGGCTGTTTTCGGTTCGCCGCGCCCAACCCTTGTCGAGAAAATTCGAAAGCAGCGCCTTGCCGAGGCTGCCTGCAAGATGCGCGCGCCGCTCGCTCCAATCCAGGCAGGATCGGCAAAGCGGGCGGCGGCTCGAGCGCAATCCGGAGACGTCGATGCCGATCGTTCCAAGATGCCTTTCGCCATCGGCCGTCAGGCTCAGACCTTCGCCCACCGCGGAGATCGACCCGGCCTCGATCAGGCTGTCAAGCATGCGCACGCCGTAATCGCCGGCTAGATGGTCGTAGCAGATGCGTGCCTTGCGCAAGGCCGGCTCCTTCGGGCCGGGGCGATGGCGCAGATGGCCGCGCGTCGCGGCAAAACCCATGATGCTCTCGAGCAGCTTGCCGACGCGATCGTCTGCCAGCGTGAAATAGCGATGGCGGCCCTGCTTGCGTTGTGCCAGCAGGCCTCCCGCTTCAAGTTTGGCAAGATGGGCGCTGGCGGTCTGCAACGTCACGCCGGCAGCCGCCGCCAGTTCCGTTGCCGTCAACGCCCGGCCGCCCATCAGCGCTGTCAAAATGTTCGCTCGCGCGGGATCGCCGATCAGCGAGCCGATCTGTGCTATGTCTGGACCTTCTTTCATACTTCGATCGTAACCGAACCATCTCCGTGCTGCAATGTGCGAAAACAGCGGCATCAGCAAAGGAGAAAACCCATGATTACCTGTCTCATCCGTTATCAGATCGACCCGTTCAAGCAGGAAGCCTTCGCGGAATATGGCAAAGCCTGGGGCCAGGTCATCCCACGCAATGGCGCGGACCTGATCGGCTATTTCGCACCGCACGAGGGCTCGCTGACGACGGCCTATGGCGTCTATAACATCGAGAATCTCGCCACCTATGAGGCCTATCGCAAGAGCCTCGCCGCCGATCCGCTGGCGCAGGCCAATCTTGATCTAGCCCGCCGCGAGCGTTTCATCTTGCAGGAAGATCGCATTTTCCTGAAGAATGTCTCGCTGCCGCATGCTCCGAGGATATCGCCATGATCGCAGTCATTTTCGAAGTTATTCCCCATCCCGACGAACGCCAGCACTATCTCGATATTGCCGCAAGGCTGCGTTCGGAACTGGAAGCGATCGACGGTTTCGTCTCCATCGAACGTTTCGAAAGCCTGACCCAGCCGGGCAAGATCCTGTCGCTGTCCTTCTGGCGCGACAAGGCCGCCGTTCGCCAATGGCGAAACCGCGAGGCCCATCGCGCCGCCCAGAAAGCGGGGCGCAAGACAGTCTTTGCCGACTATCGTTTGCGTGTCGCGCAGGTGCTTCGCGATTACGGTATGACGGAACGGGCGGAAGCGCCCGTCGACAGTCACGCAGTCCACGATATCTAGGGCTTTCAAAGCGATAGCGCCTTTCGATGAGGCCTGCATTCCCGGCGGTTTCGTTGGGAATGCAGAAAATATGACGCCGCTTTAGCCTTTGGTAACCAAGTTAGGTAACCATAACACTCAGTTAAGAGCACCGAGTAAGTGTAACAGCGAGTATCACATGGCGTCAGTTTTCCCGCTTGCCGACCTCAGGACTTCAGCCGTTCCGGGGTCCTGGATCGACACGATCATCAAGGGCGATTGCGTGGCCGCTCTTGAGGCACTGCCCAATCAATCCGTCGACGTCATCTTCGCCGACCCACCATACAACCTCCAGCTTGGCGGCACGCTGCATCGTCCGGACCAGTCGCTTGTCGATGCAGTCGATGACGAATGGGACCAGTTCGCCTCTTTCGAAGCCTATGACGCCTTCACCCGCGCCTGGCTGCTCGCCTGCCGCCGCGTGCTGAAGCCAACGGGCACGATCTGGGTCATCGGCTCCTATCACAACATCTTCCGCGTCGGCGCGACGCTGCAGGATCTGAACTTCTGGATCCTCAACGACATCGTCTGGCGCAAGACCAACCCGATGCCGAATTTCAAGGGTCGCCGCTTCCAGAACGCGCATGAGACGATGATCTGGGCGAGCCCGAACGCCAAGGCGAAGGGCTATACCTTCAACTATGATGCGATGAAGGCCGCCAACGACGATGTGCAGATGCGCTCCGACTGGCTGTTTCCGATCTGCAGCGGCAATGAGCGGCTGAAGGGCGACGACGGCAAGAAGGTGCATCCGACGCAGAAGCCGGAAGCGCTGCTGGCCCGTGTCATCATGGCGTCTTCCAAGCCTGGCGACATCATTCTCGATCCCTTCTTCGGATCGGGCACGACGGGCGCGGTTGCCAAGCGCCTCGGCCGCCACTTTGTCGGCATCGAGCGCGAGCAGGATTACATCGATGCGGCCAGCGCCCGCATTGCAGCCGTCGAACCGCTCGGCAAGGCCGAGCTGACCGTCATGACCGGCAAGAAGGCGGAAGTACGCGTCGCCTTCAATACGCTCATCGAGAGCGGCCTCATCAAACCCGGCCAGGTGCTGACCGATGCAAAGCGCCGCTATAGTGCCATCGTGCGGGCTGATGGCACGGTCGCTTCCGGCGGCGAGGCCGGTTCCATTCATCGCCTTGGCGCGAAAGTTCAGGGCCTTGATGCATGCAATGGGTGGATGTTCTGGCATTTCGACGACGGCCGTTCCCTGCGTCCGATCGACGAACTCAGAGCCATCATCCGCAGCGATCTGGCCAAGGTTGAATAGCCTCAGCCATTTTCCCCAACGTATCCGCCTTCTTCCGCCGTGTACCTCCAGTCAGGGAAGAAGGTGAAATGCGCAGGGCCTTGCCGGACGATCTATCCGGCAAGGCCCTGCGCGTCTTTAACTTCAGATTTTAGAAGTCCTGGTAATCCGTGACATCGACGCGCACGACGCGGCCGTCCTCGTTAAAGGTAATCGTTTCCTCGCCTTCGCGGATCAGCGGCTTGCCCGTCTTGCTGTTGGTTGCGCGGACAGACCAGACGGCACGGCCGGACAGTGGGGTCAGCGTCTCCACCAGCGAGTTGGATGCGGTCTGATCCGGATAGGTGTCGAAATAGCCGCGGAAGGCTTCCATGATCGCCGCGCGGCCGGCAAGGCTGCCGACGCCGTTGGAGACATAGGTCGCATCCTCGGCGAAGAAATTTTCGATCGCCTCATAGTCGAGGCGGTTGATCGCGTCATGGAACAGCTCAATGCGTTCTGCGGGATCGAAGGTCATCGGCTTAAACCTTTATGCCATGGGCGGCGAGATCGCTGCGCAGCTTCTCGGCGCCGGTGAAGTGAACAGCATGCCAGCCGGCAGCGCGCGCGCCTTCGACGTTCGGATAGGAATCGTCGATGAAGATCGTCGAGGCCGGGTCAAGACCGAAGCTCTTGGCGTGGGTATCATAAATCGCGACATCCGGCTTGATCAGGCCGATATCGCCCGAAACCGTCACGCCGCGCGGCTTCTTGAGGAAGGGATAGCGCTCCTGTGCCTCGCGGAACGTGTCAGAGGCGAAATTGGTCAGCATGGTGACATCGCGGCCTTCCGCGATGAGCTGTTCCAGAATAGCGACGCTGTCTTCATAGGCATGCGGAACCATCTCGTGCCAATATTTGCGAAAGCTGCGGATTTGCTCTTCCCGTTCGGGATGATCGGCGATCAGCAGCGCCTCGGCATCGCTCCAGGTGCGGCCGCGATCCTGCTCGAGGTTCCATTCATGAGTGCAGACATTGGCGAAGAACCATTCTCGCTCAGCATCGTCCGGAATGATCCGGCTGTAGGGAAGGTTTGGATCATAGTGGATGAGAACCTTGCCAATATCGAAAACGATGTGCCGTATTTCCGTCGTCATGAATGAATTCCTGATTTTTGCTCTAAAGGCATTTTTGCGAACGCATTGGGAATAGCCTGAGCGATTGCTTTTTTCATGACTGTCGGGAGTGCCTGCTCTTCAAGATTTGTAACCGGCGCCCACCATCCGTCATGGTTGTCACTCTGCGTCACCGACTTGGCACGCCAGATCGACAATCTCAATTCGAAATGCGTGAAGACATGCGTCACCGTGCCTGCCGGCTGCCAGTCGGCAGGGAAGGGCGCGGCCTCGATGCCGGTCTCGCCGTCGATCCGCGCCGTCCAGCCGGTCGTCGGAACCTCGGTCATGCCGCCGAGCAACCCACTTTCCACACGCCGCCGCAGGAAGATTTCCCCCTCATCATTGACGGCGACGAAGACCGCGCCCTGGCGTACCGGCTTTTCCTTCTTGGCTGCCTTGACCGGGAAACGTTCGGGATCATGTGCAGCCAGCGCCTGACAGGCGCCGTTGAAGGGACAGAGCGAACAGACCGGACGCTTCGGCGTACAGATCGTCGCACCGAGATCCATCATCGCCTGAGCAAAATCGCCCGGTCGGTCGGCAGGTGTCAGCAGGGCTACCTTGTGCTTCATCAGCGGCTTGGCGCCGGGCAGCGGCGCCGAAATCGCGTAGAGGCGGGAAATGACCCGCTCGACATTACCGTCCATCACGGCTGCCTGACGATTGAACGCGATGGCGGCGACGGCGGCGGATGTATAATCGCCGATGCCTGGAAGCGCTCGCAGCCCTTCCTCGGTATCGGGAAAGCGGCCAGCATGGTCTGCGGCAACCGCTTCGGCGCATTTCTTCAGATTGCGGGCGCGCGCGTAATAGCCGAGCCCCGCCCAGGCGGCCATGACGTCTTCATTCGCAGCGGCGGCGAGATCATTGACAGTCGGCCAGCGCTCCAGGAATTTCGCGAAATAGGCTTTGACCGCCGGCACGGTCGTCTGCTGCAGCATCACTTCCGACAGCCAGACGCGATAGGGGTCCGGCTTGACGCCGCGTGCTGCCATCGGCGGCGAAACCCGCCAGGGCAGGTCGCGATGATGGCGGTCGTACCAGGCAAGCAGCGATGCGGCCGTGGGGGATTCTAAAGTCGTCGTCATGATTTGCCGCGTCGAGGGGAAGTGCTCTATACTTGGCCAAGCTGTGTCGGGCGATCAAGGTGCCGGACGCATAAAGCCTGTGTAGAGACCCAGTTGAAATGAGTTATCCCCGAAAAGGCGAAAAGCAGATTTCCGAGCTGACCAACGGCATTGTCGATCCCGTGCTGGCAAAGCGCGCAGGTATCAATACAACGCTGCTCGGCTGCTGGGACGAGATCGCCGGCGAGGACTTTGCCGATTGCACACGGCCGGAGAAGATCGCGTGGGCGAAGCGAACCGGTCCCGGCATGGACGACCGCTATCAGCCTGGCGTGCTGACGATCGCCTGCGAGGGCGCCCGCGCGCTCTTCCTGACCCATGCCCAGGGTGAACTCATCCAGCGCATTAACAGCTTCTTCGGTTTCTATGCCGTCAACCAGATCCGCATCGTGCAGAAGCCGGTTTCGGTCGCGTCCAAGCGTTCGCGCACGCCGCCGCCACTGAAGGGCGAGGCGGCCCGCAAGCTGGCTGACATGATGGACGGCATTGAAGATGAGAAGATCAGGGCCGCCGTTCAGCGTTTAGGAACGGCCATGGCTTGGAAACGGCGCTAGAAGATAGCGGAGCTGAATTTCGAAATCCGGTTGGATATCCGCTCCCGAGTTGCTATATTTGTATAGCAACTGGAGTTGAATGTTATGCTGGCCCTGAGGCTTCCGCCCGAAATTGAAGCAAGGCTCGACGAGCTCGCCAAGCGTACGGGGCGTAGCAAGAGTTTCTATGCGCGCGAAGCAATTCTCGAGCATCTTGATGATCTTGAGGATATCTATCTGGCGGAAAGGCGCCTCGAAGAGCATCGCCGTGGTGAGAGTGACACCGTTTCGCTGGCCGAACTGATGGCGCGTTATGGCGTGGCGGATTGAATTTCAACGAGCCGCCGAGCGCGAACTAGACAAACTTGGACATGAGGTTTCCCGCCGAATCTTGAAGTTTCTTTACGACCGTGTTGCCAAGCTGGATGATCCGCGTGCCATCGGAGAGGCGCTGAAGGGCTCGGAACTCGGCGATTTCTGGAAATACAGAGTAGGGGATTATCGCATTATCGCGCATATAGAAGATAGCGCCGTGCGGATACTGATCGTTCGAATCGGCAACAGGCGCGAAGTCTATCGAAAATAATCCCGACCACGTCCTATTCGATACGGTAATTGTCTTGTTGCGATTATGGCGACAATTTTAGCTTTTTGTCTTTCCCCGGTCACAATTCTTTGAAGAAAGTTGGCCAACCGTGCCTTGTTAGCGGCAAGCTGCCGTTATATCGCATGAAACATTCGAAGACCTCTTTCAACGACAGGTGACTCTATGCCGATGTCCGACATGCTCTTGACCAAACGCCACCTGCTGGGCGGTTCTGCCGTTGCAGCTCTTTCCGTGGCGTTCTCTGCCGTTGCAGGCACCGCATCCGCCGCAACTGCAGAAGATGAAGTGCCGCCGTCGGACGGCAATGTCGACATGAATGAAGTGCTGAAGCCCGGCCCGCTGCCGGAGATCGCACTCGGCAAGGAAGATGCGCCGGTCAAGATCGTGGAATACATGTCGCTGACCTGCCCGCACTGCGCGCATTTTGCCGTCACGACCTTCGACACGATCAAGCAGAAATATGTCGATACCGGCAAGGTTCGCTTCATCATCCGCGAATTCCCCTTCGATCCGCGCGCTGCCGCAGCCTTCATGCTGGCCCGCTGCGCCCCGCAGGAACAGTACATGCCGATGGTCGAAATGCTCTTCAAGCAGCAGATCGCCTGGGCTTCTCCAGATGTCGACGGCCGTGCCGCATTGCTCCAGATGTCGAAACTCGCTGGTTTTACTGAGGATAGCTTCACGAAATGCTTGACGAACCAGAAGCTTCTGGATGATGTCAATTCCGTACGGGAACGCGCAGCCAAGGATTTCGGCGTCAATGCGACGCCGACCTTCCTGATCAATGGCAAGCGCTATGCAGGGGACATGTCTGTTGCTGCCATGTCGAAGCTTATCGACAGCCTGCTCTGATCCGCGCCTTTTTACATCACAGGCGGGCGGCCGAGATCGCACGCCTGTTTTCCATTACCTCCCTCTCGAGGGGGGAGGTCGCGTGGAACGCGCGGGTGGGGGTGATTTCCTGGGTGAGCGCATGATTACCCCGCCCCGGACCTTGGGTCCCAGCCTCTCCTTCAAGGGCAGGATTATCGCATATGAGTGGAGATCGCCGCTGTCCCCCTTCTCCCCAGCGGGGAGAAGGTGCCGACAGGCGGATGAGGGGGTGCCTGCCAAACGCACGAAAATCCATGAATTCAAATCGATAGCCCCCTCATCCGACCCTTCGGGCCACCTTCTCCCCAAGGGGAGAAGGAGCTTATGGTGCTCGTCCGCCTCCATATGCGATAGCCCTGCCTTCAAGGGGGGGGTGGAGATCAGCCGATGAAATTCAACAGGCTGAGACTTGTCGGCTTCAAATCCTTCGTCGAACCGGCGGAATTCGTCATTGAGCGTGGCCTGACCGGTGTCGTCGGCCCGAATGGCTGCGGCAAGTCCAATCTTGTCGAAGCGCTGCGCTGGGTCATGGGCGAGAATTCCTACAAGAACATGCGCGCCTCCGGCATGGATGACGTGATCTTCTCCGGATCCGGCAATCGCCCGGCCCGCAACACCGCCGAAGTCGGCCTCTACCTCGACAATAGCGATCGCACCGCGCCCGCCGCCTTCAATGACAGCGACGAAATCCAGGTCACGCGCCGCATCGAGCGCGAACAGGGCTCGGTCTATCGTATCAACGGCAAGGAAGCGCGCGCCAAGGATGTGCAGCTGCTGTTTGCCGATGCTTCCACCGGTGCCCGTTCGCCTTCCATGGTCGGGCAGGGGCGTATTGGCGAACTCATTCAAGCCAAGCCGCAGGCGAGGCGCCAGCTGCTTGAAGAAGCAGCCGGCATTTCCGGCCTGCATTCGCGCCGTCATGAAGCCGAACTTCGTCTGCGTGCGGCCGAAAGCAATCTTGAGCGCCTAGATGATGTAACATCGCAGCTCGAAAGCCAGATCGAGAGCCTGAAGCGGCAGGCGCGGCAGGCCAATCGCTTCAAGATGCTCTCGGCCGATATCCGCGCCCGCGAGGCCATGCTGCTGCATATCCACTGGGTGCAGGCCAAGGAAGCCGAAGCCGAAGCCGACAGCGCGCTCAACCAGGCAACAGTGCTCGTCGCCGAAAAGGCGCAAATCCAGATGGAAGCGGCAAAGGCACAGGGCATTGCCAGCTTCAAGCTGCCGGAACTGCGCGACGAAGAGGCGAAAGCCGCCGCCGCTTTGCAGCGTCTGCAGATCGCCCGCTCCCAGCTGGAGGAAGATGTCAACCGCATCCTCCGCCGGCGGGATGAATTGATTCGTCGGCTGGCACAGCTGGCGGAGGACATCAGCCGCGAGCAGCGGCTTGTCGCCGACAACGCTGCTATTTTGGCAAAACTCGACGCGGAAGAAGCCGATCTCGCCGATATTCTTGCCGATTCCGGCAGGCTTGCCGAAGAAACGCGCTTAGCCTTCGAGGAAGCGGCCACCAAGCTCGCCGACAGCGAGCGGATATTTACTGTTCTGACCGCAGAACGTGCTGAAGCTGCCGCCGCTCGCAATCAGCTGGAGCGCGCCATCCGCGATCTGGCCGATCGCAAGATGCGGCTCGAGCGACAGGCCGATGAAGCGAACCGCGAGCTTGCCGCCATCGACGAAAAGATGGCCGATCTGCCCGACCCGAGTGAAAAGCGCGACATTGTCGAGGCGGCGGAAAACGTCGTTGCGGATGCGGAAAGCGAGATCCAGCGTGTCGAAGCCGTTCTTGCCAAGGCGCGTGAAACCGAGGCGCTGTCGCGTGGCCCCGTTGAGCAGGCGCGGGCGCGTCTGAATGCGCTGGAAACCGAGGCGCGGACCATTTCCAAGATGCTGGCGGCGGGCGATACGTCCGGTGCCTTTTCCCCTGTCGCCGAAGAGCTGCGTGTCGACCGTGGCTTCGAAACGGCGCTTGGCGCAGCCCTTGGCGATGATCTGGAATCCTCGCTCAGCTCCGAGGCACCCGTCTATTGGTCGGATAATGGCAGCGGTGCAAACGACCCGGCCTTGCCGGAAGGTGCCGCGCCGTTGATTACCCATGTCGGCGCGCCGGCGGCATTGACGCGGCGTCTGCGCCAGATCGGCATTGTCTCGGTGGAAGACGCGCTGCGGCTGATGCCCGAGCTGAAGCCGGGACAGCGGCTGGTGACCAGGGATGGCGCCGTGTTTCGCTGGGACGGTCACGTGACCGGAGCGGATGCGCCGAGTGCGGCTGCCCTGCGGCTTGCCCAGAAGAACCGTCTTTCTGAGTTGGAAGCCGAAGCGGAGCTTGCGCGCGATGTGCTAGCCGAGGCCGAGGAGCGCCTGTCAGCAGCCGCCGATGCGATCCGCGCAGAAGAAGGTCATCTCACGACCGCCCGTGACGCAAGCCGTCTTGCTGCCCGTCATCTGGCCGAGGCGCGCGAAGCGCTCGCTGCCGCAGAGCGCGCTTCCGGCGATCTCATCCGCCGCCGTGACGTCATCATTGAGGCCGTCAGCCGGCTGCAGGAGCAGCTGGAAGACGTTGTCATGCAGGATGAAAATGCCCGCATCGAGCTGGAAGACGCGCCGAATCTCGACGCCATCGATCTGAAGTTGCGCGACCAGCAGGCCGAAGTCGCAACGGATCGGGGCGTGCTGGCCGAAGCACGCGCCCGCCATGAGGGCTTGAACCGCGAAAACGAGGCGCGGCAACGTCGTATCCTGGCGATCCAGCAGGAGCGCGACACCTGGCATCAGCGCGCCGCCAGCGCCGAGGAGCACATTCAGACGCTGCGCGACCGTGAAGAGGAAGCGCGCGAAGAGGCGGCTGAGCTCGATCTGGCACCCGATGAGTTCGATGACAAGCGCCGCGCCTTGATGAACGAGCTGCAGAAGGCCGAGGATGCCCGCCGGCAGGCCGCAGACCGTCTTGCCGAAGCTGAAGGCATCCAGCGCGAAGCCGATCGCCATGCGGCGACGGCACTCTCCGAGCTCGCCGAAAGCCGGGAAAAGCGCGGCCGCGTCGAGGAGCGGCTGGTGTCGGCGCGTGAGCGTCGTCAGGAAAGCGAATTGCGCATCCGCCAAGCCCTGAACGTCGAGCCGCATGAGGCGATGCGCCTGACCGGCCTTTCAGTATCGCAAAACGTGCCTGACCTCCGCGAAGTCGAGCGCGAGCTGGAGCGGCTGAAGATCGAGCGCGAGCGTCTCGGTGCCGTCAATCTGCGCGCCGAGGAGGAGAGCAAGGAGCTGACGGAGCGGCTGCAGGCGCTGATCAAGGAACGCGATGACGTCATCGACGCCATCCGGAAGCTGCGCGGCGCGATCCAGAGCCTCAACCGCGAGGGCCGCGAACGCCTGATTGTCGCCTTCGACATCGTCAATGCGCAGTTCCAGCGGCTGTTCACCCATCTTTTCGGCGGTGGCACGGCCGAACTGCAGCTGATCGAATCCGACGATCCGCTGGAGGCAGGCCTCGAAATTCTTGCCCGGCCGCCCGGCAAGAAGCCGCAGACCATGACGCTGCTTTCCGGCGGCGAGCAGGCACTGACGGCCATGGCACTGATCTTTGCGGTGTTCCTCACCAATCCCGCGCCGATCTGCGTTCTGGACGAAGTGGATGCGCCGCTCGATGACCACAATGTCGAGCGCTACTGTAACCTCATGGACGAGATGGCGGCCTCTACTGAGACTCGCTTCGTGGTCATCACCCACAATCCCATCACCATGGCCCGCATGGATCGTCTCTTCGGCGTCACCATGGCGGAGCAGGGCGTCTCGCAGCTTGTCTCCGTCGACCTGCAGACCGCCGAACGGCTGCGCGAAATCGCTTGAGAGCGATGATAAAACTGTTCCCGTTTCGACAAGAAATTGCTCCGTCGTCTGCCGCACAGCCCTAAAGCGTGCTAGCGTCGTCTTTAAATCAACAACATGGGCGTTGATCCGCCCGGAAGGGAAGTATGTCTGACTCGACTGGCGGTATTTTCGATATCCTCGGAATACTTGCCGTATTGCTGCTCGTCGCCGCCAACGGCTTTTTCGTTGCGGCGGAGTTTTCTCTGGTGTCCGTCCGCCGCAGCCGCGTGACGGAGCTCGTTGCCGAAGGGCGCATGAACGCCAAGGCGCTGCAGAAGGCGGTCGATAATCTCGATGCCAATCTCGCCGCCACGCAGCTCGGCATCACCATTTCCTCGCTTGCCCTCGGTTGGGTCGGCGAACCCGCTCTTGCTCATCTGCTCGAGCCGCTGCTCGATTTTCTGCCCGGAACATGGGCTGCGGCTGGGTCGCATGCCATCGCCGTCGCCATTTCCTTCATCATCATCACGGCGCTTCATATCGTGCTTGGCGAACTTGCGCCGAAGAGCCTGGCGTTGCAGCGCAGCGAAGGCACTGCGCTTGGTGTCGTGCGTCCGCTCGGCCTGTTCCTCTTCTTGCTGCGTCCGGCCATTACCGTGCTGAACGGCCTCGGCAATCTCGTGCTCCGCCTTTTCGGCCTGCGTCCCGGTGCCGGCGAGGGCTCGCTGCATTCGCCGGCCGAGATCAAGCTCCTGATCGCCGAAAGCCAGGAGGCTGGTCTGTTGGAACAGGCGCAGCAGGATCTGGTCGAACGCGTCTTCAATATCGGTGACCGCGATGTCTCCGACATCATGACGCCGCGGCTCGAGGTCGAATGGATCGATGCCGAAGACCCACCGGAGGAAATACAGAAAACCATCCGCGAAAGTCGGTTTGAGCAGCTTCTCGTCGGCCGCGGATCGATCGACGAGCCGATCGGCATGATCCTGAAGAAGGATTTGCTTGATCAGCTTCTGAACGGCGAGCCGCTGAACCCCATGGCCGTCATCCGCCAGCCGCTGGTCGTTCATGAATCGACGGCTGTCTTCAAGGTGCTTGAAAACTTCAAGCGCGCGCCCGTCCGCCTCGCCATGGTTATCGACGAATATGGCAGCCTGGAGGGAATCGTCACGCAGACGGACCTGCTGGAAGCGATTGCCGGCGATCTGCCCGACATGGAAAACGAAACGCCCGATGTCGTCGAGCGGGCCGATGGATCGCTGCTGATGGAAGGCATGATGCCGGTCTATGACGCCTTCGCGCGGCTGGGGCTGCGCTTCAGCGACGAGGACGTCAATTTCCACACGCTCGCAGGCTTTGCGCTTTACCAGCTCGGCCATCTGCCAGAAGTGGGCGAAAGCTTCTCCTTCGGCGGCTGGCTATTCGAGATCGTCGATCTCGACGGCATGCGCATCGACAAGATTCTCGCCAAGCGCGAGCCGCAAGCTTAGCCGCCGAATCACTCTGGATGGACCGGAAGGTTCTCGATTTCGATCAATCGATTGAAATCGGGAGCCTCCGGGTCATATTTATTGTGCAGCGCAACATTTCGCCGTATTTGTCGATTTTCATTTGTGCTGCAGTGAATTAAGTTCAACCGGAGGAGTTGGACGGAGACGATGACGAATTGGGTCTACACATTCGGCGACGGTAAGGCCGAGGGGGGCGCCGGCGATTTTGAGCGGCTCGGCGGCAAGGGCGCAAATCTTGCTGAAATGTGCAATCTCGGCCTGCCGGTTCCACCGGGACTGACGATCGTCAGCGATGTCTGCAGCTTCTATTACAAGAACGGCCGTAAAATCCCTGAAGAGCTGAAGCCGCAGGTCATGCGAGGTCTGCAGCGAATGGAGGCCATCACCGGGCGCAAGTTCGGCGATACGGAACGACCGCTGCTGGTATCCGTGCGCTCCGGCGGTCGCGCCTCTATGCCGGGCATGATGGATACGGTTCTCAATCTCGGGCTCAATGACGCTACAGTGCAGGCGCTCGGCCACGATGCCGGCGATGCTCGTTTCGCCTGGGACAGCTACCGCCGCTTCATCCAGATGTATGCCGATGTCGTCATGGGTCTCGACAACGAGGTCTTCGAAGAGATCCTGGAGGATGAGAAGGCCCGGTTCGGTCATGAGTTCGATACCGATCTGACCGCCGTCGAATGGCAGCATGTCGTCTCGATCTACAAGGCAGTCATCGAGGAAGAATTGGGCGAGGCCTTCCCACAGGAGCCGGAAGTTCAGCTCTGGGGCGCTGTCGGTGCCGTTTTTGCCAGCTGGATGAACGCGCGCGCCGTCACCTATCGCAATCTGCATAATATTCCAGAGGCCTGGGGTACCGCCGTCAATATCCAGGCGATGGTGTTCGGCAATCTCGGCAATTCGTCCGCGACAGGCGTCGCCTTCACGCGAAATCCCTCGACGGGCGAGAAGGAGCTTTACGGCGAATTCCTCGTCAATGCGCAGGGTGAGGATGTCGTTGCCGGCATCCGAACGCCTCAGAGCATCACGGAAGTCGCCCGGATCGCGTCGGGCTATGACAAGCCGTCGATGGAAAAGCTGATGCCGGAAGCCTTTGCCGAGTTCCGCAGCATTTGCGCGCAGCTGGAAGCACATTACCGCGACGTACAGGACCTGGAATTCACCATCGAGCGCGGCAAGCTTTGGATGCTGCAGACCCGCAATGCCAAGCGCACCACCAAGGCGGCGATGAAGATCGCCGTCGACATGGTCGATGAAGGATTGATCACGGAGGACGAAGCTGTTTCCCGCATCGATCCGACGTCGCTTGACCAGCTTCTGCATCCGACGATCGACCCGCGCGTCCACCGCGAGGTCATCGGCTCCGGCCTGCCCGCATCTCCGGGGGCTGCCACGGGCGAAATCGTCTTCACCGCGGAAGAGGCGATCATTGCCGAGGAAGAAGGCCGCAAAGCCATTCTCGTACGGATCGAAACGAGCCCCGAAGATATTCACGGCATGCATGCCGCTGAGGCGATCCTGACCACGCGCGGCGGCATGACCAGTCACGCGGCCGTCGTTGCCCGAGGCATGGGCATTCCTTGCGTCGTCGGCGCCGGAACCATGCGCATCGACATGCGTAATGAGAAGCTGATCGGCATTGGCGTCACCTTGAAGAGGGGCGATATCGTCACGATAGACGGCTCTACCGGCCAGGTCCTGAAGGGCGAAGTGCCGATGATACAGCCGGAATTGTCAGGTGATTTCGGGCGCATCATGGCCTGGGCGGACCGCTCGCGCCGCATGACGGTGCGCACCAACGCCGACACACCTGCCGATGCGCGCGCGGCCCGTTCCTTCGGTGCCGAAGGCATCGGCCTTTGCCGCACTGAGCATATGTTCTTCGAAGGCGACCGTATCCATGTGATGCGCGAGATGATCCTAGCGGAGGACGAAACGGGGCGCCGTGCCGCCCTCGCCAAGCTCATGCCCATGCAGCGGCTTGATTTCACCGGCCTTTTCACCATTATGCATGGCCTGCCGGTGACGATCCGCCTGCTTGATCCGCCACTGCACGAATTCCTGCCGAAAACGGATGAGGAGATTGCCGAGGTTGCCGGCATCATGAGCATGGAGCCGGCCGCGCTGCGCCAGCGGGTGGATGCGCTGCACGAGTTCAATCCCATGCTTGGCCATCGCGGTTGTCGCCTGGCGATTTCCTATCCGGAGATCGTCGAAATGCAGGCCCGCGCCATCTTCGAGGCGGCGGTCCTCGCTGCACGCGAGACGGGGGCTGCCGTTGTGCCCGAAATCATGGTGCCGCTCGTCGGTCTGCGCTCGGAGCTCGATTACGTCAAGGCCCGCATCGATGAGGTGGCGCGCGCCGTGATGACCGAAGCGAAAATGAAGATCGACTATCTCGTCGGCACGATGATCGAGCTGCCGCGCGCGGCCTTGCGTGCCCATATCATCGCGGAGGCTGCCGAATTTTTCTCCTTCGGCACGAACGACCTGACGCAGACGACATTCGGCATGTCACGCGATGACGCTGCCGCCTTCATCCCGACCTATCAGCGCAAGGGCATCATCGAGCATGACCCCTTCATATCGCTCGATTTCGACGGGGTCGGCGAACTCATCCGCATCGCGTCGGAGCGCGGCCGCCGCACGCGCAACGACATGAAGCTCGGCATCTGCGGCGAGCATGGCGGCGATCCCGCGTCTATCCATTTCTGCGAGGATATCGGATTGGATTACGTATCCTGTTCGCCGTTCCGCGTGCCGATCGCGCGGCTTGCGGCGGCGCAAGCCGCGATCAAAGGGCGAGCCTGATTCTCTAATTCTGAAATATGCAGGTCAGTGGCGCCAGTAGCCGCGATGGTAGTAATATCCCGGACCGCCGACGACGATGGTCGGACCCCAGAAGAAGTCGTCATTGCTTTCCATGAAAGCCCGCTGATCCGCGCGCCGGCTAAGATCCTGATTCATCAGGCAATTGGCAAAGTTCTGGGTGCCTGGCTTAAAGCCATAGCCGCTGCATCTTGACGCATCCGCCGCCCGGATTTCTTCGGCCGTCTGGCAGGAGGAGAGTGCAAGCATAATGGCGAGAAGAGATAGTGCGGAAGCTGCGATACGCATGACATGTTATCCTGAGTGCGGATTTACAGGCACAGACTATAGCGTCGCGCGTGGTGGCGCGAAAGGCGTATTACCGCCGCAGCCGGGTTGCTTAGGCCGCTTCCTTTGGCTTTGTCGGCATCCGCTGCAAGAGATCGACAAAGGCATCGGCGAAGCGCAGCAGGTGCGCGGTGTCCTCATCCGGCTGCAGCAGGCGGATTTCCGCACCGTCTTCGTCCAGAGCGGCAAAGAGGGTGCGCATCGTTGCATTCCCTTCGGGAATTCGCAGCACCGCCAATCTGCGGCAATCGGGTATCAGCCCTTCAGCCGGCAGATCAAATAGAAAGTCGCCCTGCACTGCCGAAGCGGCCTTGCGCACGGCTTCGCAGAAGCCAGGTTCGCCGCCGGAAAAACCCTCAAGCGAAAGCTCCAGTTCAAGCAGCTCCAGCGGCAGGAACGGGTCGATCGTATCGGTTCCGGCAATCGCCGCTCCCGGCACTGATTTGGCAGTGACGTCTTGAGAAAGCATCGGTTCCATCTCATCAAGTCCTTTCACAGCCTCGATAAAACGCTAAAGAATGGCCTTTTTTAGGAATTTAAGCAAGTGCTCACGTTTTTGGTCTAGGCGTTACTGGTTTGAGCTTGGACAAAACATTGGACACCGACGCCGTGACATTCGATTTATTTTCGGCATTTCTTGATCTAAACATAAGTCGCTTTCCGGGATTCGGTGCATCCGGCTTCCGATCCGACGCGCCGACGAGCCTTTGATGACCATTCGTTTCGACCGTCCTGTTTCACATGCCGCCCGTGCCGCGCGTTTGATCGCTTCATTTGCATTGGTTCTCTGCGGAGTGACGCTGATCGGCCACCGTTTCGGCCCGCTGGAAACGCCTTACTTCGTTCTGCTGCTCCTGATTTCTGCCGGCTGCGCCATCCTGGCGGTGCTGCTCGCGGTGGTGGGCCTTGCGCAGCTCTGGCAGAGTGCCGCCATCGGCGGCGTCTCCGCCGTCAAGGCGCTCGTCTATGCCGCCCTGCCGCTTGCCATTTTCGGCTTCGGTGCCGAGCGCTATTGGACCCGGCCGCATATCTACGAGATTTCGACCGATCTCAACGATCCGCCGGAATGGCTGGCGACGCCGGATGCGCGGCAGTTGTGGCTGCCGCCGCGCCATCTGGTGACGCAGCAGGAACGCGAGGCGCAGTTCGATGCCTATCCCGCTTTGATCAGCCGCCGCTACGAGGGCGCCGCCGACCGTGTGTTGGAGGCGGTGCGCAAGGTTGCGCATGATTATCACATCACCATCGTCAAGGCCGAAGGCGCCGATGTGGCCGATCCGAATGGCAATGTGAGGCCGAAGCGGCGTGGACGCCCGCAGACCGTCAATCCAGCCCAGGATGACAGCGCCGCCGGCGATGTGCCCGCTATCGTTCCTGTGCCGACGCCACGTCCCTTCCGTGACGGAGTGGCGGAACTCATCCGCCAGAATACCGACGTCATTCTGCAGGGCGAGGTGCGAACCCGCATTTTTGGCCTGCCATGCGACATACTGATCCGTATTCGCGAGGAGGCGGAAACGACCCTGGTCGATATCCGTGTTGCCTCCCGCTACGGCCAGGATGATCTCGGGGTCAGCGCCGATCTGGCCGATGGCTACCTGAAGGCGCTGGATGCCGAACTGCTCGGCATCGCCGGAAGCTGAGACGGCTCAAGCCGGTCGATATGTTCCCAACAGCGCCGGCGGCCCATCGGTTTCCACCTGACCCTTCTCCACCAAGTCTTCCAGATGCGCCAGCACCGAAAGTGCTGCTGCGCCATGCAGGCGCGGGTCGGTATCGCGATAGATGGCTTTCACCATGTCCGGGATCAGCCGGTCGCCGGCCTTGATGCGTTCCAATACGGCGCGCTCGCGCATGCGCCGGTGGGTTCTGAGGCCGCGCATGAAGGAGGCCGGCTCCTTCACCGGCCCGCCATGTCCGGGCAGGAACAGCCGGTCGTCGCGGGCGAGAAGCCGCTCCAGCGAGGCCATGTAATCCGCCATCGATCCGTCAGGAGGCGCGACGATCGAGGTCGCCCAGGCCATGACATGATCGGCGGAAAAGACGATGCCCGTGCCCTCGAGCGCGAAGCAAGCGTGGTTGGCCGTATGGCCAGGCGTCAGCAGCGCCGTCATCGTCCAACCGTCTCCAGAGACGTTTTGACCATCGGCGAGCACGATATCGGGCTGAAACTCCATGTCGGAGCTTTCGGCAAAGGGATTGACCTCGCCCTGATGCAGCGGGCGTGCGGCCCGATGCGGCCCTTCGCCGACAGTCAGCGCCCCCGTCGCCTCCTTCAGCCGCTTCGCCAGCGGAGAGTGATCGCGATGAGTATGGCTGACGAAGATATGCGTGACCTCGCGCCCCTTCAGCGCCGCCATCAGGGCGGCGAAATGCTCTTCAGTCTCCGGGCCCGGGTCGATGATGGCGACGGAAGAGCCGCCGACGATGTAGCTGTTGGTGCCGTGGAACGTGAAGGCGCTGGGATTGTTGACCGTCATCCGCTCGATGCCAGGCACGACGGGGATGGCGCGGCCATAGGCGGGTTCGAAGGCGAGGTCGAAGTCGGGCGTGCTCATGATTGCTTGTATTCGATTTCGATGAATGACATCGGCTCGGTGCCGGCATTGACGACATTGCGCTCCACGCCCGCCTCGCGCCGGTAGGCAGCGCCCCTGGCGATATCGACACGCTTGATACCGCCGGGCTCCTCCAGCAGAAACTGGCAATCGGTCATCGGCACCACAACATAGCCAAGGCCGTGCACATGATGGCCGGTATCGGCGCCAGGCTCGAAATCCCAGCGCGTGATGCGGCAGACAGCGTCGTCGAGAAGCACGGTGGGCATGGCCGGAAGGCGGGCGCGAAACTGGCTCATCAAGCCTCCTCATTTCGGATGCAGTGCAGCAAGACCTATCATAGCGGCCGAAAAAGCGCACAGAAATATGCATCCGCACATCACTTAGTCATTGTAGCGCGATGCGACCTTTGCTAATCAGACGCCGATTTGGCTGGCATGACAGCTATTTCTCTGTTGGGGCGTCGCCAAGCGGTAAGGCACCGGTTTTTGGTACCGGCATTCCCAGGTTCGAATCCTGGCGCCCCAGCCACGCATAATTTGTGCAACAAAATCATATTGTTACGGCTCATTAGAAAATGCTAACCGTAACAGTTTTCCGCAGCATATTTCCGTATCAGCGTCCCAGCGTCCCTATCAGCACTCGGTTGCCTTCCTTGTTGCCGCACTCGCACCGCAGCTTACCCCGTAAGTTTATGAGGTATTGATTCCCTATCTCCCGGTCGACGGCCCGCTTGTCCAGCCACGAGACACGGCCGCATTTTCCACACTTCGCGCCGAGCACTTCCCATTCACGGAGTGATTTCAGGCTATCGTATTGTTGGCCGTCATGTTCCCGGTAGTCGGCGGGAGGGAAGGGTGGGGCTAGCTCGATGCCGCGACGATGCTTCATGATTATGCTTCTCGCTGAAACTTCGGCGCCAGCCGCGCACCAGGCCTTTGCCTATGAGCAAGGAAGCGATTTCAAGTTGGTCATGAAAGAAGCAGCATCAGCTATCACACTCCGGAGCGCGGCCAGCGCGTCCCCTGCGTGAGCGTCGAGCCCAGCCTGCGCAAGGTTTTCATCTGCTAACGACTGGTGGGCTTCAGCGGCCATGGTTGCTCCTCTGAAAAAGTCTTATGTTCACATTTGTTCTCAAAATCGCGAGAGTCAACCAGATTCTGGGCGGGGCCTTGCGGATGAGTCTTACATAATGTAAGACTCAATCTTACAGGCAGTAAGACTCGACCTTGTGCCCGTATCGCAGCCGTAGATGAAGCGACAACGAAAGCGAAAAGCCGGTGTTTATGTCAACAGTCCAGCAAGCAATCTTGGAGTTACTCATGAAAAAGCCAGGTCTATACGGGCTTGAGATGGTCAAGGCTTCTGCGTTGCTCAAGCGAGCGACGATCTATGTTCACTTGCAGCGTATGGAAGAAAAGAAGTGGATACGATCCGAGGCCGAGAAGGACCCGTCAATGTCGGGGATGCCGCGGCGTCGATACTTCATTACCGGCGAGGGGCAGCGCGCATTTAACGCCTCGAAAGCGTCCGCCGAAGTTTTTGCTTTGCCAGTGGGGAGTGCCATTTAATGAATGGTCGGGTAAGAGCTTTTGATCACGCACAAGCACACCTCATTGCGAAAACGAAGCGCTGGCTGCGATACTTGGGATGGATGTTGGTAGCAGGTTTCGCTTTTGTCATAACCGCAACTGTCATCATTTACTTTGATAAATCGAGCGGTCAAACCACTCCGACGAGCACGTTCGTGTATGTCACCATGGCTTCTGGAGCCCTGGTTACAACTGCACTTTTCTCGATTTCCGCATATCTCCTAAAACTATTAAGACAATTGACCCGAGCTTCGGTGATCGCGGACGCACCTTGCGGAAAGCTATTGGCGTTTTTTCGGTTTTTACTCCCCCGCAAGACATTCGAAAATCTCGTAGTGCAGATCGTGGCAGACGGGCGAGAGGAATACTTTGAAGCTCTTTCGGAGGGTCGTCGGAGGCACGCTCAATACATTAATATAAGGACACATGCTATTGTGTTGTTCTCCCTCGCGCTCTCAGCGGTGACCTCGCTCGTGGCCAAGATTGTTTTCGCCGCATGGAAAGCTGTGATTGGCGCAGGCTGAGCTTCTTCACTAGACGAGCGCCGGCCCGGGTTATGGCAGCATCATTTGACAATGGCACGATTGAGGCGAGACACTTGCAGCCAATACAACCGTGATTCGGAGGTCTGAAATGTGGGAACGCGCTCATGAAGCCTGGCTCTTGCAGCTAAGTATTCAGGTTGAAACCCTTGAGCGATTTGTCGCCTCGCTGCCGGGCGCTGCCAAGGTAGATTTTGCAGCGATAAAGGCGGCCTTAGAAAAGGAATACAACGGCCCTCATGGCGACGTCGTGAGGGCGGAAACAATCGCCCGCTGGGTTGACGTTGCTCCCAAGCGCATTGGTGCAATGGCGACTGGGCAAGAGATTCCAGAATTTGATCCTGAGTCGTCCAACTAATCCTGCCGGTGAAAATCGGCGCCTTGGCCTCTAAAGTGGCCGATCTCTTCCACCGTGCGACCGTCGCGTTGATCTTTGGCTGGACCTGTTGTCGAGTGTGATCGGTTGCTGCATGATCGGAGAGGTAAGCTAAAAGGGTGATTCTATGGCCGAATCCGAGACGCAAAAACCTGACCCGTTCATTTTTAAGAAAGCGCCGGAAGACGCACCGGCAGATGTTCGTATGGCGGTCGCTATGGAGTTCATAGCCAAGCATATCGGGGAGATTAGCCGGAGCGTAGATCACCTTAACACTCAGATGGACTCTCTTGTGCGCGCAGCTGAGATGTAAATTAAGATGGATCTAAAGTCTTTTGTGAAGACGGCGCTAAACGATCTGATGGATGCTGTGCAGGAAACCATCGAGGAACGCAAGGCGGCGGGAAGGCACGGCTACATCATCCCAAAACTCACGATCCCGACGAAATGGAAATCGACACTATTAAGTTTGACATTGCGATTTCGGCAACCAATGAGACGCAGGGAAAGGCTGCCGGAGGGTTGGAAGTTTGGGGTGCAAAGGTCGGTGCCGATGGAAGTCATAAGCACGAGGCGTCCAATGTCAGCCGCATCGAATTCACGTTAGGTATATCGTGGCCGCATACTCACATGGTTGACGCCAAGAGAGTAGTTTGCCCCGAGACTTGATAATTCATATGAGAACCGCCGACCGAAAATCGCGGTCTTCTTCTAGCCTACGCTCTTTCTCCAAATCGCAATCATATTATCGATCTTCGGCTGCACCCTGCGGCGTGCTTCCTTTCGACGAACACCGTCATTATTCCCCTACTTAAATATTGTTTGACCATTTTCCTCCACTGTAGTCGCCATCATCTCGATACAGGCGATCATGAACCACGCTCCTCACGAATTGCTGCTTTCCATCGTTGCCCCCTGCCACAATGAAGAGGAGGGGCTTGGCGAGTTTTGCCAGCGGGCGGTGGCGACGGCGCGGGGGATTGCCGGTGAGGCCTTCGAGATTATCTTGGTGGATGACGGGTCGACCGACGGCACCTGGGAGGTGATTGCCTCGCTTGCTGCAGAGACGCCGCAGGTGCTCGGCGTGCGCCTGATGCGCAATCACGGTCATCAGCTTGCGGCGACCGCCGGCCTTGCCGCCTCGCGCGGCGAGCGGGTGCTGCTGATCGATGCCGATCTGCAGGATCCGCCGGAACTGTTGCTGCTGATGATGCCGATCATGGATCGCGGCGCGGATGTCGTCTATGGCCAGCGTGTGCGCCGGCAGGGGGAGAGCTGGTTCAAGCTCACCTCCGCCTCGCTCTTCTACCGGCTGCTGTCGCGGCTCGCCTCGGTGGCGATCCCACGCGATGTCGGCGATTTCAGGCTGATGCGGCGCCGCGTTGTCGATATCCTGCTGGCCATGCCGGAGCGCGACCGCTTCATCCGTGGCATGGTGAGCTGGATCGGCGGCAAGCAGGTGGCGCTGCCCTATGAGCGCGATGCGCGCTTTGCCGGCAGGACCAAATATCCGCTGCGCAGGATGATCAATTTCGCGCTCGATGCCATCACCAGCTTTTCCACCGTACCCTTGCGCGTCAGCACCTGGCTTGGCCTTGCGAGCGCCGGCTTCGCCGCCTTGCTGCTTCTTTATACGCTTATCCGCTGGTTTGCGGGCGAAACGATCGTCGGCTGGTCCAGCATCATGGCCGCCATCACCGCCTTCAGCGCCATCCAGCTCATCTGCATCGGGATCATCGGCGAATATATCGGCCGCCTGGTGCAGGAAAGCAAACGGCGGCCGATGTTCATGATCGAAAGCCTGCTGCAGGGCGGCCGCCCGCTCGAGATTCCCAGTGACTTTTCCGATCTGGACGCGGCGGGCAAACGGCACGCGCTTGATCGTGCCCTGAGCGGCACAGGCGAAATAGCTGACAAGGCGGAACAGGTAAGGGTAGTCCGCTGATGCCGCAACCACTCGCGAGTTTGCCGTTATCGGAAGGCGGGGCTGTTTCCGCGGCTGTGTGCAAAACAGCCGATACAGACGCCGCCATCGTCAGGCAGAAGCCGGGTCTTGCAATCGCCGTCTTTTTAGTTCTTGTCGCGATTTTCGTCACCGTCTTCAAGTTCCCGCCGATCCTCGACTATCCCAACCATTATGCCCGCACGTGGCTGCTCGCCGGCGGCATCGACACGCCGCCCTTTCACGAAATCTATGCGCTCGATTGGAACAGGACCTTCACCAATGTCGGTATCGATCTCGCTGCTTATTGGCTGGGGCCGCTGATCGGCGTTTCCCTGCTGGCGCGCGGCTTCCTCTTCTTCGCGATTGTGCTGCCGCCGCTTGGCGCGATCGCCCTGCACAGGCGGCTGCATGGCGGCGGTTATTACTGGCAGATCGCCATATTGTATTTCGCCTGGTGCGCGACGCTGATCGGCGGCTTTATCAATTTCCAGATCGGGCTTGGCATGGCGCTGCTTTTCGCGACTGCCGACCATGCTCTGCAGTCTCGCAATCCGGTTATGCTGTTCGTTTGGCGCCTGTTTGCCGGCCTGCTGCTGACAGTGATGCATATTTTTTCGCTGGGCTTCTATATGGCGCTCGTCTGCGGACTCGAATTCTCGCCGACGATGGCGGTCTTGAGATCGCCTAGCGCATTCCTGCATCTGTGCTGCAGGCTATTGATCTCGATGCTGGCCTGCACCTTGCCGGCGATCTGTCTATTCCTCTACCAGCCTGTCCTGCCGGATGGTGGCGGTGGGCTGGATGCATCCTGGAACGATTTATTCGTTCTGATCCTGGCCAACCTCATGTCGGCACTGTGGAGTTATGCGCTGCTGGCCGACATGCTGCTCCTGATTCCGCTGATTCTTGTTTGCACCTATGCGGCTCGCACGCGCTGCCTGTCAGTCCATGCCGGCATGGCGATCGCAACTGCCGGCCTGCTGCTGCTGGCCTGCGTTGCGCCACGTCACGTGCTCGGCACCGGCTGGATCAGCTGGCGTTTTCCGATCATGACGGCGCTGGCAGCCATGGTGATGATCTGCCCGTTGCCGCGCCTGCCACGCCACCAGGCCTTTCTTGTCATGCTGATGCTCTCGACCGTCGTGTTAGGTCGAACCACGTGGATCGGCTTCAACTGGTGGCAGGGGGATGCCGATGCCGCGGCCGTTAGAACAGTACTTGCGGCCGTGCCCCAGGGAGCGGCCGTCTTGCCGGTCGTGCGGCAGCAAAACGAGCACGGTCCTGCGGATCATCGTTATTTCGCCTGGAACCAGGATACGTTCCGGCACCTGCCGACGCTCGTCGTCCCTTATGCCCATGCCTTCGTGCCGACGGTCTTCACCGCCAAAGGCAAACAGCCGCTGACCGTGTTGCCGCCCTGGAGCGACATCGCAGTGCCGGAAGGCAATCTGTTTTCCATAAGCCTGCTGGATTGCCCCGACGAGATCAGGGTTACCGGCGGTGTCGCACCCTATCTCAACGATTGGCGGCGGCGCTTCGATTTTGTCCTGCTCGTCAACGCGGATGTCGAGGATCGTTTCGGCGGCGCTGTTCCGCAAGGCGTCAAGCTTGTTGCCGAAACGAACTTTGCCAAGCTCTATGCCGTCGACAAGACCTTCGTACCCGCTGCCGACGCGCCGAAGCCGAAAAGCTGTGCCGCACTCGCCGCTGCAAACGGCTGAAGCTTAAAACGCAACAGGCGACCCTTGCGTGCCGCCTGCTGGCATTGTCTCGTGATGAAGCTTTAGCCTCAGCTTGCTTTTTCGGCCCTTTCCGCCGGCGCCAGAAGTTCGGCGCAATAGGATGGTCCGCTGACGCCGGGCTGGTCGCCGAGGATTTTAACCGAGCGGATTTCGTAGCTCTGGTTGGTAACGATGTCGGCCTTGCAGCTGAGGGAGCGCTTGCCGGCTTTCTTGCCGTCCTTGTTGACGATGGTGACGTTCTTGTAGCCGCCACGCCAGGTGTAGACGCGATTACCGCCTTCATCGCGATCTGAGATCGGCGGGCCGTAAGCCGCGAAGAAGCGGCCTGCGGACTGGCCCTGCCAGCGATCCTGTACCGGGTTCTTCGCAAGCAGCGGCAGGGCTGCTGTCGTTGTTGTCGTCGTGGTGCTGCAACCGGCCAGCGCCAGCAACAGTCCAGCCGCGGTCATCATGCGGATATTCATCGTGTCGTCCTTGAGCTTCTGTCACGCATAAGGTTGCGGAAAGGCCGCTGTCCCACGGCATTTCCACCTGTCCCGCTTAGGGCTTTAGCGCCAAAGCCGGCAAAAGAAAATTCCCATCAGCGTGTACAAACGGGATTTTACTTGATCTGTTGCGTCTTTTGCACGCCGGCATTTTCAGCCACTGTTTCCTGCCGGTTTTCTAGGCAGATGCGGCTGTAATTTTTTCGTCAAAAATCAGATGCTTTTTTTGAATTTGGTGCTTGTGCATCAAAAATGGCTGGTCTATAGAAGCGCCGCTGGTCACGGAGTGTAGCGCAGTCTGGTAGCGCACCACGTTCGGGACGTGGGGGTCGAGTGTTCGAATCACTCCACTCCGACCAGCTTAAAATACTGATCTTGTTCCCGAAAAATCTCCCATTTAAGAGTGCTGTCTGCTCGCCTTACAGGGCCGGGCGAGGTTTCGCCAATGCCTGATGGCGGCGTTTCGATCAGACCGTCTCGCTCTTCAAGGACGGGCGTATGAGGCTTTGCCGCAATCCTTCTGGTGCCTGTCGCCTATTCCCCCTTTCATAAGCTCACATCCAAACCGCGCCTCAGGTACGCTTTTACAAAACCAGCTCTTTTTGTCGCCCGAAGCACCATATACAAGGAAGAGGGACGTGCATCCGACTCAGGCGAGAGTTCGGCTGGCAGGTGCTGGAGCGGAGTAACGGAATGGGTCTTGTTGACGGGGTGGCCAGATTGGCTGGGGAGACGATCATGGGGCGACGGCAGACTAACAGCGCTTTGCGCAGTAAGGCCGTTGGAAAGAGATTGGGAATCGCTACCGGCTTCAGTGTGCTGGCGTTGAGCGCCGCATTTCTTCTGGGTTCCAGCAGCAATGCCCTGCGTGCCGCCGATTGCGGCAATGTCGCCGGACCTGGGCTTGACTGGAGCGGCTGCAGCAAGACCAATATCATGCTGCAGAGCAGCGACCTTCACGGTGCCAATCTGGCCGGCGCGCATTTCGACAGCACCGATCTCAGCGACACCAATCTGACCTCGGCCAATCTCGAGAAAGCGACTCTGGTGCGTGCCTGGCTGAAGAATGCCAAGGCCGATGGTGCCAACTTCGCAAAGATCGAGGCATATCGCTCCGATTTCAGCAGTGCCTCCGCCAACGGCGCGTCCTTTGCCAATGCCGAATTGCAGCGCGCCGAATTTGCCGGCGCGCAGCTGAAGAACGCCGATTTTCAGAAGGCGGAGCTCGGCCGTGCCGATTTCGACAAGGCCGTGCTGACGGGCGCGAATTTCTCCTTCGCCAATCTCTCGCGCGCCACGTTGAATGGCGCGGTGATGGACGGGTCGACTTCCTTCAGTGGCGCCTTCATGTATCTGACGCGCATCGAGGGTCTTGATCTTTCGAAGGCAAGCGGTCTGCAGCAGGCGCAGATCAATCTGGCTTGTGGGGACAACACGACCATATTGCCGTCCTGGCTGAAGGCGCCGTCCAGCTGGCCTTGCCCGCCCGATGAGAAGGACTGATAGTCTCTTCGCGACAGACACTCGAAAGAGCAACACATGTTCGTAGAAAAACCGATCTCACACGACAGCAAGCCCGAATTCTATCGAGAGCTTGCGGATCAGTTGAAGGCCTTGCTTGATGGTGAGCGCGATGGGATTGCTAACGCGGCCAATACCTCGGCGCTGATCTTCCAGATGCTGCCGGAGCTTAATTGGGCGGGCTTTTATTTCCTTCACAGGGAAGACGAGCTTGTGTTGGTGCCGTTTCAAGGCAAGCCCGCTTGTGTCCGCATTGCCGTCGGTCGCGGCGTCTGCGGAACAGCGGTCGAAAGGGCGCAGTCGGTCCTCGTCGAGGATGTGCATGCCTTTCCCGGGCATATCGCCTGCGATGCGGCCTCGCGGTCGGAGCTGGTCGTGCCGCTCTTTCGCGATGGGAAGGTCTTCGGCGTCATCGATCTCGACAGCCCGCTGCCCGGCCGCTTCGATGGTGACGATCAAGCCGGTATCGAGGCGCTCGCCGCGATTTATGCGGCCTCAAGCGAGGCGAATGGCTAAGCTGCAGGAAGGGCTGGGCGTCACGCAGTCGTGATCGATATGGCAAATCGATCGCGTGATACCTATATTGGCCCTGCAAACACTCCCTCAGCGCTGCTCGAGCTTCATCCGGCCCTCTCCGTGTCCCCAGGACCAGGCCAAGCTCGGAGGGCGTGCCGAGGGGCAAGGAGAACAACAATGGGCAAATACAGCAAGACGGCAGAGGCCATCGCCAAGCTTACCCCTGAGCAGTATCGAGTGACGCAGCAGAGCGGCACGGAACGTCCCGGCTCCGGTGAATATCTCTATAACAAGCAGCCGGGCATCTATGTCGATATCGTCTCGGGCGAGCCGCTTTTTGCTTCCGCCGACAAATTCGATTCCGGCTGCGGCTGGCCGAGCTTCACCAAGCCGATCGAACCCGCCAATGTCAGCGAATTGACCGACATGTCGCATGGCATGGTGCGCGTCGAAGTGCGCTCGGCCAATGGCGACAGCCATCTGGGCCATGTTTTCCCGGATGGTCCGATCGATCGCGGCGGCTTGCGCTATTGCATCAATTCCGCCTCGCTTCGCTTCGTGCCGCGTGACCGCATGGAGGCAGAGGGCTATGGTGCCTATATCGATCAAGTGGAGGATGTAAGATGACAACGGAACGTGCAGTTCTCGCCGGCGGTTGCTTCTGGGGCATGCAGGATCTCATCCGCCGGTACAACGGCGTCATCTCGACGCGCGTCGGCTATAGCGGCGGCGATGTCCGCAACGCCACCTACCGCAATCACGGCACCCATGCCGAGGCGATCGAAATCATTTTCGATCCGCAGAAGATCAGCTATCGCGATCTGCTGGAATTCTTCTTCCAGATCCATGATCCGACCACGCGCAACCGGCAGGGCAACGATGTCGGTTTGAGCTACCGCTCGGCGATCTTCTACACCAGCGAAGAGCAGAAGCAGGTCGCGTTGGATACGATCGCCGATGTCGACGCTTCCGGCCTTTGGCCCGGCAAGGTCGTCACTGAGGTCGCCCCCGTCGGCGATTTCTGGGAGGCAGAGCCGGAGCACCAGGATTATCTGGAGCGCTATCCGAACGGCTATACCTGCCACTTCATCCGGCCGGGCTGGAAACTGCCGCGCCGGCAGGCCGACGCAGCGCAGCGTGCGGCGTCCTGATGAAAGGATCGGCCGGCGCTGGCCGGCTGGACTCCTTCCTTGGCTCATGGGAGGTGAAGCGGCGGATCATCGATCGCTTCAATCGCTCCCTGGTCACATTCGAAGGGCAGGCGTTCGTTACGCCTGTCCAGTTCGAGGAACATGGCGATACGCGAAGCGACCATGCAACGCTGAGAAGCAGCCGCACCTATCGGCTTGACGATGCCGACGACGATCTCGTCGTGCGTTTCCCCAATCTTTCGGAATTCATTCGCATCGGTGAGGGCGCCTCGCAGCGTGTCACCCATCACTGCGGTCCCGATCTTTATCGAGGCCGTCTGTTCTTTCGCACGTCGGATGATTGGGCGGAGATGTGGCATGTGCGCGGGCCTAGAAAAAACTATCTGAGCCTCGCGCACTACCGACGCATTTGATCGGAACCCGTCTCCCGAATGGGAGGCCGCGTTAGCGAGCCTGGCGCCGTGCCCGGACGGCCTTCGCCAAATCTTCCAGCGTGCGCACCGAGGTCGGCCAGTCGATGCAGCCATCCGTGATGCTTTGGCCGTAAACCAAAGGCTTGCCCGGCACGAGATCCTGGCGGCCGGCGACGAGATTGCTCTCCATCATCATGCCTTTGATCCGCCGATCCCCGCCTGCGACCTGCTCCGCGACCGATGTGACGACGAGCGGTTGGTTTTCCGGGTTCTTGCTGCTGTTGGCATGGCTGGCGTCGATGATGATGCGCGGCTCGAGCCCGACCTTGAGGGACTGTTCTGCCGTCGACTGCACGCTCTCGGCGTCATAATTGGGCTCTCTGCCGCCTCGCAGGATGATGTGACAATCCTCGTTGCCGCGGGTCGAGGCGATCGCGGCAAGACCTTCCTTGGTCACGGCCGGGAAGTGATGCGGCTGCGATGCCGCGACGATCGCGTCGAGCGCGATGCGCACGTCGCCATTCGTGCCGTTCTTGAAGCCGACAGGGCAGGAGAGGCCGGATGCGAGCTGCCGATGCACCTGGCTTTCGGTCGTCCTCGCGCCGATCGCGCCCCAGCTCACCAGATCGGAAATATATTGCGGTGTGATCGTATCGAGATATTCGCAGCCTGCCGGCAGACCGATCTCGTTGACGTCGAACAGCAGCTTGCGGGCGATGCGCAGTCCTTCCTCGATGCGGTAGCTGCCGTCGAGATGTGGGTCGTTGATTAGGCCCTTCCAGCCAACCGTCGTGCGCGGCTTCTCGAAATAGACGCGCATGATGATTTCGAGATCGTCTGAGAAACGGTCGCGCTGTTCCTTCAGCCGTGCCGCGTAATCAAGCGCTGCGACCGGGTCGTGAATGGAGCAGGGGCCGATCACAACGATCAGTCGGTCGTCTTCGTCGCGCAGGATGTTGTGGACGGCGTTGCGTGCCCCGGTGACAGTCGCTGTCACCGCCTCGTCGCGGGGGATTTCATCGATAATTCGAGAGGGCGGCGTCAGCGCCGTGATCTCGACAATGCGCAAGTCGTCAGTGGAATTCAACACGGTATCGGTTCCTTTTGGGGTCATACCGTGGCGACAAAAAAGCCGCCAGGTAGAACTAGCGGCTGTTCGGGTCTTTGCTGTCGTGTCTTTTCTAACTACGCACAGGCCCGTCTCCGCTGAGAGCAGCGGTACGAATAAAATCGCGCGGAATATGCGTGAGCGAAAGACATGGGCTGTCTCTACGATAAAAAATGCCTGGTGTCGATGAGGAAGATTGAGATTTCAGACGGCATGCTGCAGAGCCAGCCTTCAGAAAAATTGACTTACCCCTGTCTCGGAAGGATCGGCCCGACTTCGCTGGAAGTAAGGCCGATCCCCATCCGATCAGGGGTCAAGTCAGATCAGATCTCAGTAAAGTGGTCTTAGAAGCTACGCTGGAAGCGGAGAACGCCAGCCCACTGGTCCTGATTGATGGAGTCCCAGTTGGTGTAGGATACTTCCGGCGTGATCTGCAGGTTCTTGACCGGGTTCCAACGGACGTTCGCGGTGGCTGCGAAAATCTTCGAGTCGGTGTAGGCAACCTGAGCGTTCGCCTGCAGCTTTTCGTTGATCGGAACGGTGAAGCCGCCCCAGACAGCCCAGTCGCCCCAGCCGATGCCCTTGGCAGAGCCAGCGCCGTTGGCGTTTGCATACTTGTTCAGCTTGTCACCATCGGTGTTCCAGCCGCCCATCAAGAAGGCCTTGAAGACGCCGAAGTCGGCATCGACGCGAGCCTTGATGGCGCCTTCTTCGACGATGGAGTCATAACCGCCGACGATCTTAAAGCCGAAGTTACCAGCCTTGTAACCAGCACCGGCAACAACATCCGGAGCGTAGTGGTTGGTGCTGTTTTCGCCGTTTGCGCCCGTAGCGCCCGAACCGGAGTTCGAGTCTTCAACCGAGATCACAGCCGTGAAGCCGTTGCCAGCGTCATAGTTGTAGGTCAACTGGTTGAGTTCGTACGGGCCGTCATTGACCACGTCGTCGTTGATGACATTGCCAGCGTAACCGATGTACGAGTTGTACTGGGAGTCAGCCTTACCGACCAGGAAGCCACCGAGGCTGATGTTTGCGAACAGCAGCTTCGTGGTGGTCGAGCCGCCATCCTGCCAGTCCCAACGGATGACCGTGTTGGTCTTCAGCGGGCCATATTCGGTGTCGGTCGCAGTGTCGAGGCTCAGATGAGCGCGCGTGTGCCAGAGCGTGCCATTGTGGCTGTTCGGGTTGTAGGCGTCGTACCACTTGCCTTCGGTACGGACATAACCGCCGATCTTGAGGCAGGTTTCGGTGCCCGGGATGAAGAAGTAGCCAGCGCCATATGCGTCGCAGATGCGAACGTATTCCAGCGGTTCCGGCTCGGCAGCAACGATAGCGTCGGCTGCCTGAGCGCCAGAAACTACTGCCAGGGCAGCAGCGGAGCCGAGAAGAAGGCTCTTGATGTTCATAAAAACTCCAATCCAATATAGATTGGGCATAGGCAATCGCGCCGAAAAATCGACGTGCCTTAACCCTATCCCTGTTTAAAAACCCCGACTCGGGAGAAACGGGCCCCACCCGCTTCTGGTCGCTATTAAAGACGAATTCCTGCAAAGTTATATGATATATTTTTCTCGGGATGACTTTTTCGTGAAATTTAAGTTCGAGTTGCAAGAAAGCAACAGGCGTAAACAAAATGATAAGTTCTGCATAATATTGGCTACGCAATAGTCATTTTAAGATAGAATGCGGTTTCTTATCTTATTCGAATATTATTTTAATATTTATTGCGGCGTGCTCGGCCAAATGCAGTTGCCCATTTGGTGGCTACACCACGTCATCGCCCTCTCGCGGCAGCCAAGGGATCTATTCAGGCCATCGCCAGCTCTTCCGGTCGGTTAGTATGAGGCTGGTCGCTTCGAGGCTGAGACGATGAGTTTGCTTAATATAGAGCCGATCATGATGCCCCAGAGCCCGCTGGTCATGCCGACGATGATGTCGAGCGGCGAACCGTAATTGCCGCTTGCCAACAGATGCGAAAGGGAAAGCGCCAGCACGCTGCCGATCATCAGGAGACAAGTGAAGGAGGGAGACTGCGGGTAGGCGAGGCGGGCAAGCATGCCTGCTACGCAGAGCGCAAGGGCGCGAAAGATGTCAAACGGATTGCCGAATGTGGCCTGCCAATTGAGATGAGCAAGCGTTACGCCGATAAGCGCCGCAATATAGGTCCAGGCAATAATCTTCAAAAACCGGTCTGATATCATGGGGATATGATATAGCAGCGGCGAATATAAACGCCAGCCTGACGCCGCTGCGAAGATCGTTGGCGCACGAATCTAGCGCGCACATTTTATGTGGTTTCGAAATATTCTGTTGCGGCGCGGTAAGGTTTTCGGCCGTGTTTGGCCTTCGATTCGCCTTCTTGCTGTGCCGCCGTCAGTGAGTGGACTGGCCGCGTTACCTTTCCGGCCAGTCATCAATGCGCTTAAGCTTTCGATACGCGAAGCGCATCTTCATCCTCGTCCAATTGCTCTTCATCGTCTGCGGCAACGGTTGATGATGAACGGCCGAGGAAGGAAAAGACGACGATCGCCGTCAGGACAGTGATGGCAGTCAGAAGCCAGAGGAGCGCGCCGAAGGCGTTGCCATAACCCAGAATAAGCGTGTCATGCCCGATTGCCGGCACAGTCGATGCCGCGGCGGTCAGATTGCCTGTTACGAGCTGCTGGGCAGCCATAGCGGCGTGCTCGCCAGCGGATACGCCGAGATTCGATTGAATGAAGGCGGAGAGGATGGCGCTGACGACGGCAAGCGCCACCCCTTCGCCGGCGACGCGGGTGGTGCTGAAGATGCCGGTCGCCATGCCGGCTCGCTCCTTGGGGACGACGCTGACGGCAAGCCCGTCCATCAGGCCCCAGGGCAAGCTGATGCCGACCCCGATCGTCAGCAGCGGACCGATGAGAGCGGATGGGGCCGAGCCGGCGGCAAAATGGCTAAGCCAGAAAAGGCCCGTCGCCGAGATGATGAGACCGGCGCCGCAGATCGTTGCGGGGCTGAACCAGCGGGTGAGGAGCCCGGCGACGATCGGCAGGATGAGCAGCGGCGCCGAAAGCGCGACCATCATCCGCCCGGCGGCGATCTCGCTCATGCCTTCGATGCCGACGAAACGCACGGGCAGCAGGATCAGCAATACGACGAAAGCATAGGCGGGTGCTGCCGCCAGAAGCTGTACGCCGACGAAACGCGGATAGCGAAACAGGCTGAGATCCAGCATGGGTCGCTTCACGACGCGCTCGATGATAGCGAAGGCAAGAAAGAGCACTGCGGCGCCGGCCAGCAGGGCGATGACGAGCGGATCACTCCAGCCGGTTTCCGGCGCGCGCAGAACGCCATAGGTGAAGAGCGTCAAGGCAAGTGTAAAGCTCAGGGCGCCCGGCCAATCTAGCCCCGCCGCATCGGGATCTTTGGATTCGCGCAGGAAACAGGCGCCGAGGCCAAGTGCGAGCAATGCCAGCGCAACCACGAGGATGAAGATGGAGGGCCAGCCGAAGGCATCGATCATCAGGCCGGATGCGATCGGCCCGAAGGCGAGACCGACGCCGAAGCTGGAGCCGACGATGCTGAAGGCACGCATCCTTGCCGCCCCGTCGAACTCCTGAGCCAGCGAGGCCATGCCACCGGAAAAGGCGGCCGCGGCGCCGAGGCCCTGCAGTGCCCTCAGTATATCGAACCAGACGATGTTGTTGGCCAGCGCCAATCCGGCCGAGAACAGCGCGAAGCAACCGACGCCGGTCAGAAAGATGCGCCGGCGGCCAAAACTGTCTGCCAGCGCGCCCGAGGCCATCAGGCAGCTGCCGAAGGTCAGCATGAAGGCGTTGGTGACCCAGTTGAGCGCGATCGGGCTGCCGCCGAGCATGCGGCTGATGGCCGGCAGGGCGACGGCTGGGCCGGTGAATGTTAGCGGCATCGCCGCTGCAGCGCAGCAGACGGCGACAAGGACGAAGAATTTCTCGGTCGGACTTGCGACCTTTGTCTGGGGAGAGGTCATCGGATTACCGTTGGGTTCGAGCAAGGAAGGAAGCGGCAGGCAATCTTGGGAGTGATGTTGGCCAAAGGCCTGCGCCTGCGCTTCAAATGACCTGAGCAAGATATATTCGCTGCAATCAGATGATAATTGCTCTATTTTTCCATATATACCGGAACAAAACTCTCGAATGGAGCGCGCCCATGGATCGTTTAAGCGGATTGACAGCCTTCGTTCGCACCGCAGATCTCGGCAGCTTTGCCGCTGCCGGACGCGTGCTCGGCCTTTCGGCCTCCGCTGTCGGCAAGGCGGTCAGCAATCTGGAGCATCAGCTTGGCGTCCGGTTGCTGCAGCGTTCCACGCGCAGCATTCGGTTGACCGAGGAAGGGCGGCTCTTTCACGAGCGTTGCCGGCGCGTGCTTGACGATCTCGACGATGCGCAAGCCTCGCTTGCGCAGGCGGTCGCCGTGCCGCGCGGGCGGCTGCGGGTCAGCGTGCCCATCGTCAGCTATCACTTCCTCTTGCCCGTCGTGCCGGAATTCGTTGCTCGTTATCCCGAGGTCGAGCTCGACATCGATTTCAACGACCGTATCGTCGATATGATCGAGGAGGGGGTCGATGTCGCGATCCGCAGCGGCGATCTGCCGGATTCGCGGCTGATATCGCGCACCTTGCGCCCGTTTCAGATGTTGCTCTGCGCTGCGCCCAGCTATCTCGAACGCTTCGGCATTCCCGGTTGCCCGCGTGATCTCAACGAGCATCTGGCCGTCAGGTTTCGTTTCCCGAATAGCGGCAAGCTGCAGGATTGGCCATTGAAAATGCCCGAGAGCGAGGCGGATCTGCGCATGCGAACGGCTTTCTCCTGCAACAATATGGAAGCGGTGCGCGGCGCGACCGTCGCCGGCCTCGGCATCGGCTGCATGCCGGATTTCCTCGTGCGCAGCACGCTTGCGGAAGGAAAGCTCAGAACCGTTCTTGACGATTTCATCGACGAACCCGGCCATTTCCATCTGCTCTGGCCATCCAACCGCCATATGTCGCCCAAGGTCCGCGTTTTCGTCGATTTTCTGAGCGAGCGGCTGTTCGCGAAAAGCTGCGATGTCTTGCCGGCGACCACTGCCGCTTAGGACAGAAGCTTTGGGGCCGGCTCGAATACCCTCTGTTGGTCATAATGATAATTTCCAGAATCGCCTGAGAGACAGTTGTCGCGGGAGTTCGATTTTGCGACGATGTTGGCTTCATATGCAGACCTGCCGCAGCAATCCGCGGTTCCCAACTGCCAAAATTTGGAAATCCCAATGAGCCGCTTCTGGAGCCCGATTGTTCATTCCTTGACCCCCTATGTCGCCGGCGAGCAGCCGACCACCGGCGCAATAACCAAGCTCAATACCAATGAGAGCCCTTACGGTCCTTCGCCGCTTGCCCTGGAGGCGATCTCTAAGGCTACATCCGATACGCTTCGGCTCTATCCGGATCCGACGGCGCAGGAGCTGCGCATCGCAATTGCCGAAAGCTCCGGGCTCGACAAGGACGAGGTCTTCGTCGGCAATGGATCTGACGAGGTTTTGGCTCATACGTTCCAGGCGCTACTCAACCATGAAGAGCCCCTGCTTTTTCCCGATATTACCTATAGCTTCTATCCCACCTATTGCCGCCTCTATGGGATCGAGTTCCGGCAGATTCCGGTCGATACCGAAATGCGCGTCCGCATTGACGATTATCGCCAGCCCTGCGGCGCGATCATCCTGCCCAATCCCAATGCACCCACGGGGATCGGCCTGCCTCTGGCTGATATCGAAACCCTTCTCCGGGATCATCCCGATCAGGTCGTTGTTATCGACGAAGCCTATGTCGATTTCGGCGGCGAGAGCGCGGTTCCACTCGTCCGCACATATCCAAACCTCGTGGTAATCCAGACCCTCTCGAAGTCGCGCGGGCTTGCCGGCTTGCGTGTCGGTTTCGCCGTCGGACAACGGCCGCTAATCGACGCTTTGGAAAGGGTCAAAGACAGCTTCAATTCCTTTCCTCTCGACCGGCTCGCGCAGGCAGGTGCGGTAGCGGCCTGGAAAGATCGCGACTGGTTCGAACGCCATCGCGCCATGATCATCGCCAGCCGCGAGCGATTGGCTGCCGCGCTCGGGGAGCTAGGCTTTCACGTCCTGCCGTCATCCACCAATTTTCTGTTCGCGCGCCACCCGAGCCGGCCAGGTGCGGAACTGGCGGCAGAGCTGCGAAGCAGGAACATTCTGGTAAGACGGTTTTCCGGCGAGCGTATCGGCGACTTCCTGCGCATCAGCATCGGCACGGATGAGGAGTGCGACCGGCTGGTGACGGCGCTCGGCGAGATATTGCATTGATTGGCAGCCTCGAAAGGACTGCTCCGAGACTTGCTGTTAAAGGTGGTGATTGGCTTTCAATCCAACCAGCTGTGGTCGTGCTGTCGCCGCAAAGCGGCAAATGAAAAGGCGGCGGTGCCAAGCCCGCCGCCTTCTTTTTTGAAGTGCAGCAGCGATCAGATGTCGCTTGCCGCGTTCGCCCAGATTTCCGCGGCCTGCGCAGCGGTGACGCGGCGCACGTCCGTTTCGTCGCGGCGGCTCGCGAAGAGTTCGCTTGCCATGATCTGCTCGGCGAGGTCGGCCGGCAGCGACAGGAGAACACGCTGTCCTTCCTTGTGGATGCCACCAACGTCCGAGCGCTTGCCGGTGATCATGCCGCCGGCGACCGTGTTGTTGCTTTCGGGATCGATCAGGATGAAGGAGCCGGTCGAACGGTTCTGCTCATAGGGGTCGAAGATGGCGCTCTCGTCGAAGGTCAGCCGGACCTTGCCGATGGCGTTCATCCACAGCGCCTGCGCCGGTGCCCAGGCGCCGGTCTTGAGCTCAAGCTGGGCGATCGGCTGCACCTGCACGCGCTGGCGGCGGCTGCCGCTCTTCAACCAATAGCGCTTGCCGGGTTCGATGCCTTCCGGCTGTAGTGCTACGATCTGCGCGTCGAAGGAAAGGCCCGTCTGCGGCTGGCTGTCGATGGCGACAATCATGTCGCCGCGCGATACGTCCACCTGGCGGTCGAGAACGAGGGTAATGGCATCGCCTGCGACTGCCGCATTGCGCACCAGATCGAAGGTGACGATCTTCGAGACATTGGCGACCATGCCCGACGGCAAGATCATGACGCTGTCCCCCGGCTTGACCGACCCGCCGGCAACCGTGCCCTGATAGCCGCGGAAGCTTTCGCCGGGGCGGGAGACGCGCTGCACCGAAAGGCGGAAGCCGACCGTCTGCGCCGAGCGAACAGTCGCCAGTTCCAGCGTTTCGACCAGCGTCGGGCCGGTATACCACGGCATGGCGGCTTGGCCGGAATAGACGACGTTTTCACCCTTCAGCGCCGACATTGGGATCGCGGTGATCTGCTTGACGCCGAGCGACAAGGCAAACTCGCGGAAGTCATTGGAGATCTTCTCGAAGCCGGCGCGGTCGTAATTCGTCAGGTCGATCTTGTTGACGGCGAGCACGAACTGCTTGATGCCGAGCAGCGAGGCGATCGTCGCATGGCGGCGGGTCTGCTCGAGGATGCCCATGCGCGCATCGACCAGCAGGACGGCGAGATCGGCGGTCGAGGCGCCGGTTGCCATGTTGCGGGTGTACTGCTCGTGGCCGGGCGTGTCGGCAACGATGAAGGAGCGCTTGTCGGTCGAGAAATAGCGATAGGCGACATCGATGGTGATGCCCTGTTCGCGCTCGGCCTGCAAGCCATCGAGCAGCAGCGCGAAGTCAGGCAGGCCGAGATCGTTCTGCTTGCCGGTGGAGTCTCGCTGCAGCGTGGCGGCCTGGTCTTCCTTGACCGCCTTGGTATCCCAGAGAAGACGGCCGATCAGCGTGGACTTACCGTCATCGACGCTGCCGCAGGTGATCAGGCGAAGCGGGCGCGAATCGCGGAGAGCCTTGGCCGGTTCGGCGGCAGACCCAACAGCGGGCCCAACAACGGGCATCGTGACGACGTTGGCGTTTGCGGTCATCTCAGAAATATCCTTCACGCTTCTTCTTTTCCATGGAGCCGGACTGGTCGCGGTCGATTGCGCGGCCCTGCCGTTCGGAAACCGTGGCGATTTCCAGCTCTGCAATAATGTCTTCCAGTGTCGTCGCAGTGGAACGGATGGCCCCGGTCAGTGGGAAGCAGCCGAGGGTGCGGAAGCGGATCACTTCCTCGCGCTTGGTTTCGCCCGGCAGCAGCTCGAGCCTTGGATCTGCTGCCATGATCATCATGCCGTCGCGCTCGACGATCGGGCGCTTGGCCGCGAAATAGAGCGGCACGATCGGGATTTCCTCGGCCTGGATGTAGCGCCAGATATCCACTTCGGTCCAGTTGGAGAGCGGGAAGACGCGAACGCTTTCGCCCTTGCGGATCTGGCCGTTATAGATGTTCCAGAGTTCCGGGCGCTGGTTGCGCGGATCCCAGCGATGGTCCGGCGTGCGGAAAGAATAGATGCGCTCCTTGGCGCGCGAGGCTTCCTCGTCGCGGCGAGCACCGCCGAAAGCGGCGTCGAACTGGCCGGCATCGAGCGCGTGGCGCAGCGCTTCCGTTTTCATGATGTCGGTATAGCGGGCCGAGCCATAGGTAAAGGGCGTGATATTCTCAGCCTTGCCGCGCGGATTGATGTGCTCGATGAGATCGAGATCGTACTTCTTCACGATCTCGTCGCGGAAGGTGATCATCTCGGCGAATTTCCAGCCGGTGTTCACATGCAGGAGCGGGAAGGGGACGCGGCCGGGATAAAAGGCCTTGCGCGCCAGATGCAGCAGCACCGACGAATCCTTGCCGATCGAATAGAGCATGACGGGACGCTCGAACTCGGCAGCAACCTCACGGAAGATATGAATCGCTTCGTTTTCGAGCGCCTTCAGATGCGGATCGAGGGGCGGCTTTACGCTTTGCGGATTGGAGATTTCCGTATCCGGACGGCTATCGGGCATTGATGACTCCAGAACTTTCAAATGTCCCGACCGAAACTTGGTCGGAAAGAATGGATGCGTTGGTTCCCGGTTGAACAGCGGCGTAGGAAACGCGCTTCGGATCGATGCCGGGAGCCGGCGGGCATATTAGTGTGCTGTTGCGGCAGCGCCTTCTTCGTGGACATGCAGGCCGCATTCGCGCTTTTCATCGTTTTCCCACCACCAGCGGCCGGCCCGCTCGGGCTCGCCCGGCTTGATGGCACGGGTGCAGGGCTCGCAGCCGATCGAGGGGTAGCCGCGTGCATGCAGCGGGTTCACCGGAACGCTGTTATCGGCGACATAGGCGCGGATCGCGTCGATATCCCAGTCTGCGAGCGGGTTGATCTTGACCAGGTTGCGCTCGGGGTCGAATTCGGCGAAGGGTGTATCGGCGCGGTTGGCGGACTGGCCGCGACGCAGGCCGGTGATCCAGATGCTGGCGCCCGAAAGTGCTCGCGCAAGCGGCTTCAACTTGCGCACGCCGCAACAGGCATGCCTGGCTTCGACGCTCTCGTAGAAACCGTTCAGACCGTATTTTTCCGCATAGGCGTCGATATCGGCCTCTTCCGGCTCGTAGCGGACGATCTTGATATCGTATTGGCTTTCCGTCTCGTCGATCAGGGCGAGCGTTTCCGGGAAGAGACGGCCGGTCTGCAGGGTCGCCACTTCGATCGGCAGGCGGTGATTGCCGATCTCCGCCGTGATCACCTGATCCTCGATCCCGAGCGACGTCGTAAACACGGCACGGCCACCGAGGCCGGCCACAAGAGACAGGCGGCCGGCAAGATCGAGCGATGCAAGCTGGCTGTTGAGCGTGGCGGCATCTTCAATAAGGGTAATGGCAGTCATGGGGATCCTGTCCTGATGTTGCCGGGAGTATCGCAGTTCGCAACGGCAGCGGACAGAAAAATAGATTTCGAAAGGGAGCGGCTGGAGAGTAAATATCTCCATGAAGCAGCGCCGATAAGGAAAAGCGACCGCCTCGGCTGTTAACCAAGGCGTTTTGCCGCGGGAAGCGGTCCTTCGGAAGCACTCGATATGGCTGACCATGTTTAAGTGCTTGCTTTAATGTCTATAGAAATAGTAGAGTTACACATAGCTTGTCAAATGGAAATCGGAAGTGATGCCCAAAATGATGCGCTGCGGTGGATTTTGCGCTAAACTATGGGCATAGCAATGAAGAATGACAACAAGTCTGGGTTGCTAACGTTTCCTGGCCGTGCGCCAAGGGTGTGAGTGCTTCGAAATTGCCCCGGGGACGAGGGCTGAGGAGTTCTGGAGCGGACCGGCCGACTCGCTCGACCGGACGTATCGCATGTGTGTGTGAAGCGGTTCGAAATGATTACTCAGAAAGCAAAATATGCGCTGCGGGCGCTGTCTGCCTTGGCCCAATCCGAGGCGGGTGAGCCGATGATGATTTCCGACATCGCCGCCCAGCAAAAGATCCCGAAGAAATTCCTCGAACAGATCCTTCTCGACCTGAAGCATCAGGGCATTGTCATCAGCCGTCGCGGCAAGCAGGGTGGTTATCTCCTGCGCAAGCCGGCGGACGAGATCACCTTCGGCGAAATCCTGCGGGTCATCGACGGGCCGCTGGCGCCGCTACCCTGTCTCTCGCTCACCGCCTATCGTCGCTGCGACGATTGCGACGGTGAGCAGAATTGCGAGATCCGCCACGTCTTTGCCCGGGTGGCGGATGCGACCCGCAAGGTTCTCTTCTCGACGACCATAGCCGATGCCATCGCTCAGCCTGATGGCGCGGAAGTCGCCAGGTTGATGGCTTAGATAGGTCAAGGCCGGGAAAGGCCTACCATGTGCCTTTCTCCGGCATCGGCAGAGCTTCGGCATTCAGTGGGTGGCGTGTTCCTCGCCACCTTCCTTTTCCATGGCACGCCGGGCGCGGATTGCTGCTGCGATGAAGACGCGGGACAGCCCATGATACAAGGGCTCGCGCGACAGTAGCCGCGAGGTCACATAGCCGATCATCGATACAGCCATGATCGGGATGACGGCCTGGTGATCGCCCGTCATTTCCAGGATGATGACGAAGGCCGTCATCGGCGCCTGCACCACGCCGGCGAAATAGCCGGCCATGCCGAGGATTGCCGCAAGCGCCACGCCGCCGCCGACCAGGGTGCCGACCGTGCTGCCGAAGCCGGCACCAACGGCAAGTGAGGGGGCGAAGATGCCGCCAGGAATACCGGAGATCATCGACAGGAAGCTCGCCAGCAGCTTCTCGACGAAGAAGAGCAGGGGCAGGGCGTGTCCTTCCACCGCGCCGCGGGCTTGCTCGTAACCGGTGCCGAAGGTTTGGCCGCCGGAAAGCACGCCGACGGCGGCAACGACAAGGCCACAGAGGCCGGCAAGGATCAGCATGCGTTTCAGCGGCTGTGGTTGTGCCCAGCGACGGATGCGAATGCCGGCATAAAGCGCCAATCCGCTGAAGGTGGCGCCGAGCGCACCACCGCCGACACCGCAGATCAGCATGACGATCCAGTCCCGAAACATCGTCGGCGCGGCGTCGGCCGTGCCGAAATAATTGTAGCTGCCGGAGAGGCCGAGTGCGGCAAGGCCGGAAAGAATGACGGCGGTCAGAACCAGACCGTTGGCCCGGGATTCATAGGTCCGGCTCATCTCCTCGATGGCAAAGACGATACCAGCAAGCGGCGTGTTGAAGGCGGCGGCGATGCCGGCGGCGGAGCCGGCAAGGATAAGCCCCTTGGCCTGCGCCATGCCGCCGAAGCGGGCAACGGCCAGCATGAAGGACGCGCCAACCTGCACCGTCGGCCCCTCGCGGCCGATCGAGGCACCGCTCAACAATCCCAATATTGTCAGCACGATCTTGCCGAAAGCCAACCTCAGCGAGAGCAGCTTTGTTCGATCCTCTTCATGATGCAGGTGTCGCGCGGCAATCGCCTGCGGAATGCCGCTCCCTTGCGAATTGGGAAACAGCGTCGCAGCCAGATACGCAGACAGGACGAAACCGAGCGGCGTCAAAAGCAGCGGCAGAAGCCACATCCACTCACCCGATTGCGTCACACCGGTAAAAGCCCGCTGCGCCACATCGGCGAGCTTGGCAAAGCCGACGCTGATAACACCGATCGCCAGAGCGCCCGTCCAGAACACCAAACGCGGTCGCCAGAGATTGAACGAGCCCCAGATGACGCGGGAACGGCGGAGCAGCTTGGACTTGCGATAGATAGGGGGCATGAGACGCTCTTCAGGGCGGGGAATTGGTGGGCACTATTCTGTTCTGGCAACCGATCTATGCACCGATTGTCGTGCCAAAGCCACGAAACGATGTTTCACCTCGTTGAAAAGACTGGGTGGCAATGGTCCGAGATAGCCGCTTTCCGTTTCCGACGGGCGAATATCCGGTCCCGGCCAGGCAAAATAGTTGCTTTCTGAAAGGATGATCCATGAAGGGATGTCGTCCAGACCAAGCCGGAATTTTACCGGTGCTGGAAGTTCGATGGCCATGGAGGCGTTGTCCGGCAGCGTATGCGTGACAGGAAGGACACGAACCCGCTTGGTTCCATCCGCATCATCGACAACAAGTGCCAACACGAGGCAGGGGCGATCCTTCACGCCTTCTTCGCGTCCCTCAAGTCGCTCCCTGTGCCAGAGATAGGAATAGCGAAAGACGAAACCGACCTTGACTTCAGCGGGCAGCATGCGGCTTTAGTTCATCATCAAGATGCTCGTGACCGGTTTCCATCTCGGCTGCTTCGACGGCGGCAATATCGGCCTCTGAAAGCTCAGCTGTCAGTTGGACCTGCCTATCTCGTCGCAGCAGGCGCTGATAATCTTCATAAGCGAGCAGCACCGTTCGCGGGCGACCGTTCTTGGTAATGACAACCGGATCGCGCATGGCTGCATCTTGAAATGCGCCAAAATTCTTGGAAGCTTCGGCGGCAGTTACCGTCTTCATGAAAAATCTCCTTGACGAAATTATACGGACTTTCCGTAAATCCCGCAAGTTATCCCATGGAATTGGTACCGCCCCGACGGCAATCTCACCGATCGCTCGTCTCCCACCGCGGATTGATCCAAGGCTCCTGGTTCGAGCGTGCCAGCCTCGGCTTGCCGAGAATGTGATCGACCGCCTTTTCGCCTATCATGATCGAAGGGCCGTTCAGGTTTCCATAGGTCACATGCGGGAAGATCGAGCTGTCGGCGACACGCAGGCCGTCGACGCCGATGACGCGGGTGTCGGGATCGACCACCGCCATGGGATCGTCCTTTGAGCCCATTTTGCAGGTGCCGCAGGGATGATAGGCGCTTTCCAGATGTTCGCGCAGGAAGGCGTCGATCTCGTCGTCGGACTGAACGTTTGGTCCGGGCTGGATTTCCGGTCCACGATATTCGTCGAAGGCCTTCTGCCCGAAGATCTCGCGGGTGAGGCGCACGCAGTGGCGGAACTTCTCCCAGTCTTCCGGATGGCTCATATAGTTGAAGCGGATGACGGGATCCGCCTTCGGGTCGGAGGAGCGCAGCGTCACGTTCCCCCGCGATTTCGAGAGATTGTAGCCGACATGCACCTGGAAGCCGTGGCTCTTGGCCGCTGCCTTGCCGTCGTAACTGATGGCGACGGGAAGGAAGTGATACTGGATGTCGGGCTGTTTGACGCCGGGCGCGGAGCGCAGGAAGGCGCAGGCCTCGAACTGGTTGGAAGTGCCGAGGCCCTTCTTGAAGAACAGCCACTGCGCACCGGCAATCCCCTGCATGTACCAGGGCAGCCAGGAATAGAGCGACACCGGCTTCAGACTGGTCTGCTGGAAATAGAATTCCATATGGTCCTGCAGGTTGGCGCCGACGCCCGGCCGGTCGGCCTTCACCTCGATGCCCATGTCGCGCAGATGCTGCCCAGGCCCGATGCCGGATAGCATCAGCAGCTTCGGAGAATTGAACGAGGAGGCGGAGACGATCACCTCGCGGTTTGCCTTAATGATCTCGATCTTGCCGTCCCGCTCGACTTCGACACCCGTCGCACGGCCATTTTCGATGACGATCTTGCGGGCGAAGCAGCGGATGAGCGTCACGTTCGGCCGCTTCAGCGCAGGCTTGAGATAGGCTGTCGCCGCAGACCAGCGCCGGCCCATCCACGTCGTCTGCTCCATCAGGCCGAAGCCTTCCTGCTTGCTGCCGTTATAATCCTCCGTCGCCTCGAAGCCCGCCTGCTTGCCGGCTTCGATGAAGGCGTGAAAGAGCGGATTGCGGGCATCGCCCCGGCGCACATGCAGCGGGCCGTCCGTGCCGCGCCATCCCTCTTCGCCCCCATGCGAATGCTCCATCCGCTTGAAATAGGGCAGCACGTCGGCATAGGCCCAGCCTTGCGCGCCCAGCTCGTCCCAGCGGTTGAAGTCTTCCGCATGGCCGCGCACATAGACCATGCCGTTGATCGAGGAAGACCCGCCGATCACCTTGCCGCGCGGGGCAGTGATGCGTCGGTTGTTGAGCTGCGGTTCCGGCTCGGAAAGATAGCCCCAATTGTAGCGGTCCATGCTCATCGGCCAGGCAAGGGCTGCGGGCATCTGGATGAAAGGCCCGAAATCGCTGCCGCCGAATTCCAGAACGATGACCGAATGCTTGCCATCTTCCGACAGGCGGTAAGCCATGGCGGAGCCGGCTGAGCCTGAGCCAACGATGACGAAATCTGCTTGCATGACTGTTGCCCTCTTTGCGGACGTTCTTCTTGATCTGCAGGACTATGGGTGGCTCCGTCGTTCCCTCGCCCCGCATTAGCGGGGAGAGGGCTAGGGTGAGGGGCGGGGCAATGAGATGCGGCATGCTTGAAGCGGCCCTTCATCCGGCTTGTCGCAATCTCACTCCGTTCGATTCCGCCAACCCACCTTCTCCCCGTTTCACGGGGCGAAGGGGCTTGTTCAATAAGGCGCCTGTACCGGCCCCATGCCGACATAGACGGTCTTCAGTTCCGAATAATGCTCCAATGCGGCCAGTGAATTCTCGCGGCCGAAGCCGGATTGCTTGGAGCCGCCGAAGGGAATTTCGACCGGGCAGAGATTGTAGGTGTTGATCCAGAGTGTGCCGGCCTCGAGCTGGTCGACGACGCGGTGGGCGCGGGTGAGGTCGGCGGTAAAGACGCCGCCGGAAAGGCCGAATTCGGTGGCATTGGCGCGGGCTATCACCTCGGCCTCGTCATCGAAATCGAGCACGCACATAACTGGCCCGAAAATTTCCTCGCGTGCGATCGTCATGTCGTCGGTGACGTCAGAAAACACGGTCGGCTGAATGTAATAGCCTTCGCCGGAGACATTGTTCGGGATGCCGCCGCCGGTCAGCAGCGTCGCGCCTTCGGCCTTGCCTTTTTCGATGTAAGACAGCACCTTCTCACGCTGCGCCCAGGAGACCATTGGGCCGATCTGTGTTGCCTCATCCATCGGGTCGCCGATGAGCATGGCCTCGGTGCGGGCCTTCAGGCGCTTCAGGAATTCGGACTTGATCTTGCTGTTGACGAAGACGCGCGTGCCGTTCGAGCAGACCTGACCCGTCGAATAGAAATTGCCGAGCATCGCGCCGCCGATGGCACTGTCGATATCGGCATCGTCGAAGACGATCAGCGGCGACTTGCCACCGAGTTCCATGGTGACATGCTTGAGGTTGCCGGCGGCAGAAGCCGCCACCTTGCGGCCCGTCGGTACCGAGCCGGTCAGTGAGACCTTCGCCACCTCGGGATGGTTGATGAGCAGAGGTCCGGTTTCGCGGTCGCCTTGGATGACATTGTAGAGCCCCTTCGGCAGGCCTGCCTCAATAAGGATTTCGGCGATCTTCAGCGCGCCGAGCGGCGTGTTTTCCGAAGGCTTGAACACCATGGCGTTGCCGGCGACCAGCGCCGGCGCACCCTTCCAGCAGGCGATCTGCTGCGGGTAGTTCCACGCGCCGATGCCGACGCACACGCCGAGCGGCACGCGCTTGGTATAGGCGAAGTCACCGCCGAGCGGGATATAGGAGCCATTGAGGCCGGCCGCCGCGACGCCGCCGAAGAATTCGAAGCTGTCGGCGCCTGATGTTGGGTCTGCGACAATGGTTTCCTGGATCGGCTTGCCCGTATCCAGCGTCTCCAGCTCGGAAAGCTCGCGGTTACGTTCGCGCATGATCTCGGCTGCCCGCTTCAGGATGCGGCCGCGCGCTGTCGGGCTCATAGCAGCCCATTCCGGCTGCGCATGCTTGGCGCTAGCGATCGCCTTTTCGACGATGGTTGGCGTCGCTGCGTGCAGGCGGGCGATGACTTCGCCGGTCGCCGGATAGATGCTTTCGATAAGAGTGCCGTCGGTGTCCTCGACATATTCCCCGTCGATGAAATGCGAGGCTTTCGGTTGTGCGCGCATTATAGAACCCTCAATTCTTCGTAGGACACCATGACATGCTCTTGGAAAGCAGGTCGCTCGGTGAGGTTTTCATAGTAGCGCTGCAGCCGTGGATGGGCTGGGCGCTGGATGTCGATGTCGAAATAGCGATAGAGAACATGCCCGAATTGTATGTCGGCCAGCGTCAGAGTATCGCCCGCAAGGAAGCGATGCCGTCCGAACTGCGACTCGGCGATGTCAAGCTTCGCACCGAGTGCTGCGACAGCCGCGACAATCGCCTTCTCATCACGCAGGGCAGGGGCGGTCCGCACCGCGCGCCAGAACACCGGGCCTGTGAAATTCAAGGCGATGTTGATCTTGGCCCATTCCGCCCATTTGTCGATCTGAGCGCGCCGCCGCTCGTCCTTCGGCCAGAAGGCATCCTCGCCATATCGCGCCGCGAGATAGCGTAGGATAGCGCCCGTTTCCCAAAGCGGCTCGTCGTCGCCGTCGCGCAGCACCGGAACGGTGCCGTTCGGGTTCATCGCCAGGAATTCGGGCGTGTCGTTGACGCCATAGGTAAAGCCGGCATCGATGCGCTCATAGGCAAGGCCGAGTTCGCCGATGCACCACATCAGCGCCTGCACATTGGATGACGATTTGCGGCCCCAGACGGTCAGCATGGTCTTCAGCCTTTCAAGGCGTTGAGGTGGGTCGTCAGATAATCTTCCGTCAGCGCGATCGACGCCTCAGTGCTGATCGGCGCGGATCTGAGGCCCTGGCGGATATAGAGCCCGTCGATCATGGCAGCCGCACCCTCGGCGATCCGCCCGGCATCGCCGGCCGGGCACAGAGCCTTGAGATTGGCAACGAGATTTGAGTGCAGGCGGCGTGCGTAGATGACGAGAAAGCGCCGCGTCTCTTCCGAGCGTTGCGCCTCGGCATAGAAGGCGAGCCAGGCGGCGATCGTTTCCGGTGCGAACTGATCGGCCTGGAAGCTGACGCGGATGACGGCGGAGAGCTTTTCGCGCGGCGTTTTCGCCTCGCGGAGCGCCGTCACGACGCTGTCGCGCAGTCGCTGTAGATGCACGCGGACGGTTTCGATCAGCAGCTGTTCCTTGCTGCCGAAGTAATGATGCGCAAGGGCAGGCGAAACGCCCGCCTGCTTGGCGATTTCGGACATGGTTACGGTTAGCGAGCCGTGATCGCCGATCACGCGCATCGCAGCATCCACCAGCGCCTTGCGGCGCACCGGCTCCATTCCGACTTTCGGCATTGCGTCAATCCTCAAGATTGAAGATGAGTGTATTTTTGATTGACTGATCAATCAATAAAAAAATCAGGTGGCCGGTATTCCCTGACGAAAAATCCGCAACCTCTTTCCGCAGAGCATTTCTGTGCCATACTTCCTCATAGGAGGAGGTGCAGTCATGGTTGATATTCTTGATGAAGTTCCCCCATCCGCGATGCGCGACAAATGGGGTTGGTTTGTCGGACTTGGCATATTGCTGCTGATCTGTGGTGGCATCGCCCTAGGCAATCTGTTCATCGCCACGGTGGCTTCGGTCTATTATGTCGGCATGCTGATGTTGATCGGCGGTATCGTGCATTTGGTCCATGCCTTTCAGGTGAGGGGCTGGGAGCATATCCTGTTCTGGGTGTTGAGCGGCCTGCTTTATACGGTTGCCGGTATCCTTGCCTTCGCCAATCCGCTGTTGGCTTCCGAGGCATTGACGCTGTTCCTTGCCATCGCGCTCCTCATAGCCGGCACGTTCCGCGTCTGGGTCGGCCGCAAGCTGAAACCTGAGCGCGGCTGGGTTTGGATCGTCATCAGCGGTCTTGCGACTGCCGTTGCAGGCATCGCCATCGCTCTCGGCTGGCCGGTCAACAGCCTTTGGATCCTCGGCCTTTTCCTGGCCTTCGATCTGATCTTCCAGGGCTGGACGCTGGTGGTCTTCGGCCTCGTGCTCAGGCGGTAGTGCATCTCCCAAAAGGGGTAACGCACTGCTACTTTTTGACAAGAAGCGTGAGCGGCGTTATTCTTCGTGCCTCTGCCATATCAGGCAGAACGGCGTTGCGTTGATGTAACGGCAGTATCTTCATCTGGAAGTCCGCATGTCGAGGGACATGCTCGAAGAAACTGGTCGAAGCCGCGGAACATAGTTCCAGACAAATTTCCGCTAGATAACGTCAAGGGAGGAATATCATGCCAATGGTAACGGTTTCCATCTCTCCGCTTCAGGCTGCCGGCATCCGGGCAGCGGTCGACACCGGCACCTATGCCTCGAGCAGCGAAGTCGTGCGGGAAGCTCTTCGCATGTGGGATGCGGCGCGCAAGCGCGGTGACATTTGCGAGGTGCCACGTGCCGCCAACGATGGCGGCGAGACGGCAAAAAGCGGCCGTTGCGTCGCCGATATGTTTGCCGATTACGAGGCAGAGCGGCACTCGAGCAATCAGCACTGAACCCCACTCGTCACGGCAGCCCTCGGCTGCCGTGTGCCGGGTCTGCCTCCCGGCGAATGGTTAATATTGCTTTACCATTCATGAAACTTTCACATAGGGGAAAGGTTTCGTTGACGCTTTATGGTGCAATCTTGGGTCGAAAACGCGGTAAATCCAAAGTTTTACTTAAATAAATTAGATTAGAATCCGCAAGTGGAGATGGGCATGTCCCTGACTGCCGCAGTCGAACCGGGCGTATTGCGCCGATATGCCAGCGACCAGATCGTCACTCTCGCCAAACTCGTTATCGAAAATGCATTCCAGCCGATCGTGGAGGCCGGTACGGGCGCCGTTTTCGGCTATGAATCCCTGATGCGCGGCCAGGAACGCATCGGTTTCGAAAGCCCGGTCGACATTCTCGATGAGGCCGAGCGCACCGGTCAGCTTCTCGGGCTGGAGCAGATGGTCACGAGCCGCGCGCTGGCGAAGTTTGCCACCCTGCCCAATATCGCCGCCACGACGCTTTTTCTCAATCTGGATGTCCGGCTGATTGCGCAGGGCACGGCCTTGGTCGACGGCCTGTTGCAGCACATGAGAAAGGCCGGCATCGCGCCGTCCTCCGTCTGCTTCGAATTCTCCGAACGTTTCGACAATACCATTGTGCCGGAGTTTTCGGCGCTGGTTGCCAAGATGCGCAATGCCGGCTTCAAGCTCGCGATCGATGATTTCGGCGTCGGCCGTGGCGAGATGAAGTTGTTGTCCGATTATCCGGTCGACTATCTCAAGATCGACCGGCATTTCATCGTCGATATCGACCGCAGCGCCCGCAAGCGCCATATCCTGAGGAACCTCGTCAATATCGCCCATGTCCTCGGGACGCGCGTGATCGCCGAGGGCATCGAGACTGAGGCGGAGTTCGTGACCTGCCGCGAATTCGGCGTCGACCTCGTCCAGGGCTGGTTCATTGCCCGTCCGACGGTCCTGGTCAACGAGCTGAAGCAGAGCTTTCCGCATCTGCAGGATCTCGGCAAGACGGCACGCAACAGCCAGTCGCTTGATGAAATCCTCATCCGCAAGCAGATCGAAGTGCTGCCGACCATCCGCGAAAGCGACAGCATCGACAGTGTCTTCGAGCTCTTCCGCCGCAATCCGCGCCGGGCCTATTTCCCGGTCGTCAATGCCAATGACGAGCCGCGCGGGATCATCCACGAGTACCAGCTGAAGGAATATATCTATCAGCCTTTCGGCCGCGACCTGTTGAAGAACAAGGTCTATAAACGGTCGATCTCGCATTTCGTCGAAATGGCGCCGATCGTCGGGCTCGATTCTGATGCCGACACACTGATGACGATCTTCGCCAACATGGAAAGCAGCGATTGCCTGATCGTCACCGAAGGCACACATTATGCCGGCATCGTCTCCGCTGCCTCCCTCATCAAGGTCATCAACGAAAAGCAGCTGAAGATCGCCCAGGACCAGAACCCGCTGACTGGCCTTCCCGGCAACAGGGCGATCCATGATTTCATGCAGAACGCCGGCCGCGATGGCGATGAAATCAGGCATTTCTGCTATTGCGACTTCGATAATTTCAAGCCGTTCAACGATGCCTATGGCTTCCATCTCGGCGACCATGCCATCTCGCTGTTCGCTGCATTGATGCGCCGCTATTTCTTTGCGGAGCGCCATTTCCTCGGTCATGTCGGCGGCGACGATTTCTTCATCGGTGTCACCGGCTGGAATATGCAGGAGCTTCGCGAGGTTCTGGACCGGCTGCTTGCCGATTTCCACGCCGATGTCCGCGAGCTCTATTCGGCGGAGGATCGTACCGCGGGCCGCATTCGCGGCCACGACCGCAGTGGTGCCGAGACCGAGTTCCCGCTGATGCGCTGCTCGATCGGCATCCTGCAACTGCCGGAGGGGCTGGTGATCGACAATATCAGCCGGGTCAGCACCTCCATTGCGGGTATCAAGGCGAAGGCAAAGGAAAGCGCCATGGGCGTGGCATTCCTCGGCTTGGCCGAGACGAATTGACGCCCTCCGGCACTCGGTCCTTTTCAAGCGCTTTGCGCTAAACTATCTCCACTGCTTTGCTGGGAGAGGAGATAGCGCCATGCCCTTGCCGTCTGAAATGCGTTTCGTGGATTTGCCGTCCTTTGGCGGACCAGAGGTCATGACCATCGCCCGAAAGCCTCTGCCGGTCTTGAAGCCGGGCGAGATCCTGGTCCGTGTCGAGGCCGCCGGCGTCAATCGGCCGGATGTGGCGCAACGGCAGGGCACCTATCCCCCACCGAAGGAGGCAAGTCCGATCCTCGGTCTCGAAATATCGGGCGAAGTGGTCGATGTCGCGCCCGGAGTGACGGAGTTTTCGATCGGCAACAAGGTTTGCGGCCTCGCCAATGGCGGTGGCTATGCCGAATATTGCGTCCTGCCTGCCGGCCAGGCGCTCCGATTTCCGAACGGCTATGATGCGGTGCGCGCAGCGGCATTGCCTGAGACGTTCTTCACGGTCTGGGCCAATCTCTTCCAAATGGCGGGCCTCACCGAAGGCGAAAGCGTGCTGATCCACGGCGGCTCCAGCGGCATCGGCACCACGGCGATCCAGCTTGCCCGCGCTTTCGGCGCGACCGTTTATGCGACCGCCGGATCGAAAGAAAAATGCGAGGCTTGCGAGAAGCTCGGCGCCAAGCGGGCGATCAATTATAAGGAAGAGGATTTCGCCGAGGTCATCAAGGCCGAGACGGAACATGGCGTCGATATTATCCTCGACATGATCGGCGCCGCCTATTTGGAAAAGAACCTCGCTTCGCTTGCCCGCGATGGCTGCCTTTCCATCATTGCTTTCCTTGGCGGCGCGGTTGCGGAAAAGGCCAACCTTGCGCCGATCATGGTCAAGCGGCTGACCGTGACCGGTTCGACCATGCGCCCGCGCACGGCTGAGGAAAAGCGGGCCATCCGCGACGACCTGCTGTCCCAAGTCTGGCCGCTGCTGGACGAGGGCACGGTTGCCCCCGTTATCTATCGGACCTTCTCTTTCGACGATGTGGTCGAGGCACATCGATTGATGGAAACCAGTGATCACATCGGCAAGATCATGCTGCAGCTCGCTTGATCGTCAGCGACAGGACGACGGCGATAAAGCCGGGTATGGCCATCAGCGCATAGAGCCATGTTGCGGCAGAGAGGCCGCCGGCAATGCCACCCGGATGGGTCAGGCCTGCTCCATTGACGATGACGCCCGCGAGCGCGGCACCGAATGCGCCGCCCAGCGACTGTGTCATCGAGATCGCCGCCGAGGCCTTGTCTTGTTCGGTCCTGCGGGCGATGCCAATGATCCTGGTTACAAGATGCGCCCAGCCGAGACCGACGCCGAATCCCATCAGAAACATGGCGATCACGGCCGGCGCTAACCTGACGATGGTGTCGAAGGGCGTATTCGTTGCCAGCAACGGGATCAGCGATGCGGTTGCGGCCGTTTCCAGAATGCAGCCACTGACGATGGCGATGGCCGCTGGCCGACCCGAGAAAGAGTTGCTGAAGAAGGCCGCGATGGTCCAGCCGAGCGCTACCAGCGCCACGAGATAGCCTGAGACCAGCGGCGTTACGCCATGGAGCGTCTGCAGGAAGTAGGGGATATAGATGTCGCTCGTCAGCACCAGCATCATCGTAAATATCGTCAGGTAGAGCCGCGCGATGGGGTTGCTGAGCATGACGGCGCCATAGGGCAGGAGGCGCACTTCGCTCTTGCGCTCTATTAGCACCATCGTTGCGACGAGCACGATCGAAGCTGCGATCAGCACCATCTTGTAGGATCCATGTTCGATCGTGCCGGCAATGCTCACGAATAGAACTGCGGCAAGCAGAAGTATGATCTGGATCAGCGGCGTTCTGGTGTCGATCCGATCGTCCGCGACATCGGGCAGCAGCCAGCGCCCTGAGAGCGCCATGAGGACAGCCACCGGGACGAGGATGAGAAAGGCCTCTCGCCAGGCGCTCCCTGCGGCGAAGAGGCCGCCGAGCGTCGGCCCGAGCACGGTCGCTACACCCCAGATGGCAGCGTAGAGCGTAGAGGCTCTGCGCCACAGGGGTTCCGGATAGATGAAACGAATGAAGGCATAGGCGAGGCCGGACAGCATGCCGGAGCCGTATCCCTGAACGGCGCGACCGATCAGCAGCACGGGCATGGTCGGTGCGATGGCGCAAGCGAGGCTGCCGACGCCGAAGGTGAGCGCCGCTGCAACATAGACGGCACGCAAGCCTATTCCCTTCGGCCGGGTCGCAACCGTGATCGAGCCGAGCACGCCTGCGGCGACGAAAAGCGTCGTCATCCACGAGAACAATTCGAGGCCGCCGATATCGCGGACGATCGAGGGGGCAATCGTGGCGGTGATGTAGGATTCGACGGCATAAAGCGTGACGCCTCCGCCAAGCATCAGTGTTGCAGGCAGAAGTCTTGGCGAGAACAGCGTGAAGATGGAGGCTGATTTGAGGGGAGCGGTGGTTTCGATGCTGGACATCGGGCGATCCTCGGTATTTTCCCTAGCGGTTGATTATTTTCCAAGTTATAATTTGGAAAATTACATCCTTGCCGGATTAAAACAAGAGAAAACTTGGAAAAATGCGCCAGTCACCTGCCAATCGAATCCTGATCTTGTTGAAAACCGACGGGCCGCAGCTGGCAGCCGCTGTCGGCGATGCGCTCGGCATATCGTCGGAGGCGGCACGCCAGCAGCTGACGAAGATGGCGGAAGAGGGGTTGGTCGAACCCGTGGCGGAGGCTGCCGCCGGCCGAGGCAGGCCACGGCAGTTCTGGCATCTGACGGCGGCCGGCAATCGGCAGTTTCCCGATGGGCATGCGGATCTGACCGCCACCCTGCTTGCCACCATGGCCAGCCAACTGGGACAGGGGGCCGTCGATGCGGTCATCTCGGCGCGCGAGACGGAGACGCTTCGGCGCTATCGCAGCGAAATCGATTTGACGGCCGATCTGCCCTCACGAGTCGCGAGCCTTGCTGCCATCCGCACGCAGGAAGGCTATATGGCCGATCACTGGCAGGACGATGACGGTTCGCTGGTGCTGGTGGAGAACCATTGTCCCATCTGCGCCGCCGCATCTGCCTGTGCCGGCTTCTGCCGATCGGAGCTGGAGACTTTCCGCATGGTGCTCGGCGCTGATGTCGAACGGGAGGAGCATATTCTGCTCGGCGCCCGGCGTTGCGCCTACAGGATCCGCGACGCGGCCTGAGAAATCGCTTTTTGATGCTGTGCCCACCCGCATCGGCGATTGGCAATCCAGGGAGCAGCGGCTATCACTGGCCGTCTAGCAAACCAAAGGCTGCGTCCCCTCATGTCCAATCCCGTCTGCGTCGAAGTCACCCGTGGCAATCTGGTTGAGAGCCGTCATCGCGGTTCCATCGTTGCGGTCGATGGCGATGGCAAGTTGGTCTTCTCGGTCGGCGATATCGAAAGCGGCGTCTTTCCGCGCTCCGCCTGCAAGGCGATGCAGGCGTTGCCATTGGTCGAAAGCGGCGCGGCAGAAGCCTATGGCTTCGGCAACAAGGAATTGGCGCTCGCCTGTTCCTCCCACAATGGCGAGGACGAGCATGCAGCACTCGCTGCCGCCATGCTGGCTCGCGCCGGCCGCGATGTCGGTACGCTCGAATGCGGCGCGCATTGGTCATTCGACCAGAAGACAGTAATTCATCAGGCCCGCACCATCGACAAGCCGACGGCACTGCACAACAATTGCTCCGGCAAGCACGCCGGCTTCGTCTGCGCCTGCTGCCACCAGGACATCGATCCCAAGGGCTATGTCGGCTATGACCATCCGCTGCAGCAGCAGGTCCGTGATACGATGCAGAGCCTGACCGGCGCTATTCTCACGCACGACAATTGCGGCACGGATGGCTGCTCGATCCCGACCTATGCCGTGCCGCTCAAGGGGCTGGCGCATGGCTTTGCCAAGATGGCGACCGGCATCGGCCTGGAGCCGCTGCGCGCCAAGGCGTCACGCCGGCTGTTCGAGGCATGCATGGCCGAACCCTTCTACGTTGCCGGCACCGACCGCGCCTGCACTAGGCTGATGCAGATTGCCCCCGGCCGCATCTTCGCCAAGACCGGCGCCGAGGGTGTATTTTGCGCGGCGATCCCCGAGCAGGGCCTTGCTATCGCGCTCAAATGCGACGATGGCACCACTCGCGCGGCAGAGGTCATGGTGGCCGCAACATTGGCCCGCTTCTTCGAGAAGGACGGCACTGTTCATGCCGGCCTGATGGCTATGGCCGGCCGATCCTTCAAGAACTGGAACGGCATCCATGTCGGCGATATCAGGCCGGCACAGGCGTTGAGGGCATAAGTTACTCGTCGCCTCAGCCGCTCGTTTTCTGAGTCGGTACGTGGTGCCGGACGACCTTGTATTCCTGCCAGATGAGAACCATGACCACGAGGTCGAAAATGGTGAGGATGATGAGCCCGATACCGTGCGTGTCGGTGAAGCGATAAAGCTGGTAGACGATGAAAAGCCCCAGGGCGGCAAGCGAGGCTGGATAGGCCCACATCTTGCCCCGGAGCAGGCCGATGACCAGCAACACCTTCACCAGCCCATGGCTCAAGAGGTAATAGGCATAGAAATTCTTGGTACCGACCGAAAAATCTTGTGCCCATGTGAGCAGATGGGTCGCGATGAAATCATGCGGGTCGTTGAGCAGCTCGGGCTGGGTGATCCGGTTCGCCAGCCGAAGGATCGATTCGGTGCTGACGAGCGCGAGCACAAGGCCGCCGAGGCATTCGATCAGGGCATGCGCGCCTTTCAACAGGACGCTGATTTCGAAGAGCTGATGAATGCGTCGTTCGTTCATGGGCGATCACAACCTCTGGGGTCTATTCAGGTAGGCTTGATCGGCGGCGGCGACAAGGCATGCCGATCTCCGGCCGTCGGTCAGGCCAGGAAGATCGGCACGTCCATATCTCGATAGGGCGTCAGGCTCTGCTCCGGAAGATCGGAGGACACGATCACGCCGGAGACGCCTGTCAATGGAAGGATCTGGTATGGAGAGGCGGCGTCGAGCTTTTCGGCTGTCGCCAGCACATAGGTTTCGGCCGAACACTGCGCGATATGCCGCTTGATGGCCGCTTCCTCGAAATCGCCGGTCGAAAAGCCGCGGGCGGGATGAATGGCGGTGACGCCCAGAAAGAAGATGTCGGCCCTTATCGATGCGATGGCCGCCATGGCGGCAGCACCCGTCGCCACCATCGAATGCTTGTAGAGCTTGCCGCCGATCAGGATCACCTCCACCAGGGCATGATGCTCCAGCTCACCAGCAATCGTCGGGCTGTGGGTAACGATGGTGACGGGAAGGTCTTTCGGAAGTTGCCGGGCGATCTCGGCATTGGTCGTGCCGCCGTCCAGAAATACGGTCTGGCCCGGTTGGATCATCTTGGCTGCATAGGCACCAAGCCGGCGTTTCTCGTCGGAGGAGACTGCCTGCCGCGCGGTGAAATCGGGCAGCTCCGGTGACAGCGGCAATGCGCCGCCATGCACGCGCTTCAGCAGCTTCTCCGTTGCCATCTCCCGCAGATCCCGGCGGATCGTGTCTTCGGACAGATCGAGTTCGTCGGCCAGAACCTTGGCGATCACTTGGCCGTCCCGGCGCAATCTGTCGAGGATGAGGGCTTTGCGCTGGCTGGTCAGCATGTTGATCTCTGCACGATATATCACGAATAGTGATGAATTTATCAGAATCGATTCGACATTCAAGAAAATATGCGCATATTCGTGCAAATTCCTGAGGAAGCAGGTATTCAGAATGGAGGCATGACATGTTGATCCTGATTGCGGGGCCTTATCGCTCCGGCACCGGCGATGATCCGAAGAAGATGGCCGAAAACCTCAAGCGCCTTGAGGAGCCGTCCTATGCCCTGTTCAAGGCAGGTCATCTCCCCATGATCGGCGAATGGGTCGCCCTGCCGGTCTGGCATGCCGCCGGCGGCAAGAGCATCGGCGACGATCTCTATGAAGAGATCTTCCACCCGACAGCCGGCCGCCTGCTGCAGCTTTGCGAGGGTGTTCTCAGGTTGCCGGGTGATTCCAAGGGCGCCGATAATGATGTCCGCATTGCCCGCGAGCGCGGCATTCCCGTCTGGTACAGGCTGGAAGACGTGCCGGGCTGCGCCTGAGATCAACCGCCCATCCCCATTGAGCCAGCCAATGGGGATGGGGATATCGGCTTGATCGATCAAAACCTTTTGTGGCGCCATCAGCATCAGCCACTTCCGTATCGGCCGGGTTCGCTTTAGCTTCCTTGCAGAATTCAATTGAGGAACGGAACATGCTGACATTCTATTATGCGCCCGGAAGCTGCGCGCTCGCCAGTCTCATCGCCCTGGAAGAATCCGGCCTTGCCTACGAGCCCCGACGCCTCAACCTCGCCAACGGCGATCAGCGCCAGCCGGATTATCTGGCCATCAATCCGAAAGGTCGCGTTCCGGCCCTGGTGACTGAGCGTGGCGTCCTCACCGAGAATATCGCGATCATGGCCTATCTCGCCCAGATCGCGCCGGCCGCGAAGCTGGCACCGCTCGACGACCCCTTCGAATTCGCGCAGATGCAGTCCTTCAACAGTTACATCGTCTCCACCGTTCATGTGAACCATTCGCACAAGGGACGCGGCTACCGCTGGACCGACGATGCCGCCGCCATCGAGACAATGAAGGCCAAGGTGCCGCAGACCATGACCGAAAGCTTCGCCTTGATCGAGGATAAGATGCTGAAGGGTCCCTGGGTGATGGGCGAGCAATATACCGTCGCAGACGGCTATCTCTTCACCATGGAGAAGTGGCTGCCGGGAGACAATGTCGATATCAAGCAGTTCCCCAAGGTCAGCGCGCATTATCAGCGTATGCTCGAGCGCCCGGCCGTTCAGAAGGCGCTTGCCGTCGAACAGGGCTGATCGATCAGCCGAACATTGCCAGAAGTTTTTTCGGGGCGCGGTATCGCCACGCCTCGACTAAGCGCAGCTCCAGTTCCTCGTCGCCGATCGCGGCGATGCGCAGCGGTAGTGATGGCCAGCCGACATAGTGATCCGTCTGGAAATAGATCTCCGGCGCCATTTCCATCAGTTGTTCCTTGCGGTCGACCGGCAGCGACAGCACGATGGTCTCGTTGTTCTTGACGGTCACGAACGCCTTGCCGCCGACTTTGAAGGCCGGCAGTCCATAATGAAGGCCAGGCTCGACCTCGAGCAGCCTGGCTTGCGCCACCAGCCGCTGCAATCGTTCTGCTATGGCGTCCATGCCTAGGTTCGATGTCATGCGCGTTTGAGTGCCATGATTAACTCTCTTATGCGCATTCTTCCGGCTGAATGGTTCGCTTGTCCATAGGCCGCCCCAGGTTTTCCGGCATCAGCGGCAGATCGGCCAATTCTTCCAGCGACATGGCCGCAAGCATGGGATGCTGCAACGGATCGCTGTCCGATTTGCGATCCTCTTCGAGAAGATGACTGAAGAAAAGCTTCAAGATCGACATGGCATGCCTCCTTGGATGCTCGCATCGATGCAACTATGAGGGCATCAGCCGAGCGAGCGGCGACGGTCTTCAATTTCATGGTGCAATAATCGCGCGAATATGCGCTCGATGCAATTGAGAATGCGGGGATGCTGATATAGATATTCTATAATGAGAAACCTCAACAACGTTCATTTGAATGGCTTGCGCGCGCTGGAGGCGGTCGGGCGCCTCGGTTCGCTGCAGGCAGCGGCCGATGAACTCGGCGTGACGGTCGGTGCGGTCAGCCAGCAGGTCATCAAGGCCGAGGCGCAACTCGGTCGGCCGCTGTTCGAGCGGACGCCTAAGGGGATGACGGTGACGGCATCGGGACTGGCGGTGCTGGCAAGGCTGGGTGAGGGATTTCAGGCGCTTTCGGCGGCAATTGCGCTTGCGCAGCACAAGGATGAGAATATCCTCACCATTTCGGTGGCACCGGTTTTTGCGGCCCGCTGGCTAGTCTATCGGCTGGACCGCTTCGCCGGCCGCCATCCGGATATCCGCCTGCGCATCGATGCCACGACACGGCTGATCAATCCGGCGACGTCCGATGTCGATATCGGCATTCGGGTCGGCAATGGGCAATGGCCCGGCGTCAAGGCCGAGCTGCTGCTGGCCCAGGAGGTGTTCCCGGTCGTTACGCCGCAGATTGCCGCAACGCTTCGGGAGCCTGCCGATATACTGAAAGTCCCCGCCGTCATCGACGGACATGCGATGTTCGGCTGGGAGGTGTGGCTGCGCGAGGCCGGGCTCCCGGGCCATTGCATGGAAGAGCGTCACATCTTCAACGATGCGTCGCTCTGTCTGGATGCGGCTATAGCGGGACAAGGGGTGATGCTCGCCTGGCAGACGCTGGCGGCCTATGCCCTCCAGCAGAAATGCCTCGTCGATCCCTTCGGCATCCGCGCCAAAACCGGTTTCGGCCATTATTTCGTCACCGCCGAAGGCGTGCGGGAGCCGAAGAAGGTCACCGCCTTCAAGGCCTGGATCCGTGAGGAAATGGAAGAGAGCATGCGTCTCTTCCAATAATGTCAGACCGGCTCCTTGCCGCGGGTCGCCTGCATGGCCTTGTAGGCATCGCGCGCCTGGCAGCGCTCGATCCAGGCCTTCATCCTCGGGCGAGCGTCGAACAAGTCCTGCTCGGTTTGGGCATAGCGCAGCACTTCGGCCAGGTTGAGGTCGGCGGCGGTAAAGCGATTGCCGACGAGATAGTCCTGGTTTTGCAGGTGCTTTTCGAGCACGTCGAGCGGTTTCTTCAGCGAGCGGCAGGCGACTGCGATCCCGGCCTTGCCTGCATCGCTATTTTCCTGCGCATTGTCATAGATGCGCACGAGCGCGACGCTATAGGGTTCGACTTCCGTCGCCGCCCACATCGTCCACATAGACATCAGTCCTTCTTCCTCTACCGTCTTGCCGGCCAGCGGGCCGCCATATTTGCGCGCGAGATAGAGGTTGATGGCGAGCGACTCATGCATCGCGAGATCGCCATCCTTGATGCAGGGGATCATGCCCATCGGATTGACCGCCAGAAACTCCGGCGACATCGTGTTGATTGGCGCGTCGGCAGCGAGCGGATTGGCAAGCCGGCTGGCCTGGATGACAGGCACGGATTTGAACTCGATGCCGAGCTCCTCCGCCATCCAGTAATTGCGCGAGGCGCGCGAGCGATAGACACCGTAGATCGTCAGCATATGGGTCTCCCAGATTCGAGTCGGCGCGACCTTATTGGGCAGCTTGGGCGAGTAAAAGACCCTGCCGCTGATATCTGCGATGAAAGCTCATGATGGATGGCGGATGGCCAGCGCCGAGCAAGCACGAAAATATCCGCCAGCCCGTCTAAATCTTTGCAAATCATGCTGCCGAGGCCTAGCCTTCGTTCAGAAATTAGCGTCGCTGCATGTTACCGTTCGGTTGTCGCTTTCGTCGGACGCGGTAGGAGGCATCCGGTGAAAGGTACATGGGCAATCGGTAACTGCGATCTCGGGAGGAGAGCAGATGCTTGCGACCGGCGTTTCGCTAGACGACAAATATACCGCTGAGGATGGCCGCGTTTTCATGACCGGCCTGCAGGCGCTGGTGCGGCTGCCCATGACGCAGATGCGGCGTGATCGCGCCGCAGGACTCAATACGGCAACGTTCATTTCAGGCTATCGCGGCTCGCCCCTCGGCGGCTACGACCAGCAGCTTCTGAAGGCCCGGACTTACCTCGACGCGCATGACGTCACCTTCCAGCCCGGAATCAATGAAGACCTTGCAGCCACGGCGGTCTGGGGCTCGCAGCAGGTCGGCCTTTCTCCCGGCGCCCGCAAGGACGGCGTGCTCGGCATCTGGTACGGCAAAGGCCCCGGCGTTGACCGCTCCGGTGACGTGCTGAAGCATGGCAATGCTGCCGGTACCTCCAGGCATGGTGGGGTCCTCTGTTTTGCCGGCGACGATCATTCCGCCAAATCCTCGACCATTCCGCACCAGACCGACCATGAATTCATGTCGGCGGTCATGCCGGTCATCTATCCTTCTTCGATCCACGAATTCCTCGAATACGGCCTGCTCGGCATCGCCATGTCGCGTTATTCCGGCTGCTGGGTCGGCATGAAATTCATTGCCGATACGGTCGAGACGACGGCGGCCGTCGATCTATCGGGAGAAAAGCGGCAGTTCGTCTTGCCGACGGATTTCGAGCTGCCTCCCGGCGGCCTCAACTTGCGCTGGCCCGATCCGCCGCTGGTGCAGGACGATCGCCTGCAGAATTACAAGGCCTATGCGGCCATCGCTTTCGCCCGCGCCAATCGCGTCGACGAAATCACGCATGATGTTCCCAATGCCCGCTTCGGCATCATCTCCTCCGGCAAGGCCTATGAGGATGTGCTGCAGGCGCTGCGCGAGCTGGAGATCGGCCCGCGGGAAATGGCCGATATCGGCCTGCGTATCTTGAAGGTGCGCATGCCCTGGCCGTTGGAGCCGGAGGCCGTGCGCCATTTCTCGGAAGGGCTGGACGAAGTTCTTGTCGTCGAGGAGCGTCGCGAAATCATCGAAAACCAGATCAAGCAGCAGCTCTTCAACTGGCGCGCCGATGTGCGCCCGCGCATCGTCGGCAAGTTCGACGAGCATGACAAACCCTATCTCAGCCTGTCTTCGGCGCTGACCGTCGGCGCGGTTGCGAGAGCCATCGCCGGGCGCATCGTCAAGCTCGATCTCGATCAGGGCCTGCATGATCGCATTGCCGCCAAGCTTGCCTATCTTGCCGAGCGCGGCCAGATCAGCCGCAGCCATGTGGCGCCGCTGAACCGTACGCCTTTCTTCTGCTCGGGCTGTCCGCACAATACGTCCACCCGCGTTCCCGAAGGCAGCCGCGCCATCGCCGGCATCGGCTGCCATTACATGGCCACCTGGATGGACCGCAACACCGAGACCTTCACCCAGATGGGCGGTGAAGGCGTGCCGTGGACGGCGATTGCGCGTTACACCGACGAAAAGCATATGTTCGTCAATCTCGGTGACGGCACCTATTTCCACTCCGGCATTCTTGCCGTCCGCCAGTCCGTCGCCGCCAAGGTCAACGTCACCTACAAGCTGCTCTACAACGATGCCGTAGCGATGACCGGCGGGCAGCAGATCGACGGCCATCTGACGCCGCAACTGGTGACCAAGCAGTTGCATGACGAGGGTGTCCGGCCGATCTATCTGCTGTCGGACAATCCCGATGCCTATCGCGCTTCGGAGCTGGCGCCCGGCGTCAAGGTCCTGCATCGCGACCATATCGATCAGGTGATGCTGGCGCTGCGCGAGACGGCAGGTTGCTCGGCGATCGTCTACGTCCAGACCTGCGCCGCCGAGAAGCGCCGTCGCCGCAGCCGCGGCCTGATGGAAGATCCCGCCAAGCGCGTCTTCATCAACAAGGCTGTCTGCGAGGGGTGCGGTGATTGTTCGGTACAGTCGAACTGCATCTCCGTCGAGCCGCTGGAAACGGAATTCGGCCGCAAGCGCCAGATCAACCAGTCGAGCTGCAACAAGGATTTCTCCTGCGTCAAAGGCTTTTGTCCGTCCTTCGTCACGGTTCATGGCGGCAAGCGCCGCAAGCGGAAGGCACTGGGCCACGCCGACATCGACGTGCCGATGCCGGAAATTCCTGCCATCGCCGATCGTCCCTGGAACATCGCGATTGCCGGCGTCGGCGGCACGGGCATCCTGACCATCGGGGCCATCCTTGGCATGGCCGCGCATCTGGATGGCAAGGTGCCGATGATCCTTGACATGGCAGGCCTCGCCCAGAAGGGCGGCGCCGTCATGAGCCATCTGCGTATCGGTCTCAACCAGGCAGACGTCACGTCCTCGCGTATCGTCAATGGCGGCGCGGACTTGCTGTTGTCGGCGGACGAAGTGGTCGGGGCCTCCAAGGATGCGGTCACGCTCTGCTCAACGACGCGTACGACCGCCATCGTCAACACCGGGCTCATGCCGGTCGCCGATTTCGTTCGCAACCGCGATTTCGACTTCAGGACCGGTTCGATCCAGAATACGATTGCAAAGACCGTCAGCGATAAGTCCGTCTTCCTCGATTTCGGTCAGGTCGCGACCGAGGTCACCGGCGATGCGATCTCGACCAATATCCTGCTGACCGGCTTTGCCTGGCAGCGCGGTCTGCTGCCGTTATCGTTGGAGGCGATCGAAAAGGCGATCGAGCTCAACGGCGTCGCCGTCAAGGCGAGCCTCTCCGCGTTTCATTGGGGCCGGCTTCTCGCCCATGATCCGCAGGCCGTGCATGCCCTAATGGCGGCACCCGATGCGGGCAAGACGCTGGCTGACATGAGTCTCGATGATCTCATCAGGCATCGCAAGGCGCATCTGACCGCCTATCAGGATGCGGCCCTTGCCGAGCGCTATGGTGCTTTCGTCGCCCACGCCAATGCTCTGGCGACGAAAGAGCGGCTTTCGGACAAGCTGCCCTTTGCCGTCGCCGTCACTTATGCGCGGGTCCTGGCCTACAAGGATGAATATGAGGTTGCCCGGCTGCTCACCGATCCTGCTTTCGAAGCGCAATTGCGTGAGGAGATGGAGGGAGATTTCAAGCTGGCCCTCAATCTTGCTCCACCCATCCTCGGCGGCAAGGATCCGAACGGTCGGCCAAGGAAGCGCGAGTTCGGCGCCTGGATCCTGCCGCTGCTGCGGATGCTTGCACCAATGAAACGGCTGCGAGGCACCGCTTTCGATCCCTTCGGCTATATGGCGGAACGGCAAATGGAACGCCGCCTGATTGGCGAATACGAAGAGATCGCCGGGCGTGTGCTTTCCAGTCTGCGCCACGACAACGAGGCAGAAGCCCTTGCCATTCTCTCGCTGTTTGATGAGATAAGAGGCTTCGGCCCGGTCAAGGAGGAGGCTCGCCGGAAGATCATGGTGAGGATAGCGGACAGACTGAAAGCCTATGAGATGCCGCGGGAGGCGCAGCATGTACCCGCAGATGCGGCATGAGGCCGGCGGCTTGAAGCAGGCATAACGAGACATACGTTCAAAGAGATTGGACGTTCGGGAAGGTCGGGAGGAGAAGCCGCATGTTTTCTGGGGGATTGAACTTCGCGCTGGGCGAGGACATCGATGCGCTGCGCGAGCAGGTACGCCGCTTTGCCAGCAATCGCATTGCACCCTTTGCAGACGAGATCGATCGCAACAACAGCTTCCCGATGCATCTGTGGCGGGAGATGGGCGATCTCGGCGTACTCGGGATCACGGTTGACGAAGCCTATGGCGGCGCCGGCCTCGGCTATCTCGCCCACACGGTTGCCATGGAAGAGATCAGCCGTGCTTCGGCTTCCGTGGGTCTGAGCTACGGCGCTCATTCCAACCTCTGCGTCAACCAGATCTACCGCAACGGCACGGCGGCACAGAAGGAGCGCTACCTGCCGAAGTTGATATCCGGCGAGCATGTGGGGGCTCTCGCCATGTCGGAGCCGAGTGCAGGCTCCGATGTCGTCTCCATGAAGCTGCATGCCGAAAAGCGCGGCCACCGCTATGTGCTGAACGGCAGCAAGATGTGGATCACCAATGGCCCGGATGCCGATGTCCTCGTCGTCTACGCCAAAACCTCTCCGGATGCCGGTCCGCGCGGGATTACCGCCTTCCTCGTCGAAAAAGGCTTTCCCGGCTTCTCCGTCGGTCAGAAGCTCGACAAGCTCGGTATGCGCGGCTCGAACACCTCGGAGCTGATCTTCCTCGATTGCGAGGTTCCGGAGGAGAATGTTCTCGGTCACATCGATGGCGGCGTGCGCGTGCTGATGTCGGGTCTCGATTACGAGCGCGTCGTCCTTTCCGGCGGCCCCGTCGGCATCATGGCGGCCTGCATGGATGTGGTGCTGCCTTACATGCATGAGCGCAAGCAGTTCGGCCAGTCGATCGGCGAGTTCCAGCTGATGCAGGGCAAGCTGGCCGATATGTATGTCACCATGAATGCCTGCCGCGCCTATGTCTATGCCGTGGCCGCCGCCTGCGATCGCGGCGAGACGACGCGCAAGGATGCCGCCGGCTGCATTCTCTACTCCGCAGAAAAGGCGACGGCGCTGGCGCTCGAATGCATCCAGGCGCTCGGCGGTAACGGCTATACCAATGATTATCCCGCTGGACGGCTGCTGCGCGACGCCAAGCTCTATGAGATCGGTGCCGGCACATCCGAAATCCGGCGCATGCTGATCGGCCGCGAGTTGTTTGGCGAAACGGCCTGACTGCGAAATTCCATTCCCATCAACCGGTGAAGCGCATGACCGTCCTGAAATCAGAGATATCGACGCACACGGATCGCTTCCGCGACAATCGCGCCGCCATGCTGGAGGCGATCGGCGTCGCTGAGGCTGCGGCGTCGCAGGCGGCGGAAGGCGGCGGCGCGCAGGCGCGTGAGCGCCATGTCGGCCGCGGCAAGATGCTGCCGCGCGATCGTGTCGCCGGGCTGATCGATCCCGCCACGCCGTTTCTGGAGATCGGGACGACGGCAGCCCACGGTCTCTATGGCGGCGAGGCACCGGGCGCCGGGTTGATCGCCGGCATCGGCCGCGTTTCCGGCCGCGATTGCATGATCGTCTGCAATGATGCCACCGTCAAAGGTGGCACTTATTATCCGATCACGGTGAAGAAGCATCTGCGCGCGCAGGAGATTGCGGCGGAAAACAATCTCCCCTGCATCTATCTCGTCGATTCCGGTGGTGCCAACTTGCCGAACCAGGACGAGGTATTTCCCGACCGCGATCATTTCGGGCGCATCTTCTACAATCAAGCCAATATGTCGGCGGCCGGCATTCCGCAGATCGCCGTCGTCATGGGTTCCTGCACGGCGGGCGGCGCCTATGTGCCGGCCATGTCGGACGAAACCATCATCGTCGAGAAACAGGGAACGATCTTTCTCGCCGGTCCGCCGCTCGTCAAGGCGGCGACGGGGGAGGTTGTCTCTGCCGAAGATCTAGGCGGCGGCGATGTCCATACGCGCCTTTCCGGTGTTGCCGATCATCTGGCGCGCGACGATGCCCATGCGCTCGCACTCGCCCGGCAAGCGGTCGCCAATCTCAATCGCCGCAAGCCCGAGAGTGTCGAGCGTCGCACGCCCGAGGCGCCGCTCTACGATCCCGAGGATATTCTCGGCATCGTCCCCTCGGATCTGCGCACGCCCTATGACGTGCGCGAGGTCATCGCCCGCATGGTAGACGGCTCCCGGCTGGATGAGTTCAAGGCGCGCTACGGCACGACGCTGGTCTGCGGCTTTGCCCACATCCACGGCATCCCAGTCGGCATCATCGCCAACAACGGCGTTCTCTTCTCGGAGTCGGCGCTGAAGGGCGCGCATTTCGTCGAGCTTTGTTCGCAACGCAAGATCCCGCTCGTTTTCCTGCAGAATATCACCGGCTTCATGGTCGGCCGCAAATACGAGACGGAGGGCATCGCCAAGAATGGCGCCAAGCTGGTGACGGCTGTGGCGACGACCAAAGTCCCGAAGATCACCATGCTGATCGGCGGCTCCTTTGGTGCCGGCAATTATGGCATGGCCGGCCGGGCCTATTCGCCGCGTTTTCTCTGGACCTGGCCCAACAGCCGCATATCCGTCATGGGCGGAGAGCAGGCGGCAGGCGTGCTCGCCACCGTACGCGGCGAGGCGCTGGCGCGTGCCGGCAAGCCTTGGACGCCGGAAGAAGAGGCCGCCTTCAAGGCGCCGACGCTCAAGATGTTCGAAACCCAGAGCCACCCACTCTACGCCTCGGCCCGCCTATGGGACGATGGCATCATCGATCCGCGCAAGAGCCGCGACGTGCTGGCTCTGTCGCTTTCAGCAGCACTCAACGCACCGATCGAAGACACACGCTTCGGTCTGTTCAGGATGTGAGGAGACGGAGATGAAACGCGATGCCATCAATGCCAAGAATGCGCCGCAGCCCCGCGGTGGTTATGCTCAAGCCGTAAAGCTCGAGAATTTCGAACGATTGCTTTTTATCAGCGGACAGATACCGACCGACGTCGACGATGCCTTGCCGGAGGGTTTTAAGGCGCAGGCTCGCCAGGTCTGGCACAACATCGATGCGCAGCTGAAGGCGGCCGGCATGACGAAGGACGATATCGTCAAGGTCACCACCTTTCTCGCCGATCGACATCATACGATCGAGAACCGCGAGATCCGCAGCGAATATCTGGGCTCGCTTACGCCGGCCATGACTGTCGTGATCGCCGGTATTTTCGATACGGCCTGGCTGCTCGAAGTCGAAGTCATTGCCGCGCAATAGGGTCTGCCGATGTTTTCGAAGATACTGATCGCCAATCGCGGCGAAATCGCCTGCCGCATCATCCGCACGGCGAGGAGCCTGGGCATCCGCACAGTCGCCGTCTATTCCGACGCCGATCGGGATGCGCTGCATGTGGTGCTGGCCGATGAAGCCGTTCACATCGGCCCGGCGGCGGCGAGCGAGAGTTATCTTTCGAAGGAAAAGATCATTGCTGCGGCTCAGCGTACCCAAGCTGAGGCCATTCATCCGGGGTACGGCTTTCTCTCGGAAAATGCAGATTTTGCCGAAGCCGTCGAAGCTGCCGGTCTGATCTTTATCGGCCCGTCGCCAGCCTCCATCCGGGCCATGGGCCTCAAGGATGCGGCCAAGGCGCTGATGGAGCGGGCCGGCGTGCCCGTTGTTCCCGGCTATCATGGCGATAGGCAAGAGCCCGGCTTTCTTGCCGAGCAGGCCGACGGCATCGGCTTTCCCGTTCTTATCAAGGCGAGGGCCGGCGGCGGCGGCAAGGGCATGCGCCGCGTCGACCGTCCGGAGGATTTCGAGGCTTCGCTGGAGGCGGCGAAGCGCGAGGCGAAATCCGCTTTCGGCGACGATGCCGTGCTCATCGAAAAATATCTCGTCAAGCCGCGCCATATCGAGATTCAGGTGTTCGGTGACAGCCAGGGCAATGCCGTGCACCTCTTCGAGCGCGATTGCTCCCTGCAGCGCCGGCACCAGAAGGTGATCGAGGAGGCACCGGCGCCCGGCATGACGGAGGAGATGCGCAGCGCCATGGGCGAAGCGGCGGTTCGCGCCGCCCGCGCCATCGATTATCGCGGCGCCGGCACCGTTGAGTTCATCGCCGATGTCTCCGACGGCCTGTCGCCGGATCGCTTCTTCTTCATGGAGATGAACACCCGCCTGCAGGTCGAGCATCCCGTCACAGAGGCAATCGCCGGCGTCGATCTTGTCGAATGGCAATTGCGCGTTGCGAGCGGCGAGCCGCTGCCGAAAACGCAAGCTGAGCTCACCATAAACGGCTGGGCCTTCGAAGCCCGCATCTATGCCGAAGACCCATCGCGCGGCTTCCTGCCGGCAACCGGCACGCTTTCCCACCTGCGCTTTCCCGAAGGCGATGTCCGCATCGATGCCGGCGTGCGCGAGGGCGACAGCATCACCCCGCATTACGACCCGCTGATCGCCAAGCTGACCGTGCATGCGCCCGATCGGGCGGCGGCGCTTGCCAAGCTCACGCACGGTCTCGAGCAGACACAGGTTGCCGGAACCACCACCAACCTCGATTTCCTTATCCGGTTGAGCCGCCAGCCGGATTTCGCCGCCGGCCATCCGGATACGGGATTGATCGACCGTGACGTGGAGGCGCTGACCTCGGCGCAACCGCCAGACGATGCTGCCCTCGCCATTGCTGCCATTGTGGAGGCAGGTGGGTTCGCAGAAGCCACTGGAAATGATCCTTGGCTGTCGCTCGGTCCTTGGCAGCTCTGGGGCGAGGCAAGCCGTCCCGTCACGCTGCATTTTGCCGGCGGTCATCAGAATTGCCGCGTGGCTGCAAAGGGTCGGTCGCTGTTCAGCGTCACCTTTGACGATCGCATCCGTCTCATTCGCTTGCTCGCAGGTGAAGGCTTTTCCCGCCACGTCGAGATCGACGGCCGGCAGTCCCATGTCGATATCTTCGAGACATCGTCAGGCGTGACTTTATTCCTCGATGGACAGACGCATCATTTCCATCGACTCGATCTGCTCGACGGTGGAGAAGAAGCGGCCGGCGGCGGCGATCGCGTCATCGCGCCGATGCCGGGCCTCGTCAAGATCGTACGTGTGCGCGAGGGCGACGCGGTGGCGAGGGGCCAGGCGCTGATCGTCATGGAGGCCATGAAGATGGAGCTGACGCTGACGGCGGCACGCGACGGCATCGTCGAAGATCTGTATGTCGGCGAGGGGGATCAGACCAGCGAAAGCGCCGTGCTTCTGTCACTTCGCCCGGAGGATGCGGCATGAGCGACAAGCCTTCCAACCACGTCACCATCGTCGAGATGGCACCGCGTGACGGGCTGCAGAACGAGAAGCGGCAGGTTGATACCGAACACAAGATCGAGCTGGTCAATCTGCTTTCGGATTGCGGTTTCGAGCGAATTGAAGTCACCAGCTTCGTCAGCCCGAAATGGGTGCCGCAGCTTGGGGATGCCGCTTCGGTCATGGCCGGCATAGAGCGGCGTCCAGGCGTTCGTTACACAGCGCTGGCGCCCAACATGCAGGGCTTCGAGGCGGCCCTTGCGGCTGGCGTCGATGAAGTGGCGATCTTCGCGTCCGCCTCGGAAACCTTCTCCATGCGCAACATCAACTGCTCGATCGCCGAGAGCATCGAGCGCTTTCGGCCGGTAGCGGCCGCCAGTCGGGATCGCGGCGTTCCGTTGCGCGGCTATGTCAGCTGCGTCGTCGAGTGCCCTTATGAGGGCGCGGTGCCGCCGCAAAATGTTGTCAGCGTCGCGTGGCAGTTGCGTGCGCTTGGTTGCTATGAGATCAGCCTTGGCGACACGATCGGCAAAGGCACGCCCGAGGCCGTCGACCGGATGCTTGGCGCAGTGCTCGGAGAACTCCCCGCGGCAGTCCTTGCCGGCCATTTTCATGACACGTCCGGCCGTGCGCTCGACAATATCGGCGTCGCGTTGGAGCGCGGCCTGCGGGTATTCGATGCGTCAGCCGGCGGCCTTGGCGGTTGTCCCTTCGCTCCCGGCGCCAAGGGCAATGTCGATACCGTTTCTGTTCAAGATTATCTATCGGCGCGGGGCTTCGAGACCGGTCTCGACGAGGACAAGCTTGCCCGCGCCGCCGCCTTTGCCCGCAGCCTCAGGAGTGCCTCATGATATCGCAGACGATCCGCATCGCCACCGACGAGCGCGGTGTTGCCCATGTGACGCTGGCGCGCCCGGAAAAGCACAATGCCCTTTCGGCGGAGATGATCGATGACTTGACAGCGGCAACGGACGACCTTGCTCACGACAGCGCAGTCCGGGTCGTCGTGCTGACCGGCGAGGGCGCCAGTTTCTGTGCCGGCGGCGATCTCGGTTGGATGCGTGCCCAGTTCGATGCTACGCGGGATGGGCGTATGGCCGAGGCGCGGCGACTTGCCATGCTGTTCAAGGCGTTGAACGAATTGCCGAAGCCGCTGATCGCCCGCGTCCAGGGCAATGCTTTCGGCGGCGGTATCGGCATCCTCAGCGTCTGCGACATGGTGATATCGGCATCGACGGCCCGTTTCGGCCTGACGGAGGTGCGCCTCGGCATCATTCCGGCCACGATCAGTCCCTATGTCGTCGCGCGCATCGGCGAAGCGAATGCGCGCCCGTTGTTTCTCTCCGGCAAAATCATCGATGCCTGGCAGGCGCATGCCACGGGGCTCCTGTCACGGGTCGTGGCGGAGGAGGCACTGGATGAGGCCGTAGAAGCCGAAGTCCGCCATTTCCTGGGAGCGTCACCGCAGGCAGCGGCCCGCGCTAAGGCCCTGGCGCGTTCCGTCGGCAGGCCGATTACCGATGGCATGATCGATCACGTCGTCGAACAATTGGCAGATGCCTGGGAGACCGACGAGGCGAAGGAAGGCATCACCGCCTTCTTCGAAAAGCGGCAGCCGAACTGGCGATCGGCCTAAACGAGCCTGTTGTCTTCGATGGTCAGCTGCGGAAACTGCGTGCTTCCCCTGACCAACTCGCCCGATGCCGGCTTGTCCCAGCGGAAGCCCATGATCGCGGCTTGCTGCATTTCCTGGAAGAGATTGCCTGCAATAACCGCTGAGCCGGCGCCATCGGCGACGGAGACGACGCAGCCGATGCCGGCATGTCTCACGATATTGCCGGTCGCAACGACATTACGGAGATATTGCCCCCAGCCGAGCCGCAGGCCCCAGAGCGGCGCATTCTCGATAACATTGTCGGCAACAAGCGTATCGGCTTCCGCCGAGATGCCGATGCCGAAACCGCCGTCCTGCGCATAGGGTGCGGTAAGCGACAGGCTGCGGATGACGTTGCCCGTCACCGAAGCGAGCCTTCCGCCCTTGTCGAAATTGGTAACTGAAATGCCGTTGGCGGCGCCATCGACCAGATTGTTGCTGATCGTGGCGCCGACAAACTCGAATTCGCAGTAGATGGCGGTTTCGCCGGAGCGCAGGCACTGATTGTTCGAGATCTGCACATTCGATGCCGAGTTGGCGCGGATCGCCGTAAAGGCGCAATCGGCGATCTGATTGCCGGAAACCGTGACGCCATCCGCGCGGAAGATATTGATGCCGTTTCCGTTCTGGCCGGTGCCCCCGCCATTGGCGCGAATGCGGGCGATACGGTTGTTGGTGACGCTGCTGCCATCCTCGGCCTTGTCCCAGCGATGGATCAGAATACCGCCATTGCCGCAATCCTCGACGCGATTGCCTGTCACCGCCAAGCCGGTGGATTGCACGGAATAGATCCCCGTCTCGGCCGCTCCGGAGATGTGGCTGCGCTCGATCCGACCGCCACAGCGCTCCAGCTGCAGTCCGTGCTTGCGGCTGCCGATTATTTCGCAATTGTCGATCAGCACTTCGTCGACGCCGGTAAATTGCAGAAGGCCACCCGCATAATCGGCAAGCCAGCGATTGCCGCCATCGAGCACGAGGCCGGAAAGCTCGATACGCCTGGTTTTATCTGCATTCATCAGATGGCCGTCGCCGCTATAGATGAGCCGTGAGGCGCCAGGAACGCCTGTGATGCGCGTATTATTGGGGAGTGTCAGGTTTGAGATGTTGTAGGTGCCCGGTGGTAGGAAAAGCGGCATCTTGCTTCGCGCCGCATTGTCGATCATCGCCTGCAGCTTGCCGCTCTTGAAATCGCTGGCGCCCGGTGTCGTCTTCAGCGCAATGGCGTCGATCGGACCGCGCAGCTCGGCACCGGCCATCTTGGCAAGTGGTGCCGCGAAACCGCGCCGTGCAAGCACGCCAGCCGCTGCCGAGGCGGCGAGGGAAGCGATAAGGGCGCGGCGTTGGATCATTATGAACTCCTGGAACGTCACTTACGAAGCAGAAATCGTGCCAGGCCCATCTGTGCCGTTTTGATACAGAAGCTGTTCTTCAAACGCTTTCGATCGGCCAAGAGCCTCAATCTCTTTCTATTTCATTTACCAGTCCGGTAGAGGCGATGACCCGCACCTGATCCATTTGTGTTAGGGCCGACTCGCCGCGCATGTTACCGCTGCCGCATGCGGATCGCGGCCTTTCAACGTCTGGCACTTTTCGATGCCGTCGAGCAGGCGGCCCAGGCTTTGGCGCGCGATCTCGCCTGGGCGGAAAGGCAGGGCATCGATCTCGCCCTCTTTCCAGAATGCTATCTGCAGGGACACAGCTACAACGAAGCCATCGCCAGACGCCGCGCGCTTTCCCTCGACGATCCCGGTTTGGACGCGCTTGTCGCTCGCTTCGCCTCGAGCAGGACGACAGCGATTATTGGCCTCTTCGAGAAGAGAGGCGATGCGCTCTACAACAGCGCCATGGTCGTCAAGTCCGGCCGGATAGCCGGCGTCTATGCCAAGGCTCACCCGCTCGAAAGCGGCTGCACGCCGGGAAAGGATTTTCCGATCTGGCGGGAGGGCCATTGGCGCTTTGGCATCAATATCTGCGCCGATCTCCGATATCCCTATACCGCAGCTCGTTTGGCCCGGAAGGGAGCGGGCCTCATCTGCAATCCCGTCAACCTGATGCTCCGGCCCCACAAGGCGGAGAAATGGCATAGGCCGGGCATTTCGGGCCTGCAGATATGCGCCAGGCATACGGGCTGCTGGGTCATGGCGTCCGATGTGGTCGGCAGCAACGAGGATGGCTGGGTGAGCTACGGCACCAGCGCAATCGTCGATCCGAACGGCGCCGTCGTGGCAAAGGCCAAGCCGCATAGCGAGGATGTCCTCGTCTTCGATCTGCCGGATCGGCAACCCGAGCGCGGATTCGCGCGAAAAGCAGCTGATATCGCTACCTAATTGTGCAAATCGCGCTATCCTCACAAGTCATGAGACCCGATCAACTGCTTTATCCGGCGCCTGCGGGCTTGTTCTGCCCGATAGGCGGCTTCTATATCGATCCCGTGCAGCCGGTCGAGCGAGCGCTCGTCACGCATGGTCATTCGGACCACGCTCGTTCCGGCCATGCCAATGTGCTCGCTACGCGCCAGACCCTCGATATCATGCGCATCCGCTATGGTGATGGCTTTGCAGGATCGGAGCAGGCGGTTGCCTTCGGCGAGGAAGTGACGATCAATGGCGTCAAGGTGCAGTTCCATCCTGCCGGCCACGTCCTGGGTTCGGCTCAGATCGCAGTGGAGAAGGATGGACTGCGCATCGTGGTCTCAGGCGATTACAAGCGCCGGCCGGACCCGACCTGTGAAGCCTATGTGCCGGTTCCCTGCGACGTCTTCATCACCGAGGCGACCTTCGGCCTGCCGGTCTTCCATCATCCCGATCCCATGGCTGAGACGCGCAAGCTCCTGGCTTCGCTTCGGCAGTTTCCGGAACGAACGCATCTGATCGGCGCCTATGCGCTCGGCAAGGCGCAGCGCGTCGTCCGCCTGCTGCGCGATGCCGGCTATGACAAACCGATCTATATCCATGGCGCGCTCGAAACCCTGTCCGACTACTATGTCAGCCAGGGCATCGCGCTTGGCGAACTCAAGCCAGCCACCATCGAAAGCCGCGATCAGTCGATCTTTCAGGGCGCCGTCGTCGTCGGTCCGCCCTCCGCGTTTCAGGATCGCTGGGCGCGGCGCTTTCACGATCCGCTGCCGGCTTTCGCCTCCGGCTGGATGATGGTGCGCCAGCGTGCCAAGCAACTCGGGGTCGAGTTGCCGCTGGTCATATCGGATCATTGCGACTGGCCCGAACTGACCGAGACAATCTCCGATCTGAAGCCGAGCGAGGTTTGGGTCACCCACGGCCGCGAAGAGGCATTGGTGCGCTGGTGCGAGCTGCAGGGCATCGCCGCCAAGCCGCTGCATCTCATCGGCTATGAAGACGAGGGAGACTAGATGATGAAGGTCGTCCTGTGTCTCACCTTCTCCCCAGCGGGGAGAAGGTGGCCCGAAGGGTCGGATGAGGGGGGCAACTGCCTCGGATCGATTGACTTTTCCGCTCGTGGTATCCCCCTCATCCGCCTCTCGGCACCTTCTCCCCCGAGGGGAGAAGGAGGTGCGCGGCAACTATTTCATCTCATATGCGATTACCTTCTCCCCAGTGGAGAGAAGGAGGTGCTCAGATGAAAGCCTTTGCCGACCTTCTCGATCGCCTGGTGCTGACGCCGAGCCGCAACGGCAAGCTGAAGCTGCTGACCGATTATTTCCGCGATACGCCCGATCCGGACCGCGGCTATGGTCTGGCCGCCATTGCCGGCACGCTCGAGGTGCGCAACGTCAAGCCCGCCATGCTGCGCGAGCTCGTTCTCGAGCGCATGGACGAGGTGCTGTTTCGCTATTCCTACGATTATGTCGGCGATCTTGCCGAGACGATCTCGCTGGTATGGGACAAGGAAAGCGATATCGAGCGTCCTGCCGGAGAGCAGCCGAAGCTCGGCGAGGTTATCAGGCGCATGAATGCGCTTGGGCGGACCGAAGTGCGCAGCTTCGTCCGCGACCTGTTGGATCGGTTGGATACGTCGGGCCGCTTTGCCTTTCTGAAGCTTGCGACCGGCGCCATGCGCATCGGTGTTTCGGCCCGGCTTGCCAAACAGGCGCTGGCCGAACTCAGCGGCAAGGATGTGACCGAAATCGAAACGCTGTGGCATGGTCTGCAGCCGCCCTATGAAAGCCTGTTTCGATGGCTGGAAGGAAAGGGCGAGCGGCCGATATTGGCGACGCCGGCGATCTTCCATTCCGTTATGCTGGCCAATCCTGTTGAAACAGGCGATCTCGACGGGCTCGACCCTCGCGATTTCGCGGCCGAATGGAAGTGGGATGGCATCCGCGTCCAGCTTTCGCGCTCCGGGGAGACGAGCAAGCTCTATTCGCGCTCCGGCGATGACATATCCGGCGCCTTTCCAGACGTTGTGGACGCCATGAATTTCGAGGGCGTCATGGACGGTGAGCTGCTGGTTGGCGGCACTGTTCGCTCCAACAGCCCGACACGCAGCTTTTCCGATCTGCAGCAGCGCCTCAATCGCAAGACCGTGACGGCAAAGATGCTGGACGAGTTTCCGGCCTTCATCCGCGCCTATGATCTTCTGTTCGATGGCGCGGAGGACGTGCGTGCCCGCGGTTTCCTTGATCGACGCGAGCGCCTGACGGAGCTTATCGAAGCAGCACCGCACGACCGCTTTGATCTGTCGCCGCTCGTCGATTTCTCTTCCTGGGAGGAGCTCGACCGCCTGCGCTCCTCGCCGCCCGATCCGGTGATCGAAGGCGTGATGATCAAGCGCAGGGACAGCGCCTATCTCGCAGGCCGCGCCAAAGGCCCCTGGTTCAAGTGGAAGCGCGATCCCTATAATGTCGATGCCGTGCTGATGTATGCCCAGCGCGGCCACGGCAAGCGCTCCAGCTACTATTCCGATTTCACCTTCGGCGTCTGGGCGACGACGCCGGAGGGTGAGCAGCTCGTGCCTGTCGGCAAGGCCTATTTCGGCTTTACCGATGCGGAGCTTGAGGTGCTCGACAAGTTCGTGCGCAACAATACGGTCGACCGTTTCGGCCCAGTGCGAGCGGTGCGCGCCGATCGCGATTTTGGCTTCGTGCTCGAGGTCGCTTTCGAGGGCATCAACCGCTCGACCCGCCATAAATCGGGTGTCGCCATGCGCTTTCCACGCATTGCCCGACTGCGGCCCGACAAACCGCCCTACGAGGCCGACAGGCTGGAAACTTTGATCGCGATGATTGACGCCAAGGCTCCGGTTGTCGATGAATAGGCGAGGGCGATTCCTCACCACAAAGTGAGTTGGCCTAGCCTTCCAACCCGTGCAGATTCGATCTGCGCCGGGATATTTCGACAGAGCCCACGACCATGTCCGACGACCACGCAATTCGTCCCAATCGCCGCAGCCTTCTAGCCGGTATTGCCTTCACGCTCTTTGCGCCCAACATCGTCAGAGCTGCCGACGACAGTACGACTGCAAGCAAGCCTGCCGAGAACAAGAGTGTCGCCACACGGAACGACGAGAAGGCCGAGGATGCGCCGCCGCTGCTTTCGGGCGACTATGCCAAGGAGCGCCATCTGTTTCGCACTGATCTCGTGAGCAAGGGACCTGCTCCCGATATCTACGAACCGCTGGTGACGCCATCGACCGCCGAACGGCTTTTCTATCGCAGCGGCGTCGGCGAGGAGCTGGAGCTCGTCGCCTGGGTTTCCCGCTACACGCGTTCGGAGAAACCGAAGCCGGCCGTATTGTTCCTGCATGGCGGCAACGCCATCGGCCAGGGACATTGGCAGCTGATGAAGCCCTATGTCGAGGCCGGCTACGTCGTCATGATCCCTTCCATGCGCGGCGAAAACGGCCAGAAGGGCAATTTTTCCGGCTTTTACGACGAAGTTGCCGATGTGCTGGCCGCGTCCAACCGGCTGCGGCATCTGCCGGGTGTCGATCCGCATCGCATGTTCCTGGCTGGCCACAGCATCGGCGGTACCCTCGCCATGCTGGCGGCCATGTCGACGAAGCGCTTCCGTGCGGTCGCGCCGATATCCGGCAACCCCGACGCTTACGCCTTCTTCAGCCGTTACCCGCAGGACATCCGCTTCAACACCAGGAACCCGCGTGAATACCAGATGCGCTCGCCGCTCTGCTACGCGCACAGCTTCAAAAGCCCGATAAAACTGTTCCACGGAACCGAAGAGGCGCATTTTGACTCGCGTCTGGCATTGCTTTCGAAACGGGCAACGGCCGCCGGCGTGAAGATCGAAATGGCGACGGTGCCGGGCAGCCACAATTCGGCTTTGCCGGGCGAAATCGCTCAAAGTATCGAGTTCTTCAAGAGCGTGGCTGTCTGAACCAGCGCCCGCAAGAGCGGCGCGGGAGATAATCCGAACCGCTCTGCGAGTCGATGCTTACGCCATCAGTTTCTCGATCAGCGCCGTTGCCGCTTCCGCAATCACCGTGCCGGGCGGGAAGATTGCGTCCGCACCGGCCGCTTCCAGCGCCGCGAAATCCTGTGGCGGGATGACGCCGCCGACGGCGATCAGCACCTTGCCGGCGTGGCGGCGCGCGAGCGCGGCCTTCAATTCCGGCACCAGCGTCAGATGGCCGGCGGCAAGCGAGGATGCGCCGACGATGTCGACGCCTTCGCGAACGGCGACATCGGCCACTTCTTCCGGAGTCTGGAACATGGCGCCGACGACGACATCGAAGCCGAGATCGGCAAAGGCCGTCGCAATCACCTTCTGTCCGCGATCATGGCCGTCCTGGCCCATCTTCGCGATGAGGATGCGGGGTTTTTCGCCGCGTACCTTGCGGAAGGCTTCAACCTTGGCGACGGCCTTGTTGAAAGCGGGATCGGCATCGCCGACTTCCCGACGATAGACGCCGGAAATGGTCCTGATCTCGGCCACATGCCGGCCATATGCCTTTTCCAGCGCCAGCGAGATTTCGCCGACGGTCGCTCTTGCCCTTGCTGCCTTAACGGCGAAGTCGAGCAGATTGCCGCTGCCGGTGCGCGCCGCATCCGTCAGAGCGTCGAGGGCAGTCTCGACGGCGGCCGTCTCCCGTGTGCCCTTCAATTGCTGCAGCTTGGATAGCTGACGTGCCCGCACTTCGGAATTGTCCACCTTCAACACGTCGACTTCGATATCCTTCTCCGGCCTGGAAAAGTTGATGCCGACGAGTGTCTGATGGCCGCTGTCGATGCGTGCTTGCGTGCGTGCGGCGGCTTCTTCGATGCGAAGCTTCGGAATGCCTTTCTCGATCGCCTTCGCCATGCCGCCGAGCGCCTCGACTTCCTCGATATGAGCAAGGGCGCGGGCCGCAAGATCGTGGGTCAGCCGTTCGACGTAGGCCGAGCCGCCCCAGGGATCAATGATGCCTGTTGTGCCGGATTCCTTCTGCAGCAGGATCTGCGTGTTGCGGGCGATGCGGGCGGAGTGATCCGTTGGCAGCGCCAGCGCTTCGTCGAAGGAATTGGTGTGCAGCGACTGGGTATGTCCCTGCGTTGCCGCCATGGCCTCGACCATGGTGCGGATGATGTTGTTCATCGGATCCTGCGCCGTCAGCGACCAGCCGGAGGTCTGGCTGTGGGTCCTGAGCGCCAGGGACTTCTGATCCTTCGGCGCGAAATTCTTCTGCATCAGCGCGGCCCAGATCAGCCGTCCCGCGCGCATCTTGGCAACCTCCATGAAAAAGTTCATGCCGACGGCCCAGAAGAAGGAGAGGCGAGGGGCGAAGCTGTCTATATCGAGCCCGGCTGCCACGCCTGCCCGTGCATATTCGATGCCGTCGGCGATCGTGTAGGCGAGCTCCAGATCCGCCGTCGCGCCGGCTTCCTGCATGTGGTAGCCGGAGATCGAGATGGAGTTGAACTTCGGCATCCGCTGGCTGGTATAGCTGAAAATGTCCGAGACGATGCGCATCGAGGGCTGCGGCGGATAAATGTAGGTGTTGCGAACCATGAACTCCTTGAGAATGTCGTTCTGGATCGTGCCCGACAGCTTATCCTCGGAAACGCCCTGTTCCTCCGCCGCGACGATATAGAGCGCCATGACCGGCAGCACAGCGCCGTTCATGGTCATCGATACGCTCATCTCGTCAAGCGGAATGCCGTCGAAGAGCTGGCGCATATCGAGGATGGAATCGATCGCCACACCCGCCATGCCGACATCGCCGGCCACTCGCGGATGATCGCTGTCATAGCCGCGGTGAGTGGCAAGATCGAAGGCGACGGAGAGGCCCTTCTGGCCGGCGGCAAGGTTGCGGCGATAGAAGGCGTTAGACTCCTCGGCAGTGGAGAAGCCGGCATATTGGCGAATGGTCCAGGGCTGCTGGACATACATTGTGGGGTAGGGGCCACGCACGAACGGCGCAGCACCGGGATAGGTATCCAAAAACTTCAGGCGGGCGAGGTCGCTTTCGCCATAGGCGCGCTTGACGCTGATGCCTTCGGGAGTTTCCCAGGCTGGGGCGTCGATTGTTGGCGTCGTTGCCTGTGGCTTGGCCCAAGGGATGGTGGCGAAGTCGGGGATATTGGTCATGGAGCCGATGCCTCCGTGGATGTGGAGGGCGCACACCCCCCTCTGTCACTTCGTGACATCTCCCCCACAAAGGGGGAGATCGTCCCGAGCCAGAATTTAACCCAGCCGGTCGTGACAACTTTCCCTGCTGCAGATGAGGAGGTTGTTCGAGGTGGAAGGGTTCTGCGAGTTTCCAATCTCCCCCCTTGTGGCGGCAGGGGTATCGCATATGAGCGGAGAGCGCCGCCGTCCCCCTTCTCCCCAGCGGGGAGAAGGTGCCGCCAGGCGGATGAGGGGGCGCCCGCCAAGACCACAAAAATCCATGAATTCAAAGCGATAACCCCCTCATCCGACCCTTCGGGCCACCTTCTCCCCAAGGGGAGAAGGAGCTTATGGTGCTCGTCCACCTCCATATGCGATAGCCCTCCTAGTGGGGGAGATGTCGCGAAAGCGACAGAGGGGGGTATCGCACTTGTCTCGAACGCGATGTCCATTCTCATGCCTCCACCCCCTCATCCAATCGTATCGGCACCAACCCCATCCCGCCAACAATCGGACCCAAAGGGCCCAAAACCGTCACCGGCCGCTCGGTCTTCATGGCAAAAAGCGTCGTCCCCACGATCGGCCTTGCGGCACGGCTCTCCCGAGCCTCCGCGATCATCGCCGCCAGTTCGCCGCTGGAAATGACCTTCGCCAATCCTCCCTTGCCTTCGATCCGGGTGAAAATCTCCCAAGCCCGTTCGCAAAGCGCGTCGGTCAGCGCCTCGATGCCGCCAGCCCCGGCAGCTGGATCGGCGACATGATCGAGGTGGCTTTCGGCGATCAGAATCGTCTGCGTGTTGCGCGCCAGGCGCCGCGCCAGCGGATCAGGAATGCCGTGCGTCAGGCTGTGCGGCAGAACGCCGATCTCGTCGGCGCCGCCAACGCCGGCTGAAAAGACCGCGATCGTGTTGCGCAGGATGTTCGTCTCCGGATCGAGGCGGGTCAGCATGCGATAGCTGGTCTCAGCAAAGAGATGTGCCGGTCGTGGGTCGGTAATGCCGCAGGCCTCGGCGATCCGGGTGAAGATCAGCCGCGCGGCGCGCATCTTCGCGTTTGTGATGAACTGGTTCTGATTGGCCGAAAGGCAGAGGCTGATTGCCGCAAGCGCTGCTTCCGGCGACAGTCCCGCCTCCTCAAGCAGTCGTAAATGGCCGACGAGGCTTGCCGCCATCACCGCCAGTTCCTGCGCCTCGGTCCCGCCGGCGTTATGCACGGCACGGCCGTCGGCATTGACGATCGTATCAACCGACTTCAACTCTTTGAAGTATTTGATGTCGCTGGTAAAATTGACGAAATGCCCGGCTGTCAGGAAAGCGTCGAGTCCAAGGTGCAATCTCTGGGCACCACCGTCCGCAACCATTTTCGCGACGCCGGAAGAAAAGCCATCGAGGCGCAGGGTTGTAGTCTTGGCGGATGCTGCTGCCAGCACTTCGGAAAAGATTGGCGACTGAGCATCCATCCCGATGCCGAAGGCCGAAGCGGAACTGCTGGAAACGAGGCTGATACCGCTTGCACCATTGGCAAGATCGTCGCCGAGCTGCACCATTGCCCGCTCGGTGTCCGGATCGTCCATGCGCTGCATCACCATCCATGGCAACTCGGCCCGCTGACGAAATAGCGGCTTGCCGTCGCGCCGTCGCTGGTAAAGCGGCTCTATCGCGATGCCGTCATCGGTTCGCGAGACCAGTGCTTCCTGGAAATTCTTGCCTTTCAGCGCCCGTTCCACCAGCTTCAGCCAAATCTTGTGGTCGGTCTGGCCGAAGATGCCCGGGTCGAGACTGTCGATATTCATGCGCTCCTCCGTACTGCATTGGTCTAGCCCATGATGTCGCAAGGGAAAACAGGAGTTTGGCCGATCGGTGTAATATCTTCGTTGGAACCGTCTGGCGATCGACGCCAGCCTCGCTCCAGCCGCGGCAGTCATTATGCGGCCGATCCGATGTGTCCCAACTGGTTTTCGATAATGGCCGACCTGCTGCCCGTTTCCCGTCACCTGTTTGCCGCTGCCGCGCTGGCGACATTGTCCGCCTGCAGCATCATTCCTGATACGGGCGCCACCGATCCGGATCGCTTCGTGCAGGAGACGACGCCTGTCTTCTATCGTCCGGAGGGTATCGAGCCGAACAGGGTAAGGCGCCTGCCGGTGCAGCCCGTGCCGCAATCGCGCGATCTCTTCCGCACCCAATTCCACCAGACCTATGGCCTGCCGACCTTCAATCCAGTGCACCAGGCCATGTATGCGCAGCGCAGCGAAGACGACTTCACGTTGCCGGCCATCCCCTACAAGCGCATCGATCCGCGCTTCCTGCGCCAGGAGGTGGATTACCAGACCAGGGAACGCCCCGGCACCATTGTTGTCGATACGCGCGACCACTTCCTCTATTTCATCGAACCGGGCGGCAAGGCGATGCGCTATGGCGTCGGCCTCGGCGCGGCAGGATATGCCTGGCACGGCAGGGGCCTGATCCAATGGAAGCAGAAATGGCCGCGCTGGACCCCGCCCGCAGAAATGGTCGCGCGCGACCCGCAGATGAGGCCGCTATCGGCCGAGCGTGGCGGCATGAATCCGGGGCCGACCAATCCGCTCGGCGCGCGTGCGCTCTATATCTATCAGAACGGCCGGGATACGCTTTATCGAGTTCACGGCACGCCGGATTGGCAGTCGATCGGCAAGGCTGCATCTTCCGGCTGTGTTCGCATGCTCAACCAGGACGTGATAGATCTTTACAGCCGTGTGCCCGATAAGGCGGAAATCGTCGTTCTGTAGCGGTATTTTACCACAAATTTTCGTGATGTTGCATAAGTGCGATAGTCGGGGTGGTTTGCGCTCTTTAGTTTTGCGTCTGTCTCTGCGAACCTCTCGGGGAGCCGAATCAGCCTGTTGGTACGGGTTTTCGCTTCCTCCACAAAAGGAACTATGCTGTCGACATGAGCCTTCCTTCATCCCTATCGCGACGTAACTTCCTCGCTCTGGCGGGTCTCGGCGCCGTTTCGACGCTTGCCAGCTGCGCCTCCACCATCGATAACGGCCCCGTCGTCAGCCCGGTTCAATATACCGGCTCCCCGCGGCCGTTCCGAACCTGGTTCTCCAGCTATGATGGCGAGCAGCCTGATCCGGCCGTAATCTATGCCTCTGTCGAGGATGGCGGCTTCATCATTCCGGCGGTTCCCTACCAGCAGATCGATCCCCGCTTCTATCGTCAACGGGTGATCGACCCAACAGGCGAGGCACCCGGCAGCGTGGTCGTCAATACAACCCAGCGCATGCTCTATGTGACCGAGCAGGGCGGAACGGCGATGCGCTATGGCATCGGCGTCGGCCGCGAAGGATTTGCCTGGCAGGGCCGGGGCGTCATCCAGTGGCGCAAGAAATGGCCGCGCTGGAATCCGCCGGATGAAATGGTCGCCCGCCAGCCGGAACTCGTGAAATATTCGATCGCCAATGGCGGCATGGACCCGGGCCTGAAGAACCCGCTGGGGGCACGTGCTCTCTATATTTTCGAGGACAAGCAGGATTCGCTTTACCGCCTGCACGGTAATCCCGATTGGCGCTCCATCGGCAAGGCCGTTTCCTCCGGCTGCGTCCGTCTGCTGAATCAGGATGTCATCGATCTCTATGACCGCGTTCCCGAGCGCGCGCCGATCCTGGTCACGGCCTGATACCGCATCATTGAAAAAGGGGCGCCGCTGGCGCCCTTTTTGTTTGCGGTCCTGACTGGAAGTACCCGGAAGCCGATCTCAAACGATTGTCAGATTGATTTTCGACTGCCGGCGCTGGTCGCGCTGATTGGCTCTCCGCCATATCGCAGTCGTCACTATCCTCGTATTGACGGCCTTATCGCAATTCACTTTCTCAAAACCATTGCGAAATATATATTGCGCGCGATTAAATCGTGATGTATATAAAATTCATCCAACCGAAGGAGACATGACATGCCTATTCTTTATACGACCAAAGCTTCCGCCACCGGTGGCCGCGCTGGCCATGCAGTTTCCGAAAATGGCGTCCTCGACGTCACGCTGACCGTACCGAAGGAGCTCGGTGGCGATGGCGCTACCGGCACCAATCCGGAGCAGCTCTTTGCAGCCGGCTATTCCGCCTGCTTCCTGGGCGCTTTGAAATTTGTCGCAGGCCAGCAGAAGGTCAAGATTCCGGAAGACGCCAAGGTCACGGCGACAGTCGGGATTGGTCCTCGCGCGGATGGCACCGGCTTCGGCATCGAAGTTTCGTTGGCTGTCCACATTCCCGGCATGGACAAGGCCGAGGCTGAAAAGCTCGCCGCTGCCGCCCATATCGTATGCCCCTACAGCCATGCCATGCGCACCTCGACCGAAGTGCCGGTTGCTGTTGTCTGACGGGAAACGCGCCGCCGGTCGATTGAGGACCGGATATGTGGGAATATATTGAAAAGGAGCGGCAGTTTTATCTGTCGCTCCTTTTCTTTTGCAAGAAAAATGCTATATCTTTTCTTAGGAAAGGAAGTAGCCATGATAAAAGCCCAGGTAATAGGCCAGCCGATGCCCGGCGAAGCGCTGGTCATCACCAAGGCCGTCGTCAATGCCGCCGAGAGGCTGGGATTGAACGCCCGCATCCTTGCGGCCATCATCGGCGTGTCGGAGGCGACGGTATCGCGCATGAAGCGGCAGGATCATCTGCTGGAGCGCGATAGCAAGCCTTTCGAACTTGCCGTGCTTTTCGTTCGTCTCTTCCGTTCGCTCGATGCCATCGTCGGCGGCGACGAGGCTGTGGCGCGGCAATGGCTGCGTAACGGCAATATCGCCTTTGGCGCAGCGCCGATCGACAAGATTATCTCGATTTCTGGTTTGACCGATGTCCTTGCCTATCTGGACGCCCGCCGCGCTCTCGTCTGAGGCAAAGGTCATCTCCGGCCAATATTGGCGGCTGGTGGAATCGCAGCATCAGGTCTCGACGCTGAAGCTTGTCGATACGCTGGAGGAGCAAGCGCTTCTCGAAAGCGTGCTCGAGGAAACCAAGCCGGCGCTGCCGCCGGAATGCGCAGGGCTGGATTATCTGCTCGCCACACCCTTCCGTTACGGAGCGATCTATCCCCACGGTTCCCGTTTCAGACGCGCCGGCCGCACGCTCGGCGTTTTCTACGCCTCGGAGCAGGTGGAGACGGCACTGGCTGAAATGAGCTTCTATCGGCTGCTCTTCTTCCGTGATTCCCCTGACACGCCGTTGCCTGCCAATGCCGCTGAATATACAGCCTTTTCTGCTGCGATTGCGACGAAGGCCGGGATCGATCTGACAGTGCCTCCCTTGGATCGCGATCGGCAATTGTGGACCGATCCGGTCAACTACGAAGCCTGCCAGTCGCTCGCCGAGGCGGCGCGAGCCGGCGGTATCGAGGCAATCCTTTATCGTTCCGTCCGGGATCCCCGCGGAGGCATGAACATCGCGCTGCTCACGGCCAGGGCCTTCTCCGCCCGCGAACCCGTCGAACGCCAGACCTGGCGCATCCGGCTGTCTCGCGTCGGCGTGCAGGCGCTGTGCGAATTCCCACGGCGCCGCATCGGCTTCGAAAGGCAGGATTTCGAGGGCGATCCGCGATTGTCTGAACCGCAATTCAGAGCAGAATAGCGAGATCGCTACGCAGGCGGTCGCCATTGCCATCGGGCAGCCGCTCTTCGAGGGCGGCATGTGTCGTCTTCCAGATCGGCACGGCGGCGGCGAGCGCCGCCTTTCCCGATGGCGTGAGGCTGAGCAGGCGGGCACGGCGGTCTTTTGGATTGGGCACGATGCTCACCCATCCCCGCCGTTCCAGTGGCTTTAAGGCCGCCGTCAGCGTCGTCTGGTCTATTGCCAGGAGCGCTGTGACCGATCCCATGGATGCCGGCGCCGGCCTGTTCAGAGACATCATCAGGGAGAACTGGCCGTTGGTGAGTCCGAATGGCCGCAGTGCCTCGTCAAAGCGACGGGCAAGAGCGCGCGCCGCCCGCTGAACATGCAGGCACAAGCACGTGTCGCGGACTAACAGCGTGGTTTCAAAGGGGATTTCGACTGCGTTTGACATGATTCATTAATATTGATATCAATATATTTGTCAAGATTTGGAAATGAAAACGCCGGAGGAGGGCGCGGACAATGAACCAGGTCGTTTCCAGGGAAGTGTGGCTCGAGGCCCGCCGTCAACTGCTCGCCAGGGAGAAGGAGGCCACGCATCTTCGTGACCGCGTCAATGCGGAACGCCTGGCCTTGCCCTGGGTGAAGGTCGAGAAGGACTATGTTTTCGACACGCCGGCCGGCAAGAAGACGCTCGCCGATCTCTTCGACGGCCGCAGTCAGCTGATCATCTATCATTTCATGCTCGGCCCGGATTGGGATGCCGGATGCACCGGTTGCTCCTTCCTCGCCGATCATTTCGATGGAACGCTTCCGCATCTCAATCATCACGATGTCACGCTGGTCGCAGTGTCGCGCGCGCCGATCGAAAAGATAGAGGCCTATAAGAAGCGCATGGGCTGGAAATTCCCCTGGGTGTCGTCCTTCTCCAACGATTTCAATTTCGACTATCACGTCTCTTTCACCAAAGAGCAGCTCGCCGGCGAAAAGGTGTTCTATAATTTCAACGATATGGACGCCGCCAACGGCAACGACGAGTTGCCTGGACTCAGCGCCTTCTACAAGGATGAAGCGGGCAATATCTTCCACACCTATTCCAGCTATGCCCGCGGCGGCGAGGAAATGATCGGCACGCTGATGATCCTCGACAATGCGCCGAAGGGCCGAAATGAAGGCCACACCATGGATTTCGTGCGCCGCCATGACGAATATCAGGAGGCGGAGAAGGCGGGCTCCTGCTGCCATTGAGGGCGTGACGAGACCGCCAAATTCATGCCATGCGGCACAAGGGGTCGAATTATTACGCCTTGCGCCTAGTTAAGACCTGGAGCCTGCTCGCCGGGGAACGACGGATCGACCGATTGACCATCGTTCGGCCGTCACTTTCATCGGCCATGATGTGCTTGCGCCGACATCAGGCTCAGGATGAGACGGATGACCGCAACAATCACAATAGGGAGCGATGTTATGGCTGAGAAGGGATATTTTGTCTGGTACGAGCTGATGACGACGGACATGAAGGCGGCTGAAGCCTTCTATACCAAGGTCGTCGGCTGGGATGCGGCGGATGCAGGCATGCCTGATGTCGGCATGGACTATACGCTGTTCAGCGCCGGTGCAGGCCCTGTTGCTGGTTTGATGATCCTGCCTAACGAGGCGAAGGCCATGGGCACGCCGCCCTGCTGGACTGGTTATATCGGCGTTCCCAATGTCGATGAAGCCACCAAGACCGTTGTCGCCAAGGGCGGCAAGACCTATCGCGAGCCCACGGATATTCCAGGCGTCGGCCGGTTCTCCGTCGTCTCCGATCCCTATGGCGCTGCTTTCTGCCTGTTCACCCCGCTGCCGGGCCAGGATTGGGAGCCGCCTGCGCCTGCGACACCGGGCTATTTCGGCTGGCACGAGCTCTATTCCAACGACGGCCCGAAGGCCTTCGATTTCTATAGCGAGATGTTCGGCTGGGAACTGAGCTCCGATTTCGACATGGGGCCGATGGGCAAATACAAGATCTTCAAGATCGGCGATCGCGACTTCGGCGGCATCATGACCAAGCCGGCGGAAATGCCGATGGCGGCCTGGAATTTCTACATCAACGTCCCGGCGATCGATGCCGCGATCGCCCGCATCACGGAAGGCGGCGGCAGGATCGCCAACGGCCCGATGGAAGTGCCCGGCGGCAGCTGGATCGTCCAGGCAACCGATCCCCAAGGCGCGTTCTTCTCGCTGGTCGCACCGGTGCGCTGATCTTCACCTTCCCCCTTGAGGGAAGTAGCACCTCCCCCTTGATGGGGGAGGTCGCCGCAAAGCGGCGGGTGGGGTTGATATTCGGAACCGGAAAGGTCTCCGCGGATCACCCCACCCTGGAGCTTCGCTCCGACCCTCCCCGTTTGTGGACAGGGGTATCGCATATGAGCGGAGATCGCCGCCGTCCCCCTTCTCCCCAGCGGGGAGAAGGTGCCGCCAGGCGGATGAGGGGGTGCCCGCCAAGACCACAAAAATCCATGAATTCAAATCGATAACCCCCTCATCCGACCCTTCGGGCCACCTTCTCCCCAAGGGGAGAAGGAGCTTATGGTGCTCATCCGCCTCCATATGCGATAGCCCTGCCCCTCAAGGGGAGGGTAATCTTCTATCGCTTCAGGCTGCCAAGAATACCGCGCACCAGCGCCCGCCCGACTTGCGTTGCCACCGTGCGCGCCATGCTTTTCATCGTCGCTTCCAGGATCGTCTCGCGCTGATAGCCCGAACGGCGACCGGCTGGCTTACTGCTGTCGCCACCGAACCCCGGCAAGGTCCAGCCATCGCCGGCACTGTCGTTCTGCGGTGCTGCCGCCTTGCGCGCACGCTCCGTTAGGATCTCGTAAGCGGATTCGCGGTCGATCGTCTGGTCATAGACGCCCGCAACCGGACTGCCGTTGATGATGGCTTGACGCTCGCCATCCGTGACGGGGCCGATACGGCCGGATGGCGGGCGGATCAGCGTGCGCTCGACGACGGACGGCGCACCCTTGCCCTCCAGCATCGACACGAGCGCCTCTCCGGTACCGAGAGTCGTGATGACGGTGGCGCAATCGAAGGCCGGATTGGGCCGGAATGTCGAGGCCGCCGTCTGCACGGCCTTCTGTTCGCGTGGCGTATAGGCGCGAAGCGCATGCTGCACGCGATTGCCAAGCTGTGCCAGCACCGTTTCCGGCACGTCGAGCGGGTTCTGCGTCACGAAATAGACGCCGACGCCCTTTGAGCGGATCAGTCGCACCACTTGCTCCACGCGTTCGATCAGCACCTTCGGCGCGTCGTTGAAAAGCAGGTGCGCCTCATCGAAGAAGAAGACCAGCTTCGGCTTGTCCGGATCGCCGACTTCGGGCAGTTCCTCGAATAGCTCGGAGAGCAGCCACAGCAAGAAGGTGGCATAGAGCCGCGGGTTCATCATCAGCTTGTCGGCCGCAAGCACCGAGACCTGCCCGTAGCCGTCATTGCTGACCCGCATGATGTCGGAGATTTTCAGCGCCGGCTCGCCGAAGAAGTTTTCCGCGCCCTGCTGCTCCAGCACGAGCATTGCGCGCTGGATCGAACCGACGGAGGATTTCGAGATCAGGCCGTATTTGCTGGAAAGCTCGCTGGCGTTTTCGCCCATATAGTTCAGCAGCGCCTGCAGGTCCTTGAGATCGAGCAGCGCCAGGCCATTCTCATCGGCGATCTTGAAGGCAATGTTGAGCACGCCTTCCTGCGCCTCGGACGCATCCATCAAGCGCGCCAGCAGCAGCGGTCCCATCTCGGCGATGGTAGTGCGCACGCGGTGGCCCTTTTCGCCATAGAGGTCCCAGAAGATCACCGGGAACTGGTCGAACTCATAGGGCGACAGGCCGATTTCCTCCGCGCGCTTCAGCAGGAAGTCCTTCGGCTCGCCCTTGGCGGCGATGCCCGAAAGATCGCCCTTGATGTCGGCACAGAAGACGGGCACGCCGGCCTTGGAAAATCCTTCCGCCAGAACCTGCAGCGTCACCGTCTTGCCGGTGCCGGTGGCACCTGTGACGAGGCCATGACGGTTGCCGAATTTCAGCGTCAGGAATTCGTCCTTGTTGATGCTGTCATCCGGATTGCGGCTCGCGCCGACGAAAATCTGTCCATCCTGCTGCGGCATGGTGTCGTCTCCCTTAAAGCACTCCCAGCAAAAGTGCGAAGCGGTTTTGCGTCCGGAACTGCGTAAAAACAAAAAGATAGAACGTTTTCGCGATTCGAAGAAAAGCGGAAATGCTCCAGAGCATGCTGCCGAAAAATGTCACCGGTTTTCAGACGACATCATGCTCTACCTATATGATTCTAGAACCGGATGATTTCGGATCGATTGGATCCGAAATCATCCGGTTCTAGGGCGGCGGCACAGCAGCTTCAGAAAGCTGCAAGGGCCATTCATCGATTTGTCCTGACACTGTTATAAGAACTCGCGTGAAGAGGGACAACCATTCGCGTCACGGTTCCGCTTCTGGTAGAATGATAGCCGCCGGGGCGTCTTGTGCCGGTTGCCGCATTCAGTTACGTTGACGTTAACGTTATAAAGGCAGGAGGCCACAGTGAACGAAGTTATTGATCAGATCGCGACCAAAGCCGGCATCGCTCCCGACCTCGCGGAAAAGGCCGTCGGCATGATTCTCGGCTTCCTGCAGCGCGAAGCTCCGGATGGCCCCGTCACCAAGATGATCGAATCCATTCCCGGCGCCTCCGATCTCGTTGCACAATATAACGGCGAGGAAACGGGTGGCGGCGGCCTCCTCGGCGGTTTGCTTAGCGCAGTCGGCGGTGGCGGCGGCCTGATGGCACTCGGCCAGCAGCTGATGAGCAGCGGTCTCAGCATGGGCGAAATCGGCTCGCTCGCCAAGGAAACGATTGCAACCGCTCGCCAGCATGCCGGCGACGAGGTGGTCGACCAGGTCGTCAATTCCGTCCCGGGCCTGCACCAGTTCATTTGAGGCTGAAGAAGCGTTCTCCTGATGACGAGAGAGCCGACTGGCGGATAGCCATCGGTTTCATCCGTTGACTTCATGGGTACGTTCCGCAGTTTAAGCATTGATTACTTCGATCTCGGCCTTCGCCCTTGGGCGAGGGCCGTCGTTTTTGAGGAGGCAGATTCGATGGACTGTAAGGGCATGACGATTTGCCAGCTAATATAGTCGCTGGGGCATTGCTCGCTCAAATGTATATACGTCGCCAACCCGAAGCGGGCTTGCAACTCATGCGCGCACATTATAATCGATATCAAAGTTCTTCTCGGGGTAAAAGTATAAGATGAAACGGTTTTTTGCAGTATTTGCACTTATTGGATTGGCTGGTTGCCAAGGTGGCGTTTCAAGCTATTTCCCAGGCTCAAAAGTGGTCAAAATTGATGGCGTTGAATATTCAGTGAGGCCGCTTTCGAGCAAGAACTCCTGGCAAGCGGGCCTGAATCATCCTACCGGAGCATCGCTGCTTGTTATTGATCCGACCATCTACGCTGGCAACGTGAAAGCAATGGAAGCGGCGACTGGCTGTGCCGTCCTTAGAGAGACGGTTCAAAATTCGGACAATTTCACCATCGCCGCAGTGGATTGTTCAAAATCGACGGCGAAGAACTGATAAGGTTGCGGCTGTATAGGCCGATATCCATGGACATCGGCCCTTTCAACTTCAAACCTTCCTGCCCTTCGGCGTCCCATCGATCTCATGCCATTTACGGCCGTCGCGTTCGATGAGTTCGTCGGCGCAGGCCGGGCCTGTGCTGCCGGGGGCGTAAGGATCGGGTTTGCCGCCCTCTGCCCAGAGGTCGAGGAAGGGTTGAACGGCCGCCCAGCCGGCTTCGATGCCGTCGGCGCGCTGAAAGAGCGTCTGGTCGCCGACGAAGAGTTCGTAGAACAGGCTTTCGTAGCCGGTTTGCTTGCCGATGTCGAAACTGTCGGCATAGCGGAAATCGAGTGAAACCGGCGCGGTTTTCAGCACCAGCCCCGGCGATTTGATCGAGATTTCCATATCGAGGCCTTCGTCGGGCTGCACCTGGATGATGAGCCTGTTCGGCGGCAGCTCGGGGCGGGATTCGTGGCGCGGGAACTGCGCGAAGGGCACCGGCCGAAAGGTGATGACCACTTCCGTATCGCGCGCCTTCATCGCCTTGCCCGTGCGCAGGTAGAAGGGCACACCCGCCCAGCGCCATGTATCGACTAGGAGTTTCAGTGCCACGAAGGTTTCGGTGTTGCTGTCGGGGGCCACATCGGGTGTCTGGGTAAAGGCCGGCAGATCCCTACCGGCAATCGGGCCGGCCGTATAGGCGCCGCGCACGCCGTTCTTGATTGCCTCCTCCCGCGAATAGACGCGCAGGGCTTTCAGCACCTTGCCCTTTTCATTACGGATGGATTCGGCATCGAAGCTGTTCGGCGGTTCCATCGCCACCATCGCCAGCAGCTGGAAAAGATGGTTCGGCACCATGTCGCGAAGCGCGCCGGTCGCATCGTAGAATTTACCGCGCGTGCCGACATCCACAAGCTCTGCCGCCGTGATCTGCACGTGGTCGATATAGTTGTTGTTCCACAGCGCCTCGATCATCATGTTGGCGAAGCGCGTCGTCATGATGTTCTGCACCGTTTCCTTACCGAGGAAATGGTCGATGCGATAGATCTGGCTTTCGGACACATGGTTCAGCAGCCGCGCATTCAAAGCCTGTGCCGAAGCAAGATCGTGGCCGAAGGGCTTTTCGATCGCGATGCGGCGGAAGGCGCCGGTCGCCTCGTTCATCAGCCCGTTTTCGGAGAGTTTCTCGGCGATATCGCCGAAGAAGCGCGGCGGCACGGCGAAATAGAAGGCTGCATTGGCGGTCGGCGCGTGCGAGAGATAATCCGAAATCTCCTTGTAGACGCCGTTCTGGGTGAAATCGCCAGAGATGTAGCTAATGCGCTTGCGTAGGCTCTGCCATGCGGCCTGCCGCTCCGGATCGTCCATATCGCCGGAGGTTTTCAGAAATGATTCCAGACGATCCAGCAGCATGTCGACGCCGCCGGTCTCGATGCCGATGCCGAGAATATGCAGGTCTTCGCCGACGAGCCCGCTGCGGATCATGTTGATCAGCGTCGGGATCAGCAGGCGCCGCGTAAGGTCGCCGGCAGCACCGAAGATCACGAATGTCAGCGGCGGAGCCGGTGCGACGTCGGGGGTGGTCATGCGCGCATCTCCTTCTGGCGGCCATATTCGGGGCTTCTGGACGACATCGACTATCTCCTCGGAGCTATTGCTGTTTCAGCTTTGGCTTGTCGTGTTCTAGCGCGGGCCGATGCCGGTTGTCGATGGGATCGACGCACCGCCGTCAGTCGGCATTTCGCGGCTGATAAATATCCTATCTCTTCACCGCGACCAGGAAGAGCCGCGGAAAGCGCAATAGCACCTTGCCGTCGACAAGCGGCGGATAGGCCTGCTCGATATGCTTCAGATATTCGGCGGCAAAGGCATCGCGATGCTCGGCGTCGGCATGGTCGAGATAGGGGCGCAAGCCCGTGCCCTTCACCCATTCGACAATGGCGGCGGCATTCTCCAGCACGTGATTGTAGTTGGTGTGCCAGATATCGACCCGGGCCGATTTGCCGATTAGCCTGTTGTAATAGACCGAGGGCGCGGGCAGGGGATTGCGGCGTACGCTCTTTTTCGCAAAAGCCTCGCTCCAAGGACCATTCTTGGCCGTTTCCTCCATCATCAGATGGCTCTGTTCGGTGAGATTGTCGGGCATTTGCACGGCAAGCACGCCGCCAGGCCTCAGCCCGTCCATCAGGTGGTCCAGGATGTCGAGATGATTGGGCAACCACTGAAACACGGCGTTGGCAAAAAGCAGGTCGACGGGTTCTTCCGGCCGCCATGTGGCGAGATCGGCCTTGATGAAACTCGTGCCGAGCAGGCGCTTGCGAGCGGCCTCCAGCATATTGTCGTCGCTATCGAGGCCGGAGACACCGACAACACCATAGCGCTCGACGATCAGCTCGGTCGAATTGCCCGGGCCGCAACCGAGGTCGATCGCTCGCTCGACATGCTGCAGCGGCACCTGCGCCAGCAGGTCGCGCGCTGGACGCGTGCGTTCATCCTCGAATTTCACATATTGGCCGGCATACCATGCCATAAGCGTATCCTCTTCCTGGATTTGCCATTTCTCCGACGCACATAGCATCGGGATATATCAGAACCGTGTAATGACGCTGATGCCCTTGCCCTCGGCCTTATCAAGCGACATCAGCGCCGGAACGGCGTCTTCCAGGCTGATCCTGCGGCCAATGAGCTTCTGCGGCGCGATCTTGCCGGCGGCGAGCATGTCGAGCATGGCATCGTAGCGCCAGGCCTGCATGCCGTGGCTGCCGTAGATCTCGAGTTCATGGCCGATGACCTGCGCCATCGGGATCTGCGGAGTCGCATAGTCACCGAGCATGAGGCCGACCTGCACATGCCGGCCGCGCCGTCGCAGGTTCTTGATGGAGTTGAAGCAGGTGGCAGGGTGGCCGAGCGCGTCGATCGAGACATGGGCGCCGCCCTTGGTGATCTCGCGCACCGCTTCCGCCACATCCGCGACCTCAGCCGCATTGATCCTCGCGACCGCGCCGCATTCGCGGGCAAAGGCGAGCTTTTCGTCGGAAATGTCGACGGCGATGGCATTGGCGCCGAGCGCGCTGGCGATCATGATCGCCGACAGCCCGACGCCGCCACAACCATGGACGGCGATCCATTCGCCGGGGCGCGTCTTGGCCTGATCGGCAACGGCGCGGAAGGAGGTGGCGAAACGGCAGCCGAGGCTTGCCGCCGTCGCGTCATCGACAGATTCTGGCAGGTGCACGAGATTGGTGTCGGCATAGTCGATTGCGACATATTCGGCAAAGGAACCCCAATGGGTGAAGCCTGGCTGGAATTGGCTGGGGCAGACCTGCTGGTTTCCGGAGTGACACTCGGCGCAGTGGCCACAGCCGGAGACAAAAGGAACGGTGACGCGATCGCCGACCTTGAAACGGACGACGCCGCGCCCGGTTGCCACGACCTTGCCGGCGAGCTCGTGGCCCGGCACGTGCGGCAGCTTGATATCTGGATCATGACCCATCCAGCCATGCCAGTCGCTGCGGCAGAGGCCGGTCGCGCCGACGGCGATGACCACGCCATCTTCACCGGGTGTCGGGTCGGGCAGGGTGCGGATTTCGGGTGTTGCCTCGAAGGCCTCGTAATACATCGCTTTCATGGGAGTTCTCCCTCTCTCCTGACGATCCCTATGGTTCATCACTTTTGCTGATGGACCCATTCGTCAAGTTGTTGTTTCGACGCATGAAAATTGCGTTATGAATGCGATATCAAGCGCTTTGTTGCAAATGGATTTTGCCGCGCAGTTTCCGCTTGACCCTTGGGTTGCACGGTTATTTGCTCTCCGCCACCCGGAGCAATTCCAGCAAAAGTACGAAGCCGTTTTGCGCCCGGAATTGCGAGAAAACAAAAAGATAGAGCGGTTCAGAGATCCCGTGAGCTGAACTGTTTTAGGAGAGGAAAACCCCCATGTCCGTCGATACGTCACCCCGCACCGCCACCTGGACCTATGTCGAAGGAGAATGGCTTTCCGGCAATCCGCCGCTGATCGGGCCGACCTCGCACGCCATGTGGCTCGGTTCGACCGTGTTCGACGGCGCGCGCTGGTTCGATGGCATCGCACCCGACCTCGATCTCCATTGCCAGCGCATCAATCGTTCAGCCGTCGCCATGGGGCTGAAGCCGGTCAAGACCTCGCAGGAGATCGAAGCACTCGCCTGGGAAGGCATCAAAAGATTCGACGGCAAGACGCCGATCTACATCAAGCCGATGTATTGGGGTGAGCACGGCTCGCCGGGCAGCGTCGTCGCCGTCGATGCGGAATCGACGCGCTTCGCCCTCTGCCTGTTCGAGGCGCCGCTCGGCGGCACCGGCGGCATCACGCTGACTGTTTCGCCCTTCCGCCGCCCGTCGCCTGAAACGGCGATGACCGACGCCAAGGCCGGCTCGCTCTATCCGAATAGCGGCCGCATGATCCTGGAGGCGAGGGGTCGCGGCTTCAACAATGCGCTGGTGCGCGACATGAACGGCAATGTCGTCGAAACGGCATCGTCCAACGTCTTCATGGTCAAGGATGGTATCGTCTATACGCCGGTTGCCAACCGCACCTTCCTTGCTGGCATCACCCGCGCCCGCGTCATCAGCCTGCTACGCCAGGAGGGCTTCGATGTGCGCGAGGAAACTCTGTCCGTCGAACAGTTCATGACGGCCGATGAGATCTTCACGACCGGCAACTATTCCAAGGTCGTCAGCGTCAACCGCCTGGACGACCGCGAATTTCAGGAGGGGCCGGTCGCCCGCAAGGCGCTGGACCTCTATATGGATTGGGCACACGGCCGTAGCGCCAGCGAGGAATAAACCCTTCTGGCAAGGAGAAGGGCATGCAGAAGAGTGCGGCCGTTCATGGCCGCACGGGTGTTCCTACACGACCTGCCGAAGCAAGGTAGGATCGCGGCGCGAAGAAAACGCCATCAGTCTCGAAAGCCTCAAGGTCTTCGGCGTGGAGCGCGTGGCGGACGCTCGGTCTTGCGCTGACGCGAGCCATGAATTCCTGGAGCGCCGGCCTGCTTGCAAGGTCGATCTTGATCCACGGCGACCAGTTTAGGCAGACGAAGAGATAGGCGTCAGCGACCGTGAAGTCGTCACCGGTCAGATAGGGGCCAGAGAGTCGGCTGTTCAGCCAATCCAGTCGTTTGCATACCAGTTCATAGATGCCGGCATGAGCGCCTTCATAGGCGGCGTTGAAGAGCATCGCCATTGGCTTGTGAAGTTCGGCGGTGATGAAATTCAGATAGGATTGAACTTGGCTTCTGGCATAGGTTCCGGCTTCCGGCAGGAGGCGCGATCCCTCCGATGAACACTCCGCGAGGAATTGCACAATGGCAGGACCTTCGGTCAGCACTCTCCCATCATCGAGCATCAATGCCGGCACGTAGCCATTCCCGTTGATGGCAAAGTAGTCCTCGCCCGAACTCGTCCGATGAGTCTTTCGATCAACTTCGACCAGTTCAACATCCAGCCCCAACTCCCGACAAACGATGTGCGGCGACAAAGAGCAAGCGGCGGCGTGCATGTAGAGTTTCATGGGTCTCTCTCCTTTTCGATGCAGGCGCGAGGTATGGCGTCGGCATCCATTGAATATTTGTACCATTTCGCATAAAATGCATCCGGTCAAGATTTTTGTGCGAAGTAGTATAAAATATGAAGAGCGAGAAGAAGCAGGGCCGTCCACGCGCTTTTGACGCGAAAGCTGTCATTGGGCAGGCACGGGAGGTTTTCTGGGACAGAGGATTCTCGGCGGCCTCATTGGATAATTTGAGTGCCGCCACGAAACTCAATCGGCCGAGCCTCTACGGAGCATTCGGGGACAAGGAGGACCTCTATCTTGACACCTTGGAAGGTTATCGCGAGGACAGTCTCGATATATTGTCTGAGGCGCTCAACCCGGTCCTCACGCTGCAGGAGAATCTCGCGCGCATCTATGCCGAGGCTCTGAAAATATACCTGCATGGCGAGACCGCGGCGCGTGGCTGCTTCCTGATCAGCACGGCCACGGCAGAGGCTATTCAGCATGATCGAGTACGGGAGGTATTGCGCCGCAGCTTGAATGAATTCGACGACGCGATCAAGGAACGCATGGAGCTTGCGGTTGAGCGGGGCGAACTCCCTAATAACACGGATGCTGCAACGCTCGCAAAGCTCGCATCCGCCGTCATGCATTCGCTTGCCGTTCGAGCGCGTGCAGGCGATACGCGCGAAACGCTGGAGGCGATCGCACGTTCTGGCGTCGATTTTATCTGCGGCCGGCCCTGACGCGAGGCATGGGTTCACTGCCTCGTCAGCTCAGCCTCGAAGGTGGCTCTCGTCATGCTGTAGGAGGCAAAGGGCTCATCGTGATAGGTGGTCTTGCGCGGCTGCGAGAGGCCGAGCTTTTGCGCGACGCGGATAGATGCCGCATTCCCAGGGGCGATATCGGCAATCACGCGATCGAGTTCAAGCGTCTGGAAGGCATGGGCGAGAACCGGCCTTGCCGCCTCGGTCGCGTAACCCTTGCCCCAGGCACGCCTGTTCAGCCGCCATCCGATCTCGATATCAGGCCCGACGGCGTCGGCGGGTATCAGCAATATCCAGCCGAGGAATTGCTTAGGCCTTTCTTTGGCGCGGATTGACCAATATCCGAGACCATCACCGAAATCCGCCTCGATCCGGCCTTTTACGAAGGTTCGGTGCGCATCCTCGTCCTGCCACAGGCCGGGAATGAAGCGCGTCACCTCCGGGTCGCGATCCATGGCGATGCAATCGTCAAGGTCGGCGATCGTGCGAGGCAGAAGGATCAGTCGCTCGGTTTCGAAGCTTGGAAGCGCCATAGAGATATCCCCACAACTGCCAATGGTGAGAGAATATCAAAAGCGCAGTTCAGCTCAACATGACCTCGGTAGAATCGTGGCAATCAGGCCGCGATTCTGATCCTAGTGAAGGCGATGACAGCGGAGTTATTCCGCCTCCTTCTTCGGGCTGACCCACCAGCAATAGATAGCTCCAAGCGCGAGCAGCACGCAGGTTCCGAGGAACACGGCGCGCATGCCGATATGGCCGCCGACGAAGCCGCCCAGAACCGGGCCTGCTACCTGACCGACATATTGCGAGGAGATGGAGAGGCCGAGAATGCTGCCCGTCGCCGCATCGGGAACGTTATGCCGGATAACGGCGGTGATGCAGGGCAGAAGGCCGCCGAGCGCCACGCCCATCAGGAAACGCAGGCCGATCAACTGCCAGGCCGAGCTCACGAAAGCCTGCGGTATCAACAGCAGCGCCGCGACAGCAAGGGCCGCCATGATGACGCTCCAGTAGCCGATGCGGTCGGCGAGCTTGCCGAGCCATGACGACGACAGGATGCTGCCGAGCGCCGCAGCCGCCATGACGACGCCCGAGACCATCGTCACATTGGCGTCCGTTACGAACTGCGCGACATAGACTGTGATGATCGGCTCGATCGACATATTGGCGAGCATCAGCAAGAGGCCGAGCGACAGCATGGCGATGACGGGGCGTTTGTCCGGAATGGAGGCCCAGCTGCCGGTGGCCTCCGCAGCCTTCTTCCGTGCCGTGGACTTCTCCTCCTTGATCAGGAAGGTCGTCGCCAGGAAGGTCAGGAAGATCACGCCGCCGGCCAGCAGGAAGGTGCCGCGGATGCCGATAACGGGCGGCAGCGCGCCGCCGATCAGTGGTCCGACGAGATTGCCGGCCATGATGCCCGCCGACAGCGTGCCCAACGCCCAGGCGGAGCGATGCTTCGGCGTTTGCGCTGCCACCAGCACCATCGAACCCGAGGCATAGCCACCGGCAAGGCCGGTGAAGAGGCGCAGCGCCACCAGCTGCCAGACATTGCCGGCCATGCCCATCAGCGAGATGGCGACCGTCATGCCAAGACTGGCGCGGATCAGCATCAGCTTGCGGCCGTATATATCGCCCAGCCGTCCCCAGAGCGGCGCGACGAAGGCGGCGGCAAAGAAGGTGGCGCCATAGGCGATACCGGACCATTGCACGATCGCGGCTTTGTCGCTGACGCCGAGTTCCTCGACATAAAGCGGCAGGAAGGGGAGCAGCAGCGTCATCGCCACGATCGTCGTGAACGAGCCTACGAGGCAGATGATCAGGTTCCGCATCCAATGGGCGGTTTCCGGCTCGGCCGGTGCTGCTGCATCCCATCTCGTCTCGGTCATTTCTCGGCCTTTGCATTCAATGTGTAAAACAGTTCCTTGCTGCCCGATGCCAGGATATGGCCTTTCGCGGCGGCAAGCAGATCGGCGCGGGTGAAGAGATCCGGCAGGTTCAGTCGGTCGACATCGAGCGCATAGACGGTGACGTGATAGCTGTGAATGCGGGCGTCATTCCAGGGTGGGCAGGCGCCCATATAACCGCCATGCGGCCCATCCTTCAAATTGCCGCCGCCGGCACCATTCTGGCCGCGGCGTCCATAGGCCGTGCGTTCGAGCGGCAGGCCATTGGCTGAAGGGCCGTTTCCGTCCGCGCCTTCGGCAAGGCTGGTGCGCGATGCGGGAATATCGGCCAGGACCCAGTGAACGAATTCCATCCGATTGAAATCATTCGGAATGGTCTTGTCCGCCTTGTTGAACAGCGAAAAATCGGTGGGTACGTCAGGGTCGACCATCGTCAGCGCATAGGAACGCGTGCCCTTCGGCCCTTTCGACCAGGAAACGGCAAGGCTCTTGTTGGGGCCGGGTGCCGACTTGTCTGAAGATGTCGAAATGCAGGAGGCGTTTTGCGGCAGCAGCATCCGGTCATTGCTCTTTGGAAACGTCACCTTGAGATCGGCCGATAGGGCCGGGGTGGCGACAACTGCTGCGATGACGATGGTGTTCAGAACTTTGAGCATGATTTTCATGATGTTGCCCTTTCGCGGTTCGCTCCCGTGAGCTTCGAGGGCAGGTCTAACAAATCTGTGCCGAGCGTCGGCGCACGCAAACGCTCAAAATGCTGTCGCAAACGCTCACGCGCTGCGAAGTCGATCGGCAAAGCGTCGGGGCGAGCGATAGCCTGTCGCAAGCGCGGCTTCCCGCAGCGACAGCCCGTCCTCGGCGAGAAGGGTCGTGGCCAGCGCCACGCGCTCGCTTGCCAGCACCTCTCGCAGGGAAGCGCCCTCGCGCGACAGGCGGCGACGCAGCGTGGCGTTGCTGGTGCCGAGCTCTGCGGCGATGAGATCGGCTGTCCAGGCTCGATCCGGCTGCCAGCGCACCAGCGCCCGCACCGCCTCGGCTGTAGTCTCCGGCGAACCGGGCAGGGCACCGCGCATGCCGAGCACCATGAGGATTTCGAGAAGCCTGTGCTCGATCAAAGAGATCGGCATATTGCCGCCGGCGATGCCTTCGCCGGCATGGTTGATTGCGGCAGCCAGCAGCGGATCGAGCGGCAAGTCTATCTGCGATGCGGTCTGCGCAGGCGGAAAGGCTTTTGCTGCACGGCGTGTCAATTCCTCGGGAAAGGTGATGAAAATTGCCCGATAGACCCCGGTCTGCGGATCCGGGTCGTTGACGACATCGCCGCTCCAGCCCGCCGGCAGCACGAGCACCGTACCGGCCGCAAAATGCCGCTGTCGTCCCATGCTGACGATTTCCTTGGAACCTTCGAGGATGGCAACGATTGAAACCTGTGAAAAGGCCGAGCCGGCAATGCGCTCGCGTTCGCGCGTGACGAAGGTGAAAAGTGTGGAATAGCTGCCGATGCCGGTCGGTTCGCCCGCCGGACGATTGTCCTTTGCCGCCAGGCGGCGCAGCTTTTCCAACATGGAGTGATGAGCCTCGGACACTGCGATGGCTTTCTGCTGATTGGGGGTGCCGCGGAGTTTGGACCACACAGGCGGCAATGCCAAGTCTGCAAAGCGCCTTGTCGGTTCGCCCGACTGATATTATAAAACTGATTGCGTTACGCAATCAGTTCATGGTTGGCGGATCAAAAACTGCGCTGATGCAAAGGAGGAAGCAGATTATGAACTCTCTCGAAAATGCCCGTTGCGATACGGTCAAACGGCTGTTTGCAGCCTATGTCGCTCAGCATCCGGATATCGTCGACCCGATGCTGACCCAGGATTTCACCTTTTCCAGCCCGCGCGACGATCACATCGACCGAAAACGCTATTTCGCGCACTGCTGGCCGAAGGAGAAGGTGTTCCGCGACATTCATATCGAACATCTGGTCGCGGATGGTGACGATGTGATCGTCGGCTATCGCGCCGAGAAGATGGATGGTGCCAGCTTTCGCAATGTGGAGCTCATCCGCTTTGCCGGCGACCGCATTGCTGAGGTCAACGTCTATTTCGGGCGCAACCTGTAACGCTTCAGCTATCCGTGGTCTTCGCCATTGCCGCGGCAAGTGCGGCCGCCGGACCGGTCATAGGTTGCGGGCAGTTTGCCGGAAGAAGATGAACAGCATCGGTCATCGAGGCTTGAGCGAAAGCGATCGTGACAGCGCCTTCGCCGCTGACCGCTTTCACCGCCTCGGCAATCGAGGTGAGATAGGCCCGGAGATCCCCCTCGCGGAAGTGCGCCCATGCACCCGGCACCAGCCGGACCTCGATTTCAGCACCCGTCGCCTTAGCCGCTGCTTCGAAAAGCGCAGTTGTCGGGGCGATAGTCGTTTCGACGGTGCACAGCACGATAACCTTGCCGCCTGCCTTGACCGCTTGCTCTGCCAGCATTCCATCAGCCCGGATGATCGGTGCCTCGGCACCGGCAGCGACCTTCAATGCTGCCGGACCGAGTGTCGAGCAATTGAGCACGACGGCATCGGCATCCTCTGCCAGATGCCAGAGGAGGGCCGCCGTTTCGGCAGAGATCTCATCCGTCAGGCGCCCCGCTTTTTCGGCGGCAAGTAGAAGATCCGCGCGGACGTGATGACGCAGCATCCCCTCGGGCAATCCAAGTGCCTTCGCTGCCGTTTCATAGACGGCGATGTTGCTTTCGGCTGTGTGCAAACAGGCGATCGTCACCGACATTCCTCATCACCGAATGAGATCCGCAAACCTAGCCTCGGCAACCTGCCTTGTCGACATTTCGGTGCAGCAGTTCGGCCCGTATTCGGGCATCATCATATACAGCAAGGTTCATTTCTAAGTCTATGCTATATCTAATTCAAAAATAGGGCAATTTTTACTCCCGAGTGCAACTTTTTTGGCATGTCGCCGGTTGCCCTTCCAGGCGACCGCTCCTATGTTCCGGTTCACCTGCCGACGCAATTTTTTGCCAAGAGGAGATATGACCATGGCTTTCGAATTGCCTGAACTTCCATATGATTACGACGCCCTTTCGCCCTTCATGTCGCGTGAAACCCTTGAGTATCACCACGACAAGCACCACAAGGCTTATGTCGACAATGGCAACAAGCTCGCCGCGGAAGCAGGTCTTGCCGATCTGTCGCTCGAGGAAATCGTGAAGAAGTCCTTCGGCACCAATGCAGGCCTCTTCAACAATGCAGCCCAGCACTACAACCACATCCATTTCTGGAAGTGGATGAAGAAGGGCGGCGGCGGCAACAAGCTGCCGGGCAAGCTCGAAGCGGCTTTTGCCTCCGATCTCGGCGGCTACGACAAGTTCAAGGCCGATTTTGCCGCTGCCGGCGCCACTCAGTTCGGCTCCGGCTGGGCATGGGTTTCCGTCAAGAACGGCAAGCTCGAAATCTCCAAGACCCCGAACGGCGAAAACCCGCTCGTCCACGGCGCCGACCCGATCCTCGGCGTCGACGTTTGGGAGCACTCCTACTACATCGATTACCGCAACCTGCGTCCGAAGTACCTCGAAGCCTTCATCGACAGCCTGATCAACTGGGACTACGTCCTGGAGCGCTACGAAGCCGCTACGAAGTAAGGTTCGCCGCATAGGCTGGCTTTCGCACCCGGCGTCTTCCTGGCGTCGGGTGTTTTCTTATGAGCAGCCTTGTTGATATATCTGTGTGCCGCATGACGGCTCAGGAGATCGCCACAGGAGGCTGAATGCCATCAGCGCCGCTTTTCCGCTTCGGTGTCATCGCCGATCCGCAATATGCCGATCTCGCGCCCAATCTCACCCTCAATCGCTATCCGGCGAAGAGCCTCGACAAGCTTCGGGAGGCCATTGAGGAGTTCAATCGGCATGATATCGCCTTCGTGGTGACTCTCGGCGATATCATCGATCGCGAATGGAAGAGCTTCGAGGCCATTCTGCTTGTCTACGAAGCCTTGCGTCATCCCAAGCACTTCCTCCTCGGCAATCACGATTTCGCCGTGGCATCGGAACATCTCGGCACGGTGCCGGCACGCGTGGGCATGCCGTCGGCCTATTATGATTTCGGCCATTCCGGCTATCGCTTCATCGCGCTCGACGGCAATGAAATCAGCGTCTTTGCCCCGCCGGAAGGCGATCCTCGACGGCAGGAGGCAAAGGAAATGATGCGGGTGCTGGAGAGCACCGGCGCGCTCAATGGCCAGCGATGGAACGGAGCGATAGGCGACACACAATATGACTGGCTTGCTGCAAAGCTCAGGGAAGCAAAGGCGGCGGGCGAGAAGGTCATAGTCATGAACCACTATCCGATCTTCCCGGATAATGCCCATAACGCCCTGAACAGCGACCGCTTGCTGTCGCTTCTGGCGGAGCACGAGCATGTCGTCGCCTACCTCAATGGCCACAATCACGCCGGCAACTTCGGAGTGTCGGGTGGCACATACTTCGTCAACTTCAAGGGCATGGTCGATACCGAAGATACGAGCGCCTATGCGATCGTCGCCGTCTACAATGATCGGCTGGAGGTTATAGGCTTCGGACGCGAGGATAGCCGGGTGCTGGCGCTGTCGGGCGCTTGATGAATCCCTTGGATGATTTGACAGGGGGAACGATCCGCAACGTTGAAAGTTTAGGAACCGAGGCTGCTGTGAGGCGGAGCCGATGTTTCCGGTATTGCAAATTCTGACAATCATGGTCGTGGCGGTTGCCATGGCACTGGCGCTTGCACATCTGCTGGAGCTGCCGGGTAAAATGCGACTGTCGAAACAAGACTATATGACGGTTCAGCGAATTTATTATCCCGGATTCACGATCGGCGGCGTTGCCGAGCCGATCGGCACTCTTTTGCTTCTGCTTCTCCTGTTCCTGACGCCAGCCAACATCATCGCGTTCTGGCTGTTTGCCGCGGCTTTTGCTGCCATGGCTGCCATGCATGCAGTCTTTTGGTTGCTGATACAGCCCGTAAACAATTTCTGGCTCAAGGATGCCGAACTGAAAGGGTTGGGCGCAGGCTTCTTTTCCCACGTTCCAGTCGGCGGTCAACGGATCGAGGCTGATGCCGAGGCGGACTGGACCATGCTGCGTGATCTCTGGGAATGGTCGCATGCCGCGCGAGCGGTCTTGGGATTACTGGCTTTTATTCTGTTGGTGACCGCGATTGCTCTTTAGCGGCGCGCAAAACCGAGAGTTGACCTGTTATTATTCCGCCGCCATCCGCATCTCGGTCACGTCCCTTTTCGGCGGCGTGCCGAACATGCGGGTATATTCGCGGCTGAACTGCGAGGCACTTTCGTAGCCGACGCGATAGGCAGCACTCTCCACATTGGCGTGGCCGGCGACCATCAGGCGGCGGGCTTCGAGAAGCCGCATCTGCTTCTGATATTGCAGCGGCGTCATCGAGGTCAGCGTCTTGAAATGCTGGTGGAAGGAGGAGGAGCTCATGCGTGCGACAGCGGCAAGCTGCTCGATGCGTATCGGTTCTGCAAAGTTATCGCGCAACAGGCGGATGGCGTCGGCGATGCGTCGCGTCTGGCCATCGGGCAGCACCAGCTTGCAGACCTCGCCGCCATTCGGGCCGGTGAGCAGCCAGAAGCAGATTTCGCGCATGATCGCCGGATAGAGCACCGGAATGGCACCGGGGTTCGACAGCAATCGGGTCAATCGTACCAGGCAATCGGCAAGCTCATCGCCGAGATTCTCGACGAAGATACCAAGCTGCGCGCCGCCTGCTGGTTTCGGCGGCTTGTCGAGCTGTTCCATCACCTCACGCATCATGCCCACATCGAATTCCAGGGAGATGGCCATATAGGGTTTTTCGACACTCGCCTGGACCACTCTACCGGCTGCAGGCAGCTCGATGCTGATGATGAGCGCCTGCATCTCGGCATAATCGATCACTCTGTCATTCAGCATCAATTGCTTCGCGCCCTGCAGAATGACGCAGAGCGCCGGTCGGTAGATCATCGCATGCGGCATTTTCGGCTCGGTCGAGCGCATGATCAGTAGGCCATCGATGCCCGTGGGAAAGACGCCATTGTCGCCGCCGTCATTGGCTTCGATAAATTGTGTGATCGCATCTTTAAGGGCTGAGGACATTGGTGGTCTCCGGGGCAAGTGCCACTGCGGCATCATAGCAGCGGGGCAACAGCGAACAAGGCAGTTGGAGGAATAGGCAAGAAATTCGCGAGTTCCGGCATTCAGGGAAATGGTTCCGCAGGCGTAGATTCCGGTCACCAAACATTCCCTGGAGAACGGCAATGACGACTGAAAATTCCGATAAATCAAAGACAAAGGTTGCGATCATTACCGGCGGCAGCCGTGGCCTCGGCCGCAACAGCGCCATTCATCTTGCCCAGCGCGGTGTCGATAGCATCCTGACCTATAACGCAAATAAGGCAGAAGCCGATAGCGCCGTTGCCGAGATCGAAGCGCTTGGTCAAAAGGTTGTAGCCTTACAGCTCGACACCGGCGACGTTGCATCCTTCGACGCTTTCGTTGCCGAAGTTGGCCGCGTGCTGCAGCAGCGTTGGGGTCGCGATCGTTTCGATTTCCTCGTCAATAATGCCGGTACCTCCTATCACGCCTCCATCGCTGAAACGACGGAAGCCGAGTTCGACAAGCTCTACAACATCCATCTCAAGGGCGTCTTCTTCCTGACGCAGAAGCTGCTGTCGCACATCAACGACGGCGGCCGTATCGTCAATATTTCCTCCGGCCTTGCTCGTGTCAGCTATCCGGGCTCGTCGGCCTATGCGGCGATGAAGGGTGCGGTCGAGGTACTGACGCGCTATTTTGCCAAGGAGCTCGGCCCGCGCGGCATCACGGTCAACACGGTGGCGCCGGGCGCGATCCAGACCGATTTCAGCGGCGGCATGGTCCGCGACAATCCCGAGGTCAACAGGATGGTCGCTTCCATGACAGCACTCGGCCGCGCAGGCCTGCCTGACGATATCGGCCCGATGATCGCCTCGCTGCTGTCGGACGACAATCGCTGGGTCAACGGGCAGCGTATCGAAGCCTCGGGTGGCATGGTCCTCTAATTCGCAACGTTAGATCTGTGGGATCTGCAGCACCTCAGCCGGCAGCGGTTGGGGTGTTTATCTGCCAGCCGTTCACCCAGATTTGCCTCAAACCATCACCTTCGCCCTTGAACCACAATCCCGTCGCCTCGCAGCCTTCGATCCGATCGCTACGGAAGTTGCGGATGGCCTGGCGCAGTTCGCACCAGGCGACGATGTTGGCGGTCTCCGAATAATAGATGAGGGCGATCGGCCGGATGATGCGTTCCGTGGCGCGGCCCAACTCGTCGCGATAGGCAAGATCCAGCTTTTCCTCGTCGCGAATGGCGCGGCGCACCAGCGAGAGATCGATCGCCGAGGCGGAAGGTGCGGCAAAGCCCCAGGCATGCAGCGCATTGGCGTCGAGCGTCTGGCGCAGCGGCGGTGGCACGGCGCCGGCAATTTTCGCGGTGACGCGCTTGGCTGCCTGCTTCAGCTCGGCATCACCGGTGCGCTCCAAAAGCGCCAGCGACAGCACGATCGCTTCCATTTCCTCGATCGAAAACATCAGCGGCGGCAGGTCGAAGCCGGGCCGCAGGATATAGCCGATGCCTCGCTCGCCCTCGATCGGCACCCGCATCGCCTGAAGTGCCGCGATATCGCGATAGACCGAGCGGACCGTCACCTCCAGCCGGGCGGCGATATCGGCCCCTGTCACCGGCCGCTTGGCCAGCCGCAGGATCTGGATGATCTCGAACAGGCGCGATGCCTTGCGCATTTCTTGCCCCAAAGAAGAAGGCTACTGACAACACCCCGTCAGTTGGTTCATTTTATAAGACTGCCTATTGACTTGAAAATCAACCATTTCCTCTCCTGTCTCTCTGGAGAGGGCGATAGGCAACTGACATGGGTTACGCAGAAAATCTCTGGCTCTTCTTCATCCTTCTCTTGGGCATCATCATCGTACCGGGTATGGACATGCTGTTCGTGCTCGCCAATTCCCTGACCGGCGGCAGCAATCGCGGCCTCGCCGCGACAGGCGGCATTATGCTCGGCGGTGCGGTGCACTCGCTGAACGGCGCCGTCGGCATCGGCCTGCTGATGCATTTCGTGCCGGTTCTCTTCAATCCGCTGCTGATCGCCGGAGGCGCCTATATGGCCTTCATCGGCTACACGCTGATGCGCAGCTCCATCACCGTGGGCAATGAAGGGCCGGCCGGCAGCCGCTCCGCCTGGAAAGCCTTCCGGCAGGGAGCGGTGACTTGCCTCATAAATCCCAAGGCCTATCTCTTCATCTTCGCCGTCTATCCGCAATTCCTAAAGCCGGATTACGGGCCGATGTGGATACAGGCCGTCGTCATGGGAGCCATGACCATCGCGACGCAATTTGCCATCTATGGCGGACTTGCCATCACCGCCGGGCGCAGCCGCGAGCTGCTGGTCGCCAATCCCAGGGCGACCGCCGTTGCGGGCCGCGCTGCAGGGCTGCTTCTGGTCGCGGTATCGGCATTTACCGTCTGGGAGGGCCTGAAACTGGCGTGAGAGCTGATGCGGCGAATATGTGTGTCGATTGCATGACACTGATTTTACTCAGCTCTCACCACTTTGTGACTTCATTGCCGGAAAGGAAACCGGCAAACATGTCGCCGTAATCATGCGCCGGGCCCTATGCGCGGTCTTGAACACCCGAGAGGTAGGAGAACGAAATGAAGTGGAAAGCGATTGTGATGGCGACGGCTTTGGCCGGCATCGCACTAGGTTCGGTCGTCGCAGCCGACGGCACGCATGACTCCCGCATCGGGATGATGAAGAAGATCGGCGGCGCCACCGGAGCTCTCGGCGCGATCGCCAAGGGGGACAAGCCCTATGACGCCGATATCGTCAAGGCGTCGCTGACGACGATCGCCGAAACGGCCAAGGCCTTCCCGGATCAGTTCAACCCGCAGAGCGACAAGACCGATCCCGAGGTCAATCCGAAGATCTGGGACAATCTCGATGACTTCAAGGCGCATGCCGCCAAGCTTTCGACCGATGCCGAGACAGCGCTCGCCCAGCTTCCTGCCGACAAGGCGGGCGTCGGCGCGACGCTGAAGACCCTCGGCGCCAGCTGTGGCGCCTGTCATCAGGCCTATCGCATCAAGAAGGATTAAGCGGTAGGTCTAGAAATCGATCTTAGCATCCGCACCGGTTCTGCCGGTGCGGAGCCTTTTGGTTTTAGAGCTAAGGCTTGGGGTGGCGTGATGGCGCGGTTTATTCGATGGTTGCTTTGCCTTTTCGGCGTGATCATCCTCGGCGGCGGCGCATTTTACGTCATCACCGCACCGTCGCCTTTGCCGGCGAGCCATTGGGCCAATCTCGGCGATCCTGACGTCAAGAACGGTCAGATGGTTTTCTGGGCAGGCGGCTGCACGAGCTGTCATGCGGCTCCGGGCGCGCAGGGTGATGCCAAGCTGGTGCTTTCGGGCGGTCTCGCGCTGACGAGCCCCTTCGGCACCTTCCATGTGCCGAATATCTCGCCGGATGAGAAAGCCGGGCTCGGCAGCTGGAAGCTTGCCGATTTCGGCAACGCCATGAAGCGCGGCGTCGGTAAAAACGGCGAGCACCTCTACCCGTCCTTTCCTTACGGCTCCTATACCCGCATGAGCGACAAGGACATCAACGATCTCTGGGCCTTCCTGAAGACGCTGCCGAAGAGCGACAATGTCGCTCCGCCGCATGAGCTGCCCTTTCCCTTCAACATCCGGCTGGCGCTCGGCGGCTGGAAGTTCCTCTATCTCAACGACCAGCCGCGTATCGTGCTCGCCAGTGCCGACGAGAAGGTCAAGCGCGGGCAATATCTCGTGGAAGGGCCAGGCCATTGCGGCGAATGCCACACCCCACGCGACGGTCTCGGCGGCTTCGTAAGCGGCCAATGGCTGGCGGGTGCACCCAATCCGGAAGGCAAGGGACAGATCCCCGATATCACGCCCGGCTCGAAGGCCATCGGCAGCTGGAGCGCCGGCGACATCGCCAACTACCTGGAAACCGGCTTCACCCCGGACTACGACTCCGCCGGCGGCTCGATGGCCGAAGTCCAGCAGAACATCGCCCATCTGCCGGCAAGCGACCGCGAGGCGATCGCGGCCTACCTGAAGGCACTGCCGGCGAAATAGGCCTGGTGTTCAGGTCGCGCCCGAGCGCTTGGCGAGATAGAGATGGGTTTCATAATGCAATTCGAATACGCCGCCATGCGCGTTGATGGCATCGGCAAGTTCGAAAAGCAGCGCTTCTCTCCGATCCTCGCTCAAAAGCCGGTAGCTTGAAAGCGTGCGCAAAAGATCAGTATAGCTCTGCGCCGTGTGCGACCGGCTCCAGGAATAAGAGTGGTGCACCGGAGCTTCGAAGTGGTCGGACTGCGGCAGCTCCCGAGCAAAAGGGCCATCAGGCAGATACCATGCCTCCACGGGCGGGCCGGCAAGCTGCGGGACATGGCGGGCGTAGATCCCCGCAAACTTGTCGGATAGTGGCGGTTCCGGCTTCATCGGCACATTGCCGAAGACGGCGAGTGTTCCTTCCGGCGCGAGAAGGGCGGCCGTCGCAGCGAAGCGCAGTTCCGGCGAAACCCAATGGAAGGATTGTGCCGCGAATATCAGCCTGAAGCTCTCCGGCTTACCCGGCCATGCTTCGAAGGTGGTTTGCTCGAATCGCACTCGCGGAAATTCCGCCAATCTTTCCCGTGCAACTGCAATCAGTTCCGCGCCGGGATCAAGCGCGCGAATGGAGAGGCCGTGGCGGGCAAAGCCCTCTGTCGCCTGTCCGGTGCCGCAGCCGATTTCGAGGACCTGATCCTTGGCTTCCAGCCCGGCAAAATCGATGACATCGGCAAAAAGCGCATCGGGATAGAGCGGGCGGGAAGTATTGTAGAGGCTGGCGACGCCGTCAAATGTGAACCGTTGTTCCAAGGCGCACCTCCAGTTGCAGATCGAAGTCGACGGCCATTTTTCTAGCGCATTTCCGGTCAAGCTTGTAGCTACGGGATTCGGCAACGGGAGAGGGTGGTCGTGGACGCAAGGGTGGCGCGGAAGGTTCCTTATTTCAGCCAATGGGAAACGCCTGACATGACGTTGGCGGTCGTCGCCGAGGGCGCGCAATCGGCCTTGCTGAAGGACCCGCTCTGGGCGTCATCCGGCGCAAGCACCGTCGAGGATTATGCCCGCTGGGCCGGCAATCTTTGCGGCATGGCGTGCCTGAAGATGGTGCTCGCCGCCCGCACCGGCAAAACCATCCCGATCATGGATCTGGCCATGGGTTGCAGGGAGTATGGCGGCTATGTCGAGGAGGTGGATGGCAGGATCAAGGGGCTGATCTACGCGCCGTTCGTTCCCTTCGTTCGCGATCGCTTCGGCCTCGAGGCCCGTGTCGTCACTGGGATTTCCGTTGCTGATATCGCCGATATCCTCTTGCAGTCGGAGTTTTTAATCGCGTCGGTGCATCATTCGATCCGCTGGCCAGAGACCGAGCCGCCGGCCGAAGGCGGCCATCTCGTGCTGGTGACGGCCGTCGACGGAAACAGCATCCGCTTCCACAATCCCTCTGGTCACGTCGATGCGACGCGCGAGAACGCGGAGATGCCGCTGGAGGTGTTCGAGAGGTTCTTTGCAGGCCGCGGGATCGCCATCGATCACTGAAGCATTTCCAAATACGCATCGGTTTTTCGTCCGGAATGCGCAAAACCAGAAACACTCTAAAAATCAATATCGGATGGCGATCCTCTTAAAGGCCGGCATCAGGTGAGAGCCTGCAGGTAGCGCATGCCGGTGACCGGCCGCGGCTTGAAATCCATGTTTTCGTAGAAGCGGTGGGCTTGAAAATTGCCTGTTGCGGCGCCGACCGAAAGGTAGCTGCAGGCGGCCTTGCGGGCGATATCGCGGGCGCGGTCGACGAGATGTTGCCCAACGCCATGGCCGCGATGGCCGTCGCGCACGAAGAGATGATGCAGGTCCATGCCGCGCTGGCCTTCCTGCGCCTTGTAGAGCGGCACGAGGATGGCGTAGCCGATCAGCCCTTGCTCGCCTTCGGCGACAAGCGCCGTGATCCAGGGCACGGGGCCGAAGAGATCGCGCTCAAGCTGCTCCGGCGTCGTGCCGGAGGGATCGCCGTGGTGGGCGGCCAGCAGCCGGATCATGTCATTGAGCTCAGGCAGGTCACGCGGCTGCGCGTTGCGGATGGTGAGAACCGGCGGGCGGAGAAGTGAGATGTCGCTATCGTCTAGCATGGCATTTTGCGTCCTTGTTTTTCAATGAGCCGTCAGGACGCTGCCGATACAACAAAGCCGCCTGACGGCGGCTTGTTGACAATATGATCTGTCTTGGCCGCCCGTTACAGGTACAGCCAAAAATACGAGCAGTTGTGGAGCGCGTGCGTGATCATGGGCGCATCAATGATCCGGTTCAGCGCGTTTGTCAATGGGGCCTCAATGCTCGTGTTCGCACAGGCCGTGGTCGGAGAGTGCACGGATCACATAGCAGTCTTCGATGCTGTGGCCATCGCAGTGCGAGACGATGCGCTCCAGTTCGTGCTCCAGCTTCTTCAGCCGCGCAATCTTGGTGCGAACGTCATCCAGATGTTCCTTGGCGATACGGTCGGCGCCGACGCAGGGGCGGTCCGGATGCTGGCTGAGCGAAATCAGCTCCTTGATGGCATCGATCGTCAGTCCGAGGTCGCGGCCATGACGGATAAAGGCGAGACGCTCGAGATCGGCTTTGGAGTAACGCCGCTGATTGCCTTCGCTGCGCTCGGGCTCCGATATCAGGCCCATCTGCTCATAATAACGGATTGTCGGCACTTTCACGCCCGTCCGCTTGGATAGATCGCCGATGGTTAGCATTCAGAGTCCCCAATACCTCTAGTCTCTAGAGCAACATATGAGGCCCGTTCATGGAAATTGCAAGGCTAGGTAGCTGTACAGGTGGATGGGATACTCTGCTGGTCACCTCATCGTCCGATCGTCGCGACTAAGTATGGCTTCCCATTCATCGTCACAAATAGTATACCCCCCTATATTATAATCGAGGCCACGATGTCCCATACCATTCGTCAGCAAGCCAAGCTCCTCTCACGCGTCCGCCGTCTCAAAGGACAGATGGAAGCGGTGGAGCGGGCGCTCGAGGCCGAGCGTCCCTGCGGGGAAATCTTGCAACTGCTTGCTTCCATTCGGGGTGCCCTAACGGGGCTGACCGGGGAGGTTCTTGAAGACCATCTGCAGGAGCACGTGCTGCATGCCGAAAGTGAAGAGGGCCGCCGGCAGGCGGTCGATGAGATTGCCGACGTGCTGAAGACCTATCTGCGGTGACGATTCGAGCGTTCAAAGAGAGACTAATGTCATGAGTATTTCTTCCGAAATGGGCCACAGCCACGTTTTTCTGGGCTCCGATCATCAGCGCAACGAGCGTCGCATCTGGGCCGTCATCGCGCTGACCGCCGTCATGATGGTGGTCGAGATCGGCGCGGGCACGATCTATGGCTCGATGGCACTGCTCGCCGACGGCTGGCATATGTCGACCCATGTCAGCGCCATGCTGATTTCGGCGCTCGCCTATCTCTATGCGCGCCGGCATGCGCACAATGCGCGCTTCACCTTCGGCACCGGTAAGTTCGGCGATCTCGCGGGCTTTGCCAGCGCCATCGTGCTGGCGCTGATCGCGCTCATCATGGGCTGGGAGAGCATTCTGAGATTGCTCGATCCGGTGGCAATCAATTTCCGCGAAGCGATTGCTATTGCGGTAGTGGGTCTTCTCGTCAATCTCGCCAGCGCCTGGTTGCTGCGCGACGACCATAGCCATCACCACCACAACCACGCCGGCCACGGGCACAGCCATGATCGTAGGCATGGGCATGCCCACGATCATGAGCACGGCGACGATCATCACCACCACGACCATGACCAAAAAGGTGGCAGGGACAACAATCTGCGCTCGGTCTATGTCCATGTCATTGCCGACGCGATGACCTCGGTTCTCGCCATTGTTGCCCTGCTGCTCGGCAGCCGTTTCGGCTGGACCTTCCTCGATCCGGTCATGGGCATCGTCGGCGGCCTGGTCATCCTGCAATGGGCATGGAGCCTGCTGCGCGCTTCCGGCGCCGTTCTCCTCGATTTCATTCCGCAAGGTGAGGATCTGCCTGAGGAGATCCGCGAAGCGATCGAGACGGACGAGGATCGCATCACCGATCTACATGTATGGCGGGTCGGCCCGGGGCATCATGCCGCCATCGTCGCGGTCGCAACGCCCGTCTCGCGCGATCCATCTTTCTACAAGGCGCGACTTGCCGAGATTCACGAGCTCTCACACGTGACGGTCGAAGTTACCGTCGACAAGGCGGCATAGAATCCGTTAGCAATCGGTCAGGTCAGAGGCTTGCCACATTCCTCGCATAGCCCAAGACCTGCCGATTCCGCTGGAGGCCTCTCATATGCCCACATTGCTCACGCGCCGCCGCCTCATGTCGGGCTCGGCGCTGCTTCTTCCCGCCCTGATGCTCGGCCCCGACGCGCTTTTCGCTGAGGATAGCGGCACGCCGGCGCAGACGCCTCCCGCAACGGACAATCCGGCAACGCCCGACGCCGGCGGCCAGAGCCCGCAAGGTGACAGCGGAGCTCAGGACAATTCGCAACTGTCCGACGATGTCGACAAGCAACTGGCCGATCTGGAAAAGAAGACCGGTGGTCGTCTCGGCGTCTCCGTGCTTGACACCGAAACCAATATTTCGCTCGGCCATCGTGAGGAGGAGCATTTTCCCCTGTGCAGCACCTATAAGGCGCTTGCCGTTGGCTTTGTGCTGGCGCGCGTCGATCAGGGCACGGAAAAGCTCGACCGCCGCGTCACCTATGGCAAGGACAAGGTCGTCACTTATTCGCCGGAAACAGAAAAGCATGCCGACGGCGATGGCATGACCATTGCCGAGCTCTGCGCAGCCGCAATCACGCTGAGCGATAATACGGCCGGCAATCTTCTGCTCGAAAGCTTCGGCGGCCCTGCCGCGTTGACCTCATGGCTGCGCACGACAGGCGACACCGAAACCCGCCTCGATCGCAACGAACCCGATGTCAATCAGGCCGTCAAGGAAGACCCGCGCGATACGACGACGCCGGATGCGATGCTGGATTCGATCGGCCTTCTGACCCTCGGCAATACGCTGTCGGAGACATCGAGGGATCAGCTGGTCAACTGGCTGGTCGCCAACACGACGGGCAACAATCGCCTGCGTGCCGGCCTGCCGAAGGAGTGGAAGGTTGGCGATAAGACCGGTACAGGCAATAACGGTTCCTATGCCGACATCGCGGTCATCTGGCCGCCGGAACGCGGTCCCGTTCTGGTCACAACTTTCGTGGCCGAGGCAACTGCGGATGCAAAAGACGTGGAAGCCGTTTTTGCTGAGGTCAGCAAGATCATCGTAGACATGGTCGGGCAATAGCGAGATTGATAATAAATAGAAGGCGATACGACCAAGATGTGAATCAGCTTCGTATCGTCTTCATGTAATCCGTCAGCATGTTTAGACCAGCGCCAGTGCTGAGGCTGCGCTGTCCGTTTCCTGATCGCCGTCCCCATCGGCATTGCCGGCGCCGAGCTTCTGTTTGATCTCATCGGCAATCTGGTCGTTGATCGCCTTCTGTTGGTCGGCCGGCAAGGACTTGAAAGAATCTTCCGTCAGGCCATGCGCTTCCAGATATTGGGCGCGGATCTTTTGGGCTGGCGTCATATTTGCCCATTTGGCAAACTCGTCGAGAATGTCCTGATCGGACTGTTGGCTTGACGATGCCGAGCTGCTGGAAGCACTCGCGCCAGACTGATCGTCAGCGGAGGCCGATGTCGAATACGAGGAATCACCGAACTGGCTGAGCCAGAGGCCGGACGAAATGGAGGAGGGGACGCCGCTGGAGGCAATGGAAGGCCCCTGCGTATCGTCCTGGTCACCGCCACCGTCGCCCGGCAGCGAGAAGGGCGTGCTGTCGTCGCTGTCGCCGCTCTGCTGGCTGCGGATCGGCGCACTGAAATAGTTTTGGGTGCTGCTGTGCACTTTCATCATCATGTCTCCCAACAGGTTGTGGGGACGATGACTCTGCAAGCCTGTCTGGGGCTTGTGTGCTCAAGCGTCCTCAGGTGCCGCAAAAGGTCTGAAGCACCCGTTCTGTCGGCAATGGTGGTTCTGCATAGGGCGTAAAGCCTGGCTGATCCTCGTATGGGGTGGCGAGCACCTTCAGCAATGCTTCGAATAGAGAAAAGTCGCCGTCCTCCACAGCAGCCTCGATGGCCTGCTCGATCCGGTGATTGCGGGGAATGAAGGCGGGATTGACCTTGCGCATCGCCGCCGCACGCGCTGCCGGCGTCTGCGGATCGCGAGCAAGCCGCTCGCGCCAGCTTTCGAGCCAAGATGCCGCTAATTGCGGCTCGTTGAACGTAGCGGCGAAATCGGCCACATCTCCGTCTGCCGCGAGTGCGGCAAGCCGGCGGAAGGCGAGGGTGAAATCCGCGCCCTGCTGCTGCATCGTCGCCAAAAGCGACTGGATCAGCTCGAGATCGCCGTCCTCCTCGTTTGCAAGACCGATCTTGGCGCGCATGCCGGCAAGCCAATAGGCCTGAAAGCGTTCGCCATAGGCTTTGATGACCGTGTTCGCCAAATCGATCGCCGCATCGACGGAGGGGGCGATCAGCGGAATAAGCGTCTCGCCGAGGCGTGCGAGATTCCATTGGCCGATCGCCGGCTGGTTGGCATAGGCATAGCGGCCATTGCGGTCGATGGACGAGAAGACAGTCGCCGGATCATAGGCATCCATGAAGGCGCAGGGACCGAAATCGATCGTTTCGCCCGATACGGTCATATTGTCGGTGTTCATTACGCCGTGGATGAAACCGACATGCAGCCAGCGCGCAATCAGCGCCGCCTGCCGATCGGCCACGGCTTCGAGCATTGCAAGATAGGGGTTCTTACGGTCTCGGATCTCCGGGTAGTGCCGGGCAATGACGTAATCCGTCAGGGTCCGCACACTCTCCGTATCGCCCCGCGCCGCAAAGAATTGGAAGGTGCCGACGCGAATATGACTTGCCGCGACACGCGTAAACACTGCACCCGGCAGCACCTCCTCGCGATAGACAGGTTCTCCGGTGATCACGGCCGCAAGTGCCCGCGTCGTCGGAATGCCGAGCGCGTGCATGGCCTCGCTGACGATATACTCGCGCAGAACCGGGCCGAGCGCGGCGCGCCCATCGCCGCGGCGGGAAAACGGCGTAGGCCCCGACCCCTTGAGCTGGATGTCCCGGCGCTTGCCATTCCGATCCTTCACCTCGCCGAGCAGGATCGCGCGTCCGTCGCCGAGCTGCGGAACGAAATTACCGAACTGGTGGCCGGCATAGGCCATGGCGATCGGCTGCGATCCCGGCAGCAGCTCGTTGCCCGAAAAGATTGCCGCCGCATTTTGTTTCAACGCTTCGACATCCAGCCCGAGTTCTCGCGCCAGCACCTCGTTGAACTTGATCAGCTGTGGCGCGGCAACCGGGGTCGGCGCCTGATCCGTGAAAAACTGCGGCGGCAGGCGCGCGTAGCTGTTGTCGAAGGCGACCGTCGGCGCCCGAAGGGCGGTATCATCGTGAAGAGGAGAGCTCATATTACTAAGGTAGGGCCGACGGAGAGGCGACGCAAGGCGCTTGCTCCAGGTAGGAAATCATCCTACTTTATCCTACCGGATAAGAGGATTTTGCGATGAACGAGAAACTGAGCATTTCACTCCCCAGTGAAATGGTAGCTGCGATTAAGGCGCGCGTCGATGCGGGGAGCTATGCCTCTACGAGCGAGGTGTTGCGGGCGGCAGTCCGGGTCTGGTTGCGGGAAGAAGAGGAATATCAGCAGCGGATCGCAGCGATCAGACAAAAGGTTGCCGCATCTTTGGATGACCCTCGGCCAAACTTGAGCGGACACGACGTAAAACAGCGCCTTGATGCTTTTTTTGACAAGCGTCGGTAGACATGGAGCGATATGCGGTCGAGTACCGCCCGGAGGCCGTGGAAAATCTGCTTGACGTCGCAGCTTACGTGTTCGAGCTAAGTCAGAATATCAGAACAGCGGAGGGATATATTGGTCGTATCTACGCGCGCTGTGAAAAGATCGTGATGCACCGTTCGGAGGCGTTGCTCGAGACGACCTAGGTACCGGCATTCGCATGGCGGTTTTTGAAAAGAGCGTCGTCATCCTTTACACCATTGCCGAAAATACAGTCTGGATCACCAATGTCTTCTTTGGAAGCAGAGACTATGAGACCCTGTTGGCGCGTCCCTAGTCTTCCTCCCTGCTCCCGTGCCATCTCCGCAAGCTTGCGCACCGTATTGAGATTTCTCGATGTTCCCGCCTTCAGCGCCGGCAGCTTCAGCTTCGAGCGTCCCGAGCCATCGGGATAATGCACGTAGATCTCCCTGCCGGCGATATGCACTTCCTCGCCGCCGGGTGCGACGAGTTTCTCCAGCGCATCCTCCGGTGCCGGCTCCTGCAGGAAGGTGATCAGCAGATAGTTCGGCTTGGCGTGCGGAAAGGGCGAATGTTCCGCGACCCTTTCGAGAGCTTCGCGGCTGCGCAGGATTACGCCGGGAGACTTGCCCATCTTCGTAGCCAGCGCCTTTTCAAGTTGAGCCAGCACCGTTGCCTCATCCGCTTCGGCGCGGAAAACCACATTGCCGGTCTGGATGTAAGTGCGCACATCCTGGAAGCCGATCTCTTCGCACAGTGCCTTGAGATCGGCCATGGATAGCATGCCGGTGCCACCGACATTGACGGCACGCAGCAGGGCAACGAAAACGGTCATGGCTTCCTCCCGCCGTCCGGCTTACATCTTCTCGGCGACTTTGACGGCGAAGGCGTATTCGAACGCGACTTCCTCCAGGCGCTGGAAGCGGCCGGAAGCGCCGCCATGGCCGGCATCCATATTGGTCTTCAGCAGGATGGGCGCGTCGCTCGTCGTCTTGTCGCGCAGCTTGGCGACCCACTTGGCCGGTTCCCAATAGGTGACGCGCGGGTCGGTGAGGCCACCGAGTGCGAGGATCGGCGGATAGGGCTTCTCGCCGACATTGTCATAGGGGCTGTAGGCGGCGATCTGCTCATACTCTTCCTTGCTCTCGATCGGATTGCCCCATTCCGGCCATTCCGGCGGCGTCAGCGGCAGAGTGTCGTCAAGCATAGTGTTGAGCACGTCGACGAAGGGCACGGCGGCAATGATGCCGGCGAATTTTTCCGGCGCCATGTTGGCAACGGCGCCCATGAGCATGCCGCCGGCCGATCCGCCCTCGGCAATGATCTTCGCGTAAGAGGTGAACTTCTGCTGATTCAAATAGTCGGCGGCTGCGATGAAGTCCTTGAAGGTATTGGTCTTCTTTTCCATCTTGCCGTCTTCGTACCAGGCGAAGCCCTTATCCTTGCCGCCGCGGATATGGGCAATGGCGTAGACGAAGCCGCGATCGGCAAGCGACAGGCAATTGGTGTTGAAGCCGGCCGGGATGGTGACGCCATAGGCGCCGTAGCCATAGAGCAGGCAGGGGGCGGAGCCGTCCAGCGGCGTGTCCTTGCGATAAAGCAGCGTCACCGGTACCGTCTCGCCGTCCCAGGCCGGCGCGAAGACGCGGCGCGTCACATAGTCTTCCGGATTGTGGCCGGAAGGAACTTCCTGTGTCTTCAGCAGCGTGCGCTCGCGCGTCACCATGTTGTAGTCGTAAAGCTGGCTCGGCGTCGTCATCGAGGAATAGGAGAAGCGGATGACATCCGTGTCGTATTCCGCCGCACCTTGCAGGCCGAGCGCATAGGCCTCTTCTTCGAAGGCGATCGCATGCTCCTCGCCGGTACGACGATCGCGGATGATGATGCGCGGCAGGCCGTCCTTGCGCTCCAGCCAGAGGAGATGGCGGGCATAGGCGAGATGGCTGAGGATCAAGGTGCCTGGCTTGTGGGGCACGACCTCGCGCCAGTTTTCCTTGCCTGGGTTCTCCGCCGGCGCTTCCATGATCTTGAAATCCTTGGCGCCGCCGTCATTGGTGAGAATGTAGAAAACGTGGCCACCTTCGCTGATCTCATATTCGATCTCGGTTTCGCGCTCGGCCACGATCTTGGGCTCGGCGGTGAGATTCGAGGTCGGGATGATACGATATTCGCTGGTCTCGTGATCGTGAATGTCGATGAAGATGTAGTCGTCCAACAGCGAGCCGCCGACGCCCATGAAGAAGCCCGGATCCTCCTCCTCATAGACGAGTCGGTCGTCGGACTGCGGCGTGCCGATGATGTGATGGAAGATCTTCGAAGGGCGATGGTTCTCGTCCTGCAGTGTGTAGAAAAAGCTCTTGCCGTCAGGCGCCCAGACGGCGTCGCCGCCGGTGTTCTCGATCACGTCGGCAAGATCCTCGCCGGTCTCGAAATTGCGAATCTTCAGCGTAAAATACTCCGAGCCCTTGTCGTCATAGCCCCAGATGCCATGGCTGTGATCGGAGGAATGATCGAGGCCAGAAAGACGGAAATAGGATTTCCCCTCATTCTCCTTGTCGCCATTCAGCAGCAGCTTGCGTTCCCCGCCGTTGCGCGGCTCGCGGAAGAAATGGGGCTGTTCGCCGCCGGTAACGAAAAGTGTGCCGTAAGCGTAGGGGCCATCCTTCATCGGTATCGAGCTGTCGTCTTCCTTGATACGGCCCTTCATCTCGCCGAAGAGGACCTTCTGCAGCTCCTTCGTGTCCGCCATCGCGGCGTTCATGTAAGTGTTCTCGGCTTCCAGATGCGACCGGATTTCCGGCGCCAGGATCGATGGGTCCTTGAACATGGCCTGCCAGTTGTCGGCCCGCAGCCACGCATAATCGTCGGTGCGGGTAATGCCGTGGCGTGTATCCGTAAACGGTTTTTTCGCGGCGGCGGGCGGGGTGGGAAGATTCTTGAAAACTGACACGAGGGGCGCTTTCTCTGGAGTGAAAGTCGGATGTGAAGTGAAGAGAGAAATAGAGGGCAGCGAGGTGAGGTTCAAGCGGCAAGTCCGCTCCTCCAGCTTCATGCAAGCAGCCGATATTAGTTTTGCTCGAACAGGCAGCCTGCGGGAGACCGCATCGCGGCGCTGCCTTGATGAGACCACATTCTTTATCGAAGTCGGCATACAGTGCGTCGACATGAAGGCGGTCAAAGCCTTCTCTGATGGAGCGAACGCACTCAAATCCAAAACAATGCAAGGGACCGGTCTTCATGCTGAAACTCTTCGCCATCCTGATTCCATTGGTTAGCGTCGCCACCTCCGCCTTCGCCGTCGATGCGGCTATCAAGAAGCAGTTGGAGAAGCTCGATCCGTCGGAGCGAATGGAGCAGGCATGCGATGCAGAGGCCATGAAGCGGATCGGTACGGACAAGACGGGGTTCAAGCCGGACAAGGTGATCGCCTACACATTCGGCGATCCGGATATGAAGCCGGATGCCATGAATGCCCCCGGTGCGGTCTTTCGCAGTAAGGGTGACTGGTATCACCTCTCCTATACTTGTGTGACCGGGCCGCAGCATATTCATGTCCGCGATCTGAGCTATCAGATCGGCGACAAGGTGCCGCGCGACGCCTGGCAGGAGCATTATCTTTACGATTGAGCGCCCGGATGAAGCACGAGGGGCCGCCCCGGAGATCGCTTCATGGCGGCCACGCTCCATCCTGAGGTAATTTTCAACCTTATCGCCGTCTCAGCGATTCCACTCGTGTCAGCTCCGACAGGATGTGATCCTGCACATCGGGCGGCTGCCGGCACACGGCATCCGTCAGGTCACGCAGCGTCGCTCTGAGGCTGTGAAGCTGATCCACCAGATCCATGACGACATCGACGCCGGGCTCGTTGACGCCCATCGATTTGCTGAGATCGAGAATGAGCCGGCCGCGCGCAATGTCGGCTTCGTGGAAATTGCGGCCCTGATCGGTGACTTCGGGCACGACCCAGCCCTGAGATATCCAGACCTCCAGCATCGTGGTTTCGATCCGGAGGTGAAGTCGAAACTCGTTCTCGTTCATCGCTTATCCTCCCATGGTCTTTCTGGGATCTTGCGCCTTGCCTGCCTCCCAATCTGAAACGAAGCGCGTCAGCTCGGGGTCCGGCGTATCCGGCAGGACGATCTTCAGCGAGACATAGGCATCGCCATTGTCCTTGCCGCGCACGGGTGCGCCCTTGCCCTTCAAGCGCAACACCTTGCCCGTATTGGAGTTCGGCGGCAGCGTCACGGTGACGGCTCCCGACGGCGTCGGGACGCGAATCTTGCCGCCGAGCACAGCTTCGGCCAGCGAGATCGGTACTTCCAATCGGATATCGTCGCCATCGCGCGTGTAGAAGCGGTGCGGCCGAACATGCACGGCGATCAGCGCGTCCCCGGGTTTCCCGCCGTTGAAGCCGGGATCGCCCTTGCCCTTCAGGCGTAGCGTCTGCCCATCGCGTGTCCCCGGTGGAATTTGGACGTCGAGCGCCGGCCCCTCGGGCAGGCTGATCTGCTTCTTGGCGCCATTGATGGCGTCGAGAAAATCGACCTCCATCGTATAGTGACGGTCTTGACCCTGCATTTGCGATTGGCCTCGGCTGCGCCGCGAGAAGAAGCTGGAAAATATATCGTCGGCATCGCCGAAATCGGCAAAGCCGCCCGCATTCTGATAGCGGCCGCGCTGGCCTTCCTGCGCTGCATAATCGCGATAGTAGTTGCGCGGCGCCTGCTCGGCACCGCTGCTGTCGATCTCGCCACGGTCGAACCGCCCGCGTTTCTCCTCATCGCCGAGAATGCCATAGGCCGCCGAGACTTCCTTGAATTTGTCCTCGGCCTGCTTGTCACCCGGATTGAGATCTGGGTGCAGCTTCTTGGCAAGCTTGCGATAGGCGCTTTGAATGTCTTTTTGCGGGGCGTCCCGCTTTACGCCCAAAATTTCATAGGGATCGCGACTCATACATGTCTCTCTTCGGGAGCACGGAAAGATACGCAGATAGTGCTAGGGCAGGCTCATATCAATCGTATCATAGACGCGGTCAGGTTGAAGCCCGGACTTGGCAGCTTTCATGTCCGTCGCCATTGTGATGTGAAATGGGCGCTGCCGCCGCCGCTTTGCCATATTTCCGGCGTCTTGCCGGATAATGGCGAGCGGTGTGGCTGGGCTGGTAATCAAGCGCCCGCCGAATTTGTTTGCCTGATCCACCGGTGGCCGTCCGATGAAACGCCTGTTGCTCGCTTCCTCGCTCCTTCTTGCCGCGCCGGCCGCCTTTGCCGCGCAGCCCGAACAGCCGCCTGCCGGATGGCCGCCGCTGCCGCCGAAGGCGCCGGTTTCGAAGATCAAACTTGTGGAGCCGCATCTGCATGTCAATCGTGCCGGCAAAGGGGCTCCCCGCATCGCGCTCACCTTTGATGCCTGCATGGGCAAGACCGACCCACGCATTTTGAGCACCCTCGTCGATCAGCGCATTCCGGCGACGATCTTCGTCACCGCGCGCTGGCTGCGTACCAATCCGGATGCATTGAAGGTCTTCCTTGCGCATCCGGATCTCTTCGAGCTGGAAAATCACGGTCAAAACCATATCCCCGCCGTCGATGTCCCGACCAAAGTCTATGGCATTGCCGCCGCCGGTTCGCCGCAGGCGGTCGCCCAGGAGGTGAAGGGTGGTGCGGACGCCATGATCGCAGCCGGCATTCCGCAACCGCGCTGGTTCCGCGGCGCGACCGCGAAATACACGCCTGCCGCCATCATGCAGATCCGTGGCATGGGCTATCGGATCGCCGGTTACTCGGTGAATGGCGACAGCGGTTCGCTTCTGCCGGCCAAGATGGTGGAAAAGCAATATGCCTCCGCCAAGGACGGTGATGTCATCATCTCCCACATCAACCAGCCGACGCATACGGCAGGCGAGGGGGTCGCGGCCAGCATCCTCGCGCTGAAGGCCAAAGGCGTCGATTTCGTTCGTCTGCAGGATATCGCCGAAAAGGGTGACGACGACACGACTAACTGAGCGGTCGAGTGCTAGCCCGGCAATTGCGGCTGCGTTTTTTCCTCGATGAAAAGCTCGTCAATGACGGTCATGACGATCAGCGACAGCGGCAGCGCCAGCATGGCGCCGACCGCGCCCCACATCCATGTCCAGAAGATGATGGCCAGAAAGACGACGAAGGGATTGAGCTCCCATTGGCGGCCCATGATCGCCGGGAAGACTAGGTTTTCCACGGTTAGATGCACTGCGAAGAAGGCGACGGCCGGCGCGAGACCGAAAATGATGTCCGAATGCGTGATGATGCCGGCGATCGCGAGCGCGATCGTCATGGCGGTGACGCCGAGGAACGGGATGAAGCTGGATAAGAACGCGAAAACGCCCCACAGCACCGGCACGCTCATTCCGCCGACATAGGCGATCAAGGTCATCACGAGGCCGATCCCGGCATAAATCAGCGAAGCCGTCGCAAAATAGAAGCCGAGCACCCGCTCCACGGCATTGATGATGCGAATGGCATTCAGTCGAGATGCTCTGCTGGAAAAGGTCATGATGATCGTCTTGCGCAGGCTTACCCTGCCGGCAAGGAATAGCAGCAGGGCTGCAAAGAAGATCAGGATCTGCACGATGGCCGGCGTCAGGCTGGTGGACACGACATGCAGCACGTTGCCGCTGTTCTCCAGCAGGGTGTTGATCGACATCGGGCTGCCTTGAAAGGTTTCGGAAGAAATGTGCAGCCATTGAAACCGGTCGAGATAGGGCATCAGCCGGTCGGATGTGCGCTGGAAGAAGTCGGGCGCCTGCTGTGCGAGCTTGGCGATCGGTTCGGCGAGCGCATTGATGATGAGGAAGATCACCAGGGCAACGCTGGAGGAAAGAATGACGGCATTTAGAACGCGGGGAATGCCGAGCTTGCTGAGCCTTTCGGCCGCCAAGCCGAGAATCATTCCCACGACGACGGCAAGCGTCACCGGAATGAGGATCAGTGACATCGTGTAGACGGCGGCGAAGGCCAACATGAGGAAGATGCCGATCGTTGCCCAGGAGGCGGCAATGTTGAGCTTGTCGCGTCCTCGCTGGTCGGAGAGACCGAAAATCTCCGTTTCGTCGTCTTTCGCACGGGATGCGTTGCGATCGATACCCGGGCCGACATCCTGCGACGCGGTTGCTGCATCCGATCGGCCGGCGGCGATTTTGTCGAATTCCATCCCCGGAAAGTTCCCCGAAGGCAGGATTGCCTCGCTACTTCAACGCGAAAAAGCCCGCCGCGGTTCCGCAACGGGCTTGTCGAATAGCGGTCGGATCGGAAAAGTCAGGCGATGAGATTAAGTCCGATACCCCACGGATCGCGCAGCGATATGCCGCCGTCGCGCTTCTCCGTCTTGATTTCGTGCTGCTCCAGGGCGGCTACGGCCTTGTCCAGGGCTGCCTTGTCGTTGAAGCGCAACGTATAGTCGGAAAGACCGGTCATATGTTCGCTGCGTATGCCGGCGCCGCGGCTGTTCCAGGTATTGGCGCCGAGATGATGGTGATAGCCGCCGGTCGCAAGGAAGGTCGCGCCGGGATAGCGCGCCGCCATGACCTTCATGCCGAGGACGTCGCGATAGAAGGCGTTGGCTTCGGCAACATCGCCGACCTGCAGATGGATATGGCCGATTGCCGAACCTTCGGCCATACCGTCCCAGCGATCCTGCGGGGCGCTTTCGTAGAGCTTCTGCAGATCAAGCCGGAGCGTCGCCATTTCGACCGTGCCGTCATCGTGGAAGGTCCATTCCTCATGCGGGCGGTCGGCGTAGATTTCGATGCCGTTGCCTTCGGGGTCGGACAGGTAGATGGCTTCGCTGACGATATGGTCCGAAGCGCCTTCCAGCACCACATTCTTATGGGCGGCATGACGAAGCCAGCGCGCAAGCTCGACACGGCTCGGCAGCAGGAACGCGGTATGGAACAGACCGGCCGCCGTCTTCGGTGCGCGCACCGCAGCCCGATCGGTTGTCAGCGTCAGAAGGGGAAGACCGGCGACACCGAGGACTTCGCCGCTCGCTGTCTTCTCGATGACCTTCAAACCCAGCATGTCCTGATAGAAGCGGGATACCAGCGCCACGTCGGTAACGACGAGGTGCGACTGGCCAACATAGGCGGGACGGGTCAGGGCGTAGGAGGGGGCAGTTTCGGTCATGGTGTCAGTTCCAACCTTGAGATGGGGTCTCGAAAAGGCAACCGGCGTCGGCGGCAAGGGCCGCCGGTAGCGGACAGGAGGGTTTCGCCGGTTGATATGCCTTTTTGATCCTCTGGTCCGCTGTACTTGCATATTCATATGGCGGATTTCGATTGTTCACAGAAGGCCATAAATTGCGGATTGAGCGTTCGCTTTCCATTGACAAGCGATCAGTAGGCCTATGGCAAGCCGTTCACGAAGATTGATCGATGTGCGCGTTTGGCGCAGTTGTCTCCTCTTGTTTCTAGTGCAAGGATCGGTCTCCAACGAAAACGGAACCGGATGAAATGACTGAATACCGAGGCATCCGCTGGGCCTATGATCGCTATGAGATCATCGCAGACGGCATCGTCAACGGTGTCGGCGTGGTCCTTGCGCTGATCGGCGCCACCGTGCTGATCTTCTATGCGACGGTTTGGAGCTCCTACGGCGAAATTGCCGCCGCCTGGATCTATGGCGTCGGCCTGGTGCTGACGCTCGGAATGTCCTTCACCTATAATCTATGGCCCGTATCCAGGACGAAATGGTTTCTGCGCCGCTTCGACCACTCTTTCATCTATGTCCTGATCGCCGCTACTTACACCCCCTTTCTGGAGCGCGGATCCGAGGACCCGCTGCTGCTTGGCGTGTTGATCGCCGTCTGGGTGTTTGCGGCGTTCGGTATCGTCCTGAAAGTCCTTTTTCCAGGACGCTTCGATCGGCTGGCGATCCTGCTTTACCTTGCAATGGGCTGGAGCGGCATCCTCGTCGCCAAGCCGGTTTCCATGCATATCCCATTCGCCTCGATGCTGCTCATTATCATCGGCGGCGTCATCTATTCGCTCGGCGTGATCTTTCACGTCTGGGAAAAGCTGCGCTTCCAGAATGCGATCTGGCATGGCTTCGTGGTTGCTGCCGCCGCCGTGCATTATTCGGCGGTACTGACCTGCTTCAGCCTGTCGCCGGAAAACTTTTGACAATCTCCGCCGTCGGCGTGCATTTCTTCGTTGAGCGCAGGCTGCGCACGAGGCGCATGACGATGGCGTCGTAGCGCTGCATGTCCGCCTTCGAGTAATCCATCTGGAAGAAGGCCGCGGCACCGTTGCAGAGCGCGACCCCACGCACGTAGACGATCCGCCCCTGTCTGGTGCCGGAAAAGCTGATGCCGCGCGAATTCGATTTCGAATAGGAAATCTTCCAGCCCTGGTCTCTGGCAAGCGCCACACGCCCATTCGCTTCCGATGCAAAATCGCCATTGGCAACCATCGTGCCGAAGACCTGCAGCGAAGCGGAGCGATCTGCCGGCGACAGCGACAGCCGATCGGTATCCTCGGAAGAGGCGGCAAGATGAAATTCCGACGGCAGCTCGATCGCGTAGCCAAAGCCTGCATTGTCATAGGACCACCAGTCCGCGGCAAAGGCCGGGACGGGGAAAAGAAGCAGGAGGGCGATCAGGCGGGCGAGCATTGCGGTTTCCGGGAGGCGGGATCAGCAACCGATCAAGATTAGCGCTTTTTTGAGCGCAATTTCCATAGCGGTTCGGAAAATACCGATAAATTAGCGCAAATTCATTACAACTTCATTGCGAGCCATGCAGGAATAGCAAGGAATTCTGCAATGCTGCGACTTTCAAACCGGCATCGCAGGCTTCCGGACGATCATTGAATCCTGCAACCTCCACGGTTGCTGGCAGCAAAAATCGATTTCGGTGGTTTACGTCCGGTTTTCCCTTGTCAGGGCTTGAGGCGATGTGTCCTTTCGCCTATCCCTTCAAGACCGCTCCGGCTTTGCCGGATTCTGCATGAACGTTCAGTAAGGGGGGAGCATGGCCGCCGCCACCGCGGGCCTGACATTCCTGGCTCTATGCCTGCCCTTTCTCGGTGCGCTGACCGCGCCGGTTGTCGTTCGGCGTTTGGGCCACAATGCGGCGTGGCTCCTGGCGCTGCTTCCCGCTCTTGCCTTTCTGCATTTTTCGAGCTTCCTTTCCGCCGTTGCAGCCGGCGGCATCCAAACTGGCGGTTTCGATTGGGTGCCGAGCCTTGATCTCCGGTTCTCCTGGCTGATTGATGGCCTGTCGCTGACCTTTGCGCTGCTCATCACCGGCATCGGCACGCTGATCGTCCTCTATGCCGGCGGCTATCTGAAGGGGCATGTCGATCTCGGCCGCTTCTTCTCCTTCATCTTCCTCTTCATGGGCTCGATGCTCGGCTTCGTCGTCTCGGACAGCTTCCTCACGCTGTTCGTCTTCTGGGAACTGACCTCGATCACTTCCTTCCTGCTGATCGGCTTCGATCATCATCGGGAAGCGTCGCGACGGGCGGCGCTGCAGGCGCTGGTCGTGACCGGCGGCGGCGGGCTGCTGTTCCTGGCGGGCCTGTTGTTGATCTGGCAGATCACAGGCATCGGCGCGATGTCCGATCTCCTGAAGGCTGGCGATGTCCTGCGCGCAAGCCCGCTCTATCTGGCGGCCCTGATCCTGGTGCTTGGTGGGGCCTTCACCAAATCGGCGCAGTTTCCCTTTCATTTCTGGCTGCCGAATGCCATGGAGGCGCCGACTCCGGTCTCGGCCTATCTGCATTCGGCGACCATGGTGAAGGCAGGCGTCTATCTGCTGATGCGGCTCAATCCGATCATGGGCGGGACGATGGCCTGGCAGACGATCCTGCCGGTCTTCGGCGCGGCGACCTTGCTCGTCGGAACTTTGCTTGCCATCCGCCAGACCGACTTGAAGCTGAAGCTCGCCTATACGACGGTCTCCTCGCTCGGCCTGCTGGTGATGCTCACCGGTTTCGGCACCGATTATGCCGTCGAAGCCGCCGTCCTCTATCTGGTGGCGCATTCGTTGTTCAAGGGCGCCCTGTTCATGGTCGCCGGCATCGTCGATCATGAAACGGGAACACGCGACATCACCCGGTTGGGCGGCTTGCGCTCGGCCATGCCGTTGACCTTTGTCGCTGCCTTGGTCGCTGCCATATCGATGGGAGGGCTGCCTCCGGCTTTCGGGTTCCTCGCGAAGGAGGAAATCTATGCCGCGCTGACACAGGCATCGCCGGCTGCCATCATCCTCACCCTCATCGCCGTGGCGGGCAATGCGCTGATGTTTGCCATCGCCTTTGCCGTGGCGCTGAAGCCCTTCGTCGGCCCGCTGACCGAGACGCCTCGCCCGCCGCATGAGGCGCCCCCATTGCTCTGGCTCGGACCGGTCACGCTTGCTTTACTCGGCATCGCTTCGGCTTTGTTCTCGGGCCTTTGGCACGAGTATGTCTCTTCGCCGATGGCAAGCGCGGTCGGCGGCAAGGGATTGGAGATTTCGGTCTCCTTGATCCCCCATATTGGTCTGCCTCTGGCGCTTTCTCTGCTGACCGTGCTGATCGGCGTCATCGTCTACTGGCAGCTCGATCGCGCCCGTTTCCTGATGTCCGTCGTTCTGCGCGCCCTCGGGCCGGGGCCGGATCGCGGTTTCGATGGATTCATCTCCGGTCTGGTGCGGCTGTCGCACATCGTCTCGCGGCTGCTGCAGCCGGGGCGGCTGGAAATCTACGTCACCATCACTTTCCTTTGCCTGGCGGCAATGTTGCTGATTCCTCTCGCCGCTCATGGCGAGCTGCCCGCGATGCCGGCATGGCCAAACCTGCAGTGGCATGAGGCAACGATCTTTTTGATTGCCGTCATCGGCGTTGTTGCGGTCGTCTTTGCGCGGGACCGGCTAACGGCGATCGTTTCGCTCGGCATCCAGGGCTTTGCCGTCGCCGTCATTTTCCTGCTGTTCGGCGCACCGGATCTTTCCTTCACGCAGTTCATGGTCGAGACGCTTGCGGTGGTGATTCTGGCGCTTGTCATGACGCGGCTGCGGCTTTCGCCGTCCGATCGCCGGCCGCCGCTCGCCAGGATCGCCCATGCCGTGCTCGCCATTGCCTGCGGCAGCGGTTTTACGCTCCTGCTGCTGAAGGCGACCGAAGCGCCGTTCGATCTGACGCTGACCGCCTTCTTCAATCAATATTCGAAGCTGATCGCGCATGGCGACAATGTGGTCAACGTTATCATCGTCGACTTCCGCGGCACGGATACGCTCGGCGAAATCGCAGTCGTCGCCATGACCGGGCTTGCCATCCTGGCGCTGATCCGCATCCGCGCCGGCGGCGAGCGCAAGCTAGCAACCAACGATCCCGATCTTGAGGAGAAGCCCGGTTTCGAGGAAGGGATGGAGGCCGAGCGCTCATGAACACGCTGATCTTCCGCACCGCCGCGCCGTTTTTGACGGCCCTGATGTTGCTCTTCTCCATCTTCGTGCTGCTGCGCGGTCATAACGAGCCCGGCGGCGGCTTTATCGGCGGCCTGATCGCGGCTTCGGCGCTCGCGATCTATGGCATTGCCTGCGGCGTGACGGCCGTCCGCCGCGCGATCATCTTTCATCCGCTGGCGATTGCCGGTTTCGGCCTGCTTGCCTCGACCCTTGCCGGCTTGGTGTCCGTCTTTGCCGGCGTGCCGTTCATGACGGGGCTGTGGATCTATCCGCATCTCTTCGGTGTCGAGGTGCCGCTTTCCACCGTCATGCTCTTCGACACCGGCGTCTATCTGGTCGTCGTCGGCGCCATCACCTCGATCGCGCTCGCGCTCGAAGAGCGGGAGGTGGATTGATGGAAGCCGTCTTCGCCGTCGTCGTCGGCATCTTCTTCACCGCTGCGATCTATCTGATGCTTTCGCGATACTCGATCCGCATCATGCTCGGCATCGCGATCCTCGGCAACGCCGTCAACCTTCTGCTGTTCACGGCCGGCCGGGTCACGCCCGAAGTGCCGCCGATCATTCAGAAAGGCGCGGCCACGCTCGATCTTGCCGCCGCCAATCCACTGCCGCAGGCCTTAATCCTGACAGCGATTGTCATCTCCTTCTCGTTCCTCGCTTTTCTGCTTGTCCTGACCTATCGGGCCTATCAGGCCTTGAAGACCGACAATACGGGCGAGATGCGGCTCGCTGAACCGGAGGAGCGGCCGCTGCCGCCCCTGGGGTACTGACGCCATGGCTGGACCCACGGATACCGCAGTTGATCTTTCCCAGGCGCTGGTCGCAGCGCCGATACCGATGGGACATTGGCTCGTCATTTTGCCGGTCGTCTTGTGTATCGGGCTCGGCGCGCTTCTTCTGATGCTGCGCAATCGTACCGAATGGCATGCCGCGATCGCCATTCCCGGCCTTGTGCTATTGGTGCTGATCGATGCTGCCTTGCTTTATCGGGTCGTCGGCGACGGCGCCGTGACCATGGTCATGGGGCGATGGCTGCCGCCCTTCGGCATCGCCTTCACCGTCGATATTTTTGGCGCGCTCATGGCTTTGACGGCGGCGGTGGTTGCGCTCGCAGCGGGTTTCTATTCTCTTGGCGAAATCACGGTGAGTGGTCGGCGATATGGCTTCTTTCCATTCCTGATGCTGCTGCTCGCCGGCGTTAGCGGCGCCTTCCTGACGGGCGATGTCTTCAACCTCTACGTCTGGTTCGAGGTGCTGCTGATCTCGTCTTTTGGCCTGCTGATACTTGGCTCGGAGCCTGAGCAGATCGACGGTGCGCTGAAATATGCTGTCCTCAACCTAATCGCCACCACGCTCTTTCTCGTCTCCGTGGGCTATCTCTACGCCGTCTTCGGCACGCTCAACATGGCCGATATCGCGCTGAAGGCGAGGGCGGGTGACAGCAACGCACCGCTGATGACGCTGGCCGGCCTATTCCTGCTGGCCTTCGGCATGAAGGCTGCCGCCTTTCCGGTCAATTTCTGGCTCCCGGCCTCCTATCACACGCCACGCATCACCGTTTCGGCGATTTTTGCCGGCTTGCTGACCAAGGTCGGCGTCTATGCGCTGATCCGGGTTCTGGTCATGCTACTGCCTGTCGAGCGGGTGGAGCTTGGTCCGCTCGTCGCGGTCGTTGCTATTGCCACCATGCTTGTCGGCGTCGTCGGAGCGCTGGGGGCAAACGATGTCAGGCGCATGCTCGGCTATATCGTCATCTCCGGTATCGGAACCATGCTTGCGGGTGTCGCTCTCGGCAGTGCCGACGGCCTCAGCGGCGCGATCTTCTATGCACTGCATTCGATGGTGCTGATGACGGCACTTTACCTGCTCGCAGGGCAGGCGGCTCGGCTCGGCGGCAGCTTTTCCTTGAGCGCCCTCGGTGGCCTCTATCGCCGCAACGGCTGGTTTGCCGGCATCTCGCTGGTGCTGTTCTTCGCCATCAGCGGCTTGCCGCCCTTTTCCGGCTTCTGGCCTAAAGTCGTGCTCGTGAAGGCGGCGCTCGCGACGGGCGCATGGTGGCTTGCCGCAACAATCCTTTTGGCCGGTTTCCTGACGACAATCGTGTTCGGGCGGGTATTTCTCCTGGCCTATTGGCGCCCGGCGGCGGCAGATGGGATTGAAGCGGAGCCGATTGCATGGCAGGCGGCGCTGCCGCTCCTTGCTCTTTCTCTGCTTGTCGTCGGCTTCGGCCTGTTTCCGGAATGGCTCCTGCACCTGACGCAGGCCGCCGCTGCCGGCCTTGAGCAACCGTCGGCCTATCTGCGCTCGGTCTTCCCCACGGCAGGAGGCACGCAATGATCCTGTTCGTCTTCAACCTGCTGCTCTCCATCGTCTGGGTCGCCATCACCGGCAGCGCTTCCTTCATCAATCTGGTCTTCGGATTCGCCCTTGCGGCAATTGCGCTGGCGATCGTCCGCTCGTCCTATGGCGGCGTGCTTTATCTTGGCCGTGTCCGCCGTATTTTGGCATTGCTGTTGCTGTTCATCCGGGAGCTCGCCAAGTCGGTCTGGGCGGTCGCCGTCGCCGTCATGAGCCCCAGGATGGACGTGAAGCCCGGTATCTTCGCCTTTTCCTTGACGGTCGATCGCGATTTCGAAATCACGCTGCTTGCCAATCTTATCACGCTGACGCCGGGAACTCTGTCCGTCGACGTCTCCGATGATCGCAAGACGCTTTACGTCCATGCGCTCGATTGCTCCGATCCGGAGGCCATCAGGCGCAGCATCGCCGATGGCTTCGAGCGCCGGATCATGGAGGCCTTCCGATGATGGCCGCGTCCGTCGTTTCGGCCGCCGCGATGGTGGCGCTGGGCATTCTGAGCATTGCCTTCCTGTTGACCGTCTATCGTGTGGTGGCCGGCCCGACCTTGCCGGACCGGGTTCTCGCGCTCGACATGCTGGTGGCGATCGCCATCGGCTTCATCGCCATCATCGCCATCAAGACGGGTTTCACGCTCTATATCGATATTGCCATCTCGCTCGGTCTCGTCGGCTTTCTGGCGACCGTCGCCTTCGCACGGTTCATCCTGACACAGGGGCAATCGGATGCCGTGCAACAGGCTGGCGCAGGACCGGATGAGAATACCGCAGCCGAAGGCAAAAAGAGGCGCAAGCACCGCGGGCGGAAGAAGGAAGGGCGATAGTGGATTTGCTTTGGGCTATCATAGTAACCGTGCTTCTACTTTCGGGTGCGCTGTTCTCGCTCATTGCAGCGATTGGCATCGTGCGTCTTCCCGATCTCTACAGCCGTATGCATGCGGCGTCGAAGGCGGGTACGGTCGGCTCCGGCCTGCTGCTACTTGCAGTCGGTATCCACTCGCAGGACATATCTGTCCTGGCAAGAGCATTGGCGGGTTTCGTCTTTTTCGTGCTGACGGCACCGATCGCAGCGCATCTTCTCGCGAGGGCGGCACACAGGGCTGGACATCGGCTGACGCCGCCTTCCGTGCGGGATGAACTGCTGGCGAGGGAGCAGATCACCAAAGGCGCGTATAGAAAGAAGGGCTAACAAACGTGGAAATTGTTCAGAAAGGAATAGCTGTTCGCGTTATTAGTTATCTGTTTTTTAGTAGATGAATTTTTTGCGAAGAAATGTAGGGATTAAAAACTGGACATTTGGATAAAGAGTGCTAATTCAGATTCAAGTAGAGTTCTGATGTTGAGTTAGTCTCGACCGGGTTTAAGCTCTCGATGCTTTTATCTTTCTTTGATGAAAAGCTGAGCAAAACTTTCTTCCGGTAAGTGATTAAAGATCGCTATCGCGGTCGCTAATTCTGATGTCAGGCGGCAAGGGGCGGTTTTCTCTCACGTGAGGTCTAGGGGTGGATTTCATGCGGAAAGAAATTTGGTTTTATCCACCGTTTTCTTGCTGGTGACTGCTACGAATACGAGCAATGCGTTTGTGCGGATTGTTCGGCGCTGGGACATAGCGAAATCGACAGATTTCCGTAGCCGAGCGCAAAATATATAGCAACGTTGTGCCCTGCGTGCTCTCCGGAGGCGCGGACGCAGCAGGCAAGCCGATGAACAGGAGAACACAATGACAGATGCGGCCCTTGGCAACGGGCAGGAGTTACTGGTTGAACTGACTGCCGACATTGTTGCGGCCTATGTCAGCAACCATGTCGTACCGGTCAGCGACCTTCCGAATTTGATTTCCGACGTACATTCCGCCTTGAGCAGCACCTCGGCTCCGGCACCTGCCGTAACCGTGGTCGAAAAGCAGAAGCCGGCCGTATCCGTTCGCAAATCCGTGCAGGATGACCAGATCACCTGCCTCGAATGTGGCGGCAGCTTCAAGTCTTTGAAGCGCCATCTCATGACCCATCATGGTCTTTCGCCGGAAGAATATCGCGAAAAGTGGGACCTCGCTGCCGATTATCCGATGGTGGCGCCAGCCTATGCGGAAGCCCGTTCGCGCCTGGCAAAGGAAATGGGCCTCGGCCAACGTCGCAAGCGCGGCCGCTGAGAGTTCCATAACGACCTTAAAGATAACCCGGCTTTTGGGCCGGGTTATCCCCATGTTGGCTGGAGGAGCGGCCTATGCCGCGGCCCTGACACGAGCCTCTTCGCGAATGCGTTTGATCATCGAGCGCAATCCGTTGGCGCGCTGCGAGGACAGATGTTCCACCAGCCCGATCTTCCCGAAGACATCGAGTGCGTCGAGAGCCGCGATTTCCGAAGCTGGCTTGCCGGAATAGGTGGCTAGCACGATCGCCACCAGCCCCCGCACGATATGCGCGTCTGAATCACCTTCAAAGGTCAATATCGGATTGTCCGGATCGCCAGATGCATGCGTGACGAGCCAGACCTGGCTCGCACAGCCCTGCACCTTGTTTTCCAGAGTCCGCTTTTCCTCCGGCAGGTCGGGCAGCGCCTTGCCGAGCTCGATCACAAAGCGGTAGCGATCCTCCCATTCGTCCAGGAAGGAAAAGTCTTCGATGATCTTCTCAAGCGGTGTCATTGCAGCAGTCCAGATTGTCCATTGTCTTGGATATAGGCGAAACGGTGCCCGATTTGAACCCAGGACGACAAAGAACGCCACCGACCATGGGGGTCGACGGCGCTGAAGTTGGGGCCAATGGAAGAAATGTCAGATATGTGGGCGCGGTATCGGCAGCGGAATGGAGGACGGCAGCTTGACCGTGCCGGTAACGACGGCGTCGGCCGTTTCTGTACCCGTGATGCGCTTGGCCGGCATCGGCTGCGCCATGGCGGCAACCTGATCGGTGCCCGTGTGAGCCGTTGCGGCAGCTGCCTGCGGATTTGCGGCTTGATCCTTGAAGTGACGGCCGAGCATGTCGTAGGCGACGCGAGCGCCGTCGCCGACCTGATAGCCGAGCGCCGTCAGCGTTTCGCCGCCCTTGGCACAGACATCCGGCTTCTCGTTGCACATGGCGCCGACATATTGAACGACGCCCGATGCAGCCGAAATCGCATCGGAAACCTGCAGCGTCGCTTCACCTACCGGCCGTGGCGCACCCTCGGGCTTTGCAAAGATCGGCAGGAACATGAGAACCAGCGAAAACCAGAACCCTGCTCTAATCAGAAACCACATCGCCTAGCCCCATCCTCTCTGTCGCTCGGCTCGATCGCCGATTCGGACTTGCCCGTCCGATCTGGTTCGAACCCTATCTGGCAGAGGACAACAGCGCTTTTCAAAACTCGGCAGCATTTTCTGCAATTTTGATTCAAATTTTAGCTTTCCGGCTTTGACCAGCATTTGGTTCAAATTGTAGCGATTGCTGTTAAGCATGTCTCGCCCTATCCGCCTGATATGCAGGGGTTTGCGGATGCAAGCCTTGCCGCAAAAGTTAACGCGCGGCGGAAATACGAATAAAATCCGTTGCTTACCCGCTGTTAACCACAAAAAACAAAGGTCCTTCATTCTGCGTCAAAACGGGATTTTGAGCCCTTTTCGGCCGTCCTGAGCGTTCCTTCTTTATTCTTTCCTTAAGTCGGCGGAGCCTATTGTGCAGTCCGATAAGTGACCGTTTTGACGGGTTGTAGTGTGCGCGTATTGAGTGACATTTCTGTCGGGGCTGTAGCCCTCGTGGACCGGGTAGGCCGAAGCTGGCTTTCCCGGACGAGCGGGGATGGCGAAGTCCCTGGGCAGGAATTGGCGATCCTGCGCCGGCTTGCGCTTGCTTCTTCCGTCGCGCTCTTTGCCGTTCCGGCCGGTCTTTCCCTCCTTACCAGCCCAGCCGTGGCGCTGCCTGCCGGTGTGGCCACGGTATGCGCCGCCTTCCTCTTTTCGGCCGTGGGCAGCATCGCGCTGTCGCGTCAGCGGCCTGCCCTGCACCCGGCAGAGGCCGTCGTCGTCGAGCACCGCGATCTGATGCTGGAGTCGGCCTTCGGCCTCGTCCTGCTGCTCGACCCCCAGGGCAATGTGACCACAGTCGGTGGTCGCGATCGTGCGGAATTTCTGAGCTGGATGCGCGACCCCGTCGGGCGTGGCTTCGTCGAGCAGATCCACGTCTCAGACAGAATCGTCTTCCTGCAGGCGGTCGATGTACTGCGCCAGGGAAGGGATGCCCATAGCGCCGATTTGCGCCTGGAACGCTCGGCGGTTGTCGGCGGTGATGACCAGTTCGTCCATGTGCGCATGGAGCTGACCGCGCGCCGCGATGGCGAGGGGCGCCTGACGGCAATCGTCAGCCAGTTGCGCGATATTTCTCAGGACCAGCAGCTCCGCGAGGATGCGGCGCGCAAGGCGGCCGAGGCGGAATCGGCCAATGATGCCAAGTCGCGCTTCCTCGCTGCCGTCAGCCATGAGCTGCGTACCCCGCTTAACGCCATCCTCGGCTTTTCCGATATTCTGAGCGGCGAGTATTTCGGCAAGCTGGAAAATGACCGCCAGCGCGAATATGTCGGCCTGATCCGCCAGTCGGGTGCCCATCTTCTGTCGGTCGTCAATACCATGCTCGACATGAGCAAGATCGAGGCTGGCCGCTATGAATTGCTGCTCGAATCCTTCGCGATTGAGGACACCATTGCGACATGCGAAGCAATGCTCGGGCTGCAGGCGAAGGAAAAGGGACTGACGCTGACAAGCCGCATCCAGCGCGGCCTCGGCGAGATCGTCGCCGACCAGCGGGCGATCCAGCAGATTCTCATCAACCTCGTCGGCAATGCCATCAAATTTACCGATGCGGGCGGCGCGATCACCATCGATGCGGCCTTGGCCGATGGCATGTTGAAGCTGTCGGTCGGCGATACGGGCATCGGCATTGCCAGCGAACGGCTGGCATCGCTCGGCCAGCCCTTCGTGCAGATCCAGAACGACTACACCCGCCGTTACGCCGGCACCGGCCTCGGTCTGTCGCTCGTCAAGGGCCTCGTCGGCCTTCATGGCGGAAACTTCTCGATTGCCAGCGCGCCGGGCGAGGGTACGGTCATCACCATCCTCATTCCATTCGACGGCTCCGGTGCCGTAACGATGCAGCAGCCTGTGGATGTTAATCGCCCTGTCGATTTTCCGCCGCGCCTGAAACATACTATGGAGATAGATGAAGGGCGAAACAAGGAACTGATGAATGGCCCCGCAAAAGCGAAAATCGCCTAAGGGAAGAGGAAGGGGCAAGCGCAAGCAGCCCGGCCTGGCCTCCCGTGGTGCGGTTGCCCTTGGCAGCCTGAGCCTGCGCGGCAGCACCGCGCTGGGCGGCCTTGGCCTTCGCGGTGCGGGCGCGCTCGCCGCTCTGATCGGCAGTGCAGTCGGCCGTCATCCAGCCATTGCCGGCGGTGTCGCACTCTTCTTCGGCGTTTTCGGTTTCGTCACCGCCAACGCGCTCTGGTATCAGACGGGCGCACATCCATCGCCCATATTGCGCACCCGCGATCCCGCGTCTCCATACCAGATTCCCGGCCGCAAATCCTTCCTGCACGCGCAACAGGCCGATGCCGGCAATGTAACGACCTTTCGGATAGAAAGACAGGATTCGGCCGCCGATCTTGCCCCGCCGTCGTCAACCGGCCAGGTCGCGGCACAATCGTCCAGCGCGCCGTCGAAACTGATTGCCGATGTACAGGCTGAACTCATCCGTCACGGCCTCTATGATGGCGCAGCCGATGGGAAGCCGGGATCGCGCACGACATCGGCCATCCTCTTCTTCCAGGAGGCGTCTGGTCTTCCACAGACCGGTACGCCGACACCGGAGCTTCTTGCCGCCCTCAAGGCCAGCAATGCCGCTGCTGCACAGCCGGCTAGCGGCAGAGCGAATGCGACGGCTGCCGTCCCCGCAGAGCGCCCCGTCAATGTTTCCGCCACGGCGGATGCGATCGACCCGGTTGCTGCCGCCATACAGAATGCCGAAAAGAACTTGAAGACCGGCGCGGTAGCGGCCAAAGCAACTCCAAGCGATGCGGTCAACAAGGTCCATATGGTCATGCAGATCCAGAAGGGTCTGAGCAATATCGCCTATAGCAATGTCAGCATCGACGGCGTAGCCGGTGAGCAGACGAAGGCAGCGATCCGCCGCTTCCAGAAGCACTATCGCCTGCCGGAAACTGGCGAGCCGAATATGGCGGTCCTCAAGAAGCTGCAGGATATCGGCGCGCTCTGAAGCCCGCGGTACAAGCCTCTGCCGCAAACCTGGTGGCGACTACGCGCTGCAGGCGGCTTCAATTGCCTTGGCGAGCATGCATCGCTATAGCTCGGGCATGAGATTGCGCAGCGACATCTTTGTTTCCGCCTTTGTCCGCCGCTTGTTTGCGCGTGGGGATTTTGCCGCTGTCGAGCACAAGGGCGAGGAGCAGGCTGGCGCGATCTTCATCCGCCAACGCTTCCGCGATGGATCGGAAACCCTTTATGCGCCGGCACCGCAGAGCCTGTTCGATGAGGAGGAGAGCGGGACGCGGCTCTTCGAGATCCGCATCGAGCGGAAGGAACCGCAGGAAATCCGCGAAACCCTTGATCGCGAGCTGAAATTCGATCCTGATTTATGGATCGTCGAACTGGAAACGGACGATATCACCGATATCGTCCCATTGGCCGGTTTCCGCGCCAATCCGCTGGATTGAGCCGTCGTTATCGACGGTTTGCCACACGCAATTCGCGGAGAGGACCTGATTTTGCCCCGAACAACGGCGCTGCAGGACGCTGCGCCGGCTTTTCCTGCGGCAGATAGGTATAGCTGTCAGCGCGACGCCATGCCTCGACGCGCGCCTGGCTCTCTTCCGAGTCGATATCATCGAGCACCAGCCATGCCCGGCTGACGCTGCCATGTCGTTCGGCCAGATGCGGATAGAAGCGCTCCAGCGAGTAGACGGCATCGGCGATGCCCATGCCGAGGCTGACGAGCGTGACGGCGAGCTGTTGCCCCGAAGTGTCGAGCAGGATGCGTTCAGCAAGCCAGTAGCTGGAGGAGAGGGCATCGGCGAGCGTCGTTGCGAATTGCACCGCATCGCGCTCGCGCGCAAAGCGGACGAGCAGCGCTTCCTGCGTCTCGCTAAGGCTGCGCAGACCGAGCCGGTCGCTGTCATCGCGGTTGAGATGGCGCGCAGCCTGTTTGATCTGCTGGCGCAGGATTTCTTCGCGTGACTGCCGTTCGGTTTCCGCCTCGGCCTGCGATGAAATTACATCAGCTGGCTGCTCCTGCATTGTCATGCCGCGTTCCGGCTCGGCCTGATGCAGACCGACAAGTGCGTCTATGACTTTGGGGGAAAGGGATGAGCGGCGGACGATTGCGCGGGCATGAGCGGCCCCTTGCGTGCGAGCGATGGTGATGAGTGTATCGTCGTCGATCGCCTGCGAATTCGTGAGGAAGGGAGCGGCGATGGCGATCGGCTGACAGCCGATGAACAGGGCAACGGCCTGGGGCACGGTTTCACATTGGGAGAGGGCGGCAACCGCCTGCCGCTTCGCCTCGTCCGAAGATGCCTGGAAAACCGGGGTGAAAAGCTCGGCAAATTGCCGAAGTTCCGATTTGGACGGATGGCCCATGCCTTCGAAGCTGGTGATCGTCGCCATCAGAACCACGTCCTTCTTGCGGACAGTCGCAGGCTCTTCAAGGTCTCTAAACCGATCACGCACGCCAACACCCATACTGATACGCCGAACAAAAAAGCAGGGAGCCCGAAGGTCGACCATGGCTTCCGCTTTGCTTCACTCCAGTCGAACGGGACGACTCTTTCGATAAAGAGAGCGACCTCGATGATGACTGTCGAAACGGGTATGGACACGGTCGTCCTTATCTGGCTTTCGCCAAAGACTAAGGCCGGCAGGGTTAATGGTTCGTGAAAACTTTATTAAAATCCGAATAAAAATTGCGCGTTAAGCTTGCGCGAGGAGTGCAGCCGCATTTTGTCCGCATGGACGGCAGTTTGGGGCGAAAGCGGACCTGTGGAAAACCTTTCTGGGCATAGGTGCTTACAGGCAAATTCAACCTATGGGTGCTTCCGTTGTGGAGATAGTCAAAAGCGATGTCACTCGCTGCAAAAGCGGAGATCCGGCTTCTTGATGCGGGTGGGATTCTTCAGATGCCCTTATGCTCGCGCAAGGCCGCTAGCAGCTTTTCCGAGGTGTTGTAGCCGGATTGAAAAAGGCCGATTGCCGCCGTGGCCGCGAACTGGGCTTCCGTGCTTCTAATATCGATCCGCTTTTCCAGGCACCACCCATCCAGCGCATCGCGCAAGACGGTGACGTCCTCCGGTGAAAAGACGGAACTGCCCGCCGCAAACATTGATTGCCCTCGAATTACGACCTTACATTACGTTAATTTTTCGTGAGCGCAAATAATATTTGTGTGACGCTTTTCTGCAACGTGGTATTCGCGCTTTCCATGTGCCCGCCGGATCGTCTGTTGAGTTAAGAGCATGATATTGCTCGTTTTCATGGCAAAGGCGCGTTCCGCAATTTTTCAACAGCCGATGAAACCAAAGCCGCCGTCACGGCGTTAATAGAGCATGACGAGTGATGCCGAGAATGACGAGCGATGAGAATTAGCATTCTGTTAACTGCGATATGTCTGAATTCCGATTGAAAGCAGCCATTGGCAGAATGTGATCGAGTGTACAGACAGCATGGAAGCCGAAAAATCGGTGCTCATGCCACGGTGTAAGGGAAATGCCGTGAGAAGGCGCGGATGCCTCCATTGAAGCCCAAAACAAAGGCTGGAATGGAGGGGAGCGTTAGTCCGCTTCAGTGGCGGGCAGGGTGAAATCAAGTCGCAGGTTCATCCGTCTCGAGACGTTAATGGAGACGAGAATGGCAAAGATCATATCTCTTTCGGATTGGCGATTGCGCCTGCCGCCGCGCGCCCAGAAGGAACCGGTGGAGGCAAAGATACTATTGTTCACCGGCGTACGTTACGAGCATCTTGATACGCCAACGCATCGCCCCGGGGCAGGCCCGAAGCGGGCAAAGGGAAAGTAAGCGCTTCAACATATGCGAGTGCGTGGCGAGTTTTCGCGCCTGCCAGTTGTCGCTGCAATCCAGCCGAATAGCGCTTGCTGGCGCCACTCGCCACGAGCCGCCAGCTTCCCGCAGTACAATTCTGGAGCCGGGGTTTTCAGCCAAAGATTTTAGCTCCTAAGATCTCAGCTCCAAAAGATCTCAGCCATTGTCGAATTCGTCACAGCCGGCCTCGGAGAGAAATTCTTGCGCCGCATCGTCGAAACTTGCTTGCGGCGCCATGGTGCGCAGCACCGCATAGCCTTGAGCCCGCGGCACTTCCACCAGGATCGATTGGGCAAGCGCGGGTGGCAGTGCCTTGCGTATGCCAGTTAGCTGGACAGGCGATGCAAGCAGCAAATCTAGCGTTCCGCCGACCGACGTACGGTCGCTCATGCTGAACACTTCATTGGATGCCGCGTCATAGATGGCAAGCGACCAGAACGGCACCTTGCCCTTCGCGGTCAGATGAACGGGCGTATCCTCGATGTCGAAGGCGCAGACGGCCGTGCGGATGTAGGGATCGGTATTGGAAAGCCCCGCATCGTCATCCTTGTTGTCGAGCATATAGAAATGATTTTCGTCACCCTCGTCCGATACACGCGTATAGGCGTCCCGGTCGGAGAAATGCGGCAGCGACAGAATGATGATGATATGCAGCAGCACCGCGCCGAATAGGCCGGTGAGGATCGCGAAGACGAATCTAAACATTGCCGCATCCGATCTTCTCGAGTTTCGGCATGCCGAGATCGATCAGGCCGGAATTGCTGGCGGCCGGCGAATCCAGAAGCGTCCATACCAGCCGAAAATTGCCGGATGGCGGCAGGGCGAGCCAGTTGCCCGCCTGGGGATTGGATGAAACCATGATGTTGAAGGTCGAATCCGGCTTGCGCAGCACCACCCAGGAATTGATGGTGGAAGGGCGACCGGCAGCGTCTTCGATCGGCCGGCCGTCATTGCCGGCGATGAAGAGGGTCCAAAGCCTTGCCGGCGGCGTCTGGCCGCTGATGCGATAGGTGCAATTTGCGGTCAGGCGCGCTTTGCTGTCATCGTCGGAGGCGGTAAACACCAGCCCCTCGGCTGTGCCGTACAGCAAACGCCCCGCGCGTGCTCGATGCGATTTCGCATAAGGGTCCGCATCCGCCGTCTGCATTTCGGGGAACGCCTGCCAGGCGCCAAGCTTGATCGCGCCGAAGCCGGAGGTGGCATCCAACGCCAGAAGCGTGAACACGATACCGCCGCCAAAGGCGATGACAAGCGAAAGCGCAACAAGAAGGGGAACTCGGAACACCCTGGGATCGTCCTCGTGACAAATCGGTGTCGATTTATTCCTGATTCTGGCTGTAGGGGGAAGGGCAAGCCACTATTTACGGCTATCTTGAGAATAATTGCGAAGATCGGGAACGGCAGCTGGCATCCAAAACACCGGCTGCCATCTTTCGGTTCGGCGCCAGGTTTGCCGCCGTCATCTGCATCGCGCTGCAGTGCATTTTCCGGGAGGGTTGGTCACTCAGGCGCAGTCATACTGCGATGCTCCGCCGTCGCCACCTTCTGCGCTCCGAGCGGCGTCGCCGCCTTCAGCCTTTCGCCGATATCGCGCAGGATATTCGTGGAGTCTACCGAAAGCGAGCGCGGGCGCACCAGCGGCGGCAGGGCGCTACTGGCGGGGTCGGCGGGCTTCTTGGCCGCAACTGTTTGCGGCTTCTGCACGGGGAAGGGGTTGGTGATGCCCGGGATCGGCTTCAGCACGATGCCCTGATTGGCGTAATCCATGATCTTCTTGAAGGTCATGGCCGGCAGCGTGCCGCCCGTCATATTGTTCGTAGAGGTATAGTCGTCATTCCCGAACCAGACGGCGCAGGTGTAGTTGCCGGTAAAGCCGATGAACCAGGCGTCGCGATAGGCCTGCGTGGTGCCGGTCTTGCCGCCGACCACGATGCCGTTGTCGAGGGCTGCTTTGCGGCCGGTGCCGATCACGGGAACCTGCGTCAGCATCTGGTTCATGTATGACGTGGCTTTTTCGCTCAAAACCCGCTTGGCTGGCGCCTCGTCCCGGCCGAAATCGTAGAGCACCTTGCCGTCATAACCGGTGATCTGCTCGATGCCGTGGCGGCGCGACTGCATGCCGTTGGCCGGAAACACCGCATAGGCCGTCGCCTGATCGAGCACCGTCACTTCCGAAGTGCCGATCGGTATGGTCTTGTCGTTGCGGATCGGCGTTTCCACGCCCATGGCCTTGGCCATGTTGCGGATCGGCTGAATGCCGAATTTCTCCTTGGCAAGCCGCACGGGGATAGTGTTGATCGATTGCGTCAGCGCCTGGGTGAGCGTCACCTTGCCTTCGTAGCGGTTCTCATAATTATGCGGGCTCCAGTTGCCCCAGCTGATCGGCGCATCGACGATGGTGGAGGTGGGCGTCATGCCGTTTTCCATCGCGACCGAATAGGTATAGATCTTGAAGGACGAACCGGGCTGGCGCAGCGCCTTGGTCGCGCGGTTGAACTGGCTTTCGCCATAGTCGCTGCCGCCGACCATGGCGCGCACAGCGCCGCCATTTTCGATGACGACGGAGGCGCCCTGTTTAGCCTTATAGCGCTCGCCGAACTCCATCAGGCTGGATTGAACCGAGTCCTCCGCCGCCTTCTGCAGCCCCATATCGATGGTGGTGCGCACGATCAGCGAGCGCTCGGGGAACCGCGTAGCAAGCCTCTGTACTTCATCGAAGGCCCAATCGAGGAAATAATCCGGGGATTCGATCTGAGCGCGGTCGACCACCGAAGCCGGGTTGCGTCGCGCGGCGATCACTTGTCCCTCGGTCATCAGCCCGCTTTGCACGAGATTGGACAGTACGTCGTTGGCGCGGGCGCGCGCCGCCGGCAGGTTGACGTGCGGCGCATATTTTGCCGGCGCCTTGAAGAGGCCGGCGAGCATTGCGGCTTCCGCCAGATTGACGTCAGTGATGCTCTTGCCGAAATAGAATTGCGCCGCCGCCGCTGCGCCGAAGGTGCCGCCGCCCATATAGGTGCGGTCGAGATAGAGGCTCAGGATCTCCTTCTTGGAGAGATTGGCCTCGAGCCAGATCGCCAGGAAGGCTTCCTTGACCTTGCGTTCGATGGAGCGCTCATTGCTGAGGAAGATGTTCTTGGCAAGCTGCTGCGTCAGCGTCGAGCCGCCCTGAACGACGCCGCCGGCCTGCGCATTGACGGTGACCGCGCGGAACAGGCCGATGACGTCGATGCCGAAATGGTCGAAGAAGCGCCGGTCCTCGGTCGCCAGCACCGCCTTGATGAAATAGTCCGGCAGCTGGTCTACCGGCACGGAATTCTCGTGAATGATGCCGCGATGGCCGATGATGTTGCCGTAGCGGTCGAGGAAGGTGACGGCGAAATTGCCGCGGTTGCGCCAGTCGCCCTGCGTCGCCTCGAAGGCCGGCATGGCGAGCATCAGCATGACGACGGAGCCGGCCGTCCCTAGCGTCAAGCCTTCACCGAGCAGTTCGAAAAAGATGCGTTTCCAGCCGCGAACGCGGAAGCGGCGGAAGAAGATGGTGATCTCCTCCCATGCCTCGGCGAGACCGAAGCCGGCATTCCACAAAGTGGAGTCGATCCATGAATCAAGGCGCAAAAAGAAATAGCGCTTGCGACGCCGCGGCTTCTCGGCCCCGTTATCCTTAGGTGTCTCGGGCTCCATCTTCGGCCCGTTTTCTGGATTGGATGGGTCTTCCACGCTCTACTTCCCGACCACATTACTGCCGCGTGTCTCCTTGTGACACACGCAAAGCCCATTATCTCATAGAACGGCTAATTGAATAATTGGTTGATTTAGAGAAAAGAACAAGAGACATGCATGCCGCAGCCCGAATTCCCTTTGCCGGGTGGCGAGGACGACGATGATGACAGACGAGATACCCTTCTGGAAAAGCAAGACCCTGGCGGAAATGAGCCCGTCGGAATGGGAAAGCCTTTGCGACGGCTGTGGCCTCTGTTGTCTCAACAAGCTCGAGGAGTGGGATAGCGGCGACGTCTATTTCACCTCGATCCGCTGCAAGCTGATGGACGGCGAAAGCTGTCGTTGCACCAGCTACCCGAACCGCTGGGATTTCGTGCCCGACTGCGTACAGCTGACGCCGGAGAAGGTTCCGGAACTGGAATGGCTCCCGCCCACCTGCGCCTATCGCCTCGTCAATGAGGGCCGGGATCTCTACTGGTGGCATCCGCTGATCTCGGGTGATCCGGAAACAGTGCATATCGCCGGTGTTTCCGCCCAAGGGCGCACCGTCAGCGAGAACGATGTCGATCTTGACGATTTCGAGGATTATGTCGTCGACTGGCCGCTGACCGTCGAGGATGACATGATGCCTAATCCTCCGGCAAAGCCATAGATTTCGGCGCCACATTTCGCCAAGCCTGGCGCAAGAGCCTTTTGATCTCCTCGTTTCCGGCATCGCGATGGAAAAGTCGCGTCCATCCTTTCAGGCCCCCAGCTGCCGGGCACAGCGGCGACATGCCTTGGCATGATGGCCGAAGCCATCTGCTGCTGGTCGGGCGTCAGCTTGACGACGCAGAAATCCGGTCCGCGAAGTGTCATGAAGATTTTGCCCCGCACGCGAAAGTCACGGGTGCCGAAATGCGAGCCCTCTGCCGTTTCAGGCAAGCCGAGGGCGAGGGATGCAAGCTCCTCGTCGGTCATGGCCGCGACAGTATCATCTCCTTCCATGCAGTAAATGGAGGCTTGAAAAGGGTGCGACCAGACGGTTCTACGACGAGATGGTGAGTTTATTGAATTGAGCCTGTCCACATGGTATCGCGCGGTGCCCTCGCATATGCACAAGGAGCCGCCGCGTGATCCGTCATATCGTCTTCTTTACCGTTCCCGATCGCGCCAAGCTTGAGGAGGTCCGTTCCGGCCTCTCGATCCTCACGGCCATTCCGCATGCGCGACTTTTGGAGATCGGCACGAACGTCAAGACCGATCAGCTCGGAACCGAAGTCGATCTTGTGGTCTACGGCGAATTCGACGACGAGGCGGCATTGGCGGCTTACAAGGCCCATCCGAATTACCAGCGCTCCATCGAGCGCGTTCGGCCGCTACGCGAAATGCGCATTGCCGCAGATTACGAGACGGCGACGGCCGTCCGTGAACCTTTCTGAATGTCGGGCGCGGTGCAGAACTATTTCCCGCCAGTCCTTTCAATGGATTGAGCATGCAAGCGGAATCGGATTGTCCGCGACCGGATTCTCGGCTTGAGGTTCTTGAATCAACTTTTGAAGCTCCGGACTCAATTTGAGAGGAAATCGCGGCAAGCGATTCAAAGGACTCAGGGAAATCATCACGCCTTATGCCGATAAGGCGTCTCCAGGCCAGTTGCATCGGCCACGGGAGGGCGCGGTTCATCTTGCCGACATGAACCGATGATAAGTAAGAATGATTAAAAATGGCTGAGCTGGCGGCTCCGCGCGTAGTGCTCGCGAAGCCGGGCATGCATCGATCCACGCATGTCGCCGATAGATTGTATCGATGCCGCGTTCTGGAGCGACAGACGGTTGCTGTCATCACGCTGCAGCGGATCCACATTCAACAATTTCAAATGCTTAGAAAATCCTTTGGACGACCCCTGCGCCCGGCTGGTCGAAAATTACAGCCCATTCATTTGCCATTCAGACGTGTTTGGGTAAATAATCGGCCAAGTTCATATCCCCGTGGGAAGTCCGAAGCATGGCCTCATTTTCAAGCATAGCAGCAGCGGCCCTCGTCCTGGCCGGCTCGTCTGTTCTGCCGGCGCCAGCGCCGACGTCGACCCTGGTCGCGCGCGCCAACAGCGATTGCAGCGAGGCAGCCGAGGAAGTCGTCGCCAAGACCGGTGGCCAGCTTCTTTCCGCACAGCCGTCCGGCGACAGCTGCATCATCACTGTTCTCGTTCAGGGCAACGGGCAGCGCCCGCGCAAGGTGACGATGAAGGTGCCGATGTGATGCCAGGGCATGTGGGTACCAACCTAAAGCCTTGAATCTCACACAAAATCTTATTGTTTCCGTGATTCCACTGCAGCGTGATTTACAGTACTGTTTCTCGAACCGGGGAAATTGGATTCAGAGATGCGCATTCTCATAGTCGAAGACGATATCAACTTGAACCGCCAGCTTGCCGAGGCCTTGAAGGAGGCGGGCTATGTGGTCGATACGGCCTTTGATGGCGAAGAGGGGCATTTCCTCGGAGACACCGAACCTTATGACGCGATCATCCTCGATATCGGCTTGCCTGAAATGGATGGCATCACCGTGCTTGAAAAATGGCGCGGCGCCGGGCGCACGGTGCCGGTGCTGATTCTGACCGCCCGCGACCGCTGGAGCGACAAGGTGGCAGGCATAGACGCCGGCGCGGACGATTATGTCGCCAAGCCTTTCCACGTCGAGGAAGTGCTTGCCCGCATCCGCGCGCTCATTCGCCGCGCCGCAGGCCACGCCTCTTCGGAAATCGTTTGCGGCCCGGTGCGGCTCGACACGAAGAGCTCGAAGGCAACCGTGGACGGCAAGCCGCTCAAGCTTACGTCTCATGAATATCGGCTGCTTGCCTATCTCATGCATCATAAGGGCGAGGTCGTCTCACGCACCGAACTGGTCGAGCATATGTACGATCAGGATTTCGACCGTGATTCCAATACGATTGAAGTTTTTGTCGGACGCCTTCGCAAGAAGATGGGCGTCGATCTGATCGAAACGGTCCGTGGCCTTGGTTACCGCATCCAAGCTCCGACCAATGCGAATTAAGTCGCTCACCGCTCGCGTCCTGCTGCTGACCACGCTTTGGTCGGCTGTCGCGCTGGTGGTGATCGGGCTTGTCATCTCCGATATCTACCGCAAGAACGCCGAGCGCGGCTTTCAGGATCTGTTGCGCGCCCAGCTCTCTAGTGTCATCAACTCTGTAACGATCGGCGACCAGGGCGCGCTAGTGGGTGACCCGAGACTCGGTGACCTGCGCTTCGCCCAGCCGAAGACCGGCTGGTACTGGATGGTCGAGCCGCTCGGTACCTATACCGCGACGCCACTGGTCTCGCCGTCGCTCGGCGCTTCAAGCCTGCCGGTGCTATCGGTGCTGGAAGCGCCCTTCGACAAGCAATACCAGCGCTCTTACATTGTCACCGACGCCTTCGGAAACCGCGTGCAGGTGGCCGAAACCGAGGTCGTACTCGACACGGATGGCCGTGCTGCACGCTTCCGTGTCACCGGTAATATTGCCGTCGTGGAGGACGATGTCCGTAATTTCTCCCATAGCCTTTATTTCTCGCTCGTCGGCTTCGGCGTCGGAAGCTTGATCGTCAATGCGCTCGCCATTCTCTACGGTCTGAAGCCGCTCGATAAAGCCCGCGCGGCACTGGGGCGCATCCGCGCTGGTGAAAGCGAGCGCCTGCAAGGCGATTTTCCGCGTGAGATCCTGCCACTTGCCAATGAGATCAATGCGCTGATCGACAGCAACCGGCGTATCGTCGAGCGCGCCCGCATGCAGGTGGGTAATCTCGCGCACTCGCTGAAAACGCCGATTGCGGTTCTTCTGAATGAATCCCGTGTCCTCGAGCGATCGCATGGCGATCTGGTGAAGAACCAAGCCGAGGTCATGCAGGGGCAGGTGCAATCCTATCTCAATCGTGCCCGCATCGCCGCCCAGCGCGAATCCGTGCTGGCGCGCACCGAAGCCGAGCCGGCGCTGGAGCGGCTGGTCCGCGTCATGCGGCGGCTGAACGCCGACAAGGAGTTCGAACTCTCCGTCTCGCCCAATCTGGCGCTCGCCATGGAGCAGCAGGATCTCGAGGAGACGGTCGGCAATCTCCTCGAAAATGCCGCTCGCTTTGCCGAACACAAGGTGCGTCTGGTTGCAAACGAAGCGCCCGCTGAAGTCAAGGGTATCGATCCGGCGCGGCGCCATTGGGTGGAACTGGTGGTTGAAGACGACGGCCCAGGGCTGGAGCCGGATCAGATCCGCGAAGCCATGAAACGCGGGCGCAGACTGGACGAGAGCAAGCCCGGCACCGGTCTCGGCCTGTCGATCGTCAGCGAGATCACGAATGAATATCAAGGCCGTTTCGAGCTCTCCCGGGGCAGCTGGGGCGGGCTTCGCGCGAGCCTAATTTTGCCGGGCCTGACGAAGGATGTTGCGTGAGGAACGGCATGATGCCAAAAAGGCGTTGTGGGTCATGATGATGCCGCAGCGCAGTACCTATGGTTTTGCTTTTTGATACTGGTTCGGTTGTATGAAGCTTCGTACCTTTTTTCTGGTCATTCCCTCTCTTTTTGCCGCGCTTGCGCTTTCAGGTTGCTCGACCACGGGCGGCCTCGGTGGCAGCAAGAGCCTGTTCTCGTCTGCTAAGCCTCCGGCCTCCGCAACCTTCATCAATGCTCTTGATGGTGGTATCGTCGAGCGCACCGGCATCAAGTTGAGCGACAACGACAAGCAGCGTGCGCTGGAAGCGGAATATCGTGCCCTCGAAACCTCGCCTCTCGGCCAACCTGTGGCATGGAAGGGCAGGAATGCAAGCGGCGAGGTTGTTCCCGCTGCGCCTTACCAAGTTGGCTCGCAGAATTGCCGGCAATACACGCACACGGTCACGGTCGACGGCAAGCCGACGACTGCGAGGGGCGCGGCCTGCCGCAATGACGACGGCACCTGGACGCCGCTTGAATAGGCGGCTGTACTGAAAGGCGCGGCCAAACGCCTCAAATCTTCGTCAGATAGCCTTTCCCGGTTGGAATAAGCGCCCCGTTAAAGTATTGGGCGTCTATGCTGTTCTGGATTCTCGTGGCCGTTCTTACGGCGGTTGTCGGCGCTGTGCTCCTCTATCCCCTTCTGCGTGGTGCGAAGGAGGCGGAGGACCGTCGTTCCGGAGAGGCCGAGGTCTATCGCGATCAGCTCAGCGAACTGGACCGGGACCTTGCCAGCGGCCTCATCTCCGCGCAGGAGGCCGACTATGCCCGCGCCGAAATTGGACGGCGTCTCATCGCAGCCGCGAAGAACGAACAGACGGTAGTGAAATCGCCTGCACATGGCAGTTACCGTCTTGCTCAGGCCTTCATCATCGTCCTTCTTCCGGCCGTTGGTCTCTGTCTCTATCTCGTCAATGGCGATCCCGGCCTGCCGGCGCAGCCGCTGGAAGCGCGGCTGGAGAAGCCAGGAAACGATCTCGCCATCTCGATCGTCAAGATCGAGCAGCATCTGGCCAAAAACCCAGATGATGCCAAGGGCTGGGAGGTCCTAGCGCCGATCTATTTCAAGACCAACCGTATCGGCGATGCCGAGCTTGCCTATCGCAATGTCATCCGCCTGCTGGGACCGAACGCAGCCCGGCTTGGCGATCTGGGCGAGGTGCTGGTCGTGAAGGCCAATGGCATTGTGACTGCGGAGGCGCGCGAGGTGCTACAGCAATCGCTGGCGCTCGATGCCACCAATCCGCGCACGCTTTTCTACCTGGCTCTGGCACTGGAGCAGGAGGGCAAGGCGGCCGATGCGAAAACGGCCTTTGAGGCCCTGGCAAAACAATCGCCGCCAGACGCACCCTGGCTTGCCGCGGTCAATGAGCATATCATCAAGAATGGCGGTCAGGCGATGGCATCCGCCAATGACAATGCACCCGGCAATCCGACCGCGGAGGATGTCGCTGCGGCCAATGCGCTGAGCAGCGGCGATCGCCAGCAGATGATCCGCGGCATGGTCGACAGCCTCGATGCCAAGCTCAAGCAAGATCCGAAGAATTTCGAGGGCTGGATGCGGTTGATCCGCTCCTACGCCGTGCTGAATGATCGGGAGCGCGCGGCGGATGCATTGAAGCGCGGTCTTGCGGCCTTTCCGGCCGATGGAGGAGAGGGCCAGCAGCTTCTGGCGCTGGCGAAGGAATTGGGACTGCCGACGGAGGTGACGCAGCAATGACCCGCAAGCAGAAACGTCTGGCCGTGATCGCCGGCGGCATGGGTTTCATCGCCGCCGCCGTGTTGCTCGTGCTGTTCGCCTTCAGCCAGTCGGTCGCCTATTTCTATATGCCGGCGGATCTCGCCAAGACACCGGTCAATGCCGGGACGCTGATCCGCCTCGGCGGCCTCGTCGGTGAAGGCTCGATCGTGCGCGGTCAGGGAACGCAGGTTCAATTCTCGGTCACCGACGGCACCGATACGATCAAGGTCAAGTATGATGGCATCCTGCCGGACCTGTTCCGCGAAGGGCAGGGCGTCGTCACCGAAGGCAAGTTCGAGCCGGGCAGTGACGTTTTCGTTGCCGACAGCGTGCTCGCCAAGCATGATGAGCGTTACATGCCGAAGCAGGTCGCCGACAAGCTGAAGGCTGATGGCGTCTGGAAAGGCGAGGAGGCCAGCCAATGATCATCGAGCTCGGACACTATGCCCTGGTGCTGGCGCTCGCGACCGCGCTGATCGTCTCCATCCTGCCTGTTGTCGGTGCCCGGCGCGGGGACGTGTCGATGATGGATATCGCCCCGGTCGGCTCCATCGTCATGTTCCTGCTCGTCGCCTTCTCCTTCGGCGTGCTGACCTACGCCTATGTCGCCTCCGATTTCTCCGTCCTCAATGTCTGGGCCAATTCCCATTCGCTGATGCCGCTGATCTTCAAGATCTCCGGCGTCTGGGGCAATCACGAGGGATCGATGATGCTCTGGCTGCTGATCCTGGCCCTGTTCAGCGCGTTTGTCGCGCTCTTCGGGCGCAATCTGCCGGATGTACTGCGCGCCAATGTACTGGCTGTACAGTCGTGGATCTCCTCGGCCTTCCTTGTCTTCATTCTGCTCACCTCCAATCCCTTCATTCGGCTCAACCCGGCGCCGGCCGAGGGCAAGGATCTCAATCCCGTTCTCCAGGATATCGGTTTGGCGATCCATCCGCCCTTGCTCTATCTCGGCTATGTCGGCTTCTCCGTTTGCTTCTCCTTTGCTGTCGCCGCGCTTCTGGAAGGTCGCATCGATGCCGCTTGGGCACGCTGGGTCCGGCCTTGGACGCTCGCCGCCTGGAGCTTCCTGACGCTCGGCATCGCCATGGGCTCCTACTGGGCCTATTACGAGCTCGGCTGGGGCGGCTGGTGGTTCTGGGATCCGGTGGAAAATGCCTCCTTCATGCCCTGGCTTGCCGGCACGGCCCTGCTGCATTCGGCACTGGTCATGGAAAAGCGCGACGCCCTGAAGATCTGGACGGTGCTGCTGGCAATCCTGACGTTTTCGCTGTCACTGCTCGGCACCTTCCTCGTGCGTTCCGGCGTGCTGACCTCTGTCCATTCCTTCGCCAGCGATCCGACGCGCGGTATCTTCATTCTCTGCATTCTCCTGATCTTCATCGGCGGGGCCTTGTCGCTTTTCGCGCTGCGTGCGCCGAAGCTTGCTGCCGGCGGATTGTTCGCGCCGATCTCGCGCGAGGGGGCGCTCGTGCTGAACAACCTGATCCTCACGGTCGCCTGCGGCACGGTATTGACCGGCACGCTCTATCCGCTGGCGCTTGAAACACTGACCGGCGACAAGATTTCTGTCGGCCCGCCCTTCTTCAACATGACGTTCGGATTGCTGATGACGCCGATCCTCATCGCCGTGCCGTTCGGGCCGCTGCTCGCCTGGAAGCGCGGCGATCTGCTCGGCGCGCTGCAGAGGCTCTATGTCGTGGCGGGCCTAGCCTTCCTGGCCGGCCTTGCTCTGTTTTACATCGAGCATGGCGGCCCCGTACTGGCCGCTCTCGGCCTTGCCGCCGGCTTCTTCCTGGCCTTCGGCGCCTTGGCCGATCTCTGGTATCGCGCCGGCGTCGGCAAGGTGGCGGCTGGTGTCGCCTGGCGCCGCCTGAGCGGGCTGCCGCGCTCTGCCTTCGGCACCGCGCTTGCCCATGCCGGCCTCGGTATCACCGTACTCGGCATCGTCGCTGTGACGACCTTCGAGGGGGAACACATCACCAGCATGAAGCCGGGCGAGGTCGCCGAGCTTGGTGGCTACAGCTTGCGCTTCGATGGAGTGCAGCCGGGCGTCGGCCCCAATTTTACCGAGGATCGCGCCCACTTCACCGTTAGCCGTGGCGGGGTTGCCTTTGCGGAGATGTCGTCCGCCAAACGCGTCTTTACCGCAAGCCGCACGGCGACCACCGAATCCGGCATTCTCACGCTCGGCCTCAACCAGCTCTATGTGTCGGTCGGCGACGCCAGCAAGGATGGCGGCATGGTCGTGCGCATCTGGTGGAAGCCGTTTATTCTTTGCATCTGGCTTGGCGCGCTCATCATGGCGGCCGGCGGCTTCGTGTCGCTCAGCGACCGCCGCCTGCGCGTCGGTGCACCGAGCCGTAAGGCGAAACCAGTTCGCCCGGCCATGGAGCCGGCAGAATGATAGGTTTGACCAATACCCCCTCATCCGCCCCTACGGGGCACCTTCTCCCCGAGGGGAGAAGGGGAAATTGCCGCTGTGGTGCCGGTATCGCACAAAAGCCAGTCGAGGAAGACTGCAGCGGTTTTCCCTTCTCCCCTCGGGGAGAAGGTGCCCGAAGGGCGGATGAGGGGGTATTGCGTGTTAAGAATAGCGGGGCCGGGAAGAAGGTAGCGGTGTTCGCGCGCCTGCTTATGTTGTTGGCATTGCTCTTTGCTGCGGCCCCTGCCTTTGCCGTCAATCCCGATGAAGTCCTCTCCGATCCGGCCTTGGAGGCACGGGCACGCACGATCTCGGCCGAGCTGCGCTGCATGGTCTGCCAGAATCAATCCATCGATGATTCCAATGCCGATCTTGCGCGTGACCTGCGCTTGCTGGTGCGCAAGCGCCTAACCGATGGCGACAGCGATCAGCAGGTGCTGGATTACATCGTCTCGCGCTACGGCGAGTTTGTGCTGCTCAAGCCGCGCTTGAGCGAGAAGACATACATCCTCTGGGGAGCACCGATCGTGCTCTTCGTAGCAGGCGGATTGGCCCTTGCCTTTTACGCGCGCCGCCGCGTCGGCAAGCCCACCGGCAGCGCTTTGAGCGCCGATGAAGAGGCGCAGCTTAAAGATATCCTCGGAAAGTGACCCGACTGTCGTCTTTCGTCATAATGTTGCACCGATACCTTACATTACGAATTTTTCATGGGGCGGACAGTTCGTTGTAAGGTGCCGTGCCCTATATCTTCATTATGGCGCAACACAGCCGGTTTGGCCGGCGCAAATCTGACGAGAAAAGAGAAGGTAATTCGCATATGTTCAGGAATATCAAGGACACTTTGTCCCGCAGCACCGCTATGAAGGCTTCCGTCGTCGCCGGCCTCGCTGTTGCTGCCCTGGCAACGGGTGTTCCGGCCGTAGTTACCGGTGCCTATGCCGATGCCGTCAACGTTCAGGCGCCGCAGGTTCCGAGCTTTGCCAATGTGGTCGACGCCGTATCGCCGGCCGTCGTTTCGGTCCGCGTCGAATCCCGTGTCAATCCGGTTGCCGATGACGACGATTCCTTCGGTCTCGGCCGCGGCTTCGATGATCTTCCGGACGATCACCCGTTGAAGAAGTTCTTCCGCCAGTTCGAGCAGCAGCAGGGTCGCGGCCAGCAGCATGGTCAGAACCAGCAGAAGAATTCCGATGACAAGGGTCGCCTGCGTCCGGTCGCTCAAGGATCCGGCTTCTTCGTCTCCGAAGACGGGTACATCGTCACCAACAATCACGTCGTTTCCGACGGTGCCGCTTTCGTCGTCGTCCTCAATGACGGCACCGAGCTCGACGCCAAGCTCGTCGGCAAGGATAGCCGCACCGACCTGGCAGTCCTGAAGGTCGATCCCAAGGGCAAGAAGTTCACCTATGTCGGCTGGGCCGATGATTCCAAGGTCCGCGTCGGCGATTGGGTCGTTGCCGTTGGCAACCCCTTCGGCCTCGGCGGCACGGTCACCGCCGGTATCGTCTCGGCTCGCGGCCGTGACATTCATTCCGGCCCCTATGACGATTACATCCAGATCGATGCGCCGGTGAACAAGGGCAACTCGGGTGGCCCGACCTTCAACCTCAACGGCCAGGTGGTTGGCATCAATACCGCGATCTTCTCGCAGTCAGGCGGCAGCGTCGGCATCGCCTTCGCAATCCCGGCGACCACCGCCAAAGATGTCGTGACCGACCTGATCAAGACCGGCACGGTTTCACGCGGCTGGCTCGGCGTTCAGATCCAGCCCGTCACGAAGGACATCGCCGAATCGCTCGGCCTTGCCGAAGCAAGCGGCGCTCTGGTCGTCTCCCCGCAGGATGGCTCGCCTGGCCAGAAGGCCGGCATCAAGAATGGTGACGTCGTCACGGCGGTCAATGGCGATCCGGTCAAGGACCCGCGCGATCTCGCTCGTCGCATCGGCGCCATGCAGCCAGGCTCCAAGGTTGAGGTTTCGCTGTGGCGCGGCGGCAAGTCGCAGTCGGTCACGGTCGAACTCGGCACATTGCCTGCCGATCAGAACCAGGCTTCCAATGACGACTCGCAGCCGGATCAGCAGCCGCAACAGCCGTCCTCCGAGAAGGCGCTGGCTGACCTCGGTCTCACCGTCGGCCCTTCCGACGATGGCAAGGGTGTTGCGATCACCGCGGTCGATCCCGACTCCGATGCCGCCGACAAGGGCGTGAAGGAGGGCGAGAAGATCACCTCGGTCAACAACCAGCAGGTCTCGAACGCCGGCGATATCGCCAAGGTCATCGAGCAGGCGAAGAAGGATGGACGCACGCGCGCCCTGTTCCAGATTCAGTCCGGCAATGGCAGCCGCTTCGTCGCTCTGCCGATCAATGCCGGTTGATCCTTTAAGCGAATGAAATGATTCAGGAAGCCGCGCAGGCCACGGCTTGCGCGGCTTCCTTTTTAGAACATGTCGAAGATGACTGGCTCCAAGGCAGGTGAAAGATGACAACCGCTGGCCAACATGCCGTGAATTCCTCCGATTCTGGTTGTGCCGAGGCAGCCTCGGCAGGTAATGTCGCCCATATGAAGATTCTGATCATCGAAGACGATCTCGAAGCGGCGGCTTATCTCACCAAGGCGTTTCGCGAGGCCGGCATCATTGCCGATCACGCGAGCGACGGCGAGAGCGGTCTCTTCATGGCCACTGAAAACACCTACGATGTCGCCATCATCGACCGCATGCTGCCGCGCCGCGATGGCCTCTCCGTCATAAGCGAATTGCGTCGCAAGGGCGTTCACACGCCGGTTCTGATCCTTTCTGCGCTCGGTCAGGTCGATGACCGCGTCACCGGCCTGCGCGCCGGCGGCGACGATTATCTGCCGAAGCCCTATGCCTTCAGCGAGCTTTTGGCCCGCGTCGAGGTGCTCGGCCGTCGCAAGGGGACGCCGGAACAGGATGTTCTTTATCGCGTCGGCGATCTGGAACTGGACCGCCTCTCGCACGAGGTGCGCCGCGGCGGCAAGGAAATCCTGCTGCAGCCGCGCGAATTCCGCCTGCTGGAATATCTGATGAAGAATGCCGGCCAGGTCGTGACCCGCACCATGCTGCTGGAAAATGTCTGGGATTATCATTTCGATCCGCAGACAAACGTCATCGACGTTCATGTCTCGCGTCTGCGCTCCAAGATCGAGAAGGATTTCAGCCAGCCGCTGCTGAAGACGATTCGCGGCGCTGGCTACATGATCAAGGACGAGGGATGAGCCGCTTCCGCGTCCTCTTCAAGTCCACCGCAGTCCGCCTTTCCGCCCTCTACATCCTTCTTTTCTCGCTTTGCGCCGCGACGCTCGTCTTCTACGTCACGGCCATGTCCGAACGGCTGCTGACGGGGCAGATCCGCGATGCAGTCCAGCAGGAGGTCAGTCAGGTCAAGCGTGCCTACGACATCGGCGGTCTGAACCTGCTTCTGCGCACTATGGAGCGCCGTGCCCGCCAGCCGGGTGCCAATCTCTACGTCATTGCCGGGCCATCGGGCGATATCCTGGCCGGCAACGTCGCCTCCGTACAGCCCGGTGTGCTCGGTCAGGCCGGCTGGACGGAGTTGCCCTTCTCCTACGAGCGCTACACCGACGCCTCAAATGATCCGGAGCGCCGGCATCTGGCAATTGCCAATATTTTCATTCTCGACAACGGCTTGCGCATCCTGATCGGCCGCGACCTCGGCGAGCCCGAGCGCTTCCGCGTGCTGGTACGCCAGGCGCTGATGCTGGCGCTGGCGATCATGGGCCTCGGCGCACTGGTCATCTGGTTCGGCATCGGCCGCAACGCATTGAAGCGCATCGATCGTATGACGGATGCCAGCCGCAAGATCATGGCGGGCGATCTCTCGCAGCGGCTGCCGGTCGGTGGTTCCGGCGATGAGTTCGACCGCATGTCCGCCTCGCTGAATGCGATGCTCGAGCGCATCGAGAAGCTGAACGAAGGGCTGCGACAGGTCTCCGACAATATCGCTCATGACCTCAAGACGCCGCTGACGCGCCTGCGCAACAAGGCCGCCGATGCGCTCGACAGTGCCGACAACGAGGGGCGTCGTGTCGCCCTTGAGGGCATTATCGGCGAATCCGATCAGCTGATTCGCACCTTCAATGCCCTTCTGATGATTTCCCGCGTCGAGGCGGGGTCGGTAGCGGCGGAAATGACTGAAGTCGATCTCTCTTCCATCGTCGCCGATACCGCCGAACTCTATGAGCCGGTCGCAGAAGAGGCGGGTCTGACGCTGACGGCCGATATCGAGCCGAATGTCGAAATTCAGGGCAATCGCGAGCTGATCGGTCAGGCACTCTTCAATCTCATCGACAATGCCCTCAAATATGCGACGGGCTGCAACGGCGAGCAGACGATCACCTTCAAGCTGGCGCGCACCAACGACGCCGTGACGCTCGCGGTCGCCGATCATGGGCCAGGCATTCCCGCCCATCAACGTGCCGATGTGGTCAAGCGTTTCTTCCGTCTGGACGAAAGCCGCTCGAAGCCGGGAACAGGCCTCGGCCTTGCACTGGTGGAGGCTGTCATGGAGCTGCATGGCGGTCGGCTTGAGCTTTCCGATACGGTCCCCGACAGTCCCGACGCGAAGGGATTAACGGTCACCATGATCTTCCCCATGCAGAAACAATAGGTTAATCCTGCACTAGAGCCGGATGATTTTAGGTCGAAACGACCTGAAATCTGAATCCGCTCTAGCGTCAAAGAAGTAGAGCATGATGTTATCCGAAAACCGCTCATACTTTTCGGCATCATGCTCTATCCGCTTGCTGTTGGGGAGAACTGCATGACGACGCAAAGCGATTTGCTGCGGGATGTTCCGGCCGGGCGGTTGCGGCCGTTGAACCAGACGGAGACGAAGTCTGCGCTTGCCGATCTCAAGCAGATCGCCGGAACGGAGCCGGTCGTTGCCGATCTCCTTGCGGGCGAGAGTGCGTTGCGGGATTTCATCGTCGCTGCTCTGACCCTGTCCCCTCATTTGCGCGAAATCGCCAATCTCGAACCGTCGCTCCTCGTCGCCGCGATCGAGAAGCCGCTGTCGCCGCAAATCGAAGGGCTGGTGGAAGAGGCTCGCCGCGCCTGGCTGCCCGCGGATGGGGAAGGTGCCTCTCCTGCTGAATCTGAGGTAATGAGCCGTCTGCGCATTGCCAAACGCCGTGCGGCCTTCCTCGTTGCCCTTGCCGATCTCGCGCGCATCTATGACGGCAGGGTGACGACACGCTGGCTGAGCAGGCTTGCGGAGGCCTCCATCTCAGCGGCGATCGATCACCTGTTGCTGTCGTCGCACGAGGCCGGCAAGATCGTGGTTCCCGATCCCGCCGCCCCGAGTTGGAAATCCGGGTTGATCGTCCTCGGGATGGGCAAGCTCGGCGCCGAAGAGCTGAACTATTCCTCCGACATCGATCTGGTTGTCTTTTTCGATGAGACGGCAGGCATCGTGCCCGATCCCGATGACGCCATCGACATCTTCCCGCGGCTGATGCGCCGGCTGGTGCGCATCCTGCAGGAGCGCACGGCAGATGGCTATGTCTTCCGCACCGATCTCCGTCTGCGTCCCGATCCCGGCTCCACGCCGCTCGCGATCCCTGTGGACGCTGCGATGATCTATTACGAGGGCAGGGGGCAGAACTGGGAGCGCGCCGCCTTCATCAAGGCGCGTCCCGTCGGCGGTGATATTGCCGCCGGTCAGGCTTTCATCCGCGATCTCGTGCCCTTCGTCTTCCGCAAATATCTGGATTACGCCGCGATATCAGACATCCACTCCATCAAGCGGCAGATCCACGCGCATAAAGGACACGGCGCCATCGCGGTCAAAGGCCATAACGTCAAGCTTGGCCGCGGCGGCATTCGCGAGATTGAGTTCTTCGTGCAGACGCAGCAGCTGATTGCTGGCGGTCGCATGCCGTCTCTGCGCAGCCGATCGACGGAGGAGACGCTTTTCGAGCTGACCGAGGCGAAGTGGATCGATGCGGAAACGCGCGACGAACTGGTGACGGCCTATTGGTTCCTGCGCGACGTCGAGCATCGCATCCAGATGGTGCGCGACGAGCAGACGCATCTGTTGCCGGAAACCGATGCCGAACTCCGCCGCATCGCCTACATGATGGGTTTTGCCGACGTGTCGGCTTTTTCCGAAGCGCTGGTGACGACGTTGAAAACCGTCGAGCGCCGCTATGCGCGCCTGTTCGAACAGGAAACCAAACTATCGAGCGAAACCGGCAATCTGGTCTTTACCGGCCAGGGCGACGATCCCGATACCCTGGAGACGCTACGCCGTCTTGGCTTCGATCGCCCCTCTGACATCGCCAACGTCATCCGCACCTGGCATTACGGTCGATATCGCGCGACGCAATCGGTAGAGGCACGAGAACGGTTGACGGAACTGACGCCGGAGCTGCTGCGCGTCTTTGGCGAAAGCAAGCGTGCCGACAAGGCTTTGTTGCGTTTCGACAGCTTCATTTCCGGCCTGCCGGCAGGCATACAGCTCTTCTCGCTGCTCGGGAACAATCCGGCGCTTCTCTCGCTCATCGTCAACATTATGTCGTCGGCGCCGCGACTTGCCGAGATCATCGCGGCCAAGCCGCATGTCTTTGACGGCATGCTGGATCCAAGGCTGATGGCGGAATTACCGACGCGCGACTATCTGGCAGAGCGCCTCCAAAGCTTTCTTGCCCCGGCACGGCATTATGAAGAGACGCTCGATCTCTTGCGCATCTTTGCCTCCGAACAGCGTTTCCTGATCGGCATTCGCCTGTTGACGGGTGCAATCGGCGGGGTCATGGCGGCACGCGCCTTTACTTATCTTGCCGATCTCATCGTCGAGGCGGCACTGGACGCCGTTATGAAGGAAATCCGGGCGGCGCATGGGGAATATCCCGGCGGGCGAGTCGCCATCGTCGGAATGGGCAAGCTCGGCAGTTTCGAGCTCTCGGCCGGTTCCGATATCGATATCATCCTGCTTTACGATTACGACGACGCGGCCAGCGAATCCGATGGTCCGAAGCCGCTCGATGCCACGCGCTATTTTACCCGCGTCACGCAGCGCCTGATCGCGGCCCTTTCGGCGCCGACGGCCGAGGGCGTGCTCTATGAGGTGGACATGCGCTTGCGTCCCTCCGGCAACAAGGGGCCGGTCGCCACGCGCATCAATTCCTTCGAGAAGTACCAGCGCGAGGAAGCCTGGACGTGGGAACATATGGCGCTGTCGCGGTCGCGCCTGATCTGCGGCGACGAGAAGCTGGTGAACGATGCGGAGCGCGTCATAGGCGAGGTTCTTTCGACAAAGAGAGATGTCGCCAGGATCGCTAAGGATGTTCGCGAGATGCGTGCCCTGATCGAACAGGAAAAGCCGCCGGAAAACATCTGGGATCTGAAACTGATCCCCGGCGGCCTGATCGATATCGAATTCATCGCGCAATATCTGCGGCTGATCGCCTCGGTTCGCGGCGTTGGCATCGATGCAAACGGCCTCAGCACCGCCGAAGCGTTGAAACTGCTCGGCGGCAGCCTGATGGATCGCAACGATCTGGACGTCTGCCTGGAAGCTCTGCAGCTCTATACGGAAGTGTCGCAGCTTATCCGCCTTTGCATCGATGGCACGTTCGATCCGAAAAACACACCTTCCGGCCTGATCGAGCTGGTTTGCCGCGCCGGCGATTGCCCGGATATCCGCACGCTGGAAGCGGAGCTGAAGCGCCTGTCGAAGGCCGTTCGGAAAGTATTCCAGACAACAGTCGGAAGCTGATCAGCTCTGATCCGGGATGCGGATTGCGATCACCGTGCCGATACCTTCGCGCGAGCGGATGCGCATGCGGCCTTGATGCAGCGCGGTCAGCGATCTGGAAATGGCGAGCCCCAGGCCGGAGCCTCCCTTGCTCTTGGCATATTGGCTCTGCACCTGTTCGAAGGGCTGGCCGATCTTGCCGAGCGCCGATTTCGGAATGCCGATACCGGTGTCGGCGATGACGAGCATGACGGCATCGTCGACCCTGCGTGTGCGAACCGCGATGCGGCCGCCGTCATTGGTGAATTTCACGGCATTGGAGAGCAGGTTTAGCACGATCTGCTTCATCGCCCGCCGATCGGCATTGAGCTTGATCTCGGAGGAAATATCCTGCTCGACGAGAATATTCTTCTGCGCGGCCGGAATGCGGGTGAAGCGCAGGCATTCCTCGATGAGCGGTGCGAGATTGATCCGCTCGCAGGAGAGCTTCATATGCCCGGCTTCGATCTTCGACATGTCGAGAATGTCGTTGATGACGTTGAGCAGATGCTTGCCGCTGTCGTGAATGTCCTTGGCATATTCGTTGTAGCGGGCCGAGCCGAGCGGACCGAACATCTGGTCCTGCAGGATTTCCGAGAAGCCGAGAATGGCGTTGAGCGGCGTGCGCAGTTCATGCGACATGTTGGCGAGGAATTCCGATTTGGCCCTGTTGGCGGCTTCGGCGCGCTCCTTCTCGGCGAGATAATTGGCGTTGGCGGTCGAAAGCTCCGCCTTCTGCTTCTCCAGGATCTGCCGCGATGCGGAGAGATCATTGATCGTCGCCATCAGCCGGCGCTCGGAGTCGCGAAGGCGCTCCTGATTGCGCTTGAGCTGTGTGATGTCGGTACCGACGGAGACAAGGCCACCGTCGCGGGTGCGCCGTTCGTTGATCTGCAGCCAGCGCTCGTCGGCGAGCTGCACCTCCGTCGTCTGCGAATGATTGGAGCGGCCGGGATCGACAATGCGGCGCTCGATGACCGGCCGTGCCGCAGCGGCATTGACGACTGCGCGCTCTGTGCCGGGAACGAGCACATTGTCGGGCAGGCCATAGGCCTGCTGGAAATGGGCGTTGCACATCACCAGGCGATCGTTCTTGTCCCACAGCACGAAGGCTTCGGAGGTGCACTCGATGGCATCGGCCAGCCGCTGGTCGGCTTCGGCATAGCGCTGCGCCAGCCGGTGCTGTTCGGTCACGTCCATCGCGATGCCGATCATGTGGACGCGGCCGGAATTGGTGCGGATTACCTGGGCGCGGGCGCGCATCCAGACATAATGCCCTTTGGCGTGGCGAATGCGCAGGATCTGGTCCACCTGGCCGGCATTGCCCCGGGTGACTGTGCGGGCAAGCATATGTAGGCTGTTGTCGTCCGGATGCATCAGCCGCGCCGCGTCCGTGAAAGCGAGTGGCTTGTCGGCGACCGGCAGCCCGAGCATGTCGTACATCGACCGCGACCAGAAGAATTGGCGGCTGGTGAAATCGAAATCCCAAAGACCACAGCGCCCGCGCGACAGCGCCGTCTCGACCCGCAGGTTGGATTCGAGGAAGATTTCGTCGGCGTCCCGGGCGCGTTTCACCTGCGTGTAATAGGCGTAGAGGATGACGAGCAGGATGGAGGATATGCCGGCAAACAGCGTGACGTTCAATGTCAGCTCGTCGCGCCAGAGCTTGTCGATCTGATCCATCGATGCGGCCGACAGAATGAAATCACCCTTGTCGCCGATTAGAGAAATGGCTGCGTAGTAGGGCTCGCCGCCGATCATGGTCTCGATTACGCCGGCATGGTCGCCAAAACTGCGGATGGCCGTCACTTCGGGAAAGAAGTCGGAGACGAGCATTCCGATATAGCCTGAGCCGGCGGCCGATGAGCCGAACACCCGGCCGCTTGCCTGCACCAACAGGACGAAAGCGCCGGTGTCCAGTCGATCCTGCGGCAGATAGGAGGCCAGTTTCCGTTCTGCGCCGCTGCGGTCTCCCGCCTGGAACAGGCTGGCGTCATTCGAAAAGGCGGCGGCTGCGGCGGCGATGGAAAGAGAGGTCGTTCGGCGGCCGGCCGCCGCCATCCGGCTATGCTCCGTGATCATGCCGAAGAAATGCGAGGCGGCAACGACCATCAGGAAGGAAACGATGAGGACGGGAATGATGCGCTTGAGAATATGCTCCGTCTGCGGAAAACGACGTGAAATCGTCTTCACCCGCACTCCGGTTCGATCGGTAACGCCGCTATGCCAGGATTTCAGACCGTCGAAATTAACACGCAGCCGTCCATCGGCCGCGGTTGCCCGCCGCACGTCCACCATCGCTTTAGCCTTGTCCCTCGTGTGATTCGCTGCGCCGCTCGCCCGAATCTGCCCTAATGAATCATTCGTGATTCGGCTTGTCCAGAGGGTGCGGTAAAACTTTCTTAACCATCTGCGATTTCAGCATATTTTGCACACGCAGCGGTAAGTTGCATGCTTTCGGGACTCGTTGAAGCTGAAAAGGCCGACGCAAATCAGCCTTCGAAACCGGCGCATCGGGCGATCGAAATCACTCCTTGAGGATACGTTCGACGATGTCGCGCACGTCTGTCGAAAGACCGCCTGCGCGCTCGATCCGCATCAGCGCCGCGCGGGCATGGTCGGCCCGCACCGGCTCCAGCAGGCGCCAGGAGCGCATCGAAGTCAGGATGCGTGCCGCAAGCTGCGGGTTGCGTTGATCGATCTCGAGGATCTCGTCGGCCAGGAAATTGTATCCGGCACCATCTACGCGGCCAAAGCCGGTGGGGTTGGCGAAGGCGAAGGTGCCGATCAGTGCCCGCACGCGGTTCGGATTGGTGTGCTTGAAAAGCGGTGTCCCCATGAGCAGCCGGATGCGCTCCAGCGCGCCGGCGCCAGGAATCGCGGCCTGAATGGCGAGCCACTTGTCGATGACGAGCGCATTGTCTGCGAAGCGGTCGCGGAAATGCGCAAGCGCTGCCGCCGTCTCGGCAGTATCCGGGAAGCGCTGCGCCAGAATGGTCAGTGCCGCACTGAGATCGGTCATGTTGTTCGCCGCGTCATAGGCGGCCTTTGCTCTCGCTGGCGTCTCGTCCAGCTGCGAGAGATAGCTCAGTGCCGTATTGCGCAAGGCGCGGCGACCGGCGCTTGCCGAATCCGGGGTAAAGGGGCCGGACGTCTGCATGCTGTCATAGAGGGCGGTGAAGACATGCTTTCCAGCTTCCGCGACCCGCTTGATGATCGTCTGGCGCGCGGCGTGAATGGCATCGGGGTCGTTGTTGCCGCCGAGTTCGCGGGCGATATCGGCCTCGCTGGGCAGGGCGAGTGCCTGAGCGCGGAATGCCGGCTCCAGGCTTTCGTCGGCTGCGGCTGCGAGCAGCGCCTCGGTGAAGGCTGAATCGCAAGTGATATCGGTGCCTTGGCGTATATTGCGCGCCGCCTGCAAGAGGTTCGGCAGGCCAAGATCGATCAGCGCCTGCCAGCGGGCGAAATGATCGGTCTCGTAGCGAGCAATCAGTGCAAGGTCCTGGGTGCTCTGGCTGAATTGCAAGTTGATCGGCGTTGAAAAGCTGCGATTGAGCGAAAGAACCGGCCGCGAGGAAATGCCGTGGAATGTCACGGTCTGCGCCTGCTTCGTCAGATGCAGGACATCGTCGGTGAGCTCTGCCCCGGTAACGGACGCGGGCGTGATGATCGTGCCGTCTTCGGCGAGCAAGCCCATGCGTAGCGGAATGTGCATCGGCTTCTTCACGGTCTGGCCCGGCGTCGCCGGCACCATCTGCTCGAGCGACAGGGTGAACGTCTTGGCATCGGCATCATAGGCGCCGGATGCCGTGACGAGCGGCGTGCCGGCTTGGTGATACCACAGCGAAAACTGTGTGAGGTCCCGACCGCTGACATCCTCGAAACATCTGACGAAATCTTCGATCGTAACGGCCTGTCCGTCATGCCGGTCGAAATAGAGGTCCATGCCCTTCTTGAAGAGATCGCGGCCGAGCAGCGTCGCGATCATGCGTGTGACTTCGCTGCCCTTCTCATAGACAGTCGTCGTGTAGAAGTTATTGATTTCACGGTATGTCGTCGGCCGCACCGGATGGGCAAGCGGCCCGCTGTCCTCTGGAAACTGTTCCGATTTCAAATGGCGGACTTCGGCAATCCGCTTGACGGGACGCGAACGTTGGTCGGCGGAAAACTCGTGATCGCGATAGACGGTCAAGCCTTCCTTGAGGCAGAGCTGGAACCAGTCGCGGCAGGTGATGCGGTTGCCCGTCCAGTTGTGGAAATATTCGTGGGCGATGATGGCTTCGATATTGGCGTAATCGGCATCGGTTGCCGTCTCGGGATCGGCCAGAACGTATTTGTCGTTGAAGACGTTGAGGCCCTTATTCTCCATCGCCCCCATGTTGAAGTCCGATACGGCGACGATCATGAAGATGTCGAGATCGTATTCGCGGCCGAACCGCTCTTCGTCCCACTTCATCGAGCGCTTCAGCGCATCCATGGCGTAGGTCGCACGCGGCTCCTTGCCGTGCTCGACATAGATCTTCAGTGCGACCTCACGGCCGGACATTGTGGTGAACGTGTCTTCGACGACACCAAGATCGCCAGCGACGAGCGCGAAGAGATAGCTCGGCTTCGGGTGCGGATCGAACCACGCGGCGAAATGCTTGCCTTCACCATAGCCGGCGCCGCCGAGGAAATTGCCGTTCGACAGCAGCAGCGGATTGGCGGCCTTGTCGGCGATGATGTTGACCGTATAGGGGGCGAGAACATCCGGCCGGTCGGGGAAATAGGTGATACGGCGGAAGCCTTCGGCCTCGCACTGCGTGCAATAAATCCCGCCGGTGCGATAGAGACCCATCAGCTGCGTGTTGGCTTCCGGGTTGATCACGGTCATGATCGTCAGCTCGAAGGGCGTGCTTTCCGGCAGATCACGAACCGTGAGGCTTTCAGGCGTGGCGTCATATTGCGCGGCAGGCAGCTCCGTCTGATCGAGCAGCAGGCCGGAGAGCACCAGCTCGTCGCCATCGAGCACCAGGGGTGCCTTGGGATCGACACCTTCGCGCCGATGGAAGATCAGCCGTGCCTCCACCTTGGTCTCGGTCGGATGCAGATCGAAGGTGAGGTCCACGCGTTCCAGAACGAAGTCGGTGGGGCGATAGTCTGCCAGATTGACGATCTGGCCGGTGTCTGTGCGCATGGTCTATCCTGATCAGGCTATGCTATGGCGGGCACAGTCCGAAGCCCTCCTCCGGACTGAAAGTGCCGCATCATTACACCGAAATCTGAACCAAAGTTAAAGTCATATCGCAATGCCAATATGTTTTGTTATGGCACAATAAGTATTCGCCCGCCGAGCGGTTCTCGATTCAGCTATTCAAATAAAAAGTGGCAGCTCTACGCCTGCATTTGCAGACCGACAGTGCAATTGCTACCATAACGTTCCGGTGGATCATCATGACTGCATTGTTGTTGGATGCAGGCCGTTACGGTCGGGAAACAATAATTTAAAGTAAATTATTTGTTTAACCCCTTGCGATATAAAAGCGCTTGCATAACTATAGCATGCTATTAGATGTCGGAATTATGATCGATTCCGATAGTTTTGTTCACAAAAATGAAACATCCACTTTCTGTTGCTTTTAAGAAGGGCACCCCAGGAGGCCCGATTGAGTTTTCCCATCGAGCAACTTGCTCGTCATCCCAAGTTCGTAGCATCCTTGAGCTTTCTCTCTGAGACATTGCGTAACCGTTATGATAGCGGCCCGAGGGTTGCGCGCATGCTCGCCTCACATCAGCGCTGGCTTCTGACCCAGACCGCCTATGCGCTTCATCTTGAATATGATCCGGGGATTCCGGGCTCGGGGCTGACCGTTGTTGCCCTGCGCAACCTCATCACTCATTACCGCATCGCCAGCCGCAATACGGTCCTGAGCTTCATCGAGGAACTGCTGACCTATCGCTTCCTGGAGTTGGCTCCAGGTCCCGCCCGCCGTCCGCGCCGCTACGTGCCGACCGAAATCAGCTATACGGCGATGTTCGGCTGGTATCTCGCCAACCTTGCCGCGCTCGATCTCCTTGACAATGGCAGCCGGGCAGCCGCGCTAGTGGCTTCGCCGATGCTGATGGATCTGGCACAGCCGCGCATGACCCGCAATTGTCTGGCCGCCGACATCTGGCGCGAGCCGCCGGAAAGCGTAGGCCTATTTCTCTGGACGGAATCCGGCGGTCTTGTTGTCGATCATATCGTGTCAAGGCTGGATCTCAGTGGAGAAGTCGGCGATCGAATCGATATCGGCCATGTCGATGCCCGCGCTCTCGCCGCGCATTTTATGATATCGCGTACCCATTTGCAGCGTATCCTGCGTAAATCTGCCGACCGCGGAGACATCGGCTGGCATGATGAACCCAAGAAGACGCGTATGTGGATATCGCGCAATTTTCTCGATCAGTATTGCGGATGGCAGGCCGTAAAATTGGCGGCGGTCGATGAGGCCTTCGCCTGGGCGCGGTCCGCATAGAGGGCAGGGCTCTCTCGGAACTGCCCGTTCAGCCCGAGCCGTTGATCAGGCAGAGTAATTCTGCCTGTAAAACCTCAAAGCGGAATGCTGGTCGCGACGATCCGGGCAGTGCTTGTGCTGCGGCACTCGTCCTTGTGAAAATTGCGCGCGCGCTCGAATTCCTCGGCGGCCCGCACCGCAGAGCCGATATGGCCGACGGAATCGAGCAGAGCGATGAATGAACGCAAACCTGAATACATGATGGAAATCCCGATACTTGAACGTTACGCTGGATCGCCCGGCAATTCGCGCCCGCAAGTCAGCAGGCGCGGAAATCGGCGAAAATTGCCGTCGGGCGGCTGATGCGCGCCGAGATGCCGGTGCCTCGTGCGGTCATCTGCTCATTGGCAGCAATGCCGAGATTGCGATGGCCGTTTATGGCGCGCATGGGCTCTATGGCGCGGCGCAGGGTATCAAACCCGCAGTGAATAGGGCGAAAACGTGCAGTCATTGCCTTGGTTCCTTTCGAATTCCTCCCAAGACAACCTTTATATTGCAGTGCAACATAGATTCTGCAACGCACAGCAAAGGAAGACTGCCATGCAATAAATGCATAACTTGTGTCATTCTCCATTAATGGCTGTTGAAATTAGCCTAATATTTCAGCGGCGATATAATTCTTGAAGGCCAGAAGATCGCTCCACGCCAGACGTTTATTGATCGGCGCGGTCAGCAGTTCCTGCGGATGCAGGCTGGCGATAGCGGGGATAGTTCGGCCGAGAATGCTGATTTCCCGCCATTGTCCGCGCAATCCATGGATGGTTTCGCCACCGCCGAAGAAGTGGCGGGCGGTGAAATTACCGAGCAGCAGCACAGCCTTCGGCTCGGCAAGTGCAATCTGCCGTTCTATGAACGGACGACATATCTCGATTTCTGCCGGAGAAGGGGCGCGGTTGCCCGGCGGTCGCCACGGAATGACGTTGGTGAGCAGGATCGAATCGCGCTGCAGGCCGATGGCGGCGAGCATCCTGTCGAGCAACTGTCCCGCGCGGCCGGCAAACGGCGCCCCCTCGCGATCATCGTCGGCGCTCGGCATCGGCCCGATCACCATGATCCGGCCCTCCGGCGTGCCGCTCGCAAAGATCGTCGAGCGGGCGCTGTTCTTGAGGTTGCAGCTATTGAAGGCTTCGAGTGCCGTCTTCAACTCACTAAGAGAACGCGCACTCTCGGCCGCGAATCGGGCCTGTTCCACGGCTTGCTCGTCGGGAATGGCCGGCGTTGCGCGCGGTAGTGATGCCGCGGCAGGCGTCGCCGGCTTTGGGGCGGGGCGACGCTCGGGCAGTGACCGTGTGGCGGGTGTGTGTGCTGGCGCTTCGGCCCTTGGCTGCGATGCGCGCGAGCCCTGCCGCGCGGCGCGCATCGCCTCGAATTCCGCAAACCGATCCACCGGCTCATCTTCCAGCAGCCAATCAACGCCGGCATCCGCATGGAAATGCAGAAGGGCGGCAAGCTCGGCCGGTGTGAGGTCGCTGGCGGAAATCATGGACGAACTCTAACCAAAGCGGCGCAGGAACGAAAGGGCAGGGTGGCCGGCTATCTCACGCCGTCCACTGGGCGATATCGTCCCGCTCGCCGATCAGGGCCAAACCATGGGCGATGGACAGCAGTTCGCCGCCCGTTTCGATGCGCTCCTGGCCGAAGCGTTCCGTGAAGATGCGTCGCACGGCCGGCACGAAGGAGGTGCCGCCCGTCAGGAACACCTTGTCGATCGCATTGGGCGAGGTGTTCGTCGTTGTCAGAACGTCATCCAGCGCTCCTTCGATGCGGGCGAGGTCTTCCGCAATCCACGTCTCGAAATCGGCGCGGCGCACATGCTTGCGGCCGGCCTTGCCGAGCGGCGGGAAGTTGAATTCGGCCTCTTCCTCGCTCGAAAGCGCCATCTTCGTCGCAGATACGGCCTGATAGAGCGGATAGCCTTCGTCATGCTCGACCAGCTCGATGAAGGTTTCCAGCTTCTCCGGCTCCAGGCTGCTGCGCACCAGCGTCTTCAGGTCGGCATATTCGCGCGAGGTCTTGAAGATCGAGAGCTGGTTCCAGCGGCCGAAATTGGCGTAGTAGGAGGTCGGCACTTCCAGCAGCTTGTCGAAACTCTTGAAGTAGCTTCCCTTACCGATGGCCGGCGAGACGATGTTGTCGATCATCCGGAAATCGAAATGATCGCCGGCGATGCCGACGCCGGAATGGCCGATCGGCGTCGCCGTCAGCTTGCCGCCGTGGGTCTCGAAGCGGATGATCGAATAGTCGGTCGTACCGCCGCCGAAGTCGGCCACCAGCACGGTCGCATCCTTCTTCAGGTGCTGGGCGAAGTAGAAGGCCGCCGCCACCGGTTCGTAGACGTAGTGAATTTCCGGAAAGCCGAACCGTGCAAGAGCGGCATTGTAGCGCTCGGTGGCAAGGGCAGGGTTCGGGTTAGCGCCGGCAAAATGCACCGGCCGGCCGGTGACGATGCGCGAAACATTCTCCGGCCATCCCTCTCCGGCGTAGGCGCGCAGGCGACGCACGAAGATCTCCATCAGATCCTCGAAGCTGTGGCGCTTGGCGAAGATCAGCGTACCCTGGAAGAGTGCGCTCGCCGCAAAAGTCTTGATCGACTGCAGGAAGCGGCAGTCGCCGGGATTGTCGATAAACTGCCGGATGGCCGCATGTCCTGCCTCGACCTTGAGCGCGGCCGCACCCAGCCCCGGATCCTTCATGAAGGAGAGCGCGGTGCGCATGCTGTCGGCGGTGCCGGCCGTGCTGTTGAAGGCGACCGATTGCGTCGCGGGTCCTTCGGCCATCGCCAGAACCGTGTTCGTGGTGCCGAAGTCGAAACCAAGCGCCCGAGCCATGCCCGCACTCCTTTCCGTCGAAATTGTCTGGATTGGGGCCAAGCCCCTGATGGGACGCATGACGCGCCCTGTCGCAAAGAGGGCGCGTCATGACATGGCTGGACGTCAAGTTCAAGACGGAGAGGTGCTTTTATTTTTGCCCGCCGTGGTATCCGCCGACAGTATTTCACCGGCGATGCGTTTCGCTTCGCTGGAAAAGGAATGGGCGCCTTTCGGCGCCCGTTTTTGTCATTCCGCGGCAATCGCCGACGGCGGTTCCTTCTGGTGCGGGTCGTCGTCCTTGCGCCGGCCGAAACGACCGAGGAAGTCGCTCAGGCGGTTCATCTCCAGGAAGATGACAGGCGTGATGAACAGGGTCAGAAGCTGCGACACCACCAAGCCGCCGACCACAGCGATACCGAGCGGCTGGCGCAGCTCGGAGCTTGCGCCGCTGCCGACCGCGATCGGCAGGGCGCCGAGCAGGGCGCAGAAGGTGGTCATCATGATCGGGCGGAAACGGCGTACGCAGGCTTCGTGGATCGCTTCCGCCGGCGACATGCCAGTACTCGAGCGTAGCGTTTCCAGCGCCACGTCGATCATCATGATTGCGTTTTTCTTCACGATACCGATCAGCATCAGCAAGCCGATGAGCGCGATGACCGACAGGTCGAAGCCGAAGATCTTCAGCGCAAGCAGTGCGCCGAGAGCGGCGGCCGGCAGACCGGACAGAATGGTAAGGGGATGGATGAAGCTCTCATAGAGAACGCCGAGAACCACATAGATCGTCAGTACCGCAGCGAGGATCAGATAGGGCGTGCTGCCCTGCGACTGCTGGAAGATCTGCGCCGTGCCGCCGTAGGACGTGAAGATGTCCGCCGGCATGTTGATGTCCTTCTTGATCTGCTCGATCTGTGCCGTGGCGTCGCCAAGCGCTTCGCCGGCCGGCAGGTTGAAGGATACGGTGGTCGAGACGAGCTGACCGGTCTGGTTGATGGTCACCGGACCGGTATTGCGCTCGATGCGCGCGAAGGCCGACAATGGAACCTGCTGGCCGCTCGAAGACGTCACATGGATACGCGACAGCTTCTGGTCGTCCCAAGGCTGGTTCGCATCATATTCGATGATCACGTCATAGCTGTCGCCGGTCGACTGGATCTGCGCGGCGGCGTAGTCGCTGAAGGCCTCCTCAAGTGTCGTGCGCAGCAGGTTGTTGTTGATGCCGTAGGCGGCGGCTTTCTCCGTATCGACCACAATATTGGCCTGCAGTGCATTATATTGCGCGTCGGTGGTGACGTCCGTGAAGCGTGGATCCTTTCGCATCTCCTGCAGCATCTTGTTGGCCCACTGGTTCGTCAGATCGGCGTTAAGCGCCTGGATGACGAGCTGATACTGGCTGGCGGTCTGGCGTCCGCCGAAGCGAAGGCTTTGCTGAGGGTTGATGAAGACCTGAATGCCTGGGATTTTGGCGACGGCGGCGCGTATTTCGCGCAAAGTCTGGTCGAGAGGCGGACGATCCTTCTTATCCTTTAGCTGCGCGTAGATCGTACCGTTGTTGAGTGTCTGGCGCGCGCTGGCGCCGACAACCGACATCACGTGCTCGACGGCAGGATTCGCCTTGATCGCCGCAGCGGCCTGGTTCTGAAGGTCACGCATAGCCGGATAGGAAATATCCTGGCGGGCGCGGGTTGAAATCTGCAGCCGGCCGATGTCTTCCTGGGGGAAGAAGCTGGCCGGCAGCGTCAGGAAAAGGTAGGCCGACAGCGCGACCGAAGCAAGGAAGCTTCCGAGCACGATGTAACGATGGCGAATACACCATTCCACGCCCTTGCCGTAATTGACCTCGGTCCAGTTGAAGCCCTTGTTGAAGAGGCGCACCGGCAAGGGAGGATGGCTGTGGGCGTTGGAGAGACGCGAGCCGAGCATCGGCGTGACGGTCAGCGAAACCACCGCGGACGATATGATGGCGATTGCCACGACCATTCCGAATTCGTTGAAGATACGGCCAACGACGCCGCCCATCAGCAGGATAGGGATGAACACGGCGATCAGCGAGACCGACATGGAGATAATCGTATAGCTGACTTCGGCCGCGCCCTGGATGGCTGCTTGCCGCACAGGCATGCCTTCTTCCATGTGCCGCAGAATGTTCTCCAGCATGACGATGGCGTCATCCACCACGAGGCCCACTGCAATCGTCAATCCGAGCAGCGAGATATTGTCGACGCTATAGCCGAGCACATACATCATGCCGAAAGTTGATATCAGCGAAAGAGGCACGGCGAGGCCGGGGATAATCGTTGCCGTCACGTGGCCCGTGAACAGGTAGATGACGAGAACGACCAGGCCGATGGTCAGCAGCAAGGTAAACTTGACGTCCGAGATGGCCTCGCGGATTGGCTGGGCCGAGTCGTTCATAACGGTCATTTTGACGGAAGCCGGCATTTCGGCCTGCAGCTTCGGCAGCGTCTTGTTCACGGCATCGACAACGTCGACGGTGTTGGCATCGGGCTGGCGTTGAATAGCCAGAATGATCGCTCGCTGGCCATCATACCAGCTACCGATATTCTGGTTTTCCACGCTGTCCTGCACGTCGGCGACGTCGCCGAGGTGAATTGGCTTGCCGTTGGGATTGGCAATCACAAGCGTGCGAAACTCGTCGGCGTTAACGCGCTGCGTATTCGCATTGATCGTCATGCTCTGCGCCGAGTCTTGCAGCGTGCCGACCGGGACCTGGTTGTTGGCGTTGACGACGGCTGTATTGACCGTGTCGATACCGATGCCGCGATCCAGAAGCTTGTTCGGATCGACGTCGATGCGCACCGCGTAGGTCTGCGCGCCGTTTACGGTCACTTCAGCGACGCCAGGCAGTGTCGAGATCGATGGAGAGATGATGTTCTCGGCGATATCGTCGAGCTTGCTGCGCTGCAAGGTGTCGCTTTGTACGGCGATCAGCATGACAGGCGCGTCGGCCGGATTGGTCTTCCGGTAGCTTGGCGGGGTGGTCAGGTTGTTGGGAAGTTTTCTTTGCGCGGTCGAAATCGCCGCCTGCACGTCACCGGCGGCGGCGTCGATGTTGCGGTCGAGATTGAACTGCAGCACGATGCTGGTATTGCCAAGCGAGTTTGTCGAAGAAATTTCGCTGATGCCGGGGATCGTCTCGAACTGCTTGATCAGCGGCGTGGCGACCGATGTCGCCATCGTCTGTGGTGAGGCGCCCGTCAGCTGGGCTGAGACGTTGATCGTCGGGAAATCCACCTGCGGCACTGCCGCGACGGGGATGAGCTGATAGCCGGCGAGACCGGCAAGCACCACGCCGATAGCGAGGAGCGTGGTCGCGACCGGACGCTGGATACAGAAGGTCGGGATCATTGTTGCGCTCCAACTGCGATGGTTTCGGTTTTTCCATCATCGGCCGAAGCGACCTTCTCGTTTGGATTGTCGCTGAACTGTTCCTTGACTTCGGTGCCGTTGTTCAGTTGCGACTGGCCTTCGACAACGACATGATCGCCGACCGAAAGGCCTGTGGCGACGGCTGTGCGGCCGCCATTGGCGCGAGCAATCGTCACCGGCGTAATCTTGACCTTGTTGTCTTTCACCACAAAGGCGATATAGCCGTCCGGCCCCGGGCTGACGGCAACGGTCGGCACGACGATCAGCTGCTCGTTGTCGGCGAAGTGAACCATGACATTCGCGGAGCGTCCCGGCCACAAGGCACCGTTGGCATTTTCGAACGTTGCCTTCACGGCGATCGTTCCGGAAGCCTGGTCGACCGTGTTGTCGTAAAAGGTGATCGTTCCGGTGCGGGGCTTGCCCTGTGCGGAACGGGGAACGGTGGTGACGTGAACAGGACCCGCGGCCAGCTGTTCCTGCAGTTCTCGCAGATTGTTTTCCTGCAGGGTAAACTTGATATATGCCGGATCATATTTGCTGATCGTCACGATCGGCGTGCCGGCGCTGACATAAGCACCCAGGCTCAATTGAACATCGCCAAGCCTGCCATCATAGGGTGCCCGTATGTCGGTATTTCCGAGCAGGACTTGATCCGAGGCAAGCTGTGCCTGGTCCGCGCTGAGCGTGGCAATGGCGCCGTCGCGGGTCGCACGCGCTTCGTCGGCAGTCGCCTGAGTGCCGGCGCTGCTCGTGAGCAAGCTATTGGCGCGGGTCAGCGCCGTCTCCGCTTGGGCAAGGTTTGCCTGGTCTTTCGTAATGTTCGCCTTGTCCTTGTCGACGGCAGCCTGTGCCGTACGCGGATCGAGTTTTGCGATCAGGTCGCCGGCTTTGACCGTCGCGCCATCTTTTACGGCGATCTGCGTGATCAACCCGGCCTCCTGTGCGGCGATCGTCGTTGAATCGATCGGCACGACCCAGCCGGTCGCGGGAACGTCCATTGGGAGCGTAGTTTTGACTGCGGCAACGGTCTTTACCGCGATTGGGCCGGCCTGACGCTTGCCGCCGGCCTGCGCCGCCTTGCCGGCGTCTTTGGTTTCTGCGGACGCTTGATCGACAAAGGCGGAAAGGAAAGGAATACGGTCGCGATAGCTCCATGCCGCAAGGGCTGCGACGACGAGAAGGCCGAAGGGAAGCCAAAGTTTTTTCATATTTAAAGAACCGGTCGGGGCTTGTTGCAGGAAGCGCGAGGACGGTGAAGTGTATTTATTGCGCCGCACAACAAAGACGAGCTTCGCCGCAATCCATACATCGCCGTTACCGCTAACGTTCGGTAATTCTGTCCCTTTAACGCGAATTCATGAACGCTGATGCTGTGGAATCTACCACAGTTCCGGACGACGAAAAATTAAAGCTTGGAAAGCTTTGGAATTGTTTCTGTTTGTGCGGTGCAGCAAACAGTCAAATGGCTATTTTTTGATTGCCGTTATGTAATAATCGGTCGGCAAAACAGCTTTAGGCGGTATTTATAGTGTAAAGATGTGCTGCCGCGTGCATAGAAGCGTTGCTGCAGCTCACGGAATTGTGTTGTCAGGCCCTGTTGCAAGGGCCTGCACTCTGTTCGTCGCGGTGGCAATCTCAAAGGGAGCGAGCAGCTCCCCCATCGCAGCGGACCATGGTGCCCGTCACGTAGCTCGCCGGTTCGCTGCAAAGGAAGGCGGCGGTGGCGGCGAATTCCTCGACGCGGCCGTAGCGGCCGGCGGGGATGCGCTGTTGGCGCTCGGCGCTGACCTCGTCGAGGCTTCTGCCGCCGCGTTTCGCCGTGGCCGAATCGAGCTCCGCCAGCCGGTCGGTCGCGATGCTGCCTGGCAGAAGCATGTTCACGGTAATGCCGTACGCCGCCACTTCGCTGGCCAGCGTCTTGCTCCAACCCGCAAGCGCCGGGCGCAGCGTGTTGGAAAGCGCAAGGTTAGGAATGGGCTCGATGACGCCGGAGGAGGCGACGGTGAGGATGCGTCCCCATCCCTGTGCCTTCATCTCAGGCAAGAGCGCATTGGTGAGGGTAATGATCCGCGACACCATGGAGATGAAATAGGTCTCCAGCCGGTCGGCGGTCATATCTTCCGTCGTGCCGGGAGTCGGGCCACCGCTATTGTTGACGAGGATGTCGATGCCGCCGAGCTTCTCGGTCGCAGCCTTGGTGACGACCTCAACGAAGTTCTCGTCGTTGAGGTCGGCCCAGATCCAGTCGGCCCGGCCCTTGCCCTCGGCATTGATGGCCTTGCAATTGCTGTCCAGCCGGTCTCCGCTGCGGCCGCAGAGCAGGACATTCACGCCCTCGCGGGCAAGCGCCACGGCGATGCCATGGCCCAGCCCCTTCGATGAGGCGAGCACCAGTGCGCGCTTCCCACCAATACGAAGATCCATCTTGATCACCCTTCATGCTATTTGGATTGTCTGATTGGCATTTATAGAGGGCCATCGGGCGACTATGGAAGGTACACTTCACAACTGATGGCAAATACCATCAGAATATTGACGTTAACGTAAGGGTCATTTAACTTGTTTTACGTGTTGGGCAAATTGGGGGATTGCCTGTCGCTTCCCGGCTCGACAATCCCCTCCCATTTTGACAAGAGATAACCGAAACGGGGAAGACGCCCAAGGGGACAAGGCTGCGATCCGGGATGATCGGACGCCGGCCAAGCGGAGAAGATGAATGACTGACGCGAACGAGCTGCCGGAACGCGAGAGCATGGAATTCGACGTTGTGATTGTCGGCGCAGGTCCAGCGGGCCTGTCGGCGGCGATCCGGCTGAAGCAGATCAATCCCGATCTGACCGTCGTCGTGCTCGAGAAGGGGGCCGAGGTTGGCGCGCATATCCTGTCGGGCGCCGTCGTCGATCCGATCGGCATCGACCGCCTGCTGCCGGGCTGGCGTGACGAGGAGGGGCATCCCTTCAAGACCAAAGTCACGAGCGACCACTTCCTGTTTCTGGGGCCTGCCGGCTCCGTCCGCCTGCCGAATTTCCTGATGCCGCCGCTGATGAACAATCACGGCAACTATATCGTCTCGCTTGGCAACGTCTGTCGCTGGCTGGCCGAGAAGGCCGAAGCACTCGGCGTCGAGATCTATCCCGGCTTTGCCGCGACCGAAGTGCTCTATAATGACGAAGGCGCCGTCATCGGCGTCGCGACCGGCGACATGGGCATCGAGAAGAATGGCGAACCCGGCCCGAACTATACCCGCGGCATGGCGCTGCTCGGCAAATATGTGCTGATCGGCGAGGGCGTGCGCGGCTCGCTCGCAAAGCAGCTGATTGCCAAGTTCGATCTCGCGCGGAACAGCGACGTGCCGAAATTCGGCATCGGCATCAAGGAGCTCTGGGAGGTCAAGCGCGAGAACCATAAGAAGGGCCTGGTGCAGCACTCCTTCGGCTGGCCTCTCGGCATGAAGACGGGCGGCGGCTCGTTCCTCTATCATCTGGAGGACAATCTCGTCGCCGTCGGCTTCGTCGTGCACCTCAATTACAAGAACCCCTATCTCTATCCCTTCGAGGAATTCCAGCGCTTCAAGACGCATCCGGCCATCCGCGGCACTTTCGAGGGCGGCAAGCGCATTTCCTACGGCGCGCGCGCCATCACCGAGGGCGGGTATCAGTCGGTGCCGAAGCTCACCTTCCCCGGCGGCGCGCTGATCGGCTGCTCAGCCGGCTTCGTCAACGTTCCCCGGATCAAGGGCAGCCACAATGCTGTGCTGTCGGGCATGCTGGCGGCCGACAGGATCGCCGCGGCGATTGCCGCCGGCCGCGGCAATGACGAGGTGGTTGAGATCGAGAACGAGTGGCGCTCTTCGGATATCGGCAAGGACCTGAAGCGCGTCCGGAACGTCAAGCCGCTGTGGTCGAAGTTTGGCACGGCGATCGGCGTGGCGCTCGGCGGCCTCGACATGTGGACGAACCAGCTCTTCGGCTTCTCCTTCTTCGGCACATTGAAGCACGGCAAGACGGATGCCGCCTCGCTGGAGCCCGCCGCACAGCACCAGAAGATCGACTATCCGAAGCCGGACGGCGTCCTGACCTTCGACCGCCTCTCCTCGGTGTTCCTGTCGAACACCAATCATGAGGAAGATCAGCCGGTGCATCTGCAGGTCAAGGACATGGCACTGCAGAAGAATTCGGAACACGATGTCTATGCCGGTCCGTCAACGCGCTACTGTCCGGCCGGCGTCTATGAATGGGTGGAGAAGGACGGCAAGGATACCTTCGTCATCAACGCCCAGAACTGCGTCCACTGCAAGACCTGCGATATCAAGGACCCGAACCAGAACATCAACTGGGTGCCGCCGCAGGGCGGCGAAGGGCCGGTCTATCCGAATATGTGAGATGCGATGACGGAGATCGAACAGGGCGCCTGGACGATCCGTTCGGCCAGGGCCGGCGAACTGCATCTGCTCGCTGCCATCGAGATCGATGCTTTCTGGGCTCTGCATGAGGCCGGCGCGGTTGCTTGCGAGCCGACGTCCCTGCCTCTCGACGTGTTGGAGCAATCCCTTGCGGAAGGCTTGCTGTTCGTTGCCGTCGACGATGAAGATCGGCCGTTCGGCTTTTTGGCCGGCGTTATGAAAGATAGCTCGGTTTACATCGCCGAAATCGATGTCGTTAGACGTTGGCAGAAGCGAGGTGTTGGGCGTCGGCTGATGGAAGCTGCGATTGCGGCGGCGAGAGCGCAAGGGGCCACTGGCGTCACTTTGACGACGGACCGGCATGTGGCCTTCAACGCGCCATTCTACGCCTCCTTAGGATTTCAAATCCTCGATGATGGAGAAAGGTCGGCCGCTCTCACGCAGATCCTGGAGAATGAATTTGACCACGGCGCTGATCCGGCCAGACGCGTGGCCATGGCGCTGCGCTTCTGATTTATAGCAGCGCGGCAATGCCGAGGTTTTCGGCCACACGTTGCAGCCGTTTGTCGCGCGTCCAGAGATAGGTTCCAGGCGCCAGTATCGTCGCGGCCGCGAGATGAGCATCGATATAGCCGATTCCGGTACCCTGCAGTTTGTTGCTTCGGATGAAATAAAGAACGTCCTCATCCGAGGCTCTCGCAATTGCAGGCAGTCTACGGAGGCTTCCTATCACGAGATCATATTGCCGCAGATTGCCAAGGCTGATCTCACCGACGACAAAGGGATGAACGACGACTTGTTTTTGCTCCAGCAGAGATTGAAGCCGCGCCTCCAGCGTATGAAAGTGATCGATCCAGATCGACGTATCGACCAGGATCATTCGACGCCAAACTGACGACGAGGGGGAGCCGTGATATTCGGTTCGGTGCCGCCGAGACGTATCAGCGTTTTGGCGGCTTCCCGTTCCACAAGGGCTTTCAATGCTTCACGCAGGATTGCCGAGGTCTCGGCGAGACCGGTAACCTCGCGTGCATCCGCAAGCAACTTATCGTCGATGGCTACGGTGGTGCGCATTGATATCTCCGTTGTCATCAAAATTAGCATCAGATGATGCTGCTTTCAATGCCGAGGGTTGCACATGGCAGCCTTCGATCCATTGTCTTGCAGTTGAAAGACTTATTTCCGGGCCAGCACCCCGGTCGAAAGTGCCACCCCAAGCCCCGTGACGATCGCTGCGGCAATCCCGGCCATTCCGATTTCCTCGCCCAGCAGAAAGCCGCCGCCGATCGTGGCAAGGACGGGGGTGATGGCGGTGAAGGCTGCGGCTTGGGTGCCACCGAGAGCCTGGACGGCGAGGCCATAGGCGAGGGTGGCGGCAAGGCCAGACAGCAGGCCCTGGCTGACGATCTGCAGGCCGATTTCCGGCAGCGGCACCGAGGCAAGTGAGCTGCCGAAGACGGCGGCCAGGCCGACATGGATCAGGAACGACCAGACGGCGATGATGGCGCTCGACTGCAGGGCGCTCAGGCCGGAGCGGCGGAAGGCATGCGTGTAGCTTGCCCAGAGCACGGCAGACAGCGGCAGCAGGATAAAGCCCTCCCAGGAGATCTGCACGCCATAGAGGCTGCGTGCCAGGAGGATCACGACGCCGGCGACGATGCCGCCAAGGCCGAGCCAGCGGGTGATATCAAGCCGCTCGCGGAACAACAGCACACCAATCAGGGCAGTTGCCAGCGGCATGGAGCCGCCGAGCAGGATGCCGGCAGACGAGGCGGGCGTGAACTGGATGGCAAGCGTGGTCAGCTGGAAGAAGAGGGCGCCGGAACCGCAGACCATCAGCGCGAGCAGTTTCAGTGGCACGCCCTTCGGCAGCAGGCCCGTCTTCCACCAGACGGGTGCGAGCACCAGGGCCGGCACGCCGTAACGGATCAGGCCGAGATCGATGGTGCCCATCTGCGTTTCGGCCGTGTGGCGGGTTGCGAGAATCCAGTTTGCCCAGATCAAGACGGTAACGATGGCGCCGGCATAGCCGACCATGGTGGGGGTTGCCTTGCGGGTGGAGAGAGACAAAGCGGTCATCGACATATCCTTTCCAGCGATCCGGTTATCTTTCGAATGAGGAAAAGATAGTCCCGAAGGCCGAGGCATGTCCTTGCTAGTTATGGCTCCAAAATCGTGCTATCAGCAATAAACTGCCAATTTGCAAATTAGAGTTTCTCGAATATGCCAAAACTGGATAAATTCGATATCGCGATCCTCAACTGCCTTCAGGAGGATGCGCGCGCCACCAATGTCGAGATCGCCGAGCGGGTAAATCTCTCGCCGTCTCCTTGCCTCAGGCGCATTCGCAATCTGGAAAAATCCGGGCTTTTGCGCGGCTATCGCGCGGATATTGACCGCAAGGAGGCCGGCCTCGGTCTCACGGTCTTCGTGGAACTCAAGGTCGGCCATCATTCGAAGGAGAATTCCGAGACGCAGCAGGCAGCATTGCTCGCCATTCCGGAAGTCGTCGCCTGCCATCTGATTTCGGGTACGGCCGATTTCCTGGCTGAGGTCGTGGTGGAGGATTTGGCCGCCTATGAGAAGGTGATGTCGGAAAAGCTGCTTGTCCTTCCAGGCGTGGTCGATCTGCGCTCGAACTTCGCGATTCGCACGATCAAGACCAACGGTGCTCTGAAACTGCCACAGCCTGAATGAAATAGCCGGAGTAAAAATGAAAAAGGGCCGTCGCCGGCCCCTTTGCCATGAGAATTTGATTATCCTCAGAGCATCGTTCCGCTGAGGATCAGCAGGGCAACCGAGAAGTAGATCACCAGGCCGGTAACATCGACGAGCGTCGCGACGAAGGGTGCCGATGCGCTGGCTGGATCGAGGCGTAGCTTCTGCAGGACGAAGGGCAGCATAGAGCCGGCAAGCGAGCCGAAGGTGACGATGCCGATCAGGGCCGCGAAGACGGTGAAAGCGACCAGCTGCCAATGCGGGCCGTAATCGAAGAGGCCGATATTCTGCCAGAGCACGATGCGGGCAAAGCCGACGAGGCCGAGGATCGCGCCGAGCACGATGCCTGTCGGCAGTTCGCGGAACGCCACGCGCCACCAGTCCGAAAGCTTGAGCTCGCCGAGCGCCAGCGCCCGGATGATCAGCGAGGTCGCCTGTGAGCCGGAATTGCCGCCCGAGCTCATAATGAGCGGGATAAAGAGCGTCAGCACGACGGCCTTTTCCAGCTCGCCTTCGAAGTGCTGCATAGCGCTTGCGGTCAACATCTCGCCGAGGAAGAGGGCGGCAAGCCAGCCGGCGCGCTTGCGGATCATGCCCGCAAAGCTGATCTTCATATAGGGCTGGCCGAGGGCCTCCATACCACCGAACTTCTGGGCGTCCTCGGTCGTATCGGCGATCATCGTATCGATGACGTCATCGACAGTGACGATGCCGAGCATATGGCCCTTGTCGTCGACGACAGGCAGCGCCAGAAGATCGTGACGGCGGATCAGGCGCGCGACATCCTCCTGCTTCATTAGCGGCGGTGCCGTAACCGGCACGCCTTTCTGGGCCACCGTCAGGATACAGGCATCGGGCTCGCCGGTGATGAGGCGGCGCAGCGTCACGACGTGCAGCAGCACATGCGTCTCGTCATCGAGCACATAGATGGCATAGACCGTTTCGCGGGAGCGCTCGACCTGGCGAACGTGATCGAGCGTCTGGGCGACCGTCCAGCTCGCGAAAACGCTGACGAATTCCGTCGTCATGATGCCGCCGGCCGTGCGCGGCGGATAGCCCATCAGGCCCTGGATCGCCTGCCTTGCATGCTCGTCAAAGGTCGCGAACAGCCGGGCGCGCGCGTCGACATCCATTTCGAGCAGCACGTCGGCGACGCGGTCGTTGGACATGCCATGCAGCAGGCGCGCGGCATCTGCGTTGCCCATGACTTCGAGAATGGCGGGTGCGTTGCGCAGCTCCGGCCGGTCGAGAATGCGCACGGCGCGCTCTTCCGGCATTTTGGCGAGAATGCGGGCAGCCTCCGCTACGTCCGTTGCGTTCAGAGCCTCGACGCGTTCCGCAATGGTGACGGCGCGATTATTATTGATGAATGCACGAGCGGCATTGCCGGCCCGCGCGGGAAAGCTGTTGATGTTCATTATAGCTCGCCTTTCCGGTCGATCCGCCGTCGTAGCGGATCGTGGCGAGCCGACAGGAGTCGGTTAGTGCACGAATGCTACTGACGGCAAAGGCAATCGACTACTACTGTCGCTAGGCATCGAAAGATGGCTCCGGTTAATCGGTATGGAAAACGCTGTTCCCCACGTGCGGAGAAGTCGCGCCGAAGGCATGAAAAGTCAAGAGGCGGACACGCCTAAATGCTCGATCCTGCGATAAAAATTTGTTTAGGCGGCTGCAAATTTTTGCGATGCAACAAAACCTGATGCAAATGCGTTAAAACAAAGCGGCCGGACGACATTCGCCCGGCCTGATCTGTCGCGGATATTGGCTGCTCAGAAGCCCGCCAGAACGACCTTGCCCTTCATCTTGCCGGTCTCGACGAGGGCATGCGCCTTCTTGAGATTGGCGGCGTTGATCGCGCCTGCGGTCTCCGTCAGGGTCGAGCGAATCTTGCCGGAATCCACCAGTTCGGCGATCTTCGTCAGCAGCTTGTGCTGCTCGATCATGTCGGCGGTGTTGAAGAGCGGACGAGTGAACATCAGCTCCCAATGGGTTGATACCGCCTTGCGCTTGAAGGGCACGACATCAAGGGTTTTCGGGTCATCGATCAGGGCGAAGCGGCCTTGCGGCGCAATGGCTTCGACGATCGAGTCGACATGATCAGACGTGTTGGTCGTAGAGAAGACGAAGGCCGGAGCACCGATGCCGAGCGCTTCGATCTGCGGCGCAAGTGGTTTCGAGTGGTCGATGACATGGTGCGCGCCCAATTCCTTCACCCAAGCCTGTGTTTCCGGCCGGGATGCCGTAGCGATGATGGTGAGATCGGTCAGCGCGCGTGCAATCTGGATGGCGATCGATCCAACCCCGCCGGCTCCGCCGATGATAAGGATGGCATTGGCGGCGCCGGGAACCGGATCCTGCACCTTCAGCCGATCGAAGAGTGTCTCGTAGGCCGTGATCGAGGTCAGCGGCAGCGCGGCGGCCGCCGGAAAATCGAGACTCTTTGGCTTGGCGCCGACGATGCGCTCGTCGACCAGATGGAATTCGGCATTGGAGCCGCCGCGATTGATGGCGCCCGCATAGAAGACTTCGTCTCCCGGCTTGAACATGGTGACATCGGGGCCAACCGCCTTGACGATGCCGGCAGCATCCCAGCCGACGACCTTGTATTCACCCTCGGGCGGGGCGACGCTGGCGCGGACCTTGACATCGACCGGATTGACGGAAACGGCCTTCACTTCGACGAGCAGATCATGACCCTCTGCCTCGGGCATCGGCAGTTCGATGTCGATCAGGGATGTTTCTGCGGAGATAGGTTGTGGCTGCTTGTAGGCGACTGCGCGCATGGGAGAAGCTCCTGGGTTGGTTGCACAGAGGCTAGATGCGCATTATCCTGAAAAGGCGCAAGAATGCACATTTTCTGTACGTAGATACAAAAAGGATACTGTCAAATGTCGGTTCCCCGCTCCAAGCTTGTCGGCAATTTCCCCGGATGCCCGGTCGAGGCGACGCTGAGCGTGCTCGACGGCAAATGGAAGGGCGTGATCCTGTTTCACCTGATGGATGGAACGCTGCGCTTCAACGAAATCCGCCGCAAGCTGCCGTCGGTAACGCAGCGCATGTTGACCAAGCAATTACGGGAATTGGAAGAATCCGGGCTGCTATCACGCACTGTCTTTCCGGTCGTGCCGCCGCGCGTCGATTATGCGCTGACGCCGCTTGGCGCCAGCCTTGGGCCGATCATCAAGGCAATGGCCGTTTGGGGCGAGGAGAATGTATTTTGCCGCGACGGGCGCCAGCAGCTGGGCGCCCCTGGCATGTCATGCACGCCCGGTGCGGCGCTCCAGGCCAACTGAAACGGCGAAGACGGCGAGGCCTGCAACGGAAAGTACCGCGCCGACATAGCCAGTTGCAGCCGCCGTAAAGCCCCAGGAGATCACCAGCCCGCCAAGCCAGGCGCCGAGCGCATTGGCGATATTGAAGGCGGAATGATTGGAGGCGGCGGCCAGCGTCTGTGCGTCGGCAGCCACATCCATCAGCCGGGTCTGTACGGCGGGGCAGGCAGCAAAGCCGCAGCCGATCAGGAAAACGCAAATGCAGAGCATGATCGGGTTGGCCGCCGTCAGCGAGAAGAGCGTCATGATGACGATGTTGAAGATCATCATGCCGCCGATCGTTCCTTTGATCGATATATCGCCAAGGCGAGAGCCGACGATGTTACCGACATTCATGCCGATGCCGAAGAGAGCCAGCACGACCGGCACCATGGCGGAGCCGAGGCCGGCGACCTCTGTGGTCGTCGTAGCCACATAGCTGAAGATCGAGAACATGCCGCCGAAGCCGACAGCGGCGACTCCAAGCGAAAGCCAGACCTGAATGCGCTTCAGCGCGCCGAGCTCGCGCGTAATGCTGGCGCCTTCCTCAACCTTGTCCTTTGGGAGGAAGAGGGCGATCAGCAACATGGTGGCAAGGCCGATAGCGCCGACCATCATGAAGGCTGCGCGCCAATTCAGAAGCTGCCCGAGGAAAGTCGCGATCGGTGTGCCGATCAGCGTCGCGATCGTGAGGCCGAGCATCACCTGCCCGACGGCGCGCACGCGGCGATGGACCGGCACCATGGAGGCAGCTACGAGCGCGGCAACGCCGAAATAGGCGCCATGCGGCAGGCCGGTGATGAAGCGCAGTGCCGTGAAGCTTTCGAAAGTGGGTGCGAAGGCGCTGGAAATATTGCCGGCGGCAAAGATCGCCATCATCAGGAGGAGCAGCGTGCGGCGCGCCATCTTTGCGGCGAGCACGGCGATGATTGGTGCACCGACGACGACGCCGAGCGCATAGGCGCTGATCACATGACCTGCTTCCGGAGTGGTAACGCCGAAGGTGTCGGCTACATTCGGTAAGAGTCCCATGATGACGAATTCGCCCGTGCCGATACCGAAGCTGCCGACGGCCAGCGCCAAAGTCACCAGCGCGATCGCGGTGCGCGACGGTGCTTCGAGGGTGGTTTGGGTATCGAGGACCTCGGCGGTAATATCGCTCACGAAAACTCCTTGGGCGGCACACGAAGGTCAAGCGCCGCGAATCAGGCGGCAAATCCCGGCATTCGGCGCTCAGTGCATCAAAATGGAATAAGGGACAGGCGGGTATGGACACACCCTCGTTGATACTATCAATGAGAGCAATGTTCCTGTCGCGTGCATTTTTCGCAGTGCAGCATGTCCGATCGTGCATAAGTGCGCCGCGGCGACCGGGCGAAACGGCCGCAGTGCTTGAAATCATTCCATCCAAAACCATCTGAGAAGAAGCGCACGGGGCCTTAGCCCTTCAGAAATATAGTTTGCGGGAAGACCGAGAGCCCCCCGATGAAGTTGATCGGCTTTTTCAATCGCGATGGCGGAACGTTCCGCACGACCGACATGGCTGCCTATGAAAGGAAAGCGGAACAGGTCTTCCGCGACGCCGGTCATGATTTCGAAGCCGTGGTCGTGGAGGGACGCAACATCGTGGCGGCGATGGAACGCGCGGCGCGCCGTGACGATATTGACGGCATTGTCGCCGGCGGCGGCGATGGCACGATTTCGACCGCTGCCGCCATCGCCTGGAAGAATGGCGTCGCGCTCGGCGTGATTCCGGCCGGCACCATGAACCTCTTTGCCCGTTCGTTACGGCTGCCGCTGGACATCTGGCAGACGTTGAGCGTGCTGGCGACAGGCGAGGTCGACAATGTCGATATCGGCAGCGCTAACGGACGCGCCTTCGTGCATCAGTTCTCGGCAGGCCTGCATGCGCGCATGGTGCGCTATCGCAATGGCTACACCTATCGCTCGCGCATCGGAAAGATGTCGGCCAGCACGCGGGCTGCTTTCGGCGTCATTGCCAATCCCCCGGAATTCGACGTCGACTTCGAGGCCGGCGGCATTCGTGAGCGCCGGCATGTCTCGGCGATCTCGGTTTCGAACAATCCCTTTGGCGCCAATGCGCTGCTTTACGCCGACAGCCTGCGCAGCGGCGAACTGGGCTTTTACACGGCAAAGCCCCTGCGGCCGCTCGGTGTCGCCCGTCTTGCCATCGACATGCTGCGCGGCCGGGTTCGCGAGAACGCCGATGTTATGGTCATGCATGCGCCGGAAGTGCATCTGCACTTTCCGAAGCTGCGCCAGCTTGCTCACTGCGTCATGGATGGCGAGTTGCTGCCCCTCGAGCGTGATGTGACGCTCAAGGTGCATCCGGGCGAGCTCAAGGTGATGGTCCGTGAAGGGACCGCCGCGCGTGTCCAGAGCGAGGGTGCCGTCGATAGCCTAGCCCTTTGACGGATTCAGAGGCGCGGCAGGTAGGTCCTGTAATCAAAATCGGAAACCGTGCGCAGATAGCCGAGCGCTTCCTTATGCTTCGTCTCGCCGTAGAGCTTCTGATATCGCTCACCGAAAATGTCGGCGATGAAGGCTGATGCTCGGAAGCACTCGACGGCCGTCAGGAAATCATGCGTCAGCTTGGGCGCGTCGGCCGGCACATAAGCCGGCGTCGTCTCCTCACCGGGATCGAGGTCGTTCTGCACGCCGAGCAGCATGCCGCCGAGGATTGCCGCCAGCATGAGATAGGGATTGGCATCCGCACCGGCGACACGGTGCTCGATGCGTGCACCCGGCCCGTCCTTTTCGGGAATGCGCACAGCCGTGCCGCGATGGCCGAAGCCCCAGGTGAGATCGACGGGGGCAAAGGAGCCTGGTTGGAAGCGGCGGTAGGAATTGGCATAGGGCGCAAAGATCAGCTGCGCGTCCTGCAGCGTCTGCAGCAGCCCTGCGCAGATCGACTTCAGTCTCTTCGGCTCGCCGCCAGCTGCATCGAGGACATTGCGCCCTTGAGCGTCGATTATACTCGCATGCACGTGCAGTCCCGAGCCGGCATGGTCTGTATAGGGCTTGGCCATGCAGGTCGATTTCAAGCCGTGCTTGCGCGCCGCCTGCTCGGCCACGCGCTTCAGCATGATGCAATCATCTGCAGCGGCCAGCGCATCCGGGCGATGCAGAAGGTTCACTTCGAACTGGCCGGGGCCGAATTCCGCCGTCGTTGCGTCCGCCGGCAACTCTTGAGCCCGCGCATAGGCACGCAAGGTTTCAAGATAGCCATCAAGGAGATCGACGGCATCCATGTCGTAAAGCTGAAAGCCGTTCGGTTCGCCCCGGTAGGTCAGGGCCGGCGGCGGCGACGGGATGCCTTTGTCGCGCCAGTCTCCGGCCAGAAGGTAGAATTCCAGCTCGGTCGCGATGACGGGCGTCAGGCCAAGCGCCTTGTAGCGATCAACGACGGCGGCAAGAATGGCACGCGGGTCCTGGAAGCTCGGGCGGCCATCGAGCTCATGCATGGTGGCGAGCACCTGCTTCGATCCCGCTGGTGCCCAAGGCATGTCGGCGAGCGTACGCTGGTCGGCAACGCAGGTTCCGTCGGGATCTCCGATCGTCATTGAAAGGCCGGTAAATTCGTCATTGTCATAGCCCCAGATATCGAGCGATTGTGTCGAAGTCGGCAGCCGTACGGCACCGGACCAGACCTTCTTTTCGGCTGAAATCGGTATCTGCTTGCCGCGCAGCCGGCCGTTCATGTCCGAAATCAGCACTTCGATGCGCGCGTTACCTTCGGTTGCGTTGTCGGCCGCCATGCTCTTGTAAATCCCCCATGCTCACGGCATGGTCGTAAACCAAGATAGCTTTCAGTCAAGTGTGGCTGCGTAGCGGTTTCGTGCCCGGTCCCTCACCCTAGCCCTCTCCCCGCATGTGCGGGGAGAGGGGACTTTCTGATGCTCAGCCTCGCACGTAGCGGCATGGGCAGGATAACCCCCTCTCCCCGTTTGACGGGGAGAGGGCTGGGATGAGGGACCATGCACATAATCTCAGCGTCCGTAGATTTGCCTGACCAGCCGAAATTCAAACAGGGTTCCATTCAACCATGTCCGACACGCCAAGCCGCTCCAATCTCGCCGCCCTCGATGCCGCCCATCACCTCCATCCCTTCGCGGATATGCGCAAGCTCAATGCCGAAGGTGCGCGCGTCATCCAGCGCGGTGATGGCGTCTATATTTTCGATGCGGAAGGACGGAAGTACCTGGATGGCTTTGCCGGTCTCTGGTGCGTGAACATCGGCTACGGCCGCACCGAAATCGCCGATGCCGTCGCCAGGCAGATGAACGAGCTGCCCTATTACAATACCTTCTTCGGCACCACCACGACACCCGCGACGCTGCTTGCCGAAAAGGTCTGCGCCCATGCCGGGCCGCAGTTCAACCATGTCTTCTTCACCAATTCCGGCTCCGAGGCTAACGATACCTGGTTCCGCATGGCGAGGGTCTATTGGGGGGCTGTAGGCAAGCCGACGAAGAAGACCATCATTGCCCGTAAGAACGGCTATCACGGCTCCACGGTCGCCGGCGCCAGCATGGGCGGCATGAAATACATGCACGAGCAGGGCGATTTGCCGATCCCAGGCGTCGTTCATATCGGCCAGCCCTATTGGTATGCCGAGGGCGGCGATCTCTCGCCGGAGGAATTCGGCCTGAAGATGGCTCGCGAGCTTGAAGCCAAGATCGATGAGTTGGGTGAGGATAATGTCGCGGCTTTCGTCGCCGAGCCGGTTCAGGGTGCCGGCGGCGTTATCATTCCGCCTTTGACCTATTGGCCCGAGATTGCCCGCATCTGCAAGGTAAGGAACATCCTGCTCGTCTGCGATGAAGTGATCTGCGGCTTCGGTCGTCTCGGCGCATGGTTCGGCCATCAGCATTTCGGCGTCGAGCCGGATCTGGCCCCGATCGCCAAGGGATTGTCATCAGGCTACTTGCCGATCGGCGGCGTGCTCGTCAGCGATCGCATCGCCGATGTGCTGATCAACGAAGTCGGCGAATTCAATCATGGCTTCACCTATTCCGGCCACCCCGTTTGTGCGGCCGCCGCCCTCGAAAATCTACGGATCATCGAAGAAGAAAAGCTGATCGAGCGTGTGCGCGACGATATCGGCCCTTACTTCGCCAAGGCTTGGGGCAGCCTTGCCGATCACGACATGGTCGGCGAAGCCGTCAGCATTGGCCTCATGGGCGGCCTGCAGCTTGCGGCGGAGAAATCGACACGCCGCCGCTTTGAAAAGCCGGATGCAATCGGCTCCGCTGTTCGCAACCATGCTTTGGCGAACGGCCTGGTGCTGCGCGCCACGGGCGACCGCATGCTGGCCTCGCCGCCGCTCGTCATCAGCCACGAGGAAGTGGATGCCATGGTGCGCATCACGCGCGGCGCGCTCGATGCCGTCTGGGCAGAAGTGAAGTCGTAACTAGAGCTTGCCTGATGGCGCAGGCACGTCCCATTTGCCTGCCTTGTGAAGGGCAAGGGTCAGTGCCGCAACATGGATGACCTGGATCATCTTGCCTTCCAGTGCCAGTTCGATCGCCTGCCGGATCGGCAGGCGGATCAGGCGAATGCGCTCGGTCGGGTCGTCCGCCGGCCTGGTGGTAAGCTCGACATTGCGGGCGATGACGATATGCGCGAGGTTGGTATGCGTCGCCGGATTGGGCGCGAGCTTGCCGACATAGTCCCAGTCAGTCGACGAGAGCCCTGTTTCCTCCCGCAATTCGCGCGCGGCCGCCTCGACTGGGCTTGCATCGCTCGCATCCACCGCTCCGCCGGGGAGCTCGAGCGCCACGACGCCGAGCCCGTGACGATACTGCTGGACGAGATAGATGTGATCCTCGGCATCGAGCGCGATGATCTCGACCCAATCGGGATATTCCAATACGTAGTAGGGCGCAATTTCCACGCCCTCCGCCGTCACGCAGTTGTCGGCGCGAACCTTCAGCCAGCGATCATGAAACAGATGCGTCGAGCTCGTCGTCTGCCAGGGCGGAAGATCCACCGTGTCCGACACCAAGCTTACGATATCGTCTTTCTGGCTCACGCGTGGTTCAGTCCCTGTTTCAGATAGGCCCATACTCAGGCAAAGGATGCCTAGGCATCTTGATGATCTCGATCGAAGATCTTGCGCACGATATAGTTCGGCGAGAGATCGTCGCGATAATAGATGCGGGCGATCATTTCGGCGAGGATGCCTGTCGTGATCATCTGCACCGACGACAGGAGCAGCACGACACCGACCATCAGCAGCGGGCGGCTGCCGATATCATCGCCGAAGATGAACTTGTCGATGAAGAGCCAGAGCAGGATCAAGCCGGCAAGCGCACCGAGGCCGAGGCCGAGCGAGCCGAAGAAATGCCCTGGCCGCGCCTTGTAGCGCATGAAAAACATTACGGACAGCAGATCGAGGATGACGCGGAAGGTGCGGGAGATCCCGTATTTCGACGTGCCGTGCTGGCGGGCATGGTGAGTGACCGGGACTTCGCCGATCCGTGAGCTCGGCACGACGCCGGCGACCCAGGCGGGGATGAAGCGATGCATTTCGCCCATCAGCTTCACCTGCTTGATGATGGAGGAGCGATAGATCTTCAGGCTGCAGCCATAGTCGTGCAGCTTGACGCCGGTGATGCGGCCGATCAGGTAGTTGGCGCACCAGGAGGGGATCTTGCGCAGTAGCAGGCCGTCCTGGCGGTTCTTGCGCCAGCCGACGAGCAGATCGAGCTGGCGTCGCTCCAGTTCCTCGACCATGGAAGGAATGTCCTTCGGGTCATTCTGCAGGTCCCCATCCATGGTGGCGATGAGGCGGCCGTTCGCCGCATCGATGCCGGCCTGCATGGCGGCCGTCTGGCCGAAATTGCGCTGAAGCTCGACAATGCGCAGCGTCAGCCCTTCCTGCGAAAGCGACCGGCGGGCATTGACGAGCGTCGCGTCCGTGCTGCCGTCGTCGACCAGGATCAGTTCCCAGGATTTGGCAAATCCTGCCATGGCGGAACAGATGCGCTCGATCAGCGGTCCGACGCTTTCTTCCTCGTTGAAGACGGGCACGACCAGCGAAAGCTCGAGAGGGCTTGCCGGATCGGCCTGGGGGAGGGTCGACTCTGCCGTTGTCTGCAACACTTCTTTCTCCTAAAAGACCGGCAGTACCTGCCGGACGGAACGAGCGAAAAGTCCGGTTTCAGCCTTCCGCTCGCATTTGGGTGCCCTAACTACATGAAGACTCCGACGGTTGCCAGCCGACAGAATTGGTTTATTCGCAACCGAATGACGCTCTTGACGCTCGCGGTCGTCCTTGCCTACGCCGCCTTCATCGAATGGTTTTGGGGCTGGAGCTCGATCCTGGCGCAATGGAGCAAGGTCGGCGCGCTGCCGATCCTTCTGGCGCTAGCACTTCTGACAAGCACCTATTTCCTGCGCACATGGCGCATCTACGATTACTTCCCGAAGGAAACCTCGGGCCGTTTTGCGGCGCTGTTTCGCGTGACGCAGGTTCATAATCTGCTGAATATCATGATGCCGTTCCGAACGGGGGAAACCAGCTTCCCGGTGCTGATGCGCTCCGAATTCGGAATTCCACTGGCCCGCGGCACCTCGGCGCTGTTCGTCATGCGGCTGCTCGACCTGCATGCGCTGCTGGCCGCGGCCGGCGTCGGCCTTGCACTTGCTTCGCCCTATCATGTCCTGGCCTGGATCGTATGGGCGGCTTTCCTGCTGCTGCCGGTCGCGGGTTTCGCTTCCCGGCGACCGCTAATCCGCCTTGCCGCCCGCATCCTGCCGAAGAAGGCGCAAGGGCTTGTGCATGAGCTGGAACGCGGTCTGCCGGTTGATGCCAGCGCCTTTGCGCGCGCCTGGCTGACGACCATCGTCAACTGGCTCGTCAAGGTCGTGGTGCTCGCTTGGGCGCTCGGCCTCATGAACGTCACGCCACTTTCGGCAAGCTTCGGTGGCGCACTCGGCGGCGAACTATCCTCAGTCCTGCCCGTGCATGCACCCGGAGGCGTAGGCACCTATCCGGCCGGCATTACCGCCGGTGCCATGGCCTTTGGTGCTTCGAGTGCAAAAGAGGCAATCGAAAATCTCGCGCAGGCCAGCATCAATGCTCACCTTCTGATCGTGGTATCGGCGCTAACAGGAACCGCGATCGGATTGCTGGTCTCACGCAAGCGCGCAACTGCGCCCTGAAAGATCACGACGCGCCTTAATGCCGGGTCGTCTTATCGTCAAGCTCGGTCAATCGCCTGCGCAAGAAGGCCTGCTCCGGCGCCTGCTGACAGAGCGATAGCGCCGTTTGGTAGGATTGCCGCGCCTCGTCCGTCCGGCCAAGCTGGCGCAGGAAATCCGCCTTCGCCGCATGGGTGAGATGATACCGTGCCATACGCTCCTCCCGCAACAGCCCGTCGACGATCGACAATGCCATCGCAGGCCCGTCGCGCATGGAGATGGCCACCGCCCGATTGAGCTCGATCACAGGGGATGGGCTTGCGATCAGCAGCAGGTCGTAAAGTGTCACCAACTGTCGCCAGTCGGTGTCGTCGGCGGTTACGGCGCGTGCATGTTCCGCCGCGATCGCGGCCTGCAGGGCATAGCTGCCGACGCTCTCCGCTGACATGGCCCGCGCCGACAGCTGCAGGCCCTCGCGTATCTGGCCATGATCCCACAGCGCACGATCCTGATCGACGAGCAGAACGAGATCGCCGGAGGTATCGGTACGCGCATGCCGCCGCGAATCCTGCAGCAGCATGATTGCCAGTAGCCCCTCGACTTCCGAATCCGGCAATAGCTGCAGCAAAAGCCTGCCGAGCCGTATGGCCTCCGCGGCCAGATCGGCGCGCACGATCGCAGAGCCGGAGGAGGCCGAGTAGCCCTCGTTGAAAACGAGGTAGATGACATGCAGCACCTGCGCCAGCCGCTCCGGCAGTTCGGTCTTATCAGGCACCTCGTAGGGAATGTTGGCGGTGCGTATGCGGTTCTTGGCGCGGACGATGCGCTGGGCGACTGTCGGGGCCGGAATCAGAAAGGCATGGGCGATCTCTTCCGTGGTCAGCCCGCATACCTCCCGCAACGCCATCGCCATCCGTGCCTCGGCAGGAATAAGCGGATGGCAGCAGGTGAAGATCAGCCGCAGCATGTCGTCCTCGATCTCTTCATGTTCGGCGATCTCCATCGCCTCGCCCTCCGGATAAAGGCTCTCGGCAATATCGGAGCGGGCGGTGTCAAAGCGCGCGCGCCGCCTGATATGGTCGATGGCGCGAAAGCGTCCGGCGGAAACGAGCCAAGCATAGGGATTGGCCGGGATCGTCTCGTTAGTCCACTGCTGCGCCGCCGCCGCGAAAGCATCGTGGAGCGCTTCCTCGGCGCGGTCGAAATCACCGAGCAGACGGATCAGCGTTGCCAGCACGCGGCGCGAGTGGCTGCGGTAGATGCTTTCGATGGTTCGGTTCAGCGACATGGATGTCAGGATGTCTCCGCCAAGTCCCCCCGCAGGGTCAAGATACGCACAGGGCGGATTTCGACGGCGCCGTAACGCGCCGAGGGAATGCGCTTGGCGATCCCGACTGCTTCCTCAAGATCGGGAGCTTCGATGAGGTAGAAGCCGGCCAGATGCTCCTTCGTCTCCGCGAACGGCCCGTCCGTTACCGAAAATGTGTCACCGTCCGGACGGATGACGATCGATTTGTCTCGAAGCGCCAGCGCATCGGAAACGATCATGGTGCCGTCCCGCCGCAAGCCCTCATCAAAGATGAAGTGCTCGGCGATCAGATGGTTCATCTCGTTTGGCGTCAATCGTCCGTCGACATCGACCGTCGTGTAGATCAGGCATAGAAACCGCATGTCTTCTCCTCTCGCTGCTATTCGTTCGGAAAGCGGATGTCGAAGGCGGCGCGAACCTCGATCATGCCGTAGCGCGCAACCGGGAAGGTGGCGGCGATCGCCGTCGCTTCCTCCATGTCCCGGGCCTCGATCAGAACGAAGCCGCCGAGATGCTCTTTCATTTCAGTGAAAGGGCCGTCCGTCACGGCGGTTTCGCCCCTGCGCACGCGAACGGTTTTCGCAGTTTCCGGTTCGCGCAGTGCATTGGCGACGATGAGGTGCCCGCTCTCGCGCAGCCGGTTGTCGCTATCGACCGAATCCTGGGTCAGCTTGCGCCCTTCCTCCTCGGAAAGCTTGGCGATTTCCGCGCTCTCGAACCATACCTGGCAAAGAAATTTCATCTGAACCTCCTCAAGCATCCGGGCCGAAGTTATGGATCGGCCGCACTTCGATCGCGCCGAGCTTGGCGAGCGGAATGCCCGCCGCAATCCGGATCGCATCGTTCAGATCCTTCGCCTCAATCAGGATGAAGCCGCCAAGATGTTCCTTGGTTTCGATGAAGGGGCCGTCCGTCACCGCCGTCTCCCCATTGCGGACCCGCACCGTTACCGCAGACTTTGGCGACTGCAGCGCTTTAGCCTGGATCATATTGCCGCTCGCCATCAGATCGCGATCATAGCCCAGCGAATCGGCATCGAGCTTTTGCTTTTCCTCCTTGGTCATGAGGTCGAGCCTCGTGCCATCGAACCAGACCTGGCAGAGATATTTCATCGCAGCGTCTCCTCTTCAATTTGCTGACAGCCATAGACGAGCGGCCGCCAAGCAAATCGACATCCCGATCAGCAGCATGACAAAAATTTTCGATGCTGTCGAAAAAGCTCAGGTCCGCTCGACCAGTTCCGTCATCTCAAAAGGAGAAACGGACATGTACAACCTCGAAGCAGCTCTCATCTACCATTGGCAGAAGAAGACCCTGTCGGACGAAGAGATCTTTCAAATGTCAAATCCCGGCGAAGTGATTGCTCGCACGGCAATCGGATTTGCCATTTTTGCCGTGATGATCCTTGGACTGAATTTGTGGGCAGCGCCAAACGACGAACGGCCGCAAGTCGCGGCCGCTTACCAGGCGCAGTCGTTGTCTTCAGATGGGCAATAGGGCGAAACCCTATTGCTTACTGAAACGCCGTTTCGAAGAAGCTGCGCAGCTTGCGCGAATGCAGCGCTTCCGGCGGCATGGCGGCCAGCTTCTGGATGGCGCGGATGCCAATCTGCAAATGCTGATTGACCTGCGTGCGGTAGAAGGCGGTTGCCATACCCGGCAGCTTCAATTCGCCATGCAGCGGCTTGTCGGAAACGCAGAGCAGCGTGCCGTAGGGAACGCGGAAGCGGAAACCGTTGGCGGCGATCGTGGCCGATTCCATATCGAGCGCGACAGCGCGGGCCTGCGAGAGCCGCTTCACCGGGCCTGCCTGATCGCGCAGTTCCCAGTTGCGGTTGTCGATGGTGCCGACTGTGCCCGTGCGCATGATGCGCTTCAGTTCGAAGCCTTCATAGCCGGTGATTTCGGCAACAGCCGCTTCAAGCGCCACCTGCACTTCGGCGAGAGCCGGGATCGGCACCCAGACCGGCAGGTCGTCGTCAAGAACATGGTCCTCGCGCATATAGGCATGGGCGAGCACGTAGTCGCCGAGCCGCTGGCTGTTACGCAGGCCGGCGCAGTGGCCGAGCATCAGCCAGGCATGCGGGCGCAGGACGGCCACGTGGTCGGTGATCGTCTTGGCGTTGGAAGGACCGACGCCGATATTGATCATGGTGATCCCGGCATGGCCCTTCTTCTTCAGATGGTAGGCCGGCATCTGCGGCAGCCGCGGCGCGGTCACATCGCCTTCGGGCTGGCTGGAGCCAGCCTTGGTGATGATGTTGCCCGGTTCGACGAACTCGGTATAGCCGTCGCCGCCGTTTGCCATAAGCTCCCGCGCCCATTTGCAGAATTCGTCGATATAGAACTGGTAGTTCGTGAACAGCACGAAATTCTGGAAATGCGCCGCACTCGTCGCCGTGTAGTGGACGAGGCGGGCCAGCGAATAGTCGATGCGCTGCGCGGTAAATGGCGCAAGCGGCGAGGGCTCTCCCGGCGGCGGGATATATTCGCCGTTGGCGATTTCATCGTCCGTGGTGTTCAAGTCCGGTGTGTCGAAGAGGTCGCGCAGCGGAATGTCTTCGAAAATGCTCGCGGTTGCTTCCACATGAGCGCCTTCACCGAAGGCGAAATGAATCGGGATGGGCGTCGTCGATTCCGATACGACGACCGGAACATTGTGGCTGCGCATCAGCAGCGTCAGCTGTTCCTTGAGATAATGCTTGAAGAGCTGCGGGCGGGTGATCGTCGTCGTATAGACGCCGGGCGCCGTCACGTGGCCGTAGGAGAGACGCGAGTCGACATGGCCGAAGCTCGTCGTTTCGATGCTGACCTGCGGATAGAAAGCGCGGTAGCGTGCGGTGATCGGCGCGCCCTTGGCAAGCTTGGTGAAATTGTCGATCAGGAACGCGGTGTTGCGATCGTAAAGCTCCGTCAGCGCTTCGACGGCCTTGCCCGGATCATCGAAGGTCCGCGGCTGGAACGGGCTGGGGGAGGAGATGTCGAGGGGTGAAAAGGGAGAGATTCTGTTGCTCATGCGCCATTATAGAGTGTCGTTGGTTACAAGCAAACGACGTTGTAATTGGCGGCTCGGATTCTCGCAGCTATTTTAGAGCCGGCCAAGGGCCTGCGCGAGGATCGCGCGCAGGCGTTCTTTATTGCACTGTCGTGCAGTAAGGCGCACCAGTTTGCACGCAGGTGAAGCTTGCACCGAAGTGCGATTGTGCGCCGCTGCGACCGCCATGCTCGACCGCAACCGAGAAGCTGAATGCAAAGATGGCGGCAAACAGCATGATAACAACGAAGCGCCGCGCGATGATGATCGAGTCCATGTCCTTGGCCTACCCGTGCCCTATACTGGACACTGTTTTGCCATGGTCATGCTGAACAGGTGCTGAGATACCGGTTCATCCAGCGTTCATAAATATTACCGGATTCGAATGGTCGAATGAATCTTCCGCAGGCAAATAAAGGCCGCCTGCCAACCGGGGCGGGCAGGCGCAACAGCGCTTTCTGAAATAAGCAGGAGCCGTCTTAAAGCTTTGTCCAGGTCTGCGACTTGCAGAATACTTTCAGCACGCAGCCTTGCATCTTGATCTTGTTGCCGTTGACCGTGCCGGAGCCGCTATAGGTCTTGTCTTCGGAGGGGTCGGTCAGTTCGCCCGTATAGCTGTTGCCCTTGCCCTGCATCTTGCCGATCTGTTTGCCGGCATATTTGCCGGTCTTCAGCGTCACGCAGTAGCTGTCGCCGCAGGGCGCGATGGCGGCGGTATCGCCAGCGACGGTCTTCCAGTTGCCGACGATCGGCTCTTCGGCAAAGGCCGCGCTCGCGCTCAACAGCATCGCGGCAGCAAGAATGGTGGCACGGATCATGTTCTTATTCCTCCCCGGGCGCCATCCGGCTCCATGGCCGGAAACGTGGCGAGATTATCTAACGCGAACGTAAAGGTAAATATGGCTTTCGGAGCTCAAATCTCCGTTTTGCCGGGTATCCACGCGTCGTCGAAACACGACATCGAATTCAACTGCGCTCTTTTTGTGGTGAACGAAGGGTTTAAATCAAAATCCTAACGAAAGGTTAAGGCTGCGCGAAAATCCTTAATTTGCAAGGGAAGCGATGTTTAACAAAATCCCAAGTTTACCAAGCATTTGCACTTTGTTTGCATCGAATTAATCATGCATTTTAGGCGTTTTTTGAAAGCCGTCTGCGATAGTGAAGCCATCAAACGAGCGGGGCAAACCCGCCGGCCGGAAGAACCGGAAAGCCGCGAACGACGGCAAGGTTCGGACGGAAAACAGGGCAGATACGAACAGAAGTCAAACAGGGATAATAGCAATGGCACGCTTCGAAACGCCGATGTCTGGAAATGCCATGATGGGTGGTAACAGCGCCGATGCCCTTTGCGAACTGGGCGTGAACTACGCGACCGGCAGGGGCTGCAATGCAGACCTCGTTGCCGCCCACAAATGGTTGAATATCGCCGCCATCCGTGGCAGCGAGCGCGCCGCCGAGCTTCGCGCCGACGTTGCCGCGACCTTGACCAAGATGCAGCTCGCAGCCGCGCTGCGCGCCGCCCGCGAATGGATGACGACGCACTGAAGCGTGCCGCAAGCAGTAAGACTTCCTGACCTCTCAAGAGGGGATGTCGGCGGCTGACGGAGACGCCAGCCGAAATGATGAAAACCGCGACCGGCCGGGACAAGGCAGGCGCGGTTTCGTCGTTTTGAGCTTAACCGATCGCCTTCAGGACCTTCGGCAACGCCTCGGCCAGGAGATCGAGATCCTGCTTCGGGCCGACGCTGACGCGGATGCAGCGGTTGAGGGGCGCGACACCCGGCATGCGGATGAAGACGCCGTGCTGGATCAGCCCGTCGACGATCGCGCGGGCATAGGTGCCGTCGCGGCCGCAATCGATAGCGACGAAGTTGGTGGCTGAGGCGAGCGGCAGCAAGCCATTGTCGCGGGCGATCGTACCGATCTCTTCGCGTGCGGCTCGGATCTTGCCGACCACTTCGGCAAGATAGGTCTGATCCTTCAGCGCGGCGAGCGCGGCCACGGTCGCAAGCCTGTTCATGCCAAAATGGTTGCGGATCTTGTCGAAGGTCAGCACCGTCTCGGGCGCGCCGATGACATAGCCGACGCGGGCACCGGCAAGCCCATAGGCCTTGGAAAAGGTGCGGGTGCGCAAGACATTCGGCAGATCAATCAGAGTTGAGATAGCCGGGAGCGAGCTGGCAGGCCCGGTTTCGCTATAGGCTTCGTCGAGGATCAGCAGGCAATTGTCAGGCAATTCACGGGCAAAGGCAACGATCTTGTCGGCATCCCACCAGCTGCCCATCGGATTGTCGGGATTGGCGAAATAGACGAGCGGCGCGTTTTCGCGCTTCACTGCTTCGAACAGCCCATCGAGGTCTTCGCGATCATCGACATAGGGCACGGTGACGAGGCGGCCGCCGAACCCCGCGACGTGGAAATTGAAGGTGGGATAGCCCCCGAGCGAGGTGACGACGGGTGTACCGGGCTCGATGACCATGCGCGCGATCAGGCCGAGCAGAGTGTCGATGCCTTCGCCGACAGCGATATTGGCCGGCTGGACGCCGAGATGGGCCGCCAGCGCCTGCTTCAGCTCGAAATTTTCCGGATCGTTATACATCCAGATATCGCCGGCGTTTTCGCGCATGGCCGCAATGACGGAGGGCGCCGGCCCGAAGCCGTTCTCATTGGCGCCGATACGGGCTTTGACCGTCAGCCCGCGCTGACGCTCCAGCGCCTCGGGGCCGACGAAAGGAACCGTGGAGGGAAGGGCGCTGATCAGCGGCGTGAAGCGCGAGAAGGCGGACATGCTGGCTTTGTTTCCTGAATTCGGTTGCTGGGTGCGGCAGAATAGGCGCTTGGCGGGTGGTTGCAAGGGCGGAAAGACGTGGCTTTCGGATTGCGCCGTGACACTCATTGAAAATCATCGTCAGTTGCCATTAAAGGGAGTCTCGGTCATCGCGAGAGCATCGATTAACGAGGCCCCTGATGGATAAGCTCGCAATAGCGTTTCTTGCATCCAACAATGGAACCTCATTTCGGACGATCAACGAGGCCATTCGAGCGAACACAATGAACGCCACCGCTGTCGTACTGGTTAGCAATAGGGCTTCGTCCCCAGCGCTCGCCTATGCTGAGGCTAACGGCATTCCCTCGTGCCATATTCCGACGAAGGATAGGGAAGCTGATGCGGACAAACAGCTTCGCGACACGCTAATCGCCTATGGCGCTGAACTCGTTGTCTTATCTGGCTATCTCAAGAGACTTGGCCCGCTTACGCTAGCCGCTTTTGAGGGGCGAATATTGAATGTTCATCCGGGGCTGTACGGCGGATTGGGAATGTATGGGCGAAGAGTCCACCAAGCCGTGCTCGACAATCGGGAGACAGAAACAGGTGCAACCATCCACCTCATAGACGGAGAATATGACCACGGAAGAACTGTGGCCACAACGACCGTTCGGATCCATCCCGACGATAGCGTAGTTTCGCTGGAACAAAGAGTCATGGCTGCGGAATGCGATCTTTTCACCGATCTCATACGCCGCATATCAATGGGCGGACTACGCCTGCCGTTATAGAACGACGCAAAGGGCCGAACGCAGCCGCCGGTCCGCGCTCCCGGTGCCGATGGCTGCGTGTTCCCTCTAATGCACGGCCGAGTCGGGACGGCAGCAGCTTTTTGGCTGCCACCGATTCCGGTTACAAACCTGCCTCAGCCATCCAGAGTTCAGCATCCGCACCGCCCGGAATTCGCAGCGGGGCGGATGGATCGGTGGCTGCCCGCCACACTGCCTTCGCTACATCGGGAGCATAGGTCACAGGGCTGGTATCGTCCTGTACATTCTTTATGAATTGCTGGATCAAGGGCGCATAATCCGGATCGTCCAGACCACGCAAATGTGGACGCGCATTCTCCCCAAAGCGAGTTTCCGGCGACCGGCCTGGCAGGACAATATGCACCCGCACGCCAAATGGCTCCATCTCCACCGATAAGGACTCGGTGAACGCGTTCACCGCTGCCTTGCTCGCCCGGTAGATCCCAATCACAGGCAGAGTCTTGACCGTCACCGTGGAGGTGACGTTGACGATGACTCCGGCCCGACGTTGACGCATCTGGGGTAATACGGCCTGAATCATCGCCAATGTGCCGATCGTATTTGTCTGGAACAGCGACTGCACCGTCTCCGGCGCAGTCAGCTCGATTGGTGAGGGCGCGCCGAAACCGGCATTGTTGACCAATACGTCTATCGGACCGGCAGCCTTCACGGCGTCCGCGATGCTTGCCGGATTGGTGACGTCGAGCGCGAGAATACGCAAGCGTCCGGAAACCGGTAGCAGCTCGGGTTTGGGCGTGCGCATCGTTGCGATGACATCCCACCCTCGTTCAAAAAACAGTTTCGCAGTCTCTAAGCCGAAACCAGACGAGCAACCAGTAATCAATATCGTGGACATGAGCCTCTCCAAACAAAAGGAATGATGCCATGGTAGTGACCGCGTGAGAGACTTTATATACGCTATAGTCTCCCTTTCTTTAGCGTTAGTCCTGATTATGACCGTCGATCCCCTTGCCGAAATCGTCACACTGCTGCAGCCGGCCGCACGCTTTTCGAAGCTGGTGGAATGCGCCGGCGCCTGGCGAATTCATCGCGAGGCCACAGGCGAGCCATTCTACTGCGCAATCCTTGAGGGGCGTTGCCGCGTAACGTTTGGAGGACATCAGCCTTTCATCCTCCGAGCCGGCGATTTCGTGCTCGTGCCGGCCATGCGCGACCTCATCAACGAGAGTGTCGACGCACCGGCCGGTCTGTCCGCCATGGTTCCAACGCAGCTGAGTGGCGGCCATTTCCGTGTCGGACGCCTCGAAGGGCCGGCGGATATGCGCATGCGCATAGGGCATTGCAGCTTCGGTGCGCCGGATGCGGCCTTGCTCGTTTCCCTCTTGCCTGATGTAGTTATCGTTCGTGACGAGCCTCGGCTCGCGACGCTGATGCAATTGGTCGGTGAGGAAACGCGCGAGCGCCGGCCGGCACGCGAACTCGTGCTGGAACGGCTGCTGGAGGTGTTGTTGATCGAGGCATTGCGATCCGGCACGGAACCAACCGTCACGTCTAGCTTGGGCCGCGGCCTTGCCGATGAACGCCTGGCCGCAGCACTTCACGCGATGCATGCGCGTCCTTCCCATCCTTGGACCGTCGCGGATCTTGCGACCGAAGCGGCCTTGTCCCGATCGGCTTTCTTTGCGCGTTTCAGCCGCGTCGTTGGCCTGCCGCCAATGGAATATCTAATGGCTTGGCGCATGGCTCTTGCAAAGCAGCTATTGCGCAGCCGCGAATTACGGATGGATCAGGTAGCTGAACGCGTTGGCTACGGATCGGCAAGCACTTTCAGCGTTGCCTTTGCGCGCTACACAGGTATGCCGCCTGCACGATATGCCCGCGGGGAGGTGCGAAGCGATTGAGAATGTGAAGCCGAATTTATACCGGCCGCCTCTTGCCGCGCGCAGCCAGGGCTTCAACATTGCCGATCATGAAATCGGCGCGCACGACGCGGCGCAGCGTCTCCGGTTCGATCAGGTTGATGAAGCGCACATGGACGCGGTTGCCGTTGCGGCTCGTTTCAGCGCAGGCGATGCGGTAGGCGAGGCCGAGGATGTTCAGATAGTAGTGGGTCGGCAGGCCGACGGTCGTGGCGACGGTGAAGCTCGCGCCGCCGCGCGAAATGTCGGTAATCTCGGCGCTGCGTACGGAAATACCCGTCAGACAGGGACGAACCGCTACGAGACGCGCCGGCCTCTGGACGTAGAACCGTTCCCAGCTGCGTTCGTAGACTTCGGATTTGACTTTCGCCAGATGGGTTGCGCGAAGCATTGTCATTCCCTGTTGAAGAACAGACCGAATTCATCTCGGTTACACTACAAACCTTGCACGGAGATTTTGCGGAAGCGTCAATTGCATTGGTAGAATTTTAACGGGTTCGTCTTTTGTGCCGATTTGGGCGCATCTTGACAGCGAGAGCGGCTTCGATCATACGAGGGCTCGGTTCGAGGCGCCTGCCGCTCGCGGATGAAAATCCAAGGTGAAGTCTTCGCTGTTTTAAGTCACAGCCATTCAGGGCATGCTGACTGACGGTAATGCGAGCCCCGTTTCACGGTCGTAAGTGCGTGCCTTAGCAAAGGCTGATCCTATGACGACGTATCCGTCCATAGATGAATTGAAGGCTCAGGCCCGGCGTCTACGTCAGGCGATGGCCGAACGCGGCGACGACATGAGCCACTCGACGGCGCTGGAACTCATCGCCAAGCAACACGGGCTGCGTGACTGGAACACGCTGTCGGCGCTTGCCGCAAAACCGAATGACGGGCCGGATGCGCCCTTCGATGTCGGTTCCGCCGTGCGTGGGCGCTATCTGAACAAGCCCTTCACGGGCAAGGTTCTGGCGATGTCGGCGAAGTCGGGCGGGCTCTACAAGATAACGATCCATTTTGACGAGCCTGTCGATGTGGTGGAGTTCGAGAGCTTCTCGGCATTCCGCCAGCGCATCAATGCCCAGGTCGACGCCGATGGCATTTCGCCGCGACAGACATCGAACGGCATACCGCACCTCGTTCTCGACATCTGATTTCATCCTTCATCACTAGACCATTATCCTCGCCGCCTGCGAGCGATTCCGTCCGGACACCACCATGGCGCACACGAACGAAAACAACATGTTCCTCACCGGCTGGCTGCCTGGCGTCTTTGCCAGGACGGCCGCGCCGATCATCGTCATCACCACGGTCAGCGGCCTTTTCGCCGTCGTCGACGCCTATTTTCTTGGCGTCTATGTCGGCGCCGATGCACTGTCCGCCGTCAGCCTCATCTTTCCCGCGCTCATGCTGCTGATCGCGCTGCAGACGCTGGTTTCGAACGGCATGGCGAGCATTCTCGCCCGCCGCCTCGGCGCCGGAGATCGCGATGGGGCGAGATCGGTGTTCACCGGCGCCCATACGCTGGCACTCGCTGTCGTGGTCGCAATCAACCTCGTCTACTGGCTCGCGGGCCGGCAGTTCATTGCCGTGGCTGCGGCGGGAAATGTCGATGTTGCCCGCAACGCCGAGGCCTTCATGGGCACCATGATCGCCTTCGCGCCGATCAGCTTCTTTCTTTCGATCCATCTCGATGGGCTGCGCTGCGAAGGAAAGCTCGGCTTCATGACGCTGGTGACGCTTACCTCGACGCTGCTTAACATCCTGGCAAACTGGCTGCTGATGGCCGTCTTTCACTGGGGCGTGGTCGGCTCCGCCGGTGGCTCGATCCTGGCACAATTCATCTGCCTGGCGCTCGTCGTCATCTATCGCCTGCGTCGGCCGAACGGGCTCTGGGTCGATATGGCGCTGCATGTTCGCGAGTGGTGCGGCATCTTTGCCTTCGGCGCGCCGATGAGCCTCGGCTTCATCGGCATTTCGCTAAGCTCGGCCGCCATCCTCTTCAATGTGTCGATCTGGCATCAGGGCGATTATGTCGCAACCGTCGGCGCCTATGGCATCGTGACCCGTGTCATGACCTTCGCCTATCTGCCGCTGCTGGGCTTGAGCATCGCTCTCCAGACCATATCGGGCCATAATCACGGCGCGGCCCTTCCGGCGCGAGTCGGTCATAGCGTTGTCATCGCCCTGATCTCGGCGCTGGTCTATTGTGCCGCCGTCGAACTCGTCGTCGAGCTGCTGGCGGGGCATCTGGGCTCGATTTTCGTCGGCGATCCCGTGATCGTCGAGGAGGTCGGCCGCATCCTGCCCTGGACGATCGGCGCCTATTTCCTCTTCGGCCAGGCGATCATCCTGTCGTCTTATTTCCAGTCGATCGGTGATGCGAAACGCGGCGCGATCTTCGGCCTGTCACGATCCTATCTGTTCACCCTGCCGCTGACTTTCCTCCTGCCGCTTGTCTTCGGCGAACGCGGGATCTGGATGACACCGATCTTTGCAGAAATGGGGATGATTCTGCTGACCTGGCTGGTGCTGTCGCGCAATGCCAGGGATCGGAAATGGCGCTACGGCTTGTTGCCCGCATGACATGAGAAAGGCCGCGCTTTCGGGCGCGGCCTCCTTTTGCTGAAAGCTCGGGGCCATCCTCGCCCTTCGAGGCTTCGCTCCTCAGGGTGAGCAGGGCTATCGCATATGGAGCGGATGAGCACCGTAAGCTCCTTCTCCCCTCGGGGAGAAGGTGGCCCGAAGGGTCGAATGAGGGGGCTATCGATTTGAATTCATGGATTTTCGTGCGTTTGGCAGGCACCCCCTCATCCGCCTGTCGGCACCTTCTCCCCGAGGGGAGAAGGGGAGGTGGCAACAATTTCAGCTCGTATGCGATAGACCTGCCAGGGTGAGGATGAAGCAGGCTCGTCGCTATCGCAATGCAGAGGCAATGAAGAAATGAGCCCGTAGCGGCTGGGTGCAAAGATTAGCCCTCATGCTGAGGAGGTCCGAAGGGCCGTCTCGAAGCACGAGGGCGGATGGTTGAGAACAGCGCCACCAGCTCAGGACTTCAGCAGCCATTCGTGTTCCACGGCATTATGGAATTTCCAGATGCGCTTCGGCCCGGCCATAACGTTCAGGTAATAGAGATCGTAGCCATGGCAGGCAGCGCAAGGGTGATATCCCTTTGGCACCAGCGTCACATCGCCATCCTCCAGCACCATCACCTCATCGAGCGACCGGTCGTCGGTATAGACCCGCTGGAAGCCAAAACCCTGCGGCGGGTTGAGGCGGTGGTAATAGGTCTCCTCCAGGAAGCTCTCGTTGGGAAGATTGTCCTGATCGTGCTTGTGCGGAGGATAGGAGGAGGTGTGTCCGCCGGGCGTGATCACTTCCACGACCAGCAGCGAATGTGCCGCCCCATCATCTTCGGGCATGATATTGTTGACGTAGCGAACATTGGTGCCCTTGCCGCGCGTGAGCGCGGGATGGGTGCCTGGCGGAATGGCACGGGCCTCATAGGAGCCGCCGCCCGGTGCCGAGCAGACAGCCAGTTCCAGATCCGTCTCGGCGGTCACCGACCAGCTCGAGCTTGCTGGGATATAGAGCGCATGCGGCGCGCCCTCGAAGGGGCTCATGCGGCCGCCGAGCGAGCCGAAATCCTTCGTACCCGCCTTGGCGCTGCCCTTGCCGCTAACCCAGACGAGGCAGACCTCGCGATCACCGGTCTCGGCCGAAGCGGTTTCGCCCGGCTTCAGGCGGTGGAGATCGAAGCCGACATAGGTCCAGCCGGCGCTTTCGGGCGTGACATGGGTGACGCGGCCATGGGAACCGTCAGGTTTGACCTTGAGATTGGGCATGGGTCTGTTCCTCCATTGCTTGGGAAAACGCTCCTCGCTGCCTTCGATGTGGGCGAGGAGGCGCTCATCTCTCGAGCAATTCCAGGAAAAGTGCGCAGCGGTTTTCCGTCCGGAATTGCATGAAAACAAAGAGCTAGAGCGTTTTCGCGATTCGAAGAAAAGCGGAAGCGCTCTAGCTATCCCTTGGGAAAGCCTTCGGTTTCCACCGTGTAGCCTGCGGCCGTCATGACACGCATCAGCTCGGCATGGCCGATCTCGGCCATTTTTTGTGGCGGCGCCTTGCGTGGGTCTTGTTCGGCTTCAACGACGAACCAGCCTTCATAGCCGTAATCGGCGAAGCGCTGGACGATGGCGCCGAAATCGAGCGAGCCATCGCCCGGCACCGTGAACGCGCCGAGCGCGACGGCATCGAGGAAGGACTGCCGGCTGCGATCCAGCCCGTCGACGATGGACTTGCGGATATCCTTGACGTGAACGTGGTTGATGCGGGCGTGGTGGTTGTCGATGGCGCGCAGCACGTCGCCGCCGGCAAAGGCCAGGTGACCGGCATCGAGCAGCAGCGGAATGCCTTCGCCGGAATTGCGCATGAAGGCATCGAGTTCCGGCTCAGTTTCGACCACGGCTGCCATATGATGATGATAGGAAAGCGGCATGCCTTGCTCGGCGCACCATTCGCCGAATTCGGTGACGCGGCGGGCATAGGCCTTCATCTCGTCATCCGAAAGGCGTGGCTTGGTGGCGAGCGGCTTGGAGCGGTCGCCCTGGATGGAACGGCCGACCTCACCATAGACGATGCAAGGCGCATCGACGGCCTTGAACAGCTCGATCATCGGCGCGATGCGATCCTTGTTGGCGGCGAGCTCCTCATTGACGAGCGTACCCGAGAACCAGCCTCCACAGAGCGTCACGTCGGCGGCGCGCAGGATCGGCAGCATCTCATCGGGATTGCTCGGGAAGCGCCGGCCCTGTTCCATGCCGGTGAAGCCGGCGCCGCGCGACTGGCGGAGGCATTCTTCCAAAGATACGTCGTCGCTGAGCTCCGGAAGATCGTCGTTCCACCAGGCGATGGGCGACATGCCGAGTTTGGCCTTCATCAATGGTCTCCTTGAAAAGCTATTGGAGGAGCCGAAGCTCCTCCAGAAAAATGACGGAAATAATCAGCCGATGCGCTGGGCGGCGCGGGCTTGTTCGTAAGCGGCGCGAGCCTTGTTGACTTCGGCACGCGGGCTGACTTCGGGAACGGCGACATCCCACCAGTGGCCGCCTTCATTCGTGGTGATCAGCGGGTCGGTGTCGATGACGATGACCGAGCTGCGGTCGTTCTTCTTCGATGCCTCGATGGCCTGTTCCAGCTCGGTGATGGACGAGACCTTCACGGCTATCGCGCCCATGCTGGCCGCATGCGCCCGGAAGTCGATCTCCGGCATCACCTCGAAGCGCGCATCCTTCAAGAGATTGTTGAAGTTCGCGCCGCCGGTCGCCATCTGCAGGCGATTGATGCAGCCATAGCCACGGTTGTCGAGCAGGACGACGGTGATCTTCAGGCCGAGCATGACGGAGGTCGCCAGTTCGGAATTCAGCATCATATAGGAGCCGTCGCCGACCATGACGACGACATCCTTTTCGGGGCGCGCCATCTTGACGCCAAGGCCACCGGCAATCTCATAGCCCATGCAGGAGAAGCCATATTCCATATGATAGCTGCCCGGAGCCGTTGCCGGCCAGAGCTTGTGCAGCTCGCCGGGCAGGCCGCCAGCTGCGCAGACCAGAATGCTGTTTTCGCCACCGAGCGTGCGGGTGACGGCGCCGATGACCTGGGCGTCGGAGGGCAGGGCGGCATTGGTGGTCGCCATGGCCTTTGCGGCGGCTTCCATCCAGATCTGCTTTTCTTTCGTCGCCTTTTCGGCAAGCGATGCCGGTGCGCGCCAGCCGGTCAGGCCCGCGGAAAGCGCCTTCAACCCTTCGCGCGCATCCGTCACCAACGGGTGACCGTTGTGTTTCAGCGCGTCATAAGCCGCAATATTGAGGCCGATCATGGCCAGCTTTTCATTCTTGAACAGCGCCCAGGAGCCTGTCGTGAAGTCCTGGCAGCGCGTGCCGACCGCAATCACCAGATCGGTATCCTCGGCAATAGCATTGGCAGCGGACGTGCCCGTCACGCCGACGGAGCCGAGCGCGAGGGGATGCGTCTCGTCGATGGCCGATTTGCCGGCCTGCGTGACAACGACGGGAATATCATGGGCTTCGGCGAAAGCGGCGAGTTCCTTCGTCGCCTGCGAATAGAGCACGCCGCCACCAGCGAGAATGACCGGCTTTTCCGAGCGGCGGATCAGCGAGATGGCATTGGCAAGTTCGTCGGCATCCGGCTGCGGTCGGCGCTGCGTCCAGACATGCTCTTCGAAGAAGCTTTCGGGATAATCATAGGCTTCCGCCTGCACGTCCTGGCAGAGCGAAAGCGTCACCGGGCCGCAATCGAGGGGATCGGTCAGCACCTGCATGGCGCGCTTCAGCGCCGTTATGATCTGTTCCGGGCGGGTGATGCGGTCGAAATAACGGGAGACCGGGCGGAATGCATCATTGGCCGAAACGGTGCCGTCGCCGAAATCCTCGATCTGCTGCAGCACCGGATCGGGCGCGCGGTTGGCAAAGACGTCGCCCGGCAGGAAGAGAACCGGAATACGATTGACATGCGCAACGCCGGCGGCCGTCACCATATTCAGCGCGCCGGGGCCGATGGAGGTCGTGCAGGCCATGAAGCGCTGACGGAAGCTCGCCTTGGCATAGGCGATGGCGGCATGGGCCATGCCCTGCTCATTGTGGGCGCGGAAGGTCGGCAGTTCCTCGCGCACCTGATAGAGCGCCTCGCCGATGCCCGCGACATTGCCGTGACCGAAGATTGCCCAGACGCCGCCGAAGATCGGCTGCTTCTGTCCGTCGATGATGGTCATCTGCTTCTTGAGGAAATGTGCGACGGCCTGTGCCATCGTCAATCGGATCGTCTTGCCCATCGGGCGCCTCCCAAATGCTAGATTCTCACAGGCCGCGAGTCTTGAGCCACGCGTCCGTCAGTTGCCGGAAACGGCCGGCCATGTCGGCAATCGCTTCCTCGTCGTTCATGCCACCCGAGAGCCACGCACGGGCCGCGTCGGAGAAGATGGTCCGCCCAACGGCGAAGCCCTTGACCGAGGGAGCCGCCAGCGTCGCCTCGAAGCTGCGGATCAGTTCTTCCGCCGGCGCCTCCAGGCCGAGCAGGACGATACCACGGCACCATGGATCATTTTTGGCGATCACGGCATCGATTTTTTTCCAGGCAGCCGTCGATTCCTGCGGCTCCAGCTTCCACCAGTCCGGCTTGATGCCGAGTGCATAGAGCTCTTCCATTGCCCTCGGAATCGTATCGTCGGTCAGTGGTCCGTTCTTGCTGGCGATGATTTCCACCAGCAGTTCGCGTCCTACCTTGCGCGCGGCCTCGAACAGGGTCCGCAGCTTCTCCTGCTGCTCCGCCTTCAATTCTTGCGGATCGTCCGGATGGTAGAAGCATAGGCATTTGATGCAATGATTGAGCGGCCATTCGACGAGCTGGGAGCCGATGTCCTGGCTGAATTCGAATTTCAGCGGCTTCGATCCCGGCAGTTCGACAGGACGGCCGATCCAGGAGAAATTCTTGGTTGCCGCATCGAAGAAGGCGTCGCGCCCGAAGCGCTCATCGATCAGCATGCCGTAGCCGGGGCGGCCGTCGGCCACACGAGCTGCCGCCTCGACGGCCAGTCGCTTGAAGGCGACGATCTTATCATGGCCGATGCCGAGTTCATCGCAGACGCTGACGAGCTGCGAGCGATGGTCGATCGCAAGCGCCATCAGCAGCGGGATTTCATCGGCGCGGCGGGTCGTCGCCCAATGAATGTGGTTGATTGCCTCGTCCTTGCGCAGCGCCCTATGCTTGCTGCCCGTTTTCAGGAAGAAATCGAGCTCAGCCCAGGTCGGATATTCCGGCGAGCAGAGCAAGCGCGAGACGGCGAAGGCGCCGCAGGCATTCGCCCAGGTGGCACAGGTCTTCAAGGGCTCGCCGCGCAGATAGCCGCGCAGGAAGCCGGACATGAAGGCATCGCCCGCTCCGAGGACGTTGAAGACCTCGATCGGGAAACCCTGGCCGACGATACCGGCTTCGAGATCGTCCGAAATCGGGCCTTCATAGACGATGCAGCCCATGGCGCCGCGCTTCAGCACGATGACGGCGGACGAGAGACGGCGAATTTCCTTCAAGGCGCCGAGCACGTCGTCGGCGCCAGAGGCGATCATGATCTCTTCTTCCGTGCCGACGATCAGGTCGCAATCCGGCAAGGTCTCTTTCATTTTGGAGGACACGCGATCCGACTTCACATAGCGCTCGAAGCCTTCGGCATGGCCGGCGAGGCCCCAGAGGTTCGGCCGGTAATCGATATCGAAGATCACCTTGCGGCCGTTCGCCTTGGCGATACGGATCGCCTTGCGTTGGGCCGCTTCGGTATTGGGCTTGGAGAAATGCGTGCCGGAGACCAGAACGGCGCCCGAGGACTTGATGAAGCCTTCGTCGATATCCTCTTCGTTCAGCGCCATGTCGGCGCAATCTGACCGATAGAAGATCATCGGCGAGACGCCTTCGGCCTCGACCGCCAGCAGCACCAGCGCCGTCAGCCGTTCCTTGTCTGTTGCGATCCCGTCGACGGCCACACCTTCGCGGGCGGTCTGCTCGCGGATGAAGCGGCCCATCTGCTCGTCGCCGACACGGGTGATAAGGCCGGATTTCAGGCCGAGCCGCGCCGTGCCGATGGCGATATTGGCCGGGCAGCCGCCGACCGATTTGGCGAAAGAGGCGATGTCTTCGAGCTTCGAGCCGATCTGCTGACCATAAAGGTCGACGGAGGAGCGGCCGATGGTGATCACATCGAGTTTTGCGTCCGGCCCAGCGCCAGAATTGTCGTGTGCCATGATGTCCTCCCGTCGGAGCATGACCTCTTTTGCTTTTCAGCCTGCGCCGAGATCATGCGTTATTGAAAGTGCCGGTGTTCGTTTCGTCCCGGTTGCTATGGATCTGGCAGCCATCTCCCGCGGCCGTGATCTTGGTTGTAGTGAAACATTGGTTCCGAGATTTTGTCAATTCGGAATGTTTATTCCATTTTCGTTTTATCGGCTTTTGTCGCACCTTTTCGACGGCGCTCGGCGATGGCGACAGGAAAGGCCATGATCAGCGCCATCGATGCCGATAGCGAGCGGAAACCCGCAAAATCGGCTTCCGCCACTTCAAGCCAGTAGTCGGCGCAGGCGGTAAGCGGCGAAAATGCCGAATCGGTAATGGCGATGACCGGGACGTTGCGCGAGGCGAGATCCTGTGCCTGCGCCAGGCTATCGGCGGCATAGGGCGAAAAGCTCGCGGCGATGGCGGCGTCCTTCTCCGTTGCGAAGCGGGTGATCTCGCCGTCGATGCCGTTCGGCGAGGCGACGATCTGGTGACGAATGTTCAGCTTGGAGAAGGCATAGGTCATATGTGCCGTCAGCGGATAGGAGCGGCGCTTGGCGATGAGATAGATCGTCTCGGCCGCTGCAAGCACGTCGACGGCTTTGGCGAAGGTGTCGGTCTCGATGGTTGCGGCGAGCTTGTTGACGGATTGGCTCGCCGCAGAGAGGAAGCCCGAGAGAATGCTGGCCTCTTCGTTCTCGATGCCGGAGCGTTCGAGCGTTACCAGCCGCTCCTCATAGCTCAGCGTCCGGTCGCGCAGCCGTTCACGAAAGATGCTCTGAAGATCGGAAAAGCCCTCATAGCCGAGGTGATGAGCAAGGCGCACCAATGTGGAAGGCTGAACTTCGGCGGCAGCGGCGATGCTGGCCGTCGTGCCGAAGGCGATCTCATCGGGATTGCCGAGCGCAAAGGCGGCAACCTGGGCCAACCGCTTCGGCATGGCATTCTTGCGCTCTATAATGGTGCTGCGCAGGCTTTCGAAGTCGCGTGGTACCTTGGTCTGCGTCTCAATATTGTTGTCCATGCACCGTCCTTTAGCTCCCCCAATGCCCCGTAATGAAACAAACGTTCCATATTTCCAACGATACCGGATTTTGAATCGTTCGGCACGAATAATTTTAAGTTCATGATTTTAAACGTGTAAATATGAATTTCTGCCTGCGGAAGAGATGCCGATGCCATGAGTGTGCTTGTCAAAACGGTCTAAATATTCCAAAAATCGCGCAACTTCGGGAGCGGATTTGAGGAGGAAGGGTAAATGAAGCCGTTGGGCGTTGGATTGATCGGCACCGGTTATATGGGCAAATGCCATGCACTGGCATGGAATGCGGTCAAAACAGTATTCGGCGATGTCGCGCGGCCGCGCCTGGTGCATCTTGCCGAAGCCAATGCCGATCTGGCAAAGGCGCGCGGCGACGAATTCGGCTTCGAAAAGGCAACGGCCGACTGGCGAGATCTGATTGCAGACCCGGATGTCGACGTTGTCTCGGTCACGACCCCCAACCAGTTCCACCCGGAAATGGCGATCGCAGCCCTTGAAGCCGGCAAGCATGTCTGGTGCGAAAAGCCGATGGCGCCATCCTATGGCGATGCCGAACGCATGCTGGCTGCGGCCAAGGCCTCGGGCAAGGTTGCCATTCTCGGCTACAATTATATCCAGAACCCGGTTATGCGGCACATCAAGGCGCTGATTGCGGAAGGCGCGATCGGAGCGGTCAATCACGTCCGCGTCGAGATGGACGAGGACTTCATGGCCGATCCGAACGGGCTATTCTATTGGAAGAGCGAACTTGCTTCCGGCTATGGCGCTCTCGATGATTTCGCCGTGCATCCGCTTTCGCTGCTCTGGTTCCTGTTCGGCCATGTGGAAGCTGTCATTACCGACATGGTGAAGCCCTATGCCGAACGGCCGTTGAAGGATGGTGGCAGCCGCGCGGTCGAAAATCACGATCTTGCCAATGTGCTGATGCGGCTTGGCGGCGGCATTTCCGTGGTTCTCATGGCCAACCGCTCCGCCTGGGGCCGCAAGGGACGGATCGCGTTGCAGATCTTCGGCTCCAAGGGCTCGATCTCCTATGACCAGGAGCGCATGAACGAATTCGAGCTCTATCAGGCCGAGGGCAGGGACAGCGAACAGGGCTTCCGCAAGGTGCTGGCCGCACCCGCGCACAAACCCTATGACCGCTTCATCCCGGCGCCTGGCCACGGCCTTGGCTTCAACGATCTGAAGATCATCGAATGCCGCGAGCTGATCCGAGCCATAGGGGGCGAAGCTGCGTCAGTCGTGGCTTTCAAGGATGGGCTGCGAATCGAGAAATCGGTGCACGCCATGGCGCAATCCTTCCACGAGCGCCGCTGGGTCGAAATATCAGGCTGAGCCTGTCGGCCTAACTTTCTCCCGATCCGGGGCGCAGGGTCAGTCGTGATTGACGCTTGCGGATGCAGGCGTTACCCCTGAATCCTACGAGCGCGTCCATACTGGGGCTCGCCATAATAACAATGGAGTACGGATCGTGACGGGCAGATTGGTCATTATCGGGGCCGGGCAGGCGGGTTTCGCGCTCGCTGCCAAATTGCGCGGGTTGGGTGATTCGCGGCCGATCACCATCGTCGGTGCTGAAGAGAATCTTCCCTATCAGCGACCGCCACTGACCAAGAAGTATCTGCTCGGCGAAATGACTTTTGATCGCCTGCTGTTCCGGCCTGAACATTGGTATGCCGACAATAATGTCGAGATTCGTGTGTCCACCTGGGTCGAGCAGATCGATCGTGCCGCAAAGCAGATCGTCATGCAGGACGGCTCCAGGCTGGATTATGAGACGCTGGCGCTTGCGACGGGCTCGACGCCCCGCCGCCTGCCGCCCTCCGTCGGCGGCGCGCTCGAAGGCGTCTATCTCGCCCGCGACAAGCGCGATGCCGATCTTCTTGCCGGCGAGATGCGCCCTGGACGCCGGGTGCTTATCATCGGCGGCGGCTATATCGGGCTCGAGGCAGCCGCTGTCGCGCGCCATCGCGGCCTTGAGGTCACGCTCATCGAGATGGGCGACCGGATATTGCAGCGGGTGGCGGCCAAGGAAACGGCCGATATTTTCCGGGCCATCCATCAAAAGCACGATGTGGTCATTCGCGAGAAGACCGGCCTGAAGCAGCTCATCGGCCGCAACGGCCATATTGCCGCCGCCGAATTGTCCGACGGGTCTACCATCGATGTCGATTTCGTCGTCGTCGGCATCGGCGTAGCTCCCAATGATAGGCTTGCCAAGGAGGCCGGCCTTGAGGTTGGCAACGGCATCGTCGTCGATTCGTTTGCCCGCACCTCCGATCCCGCAATTTTCGCCATGGGTGATTGCGTGGAGTTGCCATGGGAGGGTGGCCGTATCAGGCTCGAATCCGTGCAGAATGCCGTCGACCAGGCGGAAGCCGCGGCGGGAATCATAGCCGGCAACGAAAAGGCCTATGACCCGAAGCCGTGGTTCTGGTCGGATCAATATGACGTCAAGCTGCAGATCGCCGGTTTCAATCTGGGTTACGACGAGACGCTGCTGCGTCCGGGCGCCCGCGAGGGCGCGGCTTCCGTCTGGTATTTCAAGCAGGGCCGTTTCATAGCCGTCGACGCGATAAACGACGCAAAGGCCTATGTGACCGGCAAAAAGCTGCTGGAAATCGGCGCCAATCCGTCCAGGGAGATCCTCGCCGACCCGGCCGCGGATTTGAAGCAGCTGCTGGCTTGATGTGAATTTTCGAGCCGGCCGCAGTATGCTTCGGGCGACAATCGCCTGTTGCTGAATCACAGAAAGAACGTACACAAGCGCGAAAAAGCGCTTGCGTCGATAAATGAATGGCCCTATCAGGGCCGCACCGGAGAGGTGGCCGAGTGGTCGAAGGCGCTCCCCTGCTAAGGGAGTATACCAGAAATGGTATCGTGGGTTCGAATCCCATCTTCTCCGCCATTTTCCCGATTTTCGTACCCTATAGACGACGGCCCGCGATCTTGGCGCTGCCAAACCGATCAAGGCCAGTTGTTATCGGGAATTTCGGCCTGCAAAGCCTTCGTAGCGCTTCAGGTATGCTATGAGCGCCCGCAGCTTCGGAGCCATGTTCCGTCGATTGGGATAATAGAGGTAGAAGCCAGGGAAATAGGGGCAATATTCCTCCAGGATCGGCACTAGCTCGTCCCTCTCGATGAAAGCACGAAAGCTTTCCTCCATGCCGAATGTGATTCCCGCTCCGGCGACAGCCAGCTTGATCATTACGCCCATGTCATTCGTCGTCACCTCCGGCGCGACTTCCATCCGGAATTCCTTGCCTTCTTCCGTAAACTCCCAGCGGTAGGGGACAGCCTTTGGCGAGGGGCGCCAGCCTATGCATCGATGCAGGGAGAGTTCTTTCGGATGCGCGGGGATGCCGAATCGGTCGCGATAGGCCGGCGAACAGACGGCCAATTGCCGTTCGTCTCCGGCGACGGGTACGGCAATCATATCCTGATCGATGACTTCACCAAGCCGGACGCCGGCGTCATAGCCTTCCGAGACGATGTCGAATTCCTCGTCCGTGACGGTGATGTCGAGCTGGATCTCGGGATTGGCGGCCGCAAAGCCCGCTAGAAAATCGCCGGAGAGAAATCGCTCCGCGATCGATGAAACGGCGAGCCGTAATTGGCCGCGGGGCCGCGTCCGCAATGCGTCCGTCTTTTCCATCGCGGTGCGTATGTCCGATACCGCCGGCTCTATGTCCGCATAAAGCCGTTCGCCAGCCTCTGTCAGGCTGACGCTGCGGGTTGTGCGCTGCAGCAGCGCGATGCCCATGCTCTCCTCCAATCGCCGGATCGTCTGGCTGACCGCCGACCGGGTGACGCCGAGCCTATCGGCAGCAGCGCGAAAATTGCGCTCTTGAGCGACGAGAATGAAGACGGAGAGAGCATTGAGATCAGGCCACATTGGTAATTATTACTTTCCAAGCTGTCACTGAATGGATCGCTTATCACGACAATGAGACTCTGTATCCTCCCTATAGCGATTCCAGGAGAGAACCGTTCACATAGCAAGGAGTGATCGTATGCCTATCGATAAAGTCATCCTCGTCACGGGTGCCTCCAGCGGCATCGGTGCGGGCATCGCCCGCGAACTCGCTTCCGCCGGCGCAAAGGTCATGTTGGGCGCCAGGCGCATCGATAGATTGGAAGCATTGGCGGCCGAGATTCGGGAAATGGGCGGCACGGTCATGACCCGCCGGCTCGACGTCACAGATAGGGCTGACGTAGCCGCCTTTGCAGAGGCGGCACGCCTGGTCTGGGGACGCGTCGATGTGATCGTCAACAATGCCGGCATCATGCCGCTTTCCTTGATGGCTTCGATGAAAGTCGAGGAATGGGACAGAATGGTCGACGTCAATATCAAGGGCGTGCTTTACGGCATTGCGGCGGTGCTGCCGGAAATGGCGGCACGCGGCACCGGCCACATCATCAATATCGCTTCGATCGGCGCGCTGGCTGTCTCACCGACTGCCGCCGTCTATTGCGCAACCAAGTTCGCCGTTCGGGCTATCTCCGATGGGCTACGCCAGGAATGCCGCGATATCCGGGTCACCTGCATCCATCCGGGCGTCGTCGAGAGCGAGCTGGCCGAGACGATCACCGACCCAGTGGCCGCCGAAGCGATGAAGTCCTATCGGGCCGTCGCGCTAACGCCCGATGCCATCGGTCGCGCGGTACGCTTCGCCGTCGAGCAGCCCGATGATGTGGATGTCAATGAGATCGTCGTTCGCCCGACGCGGGCGGCACATTGATTCGCGCTCTCTTTGCTCTCACCCTGTCCGGCGTCGTGTTCGCGCTGCCTGCCCTTTCCGAGGATCGAATCGAAATGAAGACACCGATACATGCTTACGTCGGCATGTGGACGACGGCCGACAATCATATCCGTCATGAACTCCTGCCAAATGGCCGATATATCGAAGCGCGGGGAAGCCGCGAGCGTGCCTATCAGGGGCGCTACGTGGTGAGGGGCGATCATATCGACTATTGGGACGATACCGGTTTCACTGCCGATGGCGATTTCATCGATGGCGTGCTTCATCACGCCGGAATGATCCTCTATCGAAGGAAATGACGGTGTGAGGCGATATCTGGTCATTGGCGGCTCGGCCTTGCTCAATGCCTACACGTCGCAGTCGAATCGGCCATTTCAAGGAATCTCCCCGTCCTTGCGTCGTTTTGGGACGAGGGCCAGACCCGCCAGTGGCTGTCGATCCCGGGTGGGTCGGCGAGGCAAGCGTCATACAGAGCTTACCAAACCCAGCAAAATCCGCCGGTTAGCCATGGAAAGGCCATTCCAATGCCTTTTTCCAATCAGCGGGGACCATTTTCACTGCGCGCGTAAGTGCCGGTAGATTAAGGAGTTTCTTAATGAAGTCTAAATAATTGCGGCCGCCGTGTTGCTGACTTGTGTCCTTTCGGCAACAGGACTTGCGGAAGGCTTACGCAAATCCCCTGTTCCGCGAAAATGTCGATTGCGTGACAGTGCACGTCTTGTATTTTCACTCTCGGAAGCGAGGGCGATTGATCGTCCACTTCTTGAAACACGAGGATGGGACAGGGAATACCTTCGGGTAGTTCTCATTCTCGAGATAAAACTTTGACTGGAGGTCAATATGAACATCAAGAGCCTTCTTCTCGGCTCCGCTGCTGCACTCGTAGCAGTATCCGGTGCTCATGCGGCTGACGCTATCGTCGCTGCTGAGCCGGAGCCGCTCGAATACGTCCGTATCTGCGATGCATTCGGTGCTGGTTATTTCTTCATTCCGGGCACGGAAACCTGCCTCAAGATCGGCGGTAAGGTTCGTACCGAAGGTCAGTGGTACGACGCCTACAACCCGAATTCTCGTCTGGGCACGCTCTGGCATACCCGCGCTGAGTTGAACGTCAACACCGCGACCGACACCGAATACGGTCCGCTGAAGACTGAAACCATCATCCGTTGGGACTGGAACGACGGCAACGCCACCAAGACCAACCTGCTGTGGGCTTACATCAGCCTCGGCGGCTTCACGGTTGGTAAGACGGACTCGCAGTTCAACGTCTTCACCGGCTATGCCGGCGACGTCATCAACGACGACGTGGTCTATGACGGCCCGTACGAACTGAACCAGATCACCTACAACTACGACGCCGGCAACGGCTTCACGGCTGTGATCTCGCTCGAAGACAGCAACTCGGGCGTTGGTGCTACCGGTTCCAACGGCGAAGACAGCTCCGACCACTACGCTCCTGACGTTGTCGCAGGTGTTGGCTACAAGGCTGGCGCATGGGGCTTCAAGGTCGTCGGCGGTTACGACTCGATCGTCGAAGAAGGCGCCGTTAAGGCTCGTGTTGACGCCGACTTCGGCGCATTCTCGGCCTTCTTGATGGGCGGCTGGAACACCGATGGCGACAAGCTCAACAAGTACGCTGGTTCGAACGGCGCTGGCGATGCTGCCGGTATCGGCTGGGGTGACTGGGCTGTTTGGGGCGGCGTTGGCGTTCCGATCAACGAAAAGCTGAAGTGGAACCTCCAGCTCGCCTACACCGACTCGAAGATCTTTGCCGCTACCACGAACGTCAAGTGGAACCCGGTCAAGAACCTGCTTATCGAGCCGGAAGTCTCCTACACCAACTGGGACTCCATCAATCAGGACCAGTGGGCTGGTATCCTGCGCTTCGAGCGCACTTTCTAATCTGATCTGACCTCGGTCATTTAAGATTGTTCACTACGATGATGGAAAGCCCGGCGAATAGCTGGGCTTTCTTTATTTGAGAATATCGACAATTAGAGTTCAGTCTTGAGAGCGCTCTATGCTCTTTTTCGGCGCGATCGACCCGTGGTTGCGCATCTCTTTCAAGTAATCTGAAGTAGTTTTCGGCTGCTAACGTGTCGATAGTATGACAGTTTTGCGACGTGATTTTTGTGCAACGCACGCGTTTGAAACCGCCGTCACAATTGTTCATAGTTTATCTCTGATATTGCTCTGAAAAAAACGATCTGTAGGTTCCAAATCGGAAGCGAGACTTAGCGTCTTGGTTCTCCCAGATCAGGGGTCAACTTTAAAACCAGGTGGGGTAGGGCGCGTCGATTTTCTCGGCGTGAATTGTCATACCTAATCGATATTGGAACTGGAGTTACTATGAACATCAAGAGCCTTCTTCTCGGCTCCGCTGCTGCGCTGGCAGCAGTATCCGGTGCTCATGCTGCTGACGCGATCGTCGCTGCTGAGCCGGAGCCGCTGGAATACGTCCGCATCTGCGATGCCTATGGCGCTGGCTACTTCTTCATCCCGGGCACGGAAACCTGCCTCAAGATCGGCGGCCGCGTCCGTACCGAAGGCGGCTGGTACAACGCCTACAAGGCTGGCCAGGACGCAGGTGCCCGTGGTACCTACTGGCATACCCGCGCCGAACTCTCTCTCGACACTGCCACCGACACCGAATACGGCCCGCTGAAGACCAATACCGTTGTTCGTTGGGACTGGAATGACGGCAACGCCACCACGACCAAGCTGCTTTGGGCTAATATCAGCCTGGGTGGTTTCCTCGTCGGTAAGGCCGATTCGGTCTACTCGACCTTCCTCGGCTATGCCGGCGACGTCATCAACGACGACGTGATCGAATACGGCATCAATAACACCGACGAACTGAACCAGATCACCTACAAGTATGACGCCGGCAATGGCTTCACGGCTGTGATCTCGCTGGAAGATTCCAATTCCGGTACGGGCGCGACTGGTGCAAACGGCGAAGATAGCACGAACCACTACCTGCCTGACGTTGTCGCCGGTGTTGGTTACAAGGCCGGCGCCTGGCAGTTCCGCGTCGTCGGTGGTTATGACTCGATCGTCGAAGAAGGCGCTGTCAAGGCCCGTATCGATGCCGACTTCGGCGTTCTCACCGCTTTCGTTATGGGCGGCTGGAACACCGATGGCGACAAGCTCAACAAGTATGCCGGTGCCGGCGGTGCTGGCCTCGGTTGGGGTGACTGGGCCGTATGGGGCGGCGTTGGCGTTCCGGTCAACGACAAGCTGAAGTGGAACCTCCAGCTTTCCTACGACGACCTGAAGACTTTCGCCGCAACGACGAACGTCAAGTGGAACCCGGTGAAGGATCTGCTGATCGAGCCGGAAGTCACCTACGTCAACTACGACGCCGTCAACAAGGACACCTGGGCAGGTATCCTGCGCTTCCAGCGTACGTTCTAATTCGGTTCGCCGAATCGAATTCGACAGATCTTCCGATCAGACCTCCGATCGGAAGAGGGAAGGCCCGGTTTCCCAACCGGGCCTTTTGCCTTGGGCGGATGTCCAATCGTGCGCAGGTACCTGTTGTCAAAATCCCGAGATGAAATGCCGGATCGCATCCGGTACATCGCCCAAATGTAAAATCGGGGCATGTCCTTGTCCTCTCGCGATCTTGATGACCATTCCAGGATGGCGGCTTGCCATCTCGTCTGTTGTGGTCTGTGTCAGAAGCTTCGAATTCTCCCCGCGAATCACCATCAGCGGAATATCTTGAAACGCTTGGAATTGCGGCCAGAGGTCTGGAATCGGCGCCTTCAGGTCGAGTGCCTGCATCTGCGCTGCGATGGCGGGATCGTAATCGGCAATCGGCTTGCCGTCACGAAAGGCATAGATTGCCCGTGCCATGTCGTGCCAATCCTTCTCGTCGAGTCCGCCAAAGGCGCCGCCATGGTTCTCCCGAAGGATCTCGATCGCCTCGTCCCAATCGGCGGGTTTCTTGTCCCGGTTGAGATAATCGCGGATATCCGCCAATCCGATCTTCTCGAGGACTGGACCGATATCGTTGAGAATCACCGCCTTGAGGATATCGGGCCGACTGGCCGCTAGCATATGAAGGACCAGGCCTCCGCGCGAGGTGCCAATGAAGATGGCCTGATGAATCCCGAGCGCAGCGCAAACCGCGAGGACATCTTGCCCTTCCACGATGAGATTGTAGTGGGATTTGTCCTCATCCCATTCGGATGCCCCGCGCCCGCGGGCATCGAGCGTGATCACCCTGCGCGGGGCCACCGGGTCCTGTGACAGAAGCAGCGCCAGTTGATGAAAGTCCCGCGAGTTTCGCGTCAAGCCGGGCAGACAGAAGACGGGTATTCTGGCCTTCGTGGTCGTCTCGTCACCGGCATAGTCCCGCACATGGAGCTTCAGGCCATCTTCCGCTGCGATCGTTCTGACAAGAAAACCGCTTTCGTCGTCGCTGCGCATGCGCCATCCCTCGTGCTCTGGCTATCACGAGGGATGTAACGTCATTTTCTTAGCCTTCACAACTGCGGTTGTTGACTGAAGCATATCGCGCAAGGCCGGACGGCTGCTTTGCGATAGTGCTGGGGCTTAGCCGCGGCCGTCAACCAGATCGTGTACGATGTCGGTCTTCTGTCCCAGCCGGGCCTTGTAGACCTGATAGTTTTCCATCACGCGCTGCACGTAGTTGCGGGTCTCGGGGAAGGGGATGCGCTCGATCCAGTCGATCACATCGTCGAGCGATTTGCCGCGCGGGTCGCCATAGCGGCTGATCCATTCCGGCACCTTGTTCGGCCCTGCGTTGTAAGCGATGAAGGTCAGGATGTAGGAGCCGCCGAAAGTGTCGATCTGCTCGCCGAGGTAATGAGCGCCAAGCGTGGCATTGTAGCCCGCATCCTGCGTCAGCTTGTCGGCGGAAAAGGCCATGCCGTGCCGGCCGGCAACCGCCTTTGCCGTCTTCGGCAGCAGCTGCAGCAGGCCTCGGGCATTGGCAGAGGAAACGGCGGCCGGATTGAAGGCGCTCTCCTGCCGGGCAATGGCATAGGCTAGCGCTTTGCCGGAGCCGGAAATATTCGCATTGTCCGGAATGACGCCGATCGGGAAGGCGAGTGCAGCGACGTCGATGCCGCGCCCATAGGCGATCTTGCCGATCTGCAGCGAAAGCTGGTGATTGCCGGAACGCTCCGCGCGGGCAGCCAGCATGGCGACTTCGCCGGGACTATCCAGCTGTTTCGCGAGCGCACGATAGAGCGCATCGGCACGCCATCCGTGCCCTGCGGCCTCAAGCCGCGAAATCGCCTGTACCGCCTCACGCCCCTGGAAGCGCTGGCGATCCGTAGCCGAGGGCGAGGGATAGGTGACGTTGAGGGTGCGGCGGCCAAGCTTCTCGGCGGCAAGCTGGCCGTAGAAGGTGCTCGGATAGGAGGCGGCCTTCGCGTAGAAATCGGCAGCCTTGCCCGGTCCGCCCGCTTCGGCGGCACGGCCGAGCCAATACCAGCCGCGCGATTGCGAGATCGGGCCGTTCGAGACCTGCAGGATCTTGCGGAAATGGGCTGACGCGTTTGCGCCGTCCTGCAGGCCGCGCAGAGCGTACCAGCCGGCATGGAACTCGGCCTCGCCGACATCCTGCGGGCTTTCTGCGACGCTGGCATCGACGACGCGGTAGGCGGCCTTGAACTCACCCTGATCCACCAAGCCACGGCTGACGATGCGCTGCTCGGCCCACCATGCGCCGGGGCTGACAAGCACGCTGCGGTCTTTGGGCATTTGCGCCAGAAGATTGGCGGCATCGTCATATTTGTTCTGACGACGCAGGTTTTCGATCCGCATGAAGAGATAGGCGGGGTCCTTGCGCCACTGCGCGTCGATGGCTGCGATCAGCGCATCGGCCTTCGGCGAGCGATCATTGACCGCCGCCCACGCCTTATAGAGCGATTGCGCTTTGCCGAGATCGCCGAAGCGTTTGGCCTGCGCGGTCCGGTCGCGGTAAAGCAGATAATCCATGCGCGCCTTGTGATCGGCAGGCGAAAGCAGGCTGGGGAATTCCGCAAGGATCTTGTCCTCGAGAGGCTTGTCCAATGGCTCATCGCGCCAGATCTTGCGGATCAGCTTTCCGGCCTGTGCCGACGCGCCGCGTGCCATAAGAGCACGCGAGAGGATGATGCTGCCCTCCACAGTCTCCGGCTGCGAGCTGCCGAAGGCGGCAAGGACTTGATCCGTTGCCGGATTTTCTATGTAGAGCGCCCGCTCGGAATTGGCGCGCAGGCTGCCGAGGCCCGGCCAGCCTTGAAGCTCGCGGGCGGCGGCGGCAATCTCGCCGGAGGGAATGCCTGGTTGGCCCGAAGTCGCAATTGCCCAGGTCAGGATATGGCGATCGAGCGTGCCTTCACCCATGCCGTTGCGGATGGCGAGCGCCTGCATCGGGTTCTTGTTGGAAAGGGCGTCGAGGCCTGCCTTCAGGTCTCCGCTCACCGGCGCGATGGTGCCGCCACGCGGGATCGCGGCCGTGCTCATGGGGTCCGGCGCCATGGCGACATAGGCGTTGGCGCTCGTTGGTATCTGCTGGCCGGGAAGTTGCGAGGCAACCGCGCCCCAGGCGACCGCCAAGCCCACGGCGGTCCAGATCATGACAGGTCTCTTCATCCGGCTACTCACAAAACAAACAGGCCCCTTCCATTTGCCAAATGCTATATTAACGAAACCTTACCGGTGGTCCGAATTTCAATCAATTATGATATCGGAAACTGCCCTTTACCATTCAAAGCGTGCTTGTCGCCGTCAAGCCGGCGCTTTATGGTGCGCGGATTCATAACCATGGATTGCGGCTGAAGCATGAATGCCGCGCCGCTAGGAGACTTGCATGTTCCAGGGATCCATTCCCGCTCTCGTTACGCCCTTTACTGACGCCGGCAAGGTGGACGAGGCATCCTTCGCCTCGCATGTGGATTGGCAGATAAAAGAGGGCAGCAAGGGACTGGTGCCCGTTGGAACGACGGGTGAATCGCCCACCCTCTCGCATGATGAACACAAGCGCGTCGTCGAGCTCTGCATCGAGATCGCCAACAAGCGCGTCCCGGTGATGGCGGGCGCTGGCTCGAACAACACGCGCGAGGCGATCGAGCTGGCGCAACATGCCGAAAAGGTCGGCGCCGATGCGGTGCTGGTCGTGACACCCTATTACAACAAGCCGACGCAGAAGGGCCTCTACGCGCATTTCGCTGCGATCGCGGAAGCGGTGAAGTTGCCGATCTATATCTACAACATTCCCGGCCGCTCGGTGGTCGATATGACGCCGGAGACGATGGGCGCGCTTGCCAAGGCCTACGCCAATATCGTCGGTGTAAAGGATGCGACCGGCAAGATCGAACGCGTCTCCGAACAGCGCATCAGCTGCGGCCGCGATTTCCGCCAGCTTTCCGGTGAGGATGCGACGGCGCTCGGTTTCAATGCCCATGGCGGCGTCGGCTGCATCTCGGTCACCGCCAATGTCGCGCCGCGCCTTTGCGCCGAATTCCAGGCGGCCACCCTTGCAGGCGATTATGCCAAGGCTCTCGAATATCAGGATCGCCTGATGCCTCTGCACAAGGCGATCTTCCTCGAACCCGGTCTCTGCGGCGCCAAATACGGTCTTTCGCGTCTTGGCCGCATGAGCCGCAACGTGCGCTCGCCGCTCCTGTCGACCCTGGAGCCGGGCACGGAGGCAGCGATCAACGCGGCCATGCGCCATGCCGGTCTCCTGAACTAACGGCGTCACAGGCGCGCTGCCGAAACTCTGCCGGGCCGCTCTCTTCACAAGGAGGGCGGTCTCGCTTATTTAGGGGACAGGCGCGCGTTCGGCCGCTGCCGGAATGACGCAAGAAAAGAAGAAGAATCATGGCACCCAAAGGCAGCCAGCGTGTGGTGAAGAAGATTGTGGCGGAGAACCGCAAGGCACGCTTCAACTACGAGATCATCGACACTTACGAAGCAGGGCTCGTGCTGAAGGGCACCGAGGTCAAGTCGCTGCGCGAAGGCAAGGCGAATATTGCAGAGTCCTACGCTTCGGACGAGGATGGCGAGATCTGGCTGATCAACTCCTATCTGCCGGAATACCTGCAGGCGAACCGCTTCAATCACGAGCCGCGCCGCCGCCGCAAACTGCTGCTTTCCAGCCGCGAAATCGGCCGGCTGCGCTCGGCCATCAATCGCGAAGGCATGACGCTCGTGCCGCTGAAAATCTACTTCAACGACAGCGGCCGCGCCAAGTTGGAACTGGCCCTCGCCAAGGGCAAGAAGCTGCATGACAAGCGCGAGTCCGAGAAGGAGCGCGATTGGAACAGGCAGAAGAGCCGCCTGCTCAAGGACAATGGGTGAGGGTGAGGAGCGGTCGGGCAAAGCCCGAGCAATCGATCCAGTGAATCGATTGCAGCGACGAACGCCCTGAGCCCTAGCGAAGGGCCGGCTGTCGCGGCAAATACGAAACGCTTCCCGGCGTCCACAACCATCCCCTGCGCAACCACAGCTGCGCGTCAGTCGATTGCAGCGACGAACGCCCCTTCGGCGAGCTCAGGATGCCCTAGCGAAGGGCCAACTGCCGCGGCAACTGCAAACGCTTCCGCTGCGCGCAACTACTCTCCGGCGGCCAGCGAACCTGTCAGATGCAGCCAGTCCCAATTATTCTTCGTCATCCGAAGCGGCCGGTGTCGGTTCGGCGGGACGTTGTGGACGCTCGGAAGCCTCGCGGCCGATTTCGGCCTTCAGCGATACGAGATCGATGAAATGATCGGCCTGGCGGCGCAGATCGTCGGCGATCATCGGCGGCTGGGTCGCCATGGTCGAGATGACCGATACCTTGCGTCCGCGACGCTGGAGAGCTTCAACGAGGGTCGTGAAATCGCCGTCGCCGGAAAAGATCACCAGATGATCGACGGTTTCGGACTGCTCCATGGCGTCAATCGCCAGCTCGATGTCCATATTGCCCTTGATCTTTCGGCGTCCCATGGAATCGGTGAATTCCTTGGCCGGCTTGGTAATGACCTTGTAGCCATTGTAATCGAGCCAATCGATCAGCGGCCGGATGGAGGAATATTCCTGGTCTTCGATGAGGGCGGTGTAATAATAAGCGCGCAGCAGATAGCCGCGTTTCTGAAATGCTTTCAGGAGCTTCCGGTAGTCGATATCGAAGCCGAGGCTCTTGGATGCAGCGTAGAGATTGGCGCCATCTATAAAGAGTGCAATTTTTTCGCGTGGGTCAAACATCTCTTACATATCCACTGTTATAAAAACGTAATCACTTCATTCAAACACAAGCTAAAACAATGCCTTGTAGGGCGTTGCAGAATAATTCGTATTACTTTATGAATTATTCATATAACCCAGATTTAGGGCACGCAATGCGATATTCCAAGCAATCCAAGGTAGAAATCGTTGTTTGTCTGGGAGAATTTTAGCACTTTCCGGAAGGGTGCAAAGGCGCTGAAACAGGAAAAACTTGAATTTGCCATCGTTTGCTTGTATCGGCGTGCTACTCCGAGACATGATGACGACATCACGACCGCAAAGGACAGGCAATGGCCCGTGTCACAGTAGAAGATTGCATTGATAAAGTAGAGAACCGGTTCGAGCTCGTGCTGCTCGCCAGCCATCGCGCCCGCCTGATTTCGCAGGGCTCGTCGATCACCATCGATCGCGACAACGACAAGAACCCGGTTGTTGCTCTGCGCGAAATCGCCGACGAGACGCTGTCGCCGGACGATCTCAAGGAAGATCTCATCCATTCGCTGCAGAAGCATGTCGAAGTGGATGAGCCTGAGCCCGATCCCGCAAGCCTGCTCGCCGCCGGCGCTTCCGCCTCCAGCGACGAGGAGGAAGATCTGCCGGAAACTGTTACGTTCGATCAGATGTCGGAAGAAGAGCTTCTGGCCGGTATCGAAGGTCTGGTTCCGCCGGAAAAAAGCGACGATTACTGATCGTCGATCTTGATGCTCCGGGCAGGAGCGATATGATGGGAAAATGCGTGCGCCGGTCATATGACTGGCGCGCTTTTGTTTTTGCTGGAGTAGCTTTGGAATGATGCGGCAATACGAGCTTGTTGAGCGCGTGCAGAAATACAAGCCCGATGCCAACGAAGCTCTCCTCAACAAAGCCTATGTTTATGCGATGCAGAAGCATGGCCAGCAGAAACGTGCCAGCGGCGACCCCTATATTTCCCATCCTCTCGAAGTTGCTGCGATCCTGACGGATATGCGCCTGGATGAATCGACCATCGCGGTCGCTCTTCTCCACGACACGATCGAGGATACGACGGCGACGCGCGCCGAAATCGATGAGATGTTCGGCGAAGACATCGGTCGCTTGGTCGAGGGTCTGACGAAGATCAAGAAGCTGGATCTCGTCACCAAGAAGGCCAAGCAGGCCGAAAATCTGCGCAAACTGCTGCTCGCCATTTCCGACGATGTGCGCGTGCTTCTGGTGAAGCTTGCCGACCGCCTGCACAATATGCGCACGCTCGATCACATGTCGCCGGAAAAGCGCGCGCGCATTTCCGAGGAGACGATGGAAATCTATGCGCCGCTTGCCGGCCGCATGGGTATGCAGGACATGCGCGAGGAGCTGGAGGAGCTTTCCTTCCGCCATATCAATCCCGAAGCGCATGATACCGTCACCAAGCGCCTTGAGGAACTGTCGCGCCGTAACGAGGGCCTGGTCAAGAAGATCGAGACCGAGTTGCGCGATCTGCTTGTCGCCAATGGCCTTGCCAACGCCATGGTCAAGGGCCGGCTGAAAAAGCCCTATTCGGTCTTTCGCAAGATGCAGTCGAAGTCGCTCTCCTTCGAGCAGCTCTCCGATGTCTACGGCTTCCGCCTTCTGGTCGACGATATTCCCTCCTGCTATCGGGCGCTCGGCATCGTCCATACCCGCTGGCGCGTCGTTCCCGGCCGCTTCAAGGATTATATCTCGACGCCAAAGCAGAATGATTACCGCTCGCTGCACACGACGATCGTCGGCCCTTCGAGCCAGCGCATCGAACTGCAGATCCGCACCAAGCGCATGCATGAGATCGCCGAATTCGGCATTGCCGCCCACACGCTTTATAAGGATGGCGCCAACACCAATGGCGATAGCGAGCTCCTGTCGAGGGAAAGCAACGCCTATTCCTGGCTGCGTCATACGATCGAGGCGTTGGCCGAGGGCGATAGCCCTGAAGAGTTCCTAGAGCACACGAAGCTCGAACTGTTCCAGGACCAGGTCTTCTGTTTCACGCCCAAGGGCAAGCTGATCGCCCTGCCGCGCGGCGCGACGCCGATCGACTTTGCCTATGCCGTCCACACCAATATCGGTGACACCACGGTCGGCGCCAAGATCAACGGCCGCATCATGCCGCTCGTCACGCGGCTGAACAATGGCGATGAGGTCGAGATCATCCGCTCGGGCGTGCAGGTGCCGCCGGCCGCCTGGGAAGAGATCGTGGTCACCGGCAAGGCGCGCGCCGCCATTCGCCGCGCCACCCGCCTTGCCATCCGCAAGCAATATGCCGGCCTCGGCCATCGCATTCTGGAGCGTACCTTCGAGCGCGCCGGCAAGGTCTTCTCGCGCGATGCCCTGAAGCCGGCCCTGCATCGTCTCGGCCAGAAGGACGTCGAGGATGCGATTGCCGCAGTCGGGCGAGGGGAGATGTCGTCGCTTGATGTCTTACGCGCCGTCTACCCGGATCATCAGGACGAACGCGTGACCGTGAAGCCCGCCGGCGACGAGGGCTGGTTCAACGTTCGCAGCGCCTCGGGCATGATCTTCAAGATCCCCGGCAAGAACAAGGCCGAGGTTTCCGACGGTGCCGATCTCGATGCGCCGCCGATCCGCGGCATCTCCTCGAATGTCGAGGTGCATTTCGCGCCGACCGGCGCTGTCCCCGGCGACCGCATCGTCGGCATCATGGAAAAAGGCAAGGGCATCACCATATATCCGATCCAGTCGCCTGTTCTGCAGCGGTTCGATGACGAGCCGGAGCGCTGGATCGATGTGCGTTGGGATCTGGACGAGGCCAACAAGTCCCGCTTTGCCGCCCGCATCCTGATCAATGCCCTCAATGAGCCGGGCACCCTGGCGAAGGTGGCGCAAACCGTGGCGGACGTGGACGTCAATATCCGGGTGCTCAACACCGTTCGGGTTGCAGCCGATTTCACCGAAATGGCCCTCGACGTCGAAGTTTGGGATCTGCGCCAGCTCAATCAGCTTCTGGTGCAGCTCAAGGAACTCGACTGCATCGCGACAGTAAAGCGCCTCTACGAATGAGATCCACCGGGATTGCTGTCGATCCGAGGCAGGCTGCATATTTTGTGATCATTTTATGACCAAATCCGAGCGCCTTTTTGGATAGATATGCATTGAGCGCATGGCTGTGTATATTTTAGAGCGGTGGTAATTAACCTTTGTCACGCCTATCTTCTGATCATCGAAGAAACGAAACTGAGATGAGAGAAGACAATGTTTAGCCCGATCAAGAAAATCGCCCGTGCCCTGCGTGTTCCGAGTGTTGAAGAACGCGAAATGGCTTACCTGAATGGTTCGCATGACCGTTTTGACCTTGAGTATCGTCAGCGTCAGGTCGACCGCGGTCTGTTCCGCACGCGTTAATCGCTGTTAATACTTGAAAGACCAGAAGGGGCGCGTCGTTGTTGCGCCCTTGGAGCATCCCGATCTTGCAGGATCGCTTCCTGCAAATGAGGAGAGCGTCCATTTTGTGCGTGCCGTGCAGATGACGTTCCCAAAAAGAGCCGCACTTTCGGTTCTTAATCAGTGCAGGATACGTTCGGCCGCTCTTGTCACGACGGCCTCCATTGCACTAGATAAGCCGCATGCTGTTTCGTCGCCGAAAACCACTGACATTCAAGGAAAAACTGCGGGAACACCTTTGGCCCCGCAAGGGTTTCGTCCGTTCGTTCCAATATTTCGGTAAGCGCCTCGTTCGCCTCGCCGCCTCGCCGCATTCGGTTGCGGCCGGCTTTGCGGCGGGCATTGTCGTGTCCTGGACGCCGTTCATCGGTGTACATTTCGTCATGGCGATCATCATAGCCTATCTCGTCGGCGGCAATGTCATTGCCTCCGCGCTCGGCTGTCTGGCTGCCGGCAATCCGATTACCTACCCTTTCATCTGGGCTTTGACCTGGGAAATCGGTCATCTGATCCTGGCGCGCGACAGTGGCGGCCAGGGCGGCAGCATCGATCTGCCGGCGCTGTGGCACAAGGGCGATCTCACGCAAATCTGGGACCCGGTTTTGAAGCCGATGCTGATCGGCGGCATTCCGCCCGCCATCGTGACGGGTGTGATCGTCTATGCGCTTACCTATTATGGTGTGAAGACCTTCAAGACGCGCCGCAAGGAGCGTCTGATGGAACGTGCGCGCGAGCGGCTCGCGCTCGCCGAAAACGCATCGAGCGTCTGACGTGCCTGACCGTGTCCGGGCCGCCAGGAGGGCCTTCCCATGATTATCGGCATAGGCAGCGACCTTATCGACATCCGCCGGGTCGAGAAGACGATCGAACGTTTCGGCGCCCGGTTCACCGAGCGCTGCTTTACCGATATTGAGCGCGCCAAGTCCGAGCGCCGCAAGAACAAGGCGGCCTCCTATGCCAAGCGTTTTGCTGCCAAGGAAGCCTGCTCCAAGGCTTTGGGCACGGGGTTGGCGCAGGGTGTTTTCTGGCGCGACATGGGGGTCGTCAATCTGCCAAGCGGCAAGCCGACGATGCAATTGACCGGCGGTGCCGCCGAAAGAGTGGCGGCCATGCTGCCACCAAATCATCGCGCCGCCATTCATTTGACTATAACGGATGATTTTCCTCTTGCTCAGGCTTTTGTGATCATCGAAGCGCTGCCGGTGGATGCCTGAATCACGACTGTATGTCGCTTTTGGCAACCGCGCCATTGCCGCGATGATGTGAAGCGAGTAGACAGTGCCTGAATGCAAGTGCGCCGGTGGGGTGCGAAAAAGGAATAAGACTGCGTGTCCGAGAAAGCCGTAAAACAGCAGAACGCCCTGTGGGAGAACATCAAGGTCATCGTACAGGCGCTCGTCCTGGCCATGATCATCCGCACGTTTCTCTTTCAGCCATTCACCATCCCGTCAGGCTCGATGATGCCGACGCTTCTTGTCGGCGATTACATCTTCGTCAACAAGTTCGCCTACGGCTATTCCAAGTATTCGATGCCGTTCTCGCCGGATCTGTTTAGCGGCCGCATCCTGGGCAGCGAACCGAAGCGTGGCGACGTCGTGGTTTTCCGCTTCCCGCCGAATCCGGATGTAGACTACATCAAGCGCGTGATCGGTCTGCCGGGCGACCGCATCCAGGTGAAGAGCGATATCCTCTACATCAACGGTCAGGCCGTTCCGCGCGAGCCGCATGGCACCTTCTCCTCGGACTACAGTCAGGAGCCGGGCGACAACATCGCCGTCTACAGCGAGCGCCTGCCTGATACCGGCAAGGTCTATGACACGCTGGATCTTTCGCCGAATTCGCGTGGCGACAATACCCAGGAATATGTCGTTCCGCCGGGCCATTACTTCATGATGGGCGACAATCGCGACAATTCCGACGATAGCCGTTTCGATGTCGGCTATGTCCCTGCCGAGAACCTGATCGGCCGCGCCAGCATCATCTTCTTCTCGCTGGGCCACGACACCTCGTTTCGCGAAGTCTGGAAATGGCCGACCAACATGCGTTGGGACCGTATTTTCAAGGTTGTCGAATGACGAAGGCGCAGACGCTCTCCCAGGCGGATCGTGCCAAGCTTGAGGTCGTTATAGGCCATGAATTCGCCGAAAAGGAGCGTCTCGATCGCGCGCTGACCCATGCCAGCGCGCGGACGCACAAGACGGGCAACTATGAACGGCTGGAATTTCTCGGCGACCGTGTTCTCGGCCTGTGCATTGCAGAATTGCTTTTCAAGACCTTCGGCGCGGCGACGGAAGGCGAGCTTTCGGTACGTCTCAACCAGCTGGTGAGTGCAGAGACCTGCGCCGAAGTTGCCGATGAGATGGAGTTGCATCTTTACATCCGCACTGGCGCCGACGTGAAGAAGCTCACGGGCAAGCGCATGCTCAACGTGCGCGCCGATGTCGTCGAAAGCCTGATTGCCGCGCTTTATCTGGATGGCGGCCTTGAAGTCGCCCGCGCGTTCATCCTGCGTTTCTGGGAGCGCCGGGCTATTCGGCCGGAAGGCGCAAGGCGCGATGCAAAGACGGAATTGCAGGAATGGGCGCATGCGAAATTCGGCGTCACTCCGGTCTATAGGGTTGATGATCGCAGCGGACCGGATCATGATCCGCGCTTCACGGTGACCGTGGAAGTCAAGGGTACAGCGCCCGAAACGGGAATAGAGCGCTCCAAACGTGCGGCCGAACAGATGGCGGCGACACGGATCCTGGAGCGCGAAGGTGTATGGCAGCCTCAGTTGACTGAGAAGTGACTGCCGGGGAATAGTGACAAATGAGCAATCAGCAGGATACCTCAGCCGAAGACGGCGCGGCTGAACATATCGGTCCGACGCATTCAGGCTTCGTCGCCCTTATCGGCCCCACCAATGCCGGCAAGTCGACGCTGGTCAACCGGCTTGTGGGCGCCAAGGTTTCGATCGTCAGCCACAAGGTGCAGACGACGCGCGCCATCGTGCGCGGCATTGCCATTCACAACAATGCGCAGATCGTCTTCATGGACACGCCGGGCATCTTCAAGCCGCGCCGCCGGCTGGATCGCGCCATGGTGACGTCTGCCTGGGGCGGAGCCAAGGATGCCGACCTCATCATGCTGTTGATCGACAGCGAGCGCGGCTTGCGCGGCGATGCCGAGGCCATTCTGGAAGGTTTGAAGGACGTTTCCCAGCCGAAGATCCTGGTTTTGAACAAGATCGACCGCGTCCGCCGCGAGGATCTGCTGGCACTTGCCGCCGCCGCCAACGAGAAGATCGCCTTCGAGCAGACCTTCATGATCTCGGCGGAGAACGGCTCCGGCTGCGACGACGTGATGGATTATCTGGCAAAGACCTTGCCGGAAGGCCCCTGGTACTATCCCGAGGATCAGATTTCGGACCTGCCGATGCGCCAGCTCGCCGCCGAAATTACCCGGGAAAAGCTGTTCCTGCGCCTGCACCAGGAGCTTCCCTATTCCTCGCATGTCGAGACCGAGAAATGGGAGGAGCGCAAGGATGGCTCGGTGCGCATCGAACAGGTGATCTATGTCGAGCGCGAGAGCCAGAAGAAGATCGCGCTCGGCAAGGGTGGCGAGACGATCAAGGCGATCTCGACCGCGTCGCGCAAGGAACTCTCCGAAATTCTGGAACAGCCCGTGCACCTTTTCCTCTTCATCAAGGTCCGCGAAAACTGGGGAGACGATCCCGAGCGTTTCCGGGAGATGGGGCTCGATTTCCCGCATTGATGGAACTTTGCTTCCCTGAGCGCTTTATATTGCAGCGGTTTATCGGGCATGTCGCTTTGCCGCTGCAACTGAGGGGAGCATTTCATGACGAAGGCAGCTGCGACTGTGCATGGACAACGCACGCCCTGCCAGCAATGTCCACTAAGATCCCTGCCGCATTTCCGAGAATTCGAGCGCGACGAGCTGAATTTCATCAGCGGTTTCAAGAAGGGCGAACTTCTCGTCGACGCCGGTGCCACGATCTTTCTTGAAGGCGCGCATAGCGCCCACCTTTTCACCATCCTCTCCGGTTGGGGCTTCCGCTACAAGACGCTGGAGGATGGGCGCCGCCAGATTCTGAACTATGTGATGCCCGGCGACCTCATCGGATTGCAAGGTTCGATCATGGGCGAGATGCAGCACTCGACGGAGGCGCTTTCGCCGATATCGCTTTGCGTCTTCGAGCGCACGGAATTGATGACGCTCTACAATTCCCATCCTTCGCTGGCCTATGATCTGACCTGGATCGCATCGCGGGAGGAGCGGATACTGGATGAACATCTCCTAAGCATAGGTCGCCGCTCCGCGCTCGAGCGTGCAGCCTATCTGATCGCGTATCTGCATCAGCGCGCCCGCGCACTCCGCTTGTTCAATGGCAGCAAGACCATCCCCATCCGGCAGCAGCACGTCGCCGACACGCTTGGTCTTTCGGTGGTTCATACCAACAAGACATTGAAAAAGTTGGCGGCGCGGAAGCTGCTGCTCTGGAACGAGCGAGGCTGTGAGGTTTTAGACAGCGAAGGTCTTGCTGAGCTCGCCGGTTGGGACGGCCTTGATTCGGTCAGGCGCCCCTTCATTTGAGGGCAGCCTTTTGCACAAACGACATGTCTTTTTTAAATGCTGACGACAACTGTATCAGCATAGATTATTGTTATCGTCACTTTTCGACCAGTTTCACCTTTTACTAACCGCGGCGGCAAAAGCGATTGGAGCATGGTGACGAGCCCATAGTCCCGCAGTGCAAAAAGTGCGAAGCGGATTGGAGGCGAAGTCATGTCACAAGAGACTAAGCCAAAACGGATGGGCAAAGCCATCCATTCAAGACGGGCCGATGATTGGCGCCGGAGGGATAGATGCGGGACTTTTTACGGGGTGCGCCAATTGGCGCGTACGTGCAAGGATGGCGCTGATATGACGTTTCAGCGCGTCCTTATACTGGAAGATAATCTTATCATTGCCATGGAGGCGGAGGAAATTCTTCACCTCGTCGGAATTCAACAAATTGAGATTGCTTCGAATCTGGAGCAGGCGGTCAACGCCATTCATTCGGAACATTATGATTTTGCAATGCTCGACGTGAATCTTGGGGAGTCGACCAGTTTCGGCTTTGCCCGATTGCTGATGGAACGCGGCATTTCCTTCGGCTTCGTCAGCGGCTATTCCGATACACTCGATTTTCCGGCAGATCTGCGGCATGTGCCGCTTTTGAACAAGCCTTTCGACGAGCAATCCATGCGCCTCTTCGTCGAGACGCTGGCCGGCAGTTCCCCGCTCGCCATGTGACAGCGGCAGTCATTTGTCCTAAACTCGAATCGCAGAAATCTTTCGGGGCAACCGGCCGATGCAATGGCAGGACCATGCGATCATTCTGGGCGTCAAACGTCTCGGCGAGACCAGCGTCGTCGCCGAGGTGATGACGCGTACCCGCGGTCGCCATATGGGATTGGTACGATCCGGCCGCTCGCGCGCCATGCAGCCGGTGCTGCAGGCCGGCAATCTCGTCGAAGTCACCTGGCGGGCAAGACTGCATGAGCATCTCGGCGAATTTCGCATGGAGCCGGTGACACTGAGGGCTGCGCGGCTGATGGAGACAGCGACCGCTGTCTATGGCGTGCAGGCGATGGCCGCTTTGCTGCGGCTGCTGCCGGAGCGCGATCCGCACCCGCACCTCTACGATGCCCTCGATGTCATCCTTGAAAACCTGCAGAATCCCGCCGACGCGGGTGAACTCTTCGTGCGCTTCGAGCTTGCCGTGTTGAATGATCTTGGTTTCGGCCTCGATTTGACGGAATGCGCGGCAACTGGCGTGCGTGAGGATCTGGCTTTCGTTTCGCCGAAGTCCGGGCGTGCCGTCTGCCGGGCAGCCGGCATGCCCTGGGCGGACAAGATGTTGGCATTGCCGCCGTTTCTGGCGACAGGGGCCATGATCGCCGCAGATAGGGAAAGCCTTTCCGCCGCTTTCCGTCTCACTGGCTTCTTTCTGCATCGACACGTCTACGAACCGCGCGGCATAGAGATCGCCGCGGCGCGCGACGGCTTTATGCAAGCCGCGCTGAAGGCGGTTGCCGTCGCTTCGCTGAACGAGGGCATGGCATCCCCGGGCCTTGTCGTCAAAGGCTGAGCAGTAAAAGGCCTGCACAGAGGGTCAGTTTTAGCGCCGCTTGAGTGCCCAGCCTTCCGGCCGTTCCTCGAGCACCGTCACCGTATCGCCGATCTTCACAGCGCCTTCGCCACGCGGCACGGCATTCCAGCCGAAGAGCGGGCCGGGCACGCGCCGGTCGGCGGACATGCGGATACGGCCCATGGCGGGCATCGGGTTCGGCACGTCGCGCGAACCGGTCTGCTGATCCTGCGTCGTCATGATGCAGCGCGAACAGGGCTTGACGAGATCGAGGCGGATACCCCCGATTTCGATGGCGGCCCAGTGATCCTCCGGCCATTCCTCGTCGATATCGATGACGATGTTGGGGCGGAAGCGCTCCATGCCGACTGCGCCTTCGCCGTGCGCGGCAAGATTGGCGTTGAGCGCCTTCAGCGAGCCGGTGGTGGTGACCAGAATCTGGTAGCCATCGGAAAACGTAACAGGCGTATCCTCGCCGGCCCATTCCGGGTTGGCGATGCGCTTCGCGAGCCTGTCGAAGAACACCATCCTGACCTCGCGATCCAGCCAGGCCGACAGGGCCTTGTTGGTTTCTTCATCCGCGACGGAGGCGTTGACGGCTGATTTCCAGACGATGATATCCATGCGGTTGTCGGGGTGTGGCGGCGGAACGATGATGTCAGCCTTGCCCTCCATCTTCAGACGCAGATAGGAAGGCGCCGGCTGGATATCGATCCGGGCGAGTGCCTGCAATTCGCGCTGGGTGATGAAGTTGCCCGAGGGATCGACCAGCATGGCGCGGCGGTCGCCCGCGAGACCGAAGGCATCGATGGCTGCCGACGGAATGGCGATGCCGCGGGCACTCTTGAGGGGATAGATGAAAAGATCGCTGACGCGCATGGGTGGCCCTCAGATTTCGTCGATGAACATTGCCAGCACGGTCTTCAGCCGGTCATGCCGCGCTTCGGCAAACCTGGCCCCGGTCTCGGTCTGGAATCCATCCGCAAGTTTGAACAGCTTTGTCTCGAAATGGTCAATGGCGAAGCGCTTGTCGTCAAGCGGCCGCTCTGTCGCAAGCGGATCGAACGGGTCGTAAAGACCGGAACCGAGACGGCCTGCAATGTAGAAGCAACGTGCCGCACCGATCATGCCGATGGCATCCAGCCGGTCGGCATCCTGCAGGATCTTCGCTTCGAGCGTTTCCGGCTGCAGGTTGGCGGAGAAACTATGCGTGGTGATCGCATGCGCGGCAGCCGCAATATCGTCGTCCGCCCAGCCGAGCTGCCGCAGAATGCCCGAAGCTTTCTCGGCTGCGAGCCGCGAGGCCTGCGCGCGATGAGGCGAATTCTTTTCGACGGCAACGCAATCGTGCAGCAGCACGGCGGCGGCGAGAATACGGGCATTGCCGCCTTCCTCGGCCTGGATGGCCATGGCATTGCGGAAGACGCGCAGGATATGGGCAATATCGTGCGAACCGTCATCGCCATCCGCGGCGTGGGGAATGAGATCCGCAGCCAGTGCTTCGAACGGGGCGAAAGCCCGCGCCATCTTGTCGGTATTCATGGTCGCACTTGCTCCGGGATGATCAGTCGGCAGGTTCTTTCCTCCTACCGGGCGAATGGATTCGCCGCAATCACTCCGTCGCTTTCTTGCGTGTCAGGATTCTCTGGTAGAACAGGCCGATACCGATCAAGACAGCGCCGAGGCCAATAAAGGATAGCGCCCGGAGGAAGCCTTCAAGGTTCGCCATGTCGATCAGGAAGGCCTTCACGACGGCGATAAAGACCAGCACCGCCGAGGCGATGCGCAGGCTCCGGGCCTCGAGGCGGGTCCCGAGCCCGAGAAGCGCGATGCCGATCAGCAGCCAGACGACGGAATAGGAATAGAGCTCGCCCTGGATGAAACCGTTCCAGAAGGGAATGTACTCGCCCTGCCAGAAGCGCCGCACCGACAGGGTCGCCCATGCGAAGGCCATGACGGCCGCCGCGACCGCCAGCATGCCAACATAGGGCAGGGGACGACGATTGCGGGCAAAGAGCGCCAGGCCGGCATAAGCGATGGCTGGCAGGAGATAGGCGAGCAGCAGCAGGTTGAAGAGCGGGATGCCACCTGTGCTCTCACCCGTCATGAACGGGTTCAGCCCCAGCAGATGCAGGGTCAGGATCATGAAGACCGAAATGACGCCGAGCGCCATGCCGCCATAGCGGAAGACAGGGCTTGCGGCGCTGAGGTCGAGCGCCATCAGCGTCGCCGAGGCACCGATCGCCAGCAGCGTGTAGATCGACTGTTCGCCGAGCGTCGGAACCGCATCGTTCAGGACGCCGCCATTCATGGCATGGCGCACGAGGATAGCGATCGTCAGCAGCACGAGGAAGCAGGCGAGCGCCTGCAAAGCGTTGCGCAGCCGCAGGCTTGGCGAATGACGCGTGATGAACGCCGCAAGGACGGCAAGGGCGGCCGGAATGCCATAGCCGGCAAGCAGCATATTGAAGACCGGCGTCGTGCCAAGTTCCGAGGGATCGACGATCGTCGGCTGCCAGGCGATGCGCCCCATGGCGATGACCAGCGCAGCAACCATGGTCCATGGCAGAACGGGCCAGTTGCGCAGACGTCCCGCCAGCAGATAGACGATGCCGAGAACCGGCAGCAGGATCGTCGCGGTGGCATGATGCGCAAGCGTATGCAGGGCGAAGACTGCGGCGGCAAAAGAGCCGGCCGCCAGGATATTCGTCGGCAGCTTAAACGCTTCTCCGTCTCGGCGATCCTGCCATTCCGCAAGCCCGATGAGAACCAGGGCCAATCCGAAGCCGTAAAGCCCATGCAGCCAGTCGAGCGTCCAGTTGCCGAAGTTGACGAAGCTGATCGTCGCGATCGCCAGCGGCGTGGCGGCCATGACGAGGCTCCAAAGTGCGGCATAGGGTTTCTCCGCCCGGGCGAAGCGCCTGAGGAAAAAGGCGCCGATCAGTACGAAGAGGGCGCCGATGCCGAGTACCTCATAGAGCACCGTGCTCTGCAGGCTGGCGGTTCCGTCCGTACCCGCGGATTCGATCCCGGCGATCCAGTTGGTCAGAATGCCGGACGTGCCGAGGACGGCGACAAGTGCCGACAGGACCGTTGCCCAGGCTGCATGCAGGCGACCGGCACCGAAGGCCGCTACCGCCGCAACGATCGCCGCAAACATGAATGTCGCATCGATAATGGGGTATCCATATCGAAGGCTGTAACCGACGATACAGAGCGATACCATAAGCGCACCGATCGCTGCCGTCAGCGTCATTCCGAGCGGCTGCCGGGCGAGAAACGCCGCCCATTCCATGTCGGCACCGGCGCGTGGAGGTGCGTCTTCGGTGGGCGCCGTTGCAATGTCTTCCTTTGCTGCCTCGGAGATCGGATAGCGCCCCGGCCAGAGGAAGATGGTGCCGCCGATCATCGCAAGCATAGCAAGCGTAACCGGCGTCAGATCGACGGTGGGGCTGAAGGTGATGTAGAGTAGAGGCCAGAGGCTCAGCAGCCCATTTGCTAGGGATGGCGCGATCAGCCAGCGGCGCAGGCGGGATGCCAATATGGTCGCAAGCCAGGTCAGAACGAGATAGCTGAAGAGTGTCCAAGGGCGTGGCGCAGTCGATGCGATCAGGGCAGGCGTTGCCATTGATGCCAGCAGACCAAGGCCGGCAAGCGCTTGTCCATGCAACAGCGATAGTCCGAGCGTGGCGAGCGAGATCAGTGCGAGAAGAATGAAGGCGGTCGTGGGGCTGATGAATTCGTAGATGGCATGCGCGGCATAGGTCGCGCCGAACAGGGCAACGACGCCAGCCGCCGTCAAGACGCCAGGAATCATCGCATTCTGGAAGGCATTGTTCAGAACCGGTGCGGCGCGGCGGCGGATCACCTCACCGGCGGCAATCAGGACGAGACCGAAGAGCGCCGCAAGAACAAGCCGGACGCCGGGGCTGAGAAGACCGCTCTCGATCGAATATTTGACCATGAAGACGCCGCCGAGCGCCAGCGCGATGCCGCCGACCCAGACGGCCCAGCGTGCACCGATCGTACTCTCCAGGCTTTCCTTCGTCTGCACGGATGTCTGGGTGGCAAGAGTGGCGGTCTTTTCCTCGACCACATCCGCGACATTGTTTGCGGCGAGGGCCGCTTGCTCGGTATCGGGCGCGGAGGTGTCTTCGATCACCGCTTTCGGCTCTTCTTCGACAGGCTGTCCAGCAGCAAGAGCCATCGAATCCGTCGCAGGAATCGATTCGCCCGTTTCCGCTGTCAGCACCTTGCCCGCGAGAGCATTTTGCAGCTCCTGAACGCGCGCTTCCAGCTGTCTTATCCTTAGGTTGTGGCCTCGCAGTACCAGGATACCGACGACCAGGATGACGAGCGGTAACAATTCCATCATGTCTTCTCCATGGGCGATCCGCCGTAGCATATACGAAACCGCTCGCCGGGTAAGATTAGATAGTCAGATTCCCCTATGATTCCAGTGGATTATGCCGGACTACCTTATAATGGATTGCAAAGGGAACATTAGGAAATTCAGATTTACCGCTTGGGAACTATGGTTAATACTCATTAACAATTTGTCTTTACCGGCAGCGCGAAGCAGCTTAATAACGGCTCATAGTCCAACTCTGAATGTATTGCGTACAAACGACGTCGCATGAGGCGGCTCCTACCTTAGGAGGTTTGTATGTCCCATGTTTCTTCCGTATCCAACAGCTCCTACCCGTATCGTGGCACGCTTTCGCGCCTCGATTCGAACGGCGATGGTCTTTTGAGCCAAGAGGAACGCGCGGTGGACGAGCGCCCCGGCATTCTCGAGGCCAGTAATACCGACGCTGCTGCCAATGGTTCGAATGGTGCACTGAGCGGCTTCATTGCCAAGCTCATGCAATTGCCGGGCGCCGATATCGCTTCCACGGCCAAGTCACCGGAATCCAATGTCAATTTCGACCTGGATCTGCTGTCGCCGATGGATGCCTATAACAGCACATACGGCCAGTATGACGTCGACAGTATAGCGGCCTGACAAGCACTTTCGTCTGATGCAAGGCGACCTGCCGTAATGCCGGCAAGTCGCCTTATCATTTTGATTAGGGTCATTTTTTCCATTCACCGGAACCCTCATGCCTGCCACGCGTTGGGCAATTGCCACGCAGAACAGGGAGGGTGTTCCATGAAGCGGATGACGATCGTTGCAATTCTTGCCCTTGCCGCAGCCGCGCCCGCGGCAGCGCAAACCCAAAATCAAAACACCGCCACTGCTGATTTCGTCGGCCTCGACGGTAAACAAGCCGGCCGGGCGACCTTGACCGAGGGCAAAAAGGGCGTGCTGATCGAGATGGAAGTGTCCGGCATGCCGGCCAATCGCTGGGTCGCCTTCCACATCCATGAAAATAGCCGTTGCGACCATGCGCACGGCTTCGAGTCCGCTGGTGGTCATTTCAACCCAACCAAGGCGGAACACGGCTTTCTGGCCGCCAACGGTCCGCATGCCGGCGATATGCCCAACCAGTATGTCGATCAGGATGGCAAGCTGCGTGCCCAGGTCTTCAATGGCATGGTATCGCTGAACGGGAAAAACGGCATCCGCGGCCGCACGCTGATGATCCATGCCGACTCGGATGATTACCGCAGTCAGCCCGTCGGCGGCGCCGGCAAGCGCCTGGCATGTGCGGTCATCCAATAGGAAGCGGGCCCTTAAGCAAGCGAAGATGATTCGTGCCACTGAAGCGGCGGATGCCAAGCAGCGGTTGTTTCTGCTGCGTACGCGCCCACCGGCGATATGATTCGGTGTCTGTCAATTATGGTTAATGGTGAATTAACACCAATCTTCAACCGGCAGGGCAAACAGACCTATCCTATCTGCAGATGATTAAGCGTGCCGGGGTCTATCAAACACGCGATGGCATTTGCCGTAGGAGATTTGGATGAGCGGGGTTTCTTCAATTGGAAGCAGCATGACGGCTGCCTCGTACAGTCCCCTGGATAAGAATCAGGACGGCGTCGTGGATGCTCAGGAGCTGGAGGAGGCGGCGCAGTCCGGCCTTCTGTCGGCGAGCATGCTCAACGATGAGGATAGCAACAGCAGCAGCGATCCCAGCGCAACGGATGTCTTTTCCAGCAATCTGGCCTCGATGCTGTTGCAGATGCAGCAGAACAGCCAGTCAAGCGGTTCCACGTCGGCCGACGGCTCTTCCGGCGAATCGCCCATCGACCAGCTGTTTGCCAGCCTGGACACCGACAAGGACGGCAAAGTCTCGCAGGACGAGTTCGTCGCTGGCCGTCCGAAGGATATGAGCGAGAGCGATGCTGAAAACCTGTTCAAGAGCCTGGATACGCAAAACGCCGGCTCCCTGACCAAGGATCAGTTCGCCGAGGGTCTCGATGCCCTGAAATCGTCGGATGCCTCAGCCGCCGATATGCTGTCGCTGGAGCCCGATACGAGCGACAGCAGTCCAACGGATGCCGCGACACTTGCCAAGGATCAGGCGCTGGACGTCTTGTTGAACGACATGCAGGATCCGTCGTCGCTTTACCAGAATACTTATGGTCAGTATGACCTGGATCAAACGGATGTCGTCGCCGCGTGATCGCGGTTGTTCATTGCTGTGAAGCGAGCGGAGATTGCGAAACGCGGTCTCCGCTTTTTAAGCGCCGGTGCTCGAGTCAGCCAAGGGCAGCATGAAAGGTGCATTTCCGTCAGCATCTGCGCCACGGCCGATCTCTTTGACTGCAGCAACCAGCCGCCCCCGGCGTCCAAGCATGTCGTCGCCGATGGCAACGAGCCGGGCATTCGGCGTGACGAATGGCGAGCTCGCGCGCAGGCGGCGGACCAGCACAAAGTCGTTCTCCTCCGGGTGAATGGCCAAAGCTGCAATCAGTGCCGCCGCCGGCGAGCGTGAAATACCCATCCAGCAATGGATGAGCAAAGGTGCGCCTCGATCCCAACCGGTAGCGAAATCGATGATGGCGCGAACATGCGTCTCCTGCGGGGCGACGAGATCGCCGGTTCCGGCAAAGCTGATGTCGTTCATATTGAGCAGCAGATGCCGATCCGCCTTGATGACGGTGGGACGGTGAAAATTCTGCTCCTTGGCCATCAGGCTGATCATTTCGCGCGCGCCATGGCGAACGGCCATTTCGGCGATGCGCGCAAGCGGCGATACGATGATTGCTGTCACGCGCCGACCCTCATGGCGGCACGCTCCGCCTCGATCGCCTCGAAGCGCTTGAGGAACAGCCGTTGTGCCTCGATTGCCGGCATGGGGTCGATCGGCAGCATCTCGCGCGTGATGTCGCGTGGCTGGCCGAAGAATTTGCGGGCTTCATCGGGCGTGAAACCGGCAAGCAGCGTCGCCTCGAAATAGGCCGAGATCGTATCGGCCTTCTTGATCTTTTCCTTGAGCTTCGGCGCGCAATGCGGGGGCAGGGCGAAGCGCCGGTAGATTGCCGCCTCGAGCCGCTTCTCCACGACCTTGTAATCGCCGCCGACGACGGACTTGAACGGCGAGATCATGTCGCCGATCACATATTCCGGTGCGTCATGCAGCAAGGCGGCAAGCAGTTCGTCGGGCGTTGACGGATTGAGATGGCGAAAGATCGCCTCGACGACAAGGCTGTGTTGCGCCACCGAAAAGGCATGGTCGCCGGAGGTCTGTCCATTCCAACGAGCGACACGGGCAAGCCCATGCGCAATGTCGCTGATCTCGACGTCGAGCGGCGAGGGATCGAGAAGGTCGAGCCTGCGCCCGGATAACATGCGCTGCCAGGCGCGCGCGGTCGTCGCCGATGTCATGCCGACGCCTCGTCGGCGCGGGTGGGGAAGGAGAGGCCGGACCAGATCGGAAGTGACACGATGACGTCAACCTCACCAGCCTTTATCGGAACCTCTTCGGCAATGGCTTCGCCAGCCCGGTCTATGCGGACGATGGCTAGGCCCATATTGCCGGCGGTCGAGCCGAGCGTTCCGATCGGCTTGCCGCCAACAGTCAATTCCGTGCCGGAGGGCGGCAATTCGGCGCTGCCGTTGACGATGACGACACGCCTGCGCGCCGTTCCGCGATGGTGCATGCGGGAAACCACTTCCTGGCCGATATAGCAGCCCTTGCGGAAGCCCAGTCCGCCATTCAGATCCATCAGCACGTCATGCGGGAACGCGTCCTGCAATGCGAAATCGCGGCCGGAAACGGCGATGCCGTTGTCGATACGCAGGGCGTCATAAAGTGTCTCGGGATCGCCGCCGTGCTCGCCGGGCGTCCGGGTCAGCACAATTCCCGCCCTCGCGAAGCGGCTGTCCTTGGGACCGCCAGCTGTGACATCTCCCCATGCGACGGTGACGCCCTGCATCTCCTCCGCGACGAAATCGACCTTGGCTCGCAGGCGATACATGGTGAGCCGCTTGAGCAGGCTCTCCCGCTGCGCCGTGTCCGTTTCGAGCAGAAAGCCAGGGCCGTCCCGCCAGATCATGAAGTCGAACAGGATCTTGCCCTGCGGCGTCAGCAGCCCGCCTGGGCGCGCCTCGTCGGTGCCGAGCGAGACGAGATCGGTGGTGATGAGATTGTGCAGGAACGTCTCCGCCTCCGCGCCGGCAATGCGGATGAAGGAGCGCTCTCTGAGGAATACGGCTGGCATGATGGTTCCGCTGATTTGGCCTAAAGCACGTCGCGATCTTTCAGATCGCTTCCTGCGCTTCAGGTCTTTGTTCTTGCGCATGTCGTTGTCGCAAAACCGCTGCGCACTTTTGCGCGACATGCTTCATCACGCAGAGGTAGGGCCTTCGACGGGGAACCGCAAGTTCCCCGGCCGCATCATTCGCCCGAGGTGAAGAATTTCCAGCGGCCGTCCGGCGTGATGCCGACGCGATAAAAATTATAGCCGCCGAATTCCTGCATGTCGGCATAGTCGCCGGCCGTCACGATACGCATCAGATCGACCTTCTCCGGCGTGGAGAGTGTCTTGATGTCCTTCTCGGCGAAATAGGGCCAGACATAGACCTCATCAGGGGTTCCCTGGCCGACATGGGCAAAGCCGGTCGACATGATGTCGAGGAGAATGGACAGGATCTCGATGCCGTCGGGATCGCCTGAAAGATCATGCAGGGTCTTGATCGGATCTTCGCCGGGGTCGTCGGCGGTGACCTGCGTCTGCTTGAGCCCGCCGCCGACATTCATCAGCGGGCGCAGGCGCTCGAGATCACCGGAAGCGGCAGCCTCGACGATCGCCGCACGCAGCTTCTTTACCGGCTCCGGCGCCTTGTCGATATCGTAGAGGAATTCGACTGACTTATTCGTGTTCGAAGCATCGCCGCTGCTCTGGCTTGCCTGCTTGTTGATCAGCGGATCGGGCATTGGCAGCGCGTTATTGGCAGGCGCTTCCAGCGCCTGCTCGATCGGCTTCTCGTTCTTTTTGGGAGTGGACTGTGCTGCGTCTTTCGCCTGGGGAGCCGGCGGGTTGAGCTGGGAAAAGGCATTGGCCGGTAGCGGCAAGGCGGTGCTGCCCAAAAGCAGGGTTACGGCAGCGAACGAGGCAATGGAACAGGTGAGCGCATTGCCTGGAAAGATACGCATTAGCAATCTCTGAGTGTTATTGCAGGGTACGGTTCGGAGAGAACTCGCCAGCGAGCATGCGTTCACGCAGCGATTCGAGCAAGGCTTCGGCGCCCTGTTCCCCTTGATTCCGGATCGTCTCGCGAATCGCGTGGGCGATGGCGGCGTCGGCGATGATTTCGGGCTCGATGCCATCTGCCATGCCGTCGGCCCAAGCTTCATTCTGGTATTCCAGCGCTGCCTGCATCTTTTCATGAACGATCATGTCGTCGATTTCGTTCAGGCTGGTTTCCATTGTTTCTTTCCTCGAGACGTTCATGTCCTTACCACTTGCTTAATAACTCTATCAGCCTTTTCCCAAAACGACACGGCTCGCTATGAAAAGAGGTTAATAAATCGTCAATTTCCAAAGCGTGCGGTGATTTCTGTCGCCAGTGTTGCACCTTCGTTACGGTATCGCTCTTCCGCGACGCGGGCTTGCGGCGTGCAATTCGTGTAAACCGATGCAAAGGACCGATATCCACGGTTGAAAGCGGCAGTGAGCCTTTCCTTTCGTTTCGGCTCGCTCTTGGTCTCCGTGTCGAGCAAGTGCTGCATGTCGCCGCGCCATCCGTCTTCCTGCGTCGGGCTACATAGATTGCGCAGATAGTCGATCGAACCGAGAATTTCGGAGAGCCGGGAAAGCTGCTCGTCATAGGGCGCAGGCTGCTCGGCATTCGCATTATCGGCAGCCTGTGCCGGTGGCGCGCTTGCTGCTGGCTGTGCGGCAGCGGGAAGGGCTGCGGCAAGCGCGATGCAGATCAGAAGTGGTCGGCGAAGGCTGTTATGAATCATGTAACCATGTTGACCGGACAAGCATGACGGGAACAAGGCGCGAGGGGCGGTTTCCACGCCGATATTGCTCAGCATCGTTAATTTCGGCGCCGAGCTATGCGTTTTCTGCAGCAAGTCGTTCCACGCATTCGAGCACACTGGCGGGAACGGGCAGGGTGCGCACCTCTTCCAGCGTGTACCAGCCAATGGCGGCCGCATCGTCGGCGGCTTCGGCGACCGCATCCTCATCGGCATCCACAAGAAAGACCGAGAGCAGGAAGTGGCTCGTCAGCGTTCCGTCCGCCGCGTGAGAGCGGAGATCGTAAGTCTCGAACAGGCGAGGATTGCGGGCTGAGATGCCTGTCTCCTCCTTGAACTCGCGCAGCGCCGCGTCGGCCGGTGTCTCTCCGTCTTCGGCCCGCCCTCCCGGAAAGGCGTACATATCGGCGGACGGCGGATTGCTGCGCAAGACAAGCAGGAAGCGACCGTTGCGTTCGAGAATGGCGGAGGAGGCAGGGCGAGGATTGGAAGTCATGGATCACTTTGCATTCGGATGAAGATCGATGCGCGATGGCAACGAGCCATCTGCGGCCCATTTCTACAGGAAACGGTGCTTGCTGTCCCATGTGAAAGCCCCTTAACTCGCTGCCGGCGGAAGCCGCGATTCTGAATGCGCCGAATATGGGGACGATCGGGAATGATCTACGGGCTATATGCTTTGGCGGCTCTTGCCGAAATTGCAGGCTGCTTTGCCTTCTGGGCGTGGTTGCGTCTGTCGAAGCCCGTCTGGTGGCTGGCACCCGGCCTTGTCTCGCTGGCGCTCTTTGCATGGCTGCTGGCGTTGGTGCCGAGCGAGGCGGCCGGCCGCACTTTTGCTGCCTATGGCGGCGTCTATATTGTTGCCTCCATTTTCTGGCTCTGGCTCGCCGAAGGGCGGCTACCGGACCGATGGGATATTTCGGGCGCCGTCATCTGCCTCGTCGGGGCGGCGGTCATTCTGCTCGGTCCGCGCGGCTGACGTTAGGCTTGACCAGCCGCTTTTCGGGTGCAACACAGGCCTGATGTGCGGACGTTTCGCTTTGACATCGACGGCAGATCACGTGGGGGAAGCGCTCGGCGTCCTGCTGAACGAGGCTTTTCCCGCGCGCTACAATATCGCGCCGACGCAGCCGATCCTTGTCGTGATATCGGGCGATCGGCAGCGACCGGGAAGCAATCTGCCGGATCGTCGCGCCTTGCTCGTGCGCTGGGGCTTTATGCCCGACTGGGTGAAGGACCCCAAGGATTTCCCGCTGCTGATCAATGCGCGGGCGGAAACGGCAATAGGTAAGGCCTCCTTCCGCGCGGCCATGCGCCATCGCCGCATCCTCATCCCGGCATCCGGCTTCTACGAATGGCATCGGCCGCCGAAGGAAAGCGGCGAGAAGCCGCAAGCCTACTGGATCCGCCCCCGCAGCGGCGGCGTCATCGCTTTTGCCGGGCTGATGGAAACCTGGTCGTCGGCAGATGGTTCCGAGGTCGATACGGGTGCGATCCTGACGACGGCGGCAAACAGCGCCATTCGATCCATCCATGACCGCATGCCCGTCGTCATCAAGCCGGAGGATTTCGCCCGCTGGCTCGATTGCAAGACGCAGGAGCCTCGCGATGTGTTTGGTCTGATGAAGCCGGTCCAGGAGGATTTTTTCGAGGCGATCCCGGTTTCGGATCGCGTCAACAAAGTTGCCAATATGGGGCCGGATGTGCAGACACCCGTGGTGCTCGATCCGGTCAGGAAACCGCCGAAAAAGACGGATCCGGACGATGGCCAACTAAGCCTTCTCTGAGCGGCCGCCATTTTAGCGGCCAGTGAGCGGAAATGCTGCCTGCCGGCATTGGTCGCGGTGGGCAGAACTATATTCTCAGGCGATCTTCTTCTTGAGAGGCTTTGTCTTCAGCATCAGATGGGCTGCAAGAACGGCTTTCAGTCCCAGCGGACGATAATGCTTGCTGGGATCGATCTTTGCCTGCGGTTGTGCCGGCTGGTCCTTTTTCTGCGTCATGTTTCACTCCTCACCATGCTCCCACGGAGCATTTTTCGATTCACAGTCGAGTAGTGCTTTTTGTCGTAAATCATGACAAATCGAAGGCGTTTTCCAATCAGCTTTTGTAAACAACGACCATATTTCGAGAGATTAGCGCCGAAACCTCGTGTAGAATCCGCACTGCCGCAATGTTTGAATCTGCGGAAATGTCGCGCCGAGCTGGCCTTCCGTTGCGCCGATGAGCGACCGTCATGTCTCTGATTGATAAGGGAGACTTACAGACTAGCGGTTGCAGCCCGGCGATGCCGCCAGAGGGCTGTTGTGCAGCGGTTTGATATGCTGGTCCTAGATATGTCGGCCGATGTCGTCGTTGGAATCGTCGACATTGGGATCGGCGGGGCCATTGATGGTGTAGGTGCCGTATTTCTTTGCCCAGGAGCGTGCGCCGAAGGGTAGGGATAGCAAATAGATGACGACGGTCACGACCATGACATGCCACGTATAGCTCATCAGCAGCGCGACATAGACGACGAGGCCGAGCATGATCGGTAGTACCAGATCGCGCCTTACGCCGTTGCCTTCCGATTTGCCGGACCATACGGGCAGACGGCTGACCAGCAGGAAGCCGATGAGAACCGTGTAGGCTGCGCCCCATAAGGCGAAGGTGCGGTCCGGCGTAAGGCCGAGAAAGCCGAGATAAACAGGCAGCAGCACCAGCATGGCGCCGGCAGGCGCCGGTACGCCGACAAAATATTCGGATTGCCACGAGGCTTTATGCTCGCGTTCAGCCATGACATTGAAGCGGGCGAGCCGCAGTCCGGCGGCGATCGTATAGATCAGCGCCGCGATCCAGCCGAGCGAGCGGGCCTGATCCAGCAGAAAGACGTAGACGACGAGCGCCGGCGCAACGCCGAAATTGACGATGTCGGCGAGCGAATCCATCTGCGCGCCGAATTTCGAGGTGGCCTTCATCAGCCGCGCGACGCGCCCGTCGATGCCGTCGAGGAAGGCGGCGACCAGCACCGCCACGACGGCGAGCTCGTAACGGTTTTCGAAAGCGAGGCGAATGCCTGTCAGGCCCGAGCAGATCGCCAGCACGGTGATCATGTTCGGCACGATCAGTCGCAACGGAATTTCCCGGAGACGCGGTCCACGCGCTTCGTCATTGGGCCCGTGCGGCTCGAAAGGCGGAAAAGGCGTCTTCATCTCGCTCGTGTTCCTACACTTCAGCTGCGGCGGCTAAGGGTTGCGCCCTTGGCCGAGCCGAATTCGGCAATGACGGTTTCGCCGGCGATCGCCCGCTGACCGACGGCAACGCGCGGCGCAGCGCCTTCCGGCAGGAAGACATCGAGGCGCGAGCCGAAGCGGATGAGGCCGATGCGTTCGCCGGCATCCAGCGGCTCGTTCGGATGGACGAAGCAAAGAATGCGGCGGGCAACGAGGCCGGCAATCTGCACGACGCCGATTTCGCCATGCTTCGTTTCGATCACGAGGCCGTTGCGTTCATTCTGTTCGCTGGCCTTGTCGAGTTCGGCATTGAGGAAGCTGCCCTGGCGATAGGCGACGTTGGTGATGCGACCGCGCATCGGCGAACGGTTCACATGGCAATCGAAGACATTCATGAAGATCGAGATACGCAGCATCGGCTGGCTGCCGAGATTGAGCTCGGCCGGCGGCGTCACCATCTGCACGCTCGAAACTTTGCCGTCGGCAGGCGATATCGCCAGATCATCGTCCTGAGGCGTCATGCGTTCGGGATCGCGGAAGAAATAGGCACACCACAGCGTCAGGATCAGGCCGATCCAGAAGAGCGGCTTGAAGATCCAACCGAGCACCAGCGACGCGACGAAGAAGCCTGCAACGAAGGGATAGCCCTCCTTGTGTATGGGAACGATGACGTTGCGTACGCTGTTCATCAAGCTCATCTATGGCCTACTCCGTTAGGGCATGCTCACCAGGAACCGGGCTCCGGTTCTTCGGCAAGATCATGCCAGTCAAAAGAATGAGAACAAGATAAGCGGTCTTGCTCTGAATACCAGTCGAGCGTGACTACAGGCAAACTCTGTCATGGGCAATGCTTTCGCGCGCTCGTCCTCAACGCAATCCGCGTCGAGCAAGATGCCAACGTTCCCCTGACTTGAAAAGTGCAGCCTGTGGAAACCGTGCGGGACGCAATGAAAAGGCCGCCGATGGCGGCGGCCTCCTGTGTCCCGCGTCGGCCGATCGGAAATCAGAGGCCGAGAGCGGAGCGCAGTTCAGCCTTGGCGCCCTCATACTCGGTCTTGTAGTCCTCATGCATCATGATGGTTTCGGCGATGACGGTGCCTGCAATGCGGCCGGCTTCGATATCGGAAGCATAGTGGATGCCGCCGACGATACGGTTATGGCCGTATTCCCAGGCGCGAGCCATGATGGCGGCGCGCTTTTCCGGCACCATGTTGGCAAGCACGATGCCCATCAGCGTGCCGACTGTGGTGTGGCCGGATGGATAGGAGCCGGACTTGGAGAGCGGCACGATCGGCTTGACGAGGTCGCTGTAGAGATGCGGACGCGGACGCTTCCAGACATCCTTGGCGGGATCGACGACGGCGCCTTCGGTCTCGACGACGCGATCGAAGAAGGCCGAAAATTTCGGCAGGTTTTCCTTGGTGAATTTCGGATTGTCGATGACGTCGGAGAAGCGCCAGACGTTCTCTTCGGCATCGGCCACGGCGCGAGCCGCCATTTCCGGCGTGCGGGTCACCTGGATCGTCAGGATTTCGCCGAGCTCAGCCTTCATCTGTGCGGAATCATTGGCGGGCGGAGGCGGCAGCAGATCGAGGAGGTTGATCTCCTTGGCATCGGTGAAAGGCTTGGCATCTTCGGCGAAAACCGGCGAGGCCAGGCCGACGACGAGCAACAAGCTGAAAGCTTTGGCAAAACTACGCATTTGAGGGGCTCCGTTGAAAAGACCCTCGTACCTAGCAAGCTGTCATCTCAGTCTCGTGACAACAATCGGTGCATAACCATTGCGCACCCGATGCTGTCATGGGCGGCGGAGTTCCATGCTTCCACGGTTTTTCTCAGCTTGCCGGCGCCAGTCGGTCGACAACGCCGAGATCGTCGTTTTCGCGTACCTGTTTCAGATGCTCCTCCGCCTGCGTTGCCTCGCGCTGGCGGCTCCACATGGACGCATAAAGCCCGTTCCGCGCCAGAAGCTCGGCATGCGTGCCGCGCTCGGCGATCACGCCGCTTTTCAGCACGATGATCTCATCTGCTCCGATGACGGTCGACAGGCGATGCGCGATGACCAAAGTTGTACGGTTCTTCGAAACGACATCGAGGGCAGCCTGTATTTCGCGCTCGGTCGTCGTGTCGAGTGCCGAGGTCGCCTCGTCGAGGATCAGGACCGGCGGCGCCTTGAGAATGGTACGCGCGATCGCGACGCGCTGCTTCTCGCCGCCAGACAATTTGAGGCCACGCTCGCCGACCTTGGTCTCGAAGCCTTCCGGCAGATTGCGGATGAACTCGCCGATCTGCGCGATCTCCGCGGCCGCGGTAACTTCCCCTTCGCTGGCGCTCGGACGGCCATAGCGGATGTTGTAGGCGATGGTATCGTTGAAGAGCACGGTATCCTGCGGCACCATGCCGATGACCTTGCGCAGGCTCTTCTGCGTGACGGTTCGCAGATCCTGGCCGTCGATGGTGATCGTGCCGTCCTGCACGTCGTAGAAACGATAGAGCAAGCGCGACAGCGTCGATTTACCGGCGCCCGAAGGCCCGACCACGGCGACCGTCTTGCCAGCCGGCACCTCAAAGGAGATGCCCTTCAGGATCGGCCGCGCCGGATCATAGGCGAAATGCACGTCCTTGAATGCGATTGCGCCATTACCGATGACGAGCTCCTTGGCGTCAGGCGCATCGACCACCTCGGGCTTGACCTCGAGCAGGTCGAACATCTCCTCGATATCGGTCAGGCCCTGACGTATTTCGCGATAGACGAAGCCGATGAAGTTGAGCGGTACGGAGAGCTGCAGCAGCATGGCGTTGATGAACACGAAGTCGCCGACCGTGTGATGGCCGTTCAAGACGGACCAGCCCGACATGACCATCATCACCGTCGTGCCAAGGCCGAAGATCAAGCCTTGGCCGAAGTTAAGCCAGCCGAGCGACGTCCAGACGCTGGTGGCTGCCTTTTCATATCGCTCCATCGATTGATCGAAGCGTTTGGCTTCCATCTCCTCGTTGCCGAAATATTTGACCGTCTCGAAGTTCAGCAACGAATCGATCGCCTTGGTGTTGGCGTCGGTGTCGCTGTTGTTCATTGTCCGGCGGATGGAGATGCGCCAGTCGCTCGCCTTGACGGTGAACCAGATGTAGAGCCAGACCGTGACGGCCGTGACCGCGAGATAGGAAAAGCCATAGCCGCGCCAGAAGATGATGGCCGTCAGCAGGAATTCGATGAAGGTCGGAAACGTGTTGAGGATCGTGAAGCGGACGATCGTCTCGATGCCCTTGGTGCCGCGCTCGATGATGCGCGAGAGGCCTCCGGTCTTGCGCTCCAGATGGAAACGCAGCGAGAGCTCGTGCATGTGCACGAAGGTTCTGTAGGCGAGCTGGCGCACCGCATATTGGCCGACGCTCGCAAACAGGGCATCGCGCAGCTGGTTTAGGCCGAGCTGGATCAGACGCGTCGCGTTCGTGGCGATGATCAAAGCGATGGCGCCGACCAGGAAAGCAGGCAGAATGCCTTGCATGTCGAGCTTGCCGTTCAGCGCATCGACGGACCATTTGAAGAAGTAGGGGACCAGCAGCAGGAAAAATTTCGAGACCAGCAGGAAGACGGTTGCCCAGACCACCCGCATTTTCAGATCCATGCGCCCGCTCGGCCACATATAGGGCCAGAGATTGACGATCGTGTTCAATGGATTGCTGGAATCCGCCGATATGGTTTTCTTCTGGCCTGCCATGTCCGTCTCCGGCGAATGATTGGGCAGCCGGATGTGGCAGCGTTTGCACAGCCGACTGGCAAGCCTTCATGGCCAAGACATGGCCGTTGTGGGAAGGCTATGGGGTCGGGCGACGCTTATACTATTTTCATGCGGTATAAAAGCAGCGGCCAGGCGTGGATGAGCCTGGCCGCTGCCAATGTTCACGATGGGCGGTCGTTGCGCTAGAGGTGCTCGCCCGAAAGCCGCTTGCGGTGAAGCTCCTCGGCATTCGGCAATGCATCCTTCGGCAGACCGAAGACCTGACCCGGTAGGATGCGGTCCGGATTGTTGATCTTGTCCTCGTTGGCCAGATAGATCGTCGTGTAGCGCACGCCCGCACCGTAGATGCGGCGCGATATCTGCCACAGCGTATCGCCGCGACGGATGATGACGGCATTGGTGTCCTGCGACAGCGGTGCCTGTTCGAGCGTCTTCGGGCCACTGTCGTTGGATGAGACCTCTGTGTTCGGCTGCGCCGGTGCCGTCTGAGCAGGCTGCGTGATAACAGCGATCATCTGTTCGAGCCCAGGCAGCGCCGCGCCGACCGATTTCGGATCTTTCGGCAAAGCCAGCAAGGTGGCAAGCGCCTTGGAGGCCGTGCTCGAAGCGTCGGAAGCAGCCTTCTTCAACGCAGCACTGGCGTTGATGGTCGGCCGGAATTCAGACAGCGACTTGAGCGCGATTTCCGTGCCGGAGCGGGCGGCTGCGAGCTGCTCCGTATTCGGCTGCTTGCCGTCGGTAAAGAGGCCCTTGAGCAGCGCAAAAGCCTTGCCCGCGCCTTCCTTGAGCTTGGCAAGCTCGCCCTCGTCGAGCGGCACCATGTTTGCCGTGGCCGTCTGCCCTTGACCATTTGCGGCGGCGGGTGTCTGCGCCGCGACCGTCACCTGATTGCCCTCGGGGCGCGTGAAGTTGACGCTGGTCCGCACGACGACTTTGCCGGCGCCATCGAGTACGTCGACGCGGATCTTGTGATCGCCGACGGCAAGAGGCATGGGTCCGTCCACGACAAAGTGACCGTCCGCACCCGCGACGTTCTCGCCGATGAGCTTGTCGTCGGCATAGGCGCGGACCTTGGCATTCGGCTTCGTGGTGCCGGCAACGAAGATATGATCGTTTTCGATCTCCACCGCATTGACCATGACGTCTGGATTCGCCTCTACCTTCGCTGCTGGCGGTGTTGCCGTGCCTGCCGCGGGATTGGCGGATGCGACCGCCGTACCATCCTGTTGCGGCTTGGCGTCTGTCGTGGTCGCTTTGGCCTGAGTGCCGGCTGCGGACGCGTCCTGTTCGCCGGCGGTCACGCGGCCCTGCTTGGCGGAAGGCGCGGTGATGATGCGACTTGCAGCGCCTGGCTTCGACACCATCGCGAGAACCTGGGTGGAATTGTCCTTCGGCACGGAGACGGTTGCGATTTCCTCGGAACTGACGGCCTTACCGTCCTTGCCGGTGGCGCGCAGCACCAATTCGTGGTCTCCAGGCGGCAGCGGATTGTCGAGTACGGCGGCAAAGTCGCCGCTCGGGCCGACCTTGGTCGTCGTGACAACCTTTTCGCCGTCGACGATCTCTAGCTTGGCATTCGGCTCGGCTGAGCCTGCGATAACAGTGGAGCCATCCGGCTCGACGCGCAATACGTCGAATGATGGTACGCGAGGATTGGCAGCCGAGTTGGTCCCGGGCGCCTGTTGCCCTGTCAGCGTTGCAAGAGCCTTGTCGATCGCCGCACTGGCTTCGGCAGCATTCTCGGGGAGAGATTGGATGATGGCGAGAGCCTTGCCTGCACCGTCCTGCGCTTTCTTAACGAGTCCCGTTGTCGTTGCGTCGATCCCTTCGGGAAGCGCGAAGCCGACGATCGATTGCAGGGCAGTAATCGCCTTTGTCTTCGCAGCCGTGAAGACATCCTGGGCCGGTGCATTGCCATCCTTGAAGAGCGCCTTCAAATCGGCCAGCGAAGCGGTTGCCGCGTCGGTCAGGCCGGTCAGCTTTTTCGCAAGATCTGCGGTGTTGACGGCGGTCGACACGGCATTCTGCGTGGCCTTGGTCGCGCTCTCGGCGGTCTCGCCAGCCTTCTGCGCATTTTGGTTGATCGTATTTTTCACCGCATTGCTGGCTTGATTGACCACGTTGCCGATCGGGGTCTTGTCACCGTTGATGCGCGGCATCACGAAGAAGACCATCAACAGGGTCGCAATTGCCAACACCAACAGAGCCAGCCAACCGGCACGGTTCTTCATCATCATTCATCTCCACGCGGCGAAGTCATCGCAACTCCTGAAATTGCTAGCGATTTCGCCTGCTTTTACAAGCTTTCTCAGCCATTTTCGCATGTCCCGATACAAGTTTTCCTTTGAAAAATCTTGACTGCGCACCTGCAGCATAGTTCTTTGCATCCATGACCGACGATTCCGCGCCAATTCGAACCATTTGCGTCTATTGTGGCTCACAGCCTGGACGCGATCCTTCCTACATGGCCGCTGGCCGCGAACTCGGCAAAAGCATTGCCGAAAACGGCCTGCGCCTGATCTATGGCGGCGGAACGAAGGGCATCATGGGCGCTGTCGCAAGCGGCGTGCTGTCGCACGGCGGTCAGGTCACCGGCATCATTCCGGAATTTCTGGTCGATATGGAAGCGACGCGCCACTCGCTCGGTCAGCTCGACGAACTCATCATAACGCCGGACATGCATACGCGCAAACATGGCATGTTCGAGCGCGCCGACGCTTTCGTGGCCTTGCCGGGCGGAATCGGCACCCTGGAGGAGATCGTCGAGATCATGACCTGGGGCCAGCTGGGCCGTCACGAAAAGCCGATGGTTTTTGCCAATATCAACGGCTTTTGGGATTCGATGATGGAAATCGTCCGTCATATGCGGGACGAGGGCTTCATCCATACCGCCCATCGTGTCCAGCCGCTTGTGATCGACAAGGTGGCCGATATCATTCCGGCGATCCGCAAGCATGCCGCAGAGACGCGCGGCGACCGCGGCGGAGAAGAGGCCGTGATTTCCAAGCTCTAAAAGCTGTTCCGGAAAACACGCGGCGATTTTTCGCTTAGGGCTGCGTGATGACAAGGGACGAGGCGGTTCACGGCTTTCTTGAAAGCCAAACCGCCACAAATAGCGATTTGCTAACCATATCGCCTGGTTATGCTCCTCTGCTCTGACGCAGCATCGACCAGCTATAGAGCACGAGACCGGCCCAGATCAGCGAGAATGCAACGAGCTGCGTCGTGCCGAAGGGTTCCTTGAACAGGAAAACGGCGATCAGGAAGACCATTGTGGGAACGATGTATTGCATGATGCCGATGGTCGACATCCTCAAAAGCTTCGCACCATTAGCGAAGATCATCAACGGCAGCGCCGTGACGAGCCCGCAGCCGAGCAGGAGCGCGGTATCCGAAAGGCCGGTCTGGTAAAAGTGGCCTTCACCGCGCGCTTCCAGATAGAGGATGTAAAATGCTGCCGGGATGCAGAGCAGTAGCACCTCGATGAAAAAGCCCTGGTTGGCTCCAACAGGCAGGGTTTTGCGGAAAAAGGCATAGAAGCCCCAGGAGAAGGTCAGCGACAACGCGACCCAGGGCAGGGTGCCGGCTTTCACCGTCAAAATGATGACGGCGGCGGCTGCAAGGCAGATCGCGACGATCTGCGTCGGCGTCAGCTTTTCCTTGAGTAGGATGGCGCCGAGCGCGATGCTGAACAGCGGATTGATGAAGTAACCGAGGGCCGCATCGAGCGAATGGCCGGCGCCGATGGCCCAGACATAGGTTCCCCAGTTGATGGTGACGAGCGCTGCCGTCAGTGACGCCATGGCGATTGTCCGCGGGTTGCGAAACGCCGCCTTCACGTCACCCAGGCGGCCGAGCGCCAGCAGCACGATCCCGGCGACGGGAACCGACCAGACGATGCGATGGGCGATGACCTCGAAAGCCGGGATATGCGCCAGCGCCTTCATATAGAGTGGCAGAACGCCCCAGAAGAGATAGGCCGTCATCGCAAAGCCGAAGCCGCGGATAGCGTCGTTGTTCTTGATTTCAGGTTTGACCGCGTCAGTGGCCATGAATTTTCCCGTCATTCTCTGTTATTTGAGACGGGATTACTCCAATGCATGCGGCATGGCTAATTCATTTCATTGACGGCATCGTCAAGCTTTTTGATGGGCGGCGGATTACTCCGCCGCAATCCTGCCTGCCATATGCCGGTTTTTCATCAGCTTGTAGATGACGGAATCCATCAGAGCCTGGAACGACGCGTCGATGATGTTTTCGGAGACGCCGACCGTCCACCATCGTACGCCGTCGCTATCGGTGGATTCGATTAGGACTCGGGTGATGGCCTCCGTGCCGCCATTGAGGATACGCACCTTGAAGTCGGCCAGTTCCAGATCGTCTATCTCGTGCTGGTATTTGCCGAAATTCTTGCGCAGCGCCAGGTCGAGCGCATTGACCGGGCCGTCGCCCTCTGCAACCGACATGATGGTTTCGCCATCGATGATGATCTTGACGACGGCTTCCGAGACGATTTTCACCCGGCCGTGGGAATCGAAGCGGCGTTCCACCATGACGCGGAAACCATCGATCGCAAAGAATTCCGGGATGGTACCGAGCGTGCGGCGCGCCAAAAGTTCGAAGCTCGCATCCGCGCCTTCGTAAGCATAGCCTGTCGCTTCACGCTCCTTGACGATCTGGATCAGCTGGTCGAGCTTCGGGTCGTCCTTGCCCACTTCGATGCCGCGCCGCTTCAGCGCATTGATGAAGTTCGACTTGCCGCCCTGGTCGGAGACCATGACCTTGCGGAAGTTGCCGACGCTTTCCGGCGGCACATGCTCGTAGGTGCGCGGGTCCTTCAGCAGCGCCGAGGCGTGGATACCAGCCTTGGTGGCAAAGGCGGAGGCACCGACATAGGGCGCCTGATAGTCGGGTGAGCGGTTCAGAAGCTCGTCGAAGGCATGCGAAAGGCCGGTCAAGCCCACCAGCCGCTCGGCGTCGATCGTCGTTTCGAAGCGTTCGCTATAGGCTCTTTTCAGCGCCAGGGTCGGGATCAGTGTGATCAGGTTGGCATTGCCGCAGCGCTCGCCGATGCCGTTCAGCGTGCCCTGGATCTGCCGCACGCCGGCCTCGACCGCCGCGAGCGAATTGGCGACCGCCTGGCCGGTATCGTTATGGGCATGGATGCCGAGACAGTGCCCAGGAACGCCGCAGGCGATGACGGCCTCGACGATGGCGCGAATCTCCGGCGGCTGTGTGCCGCCGTTGGTGTCACAGAGCACGACCCAGCGCGCTCCGGCATCATAGGCCGTCTTGGCGCAAGCAAGCGCATAGGTCGGATTGGCCTTGTAGCCGTCGAAGAAGTGCTCGCAATCGACCAAGGCTTCCTTGCCGGCGCCAATGGCCGCCTTGACGCTTTCGGCGATGCTTTCAAGATTCTCCTCGTTGGTGCAGCCGAGCGCCACCTGGACGTGATAGTCCCAGCTCTTCGCAACGAAACAGATCGCGTCTGATTTCGCCTGCAGCAGGCTCGCAAGGCCGGGATCGTTGGAGGCGGAGATGCCGGCGCGCTTCGTCATGCCGAAGGCGACGAAGGAGGCCGATGTCGTGCGCTTCTCGTTGAAGAAGGCCGTATCGGTCGGGTTGGCGCCGGGGTACCCGCCTTCGACATAATCCAGGCCGAATTCATCCAGCATGGTCGCAATGGCAATCTTGTCCTCGACCGAAAAATCGATGCCGGGCGTTTGCTGGCCATCGCGGAGCGTCGTGTCGAAGAGATAGATTTTTTCGCGTGTCATACTGTTTCCTCCGGCGAACCGGTTATTGATATTGAGATGCCCGGCCTATGCTTTGCCTGCAAACTTGTCGGTGGCGCGGATGAGCCGATCCAGAATGCCGGGCTCGGACGAAGCATGGCCGGCGCCCTCGATCAGGTGAAATTCAGCTTTCGGCCAAGCCTTGTGCAGCGCCCAGGCATATTTGGCGGGGCAGGGCATGTCGTAGCGGCCATGGACGATGACGCCGGGAATGTCTTTCAGCTTGTAGGCGTCGCGCAGGAGTTGGCCCTCTTCGAGCCAGCCGGCGTTGACGAAGAAATGGTTCTCGATACGGGCGAAGGCATGCGCATATTCCGCATCTTCGAACTGGGCACTGACGGCAGGTTCCGGCAGAAGCGTGATCGTCTCGCCTTCCCAGATCGACCATGCCTTTGCGGCTTCCAGGCGGGCAGCCTTGTCCGGATGCGTCAGCAGCCGATGATAGGCGGCCATCATCTCATGACGCTCTTCCGGCGGAATGGGTGCCACGAAACGCTCCCATTTGTCGGGGAACATTTCGGAGACGCCGAACTGATAGTACCAGTCCAGTTCGGCTTTCGTCAGCGTATAGATGCCGCGCACGACCAGTTCGGAAACGCGATCCGGATGCGTTTCGGAATAGGCGAGCGCCAGCGTCGAGCCCCAGGAGCCGCCGAAAACAAGCCATTTCTCAACGCCGGCCATTTTGCGCAGCCGCTCGATATCGTCGACTAGATGCCAGGTGGTATTGGCTTCCAAGCCGGCATGCGGCGTCGAGCGCCCACAGCCGCGCTGATCGAATAGGGTCACGTCGTAAAGCGCCGGATCGAACACGCGGCGATGGCTGGGCGAAATGCCGCCGCCGGGTCCGCCATGCAGGAAGACGGCGGGCTTGGCGCCAGGAGTTCCCACCCGTTCCCAATAGATCACATGACCATCGCCGACATCGAGATGGCCGGAGGCGTAAGGTTCGATCTCCGGATAGAATGTGCGCAGGACTTCGGTCATATTTTCAGCCCCTCGGCCGGCCAGACATCGGTGTCATGATCGGGATGCTGGAAGGAAATGATCTGCTCCTGCCGCGAATAGAAATCCGGATCCTGATGAATGGGCTTTTCGAAAATCGTCTCTACCCAAGGCAGTCGGTAGGCATGGTTGACCTGGATCTGCGGGGCGAGATCGTCGCGCTCGTCGAAGGCGCCGATGGCGATTTCAAGGCCGCCCGGATGACGGTAGGTCAACGGCGTGCCGCAGTTCTTGCAGAAGCCGCGGTCGATATTGACGGAAGACTGGAAATAGCTCGGTTCGCCGCGCGTCCATTCCACGCCGTCTTCAGGGGCGGTAACAAGCGCGGAGAAGAAATTGCCGAACTGCTTCTGGCACATGCGGCAATGGCAAATTGAGGGGCGGCCGAGCTGGCCGCGGATGCGAAACCGTACCGCGCCGCATTGGCATCCTCCGCTTCTGGTAGCTTCACTCATGGCTCTTCTCCTCTGGCCAGCTTGAGGTATCGTGATCAGGATGCTGATGATTGGACAGCTTGATCGATATCGCACGGTCCGAGCTATCCTCGTCCGGTTCCATCGGCAGCGCATCGAGTGCATGGAACCAGGGCATCTTTGCCGCGCAGTTCGATTGCGCGACGGGTTGGACCAGCGTTGGCTCATCCAGTGAACCAAGCGTCACATTGATGGAATCCGTGCCGGGCACATCATAGAACAGGGGCGTGCCGCAGGTGCCGCAAAAGCCGCGGCGCACGAGATCGGACGAATGAAACCATGAGGGTTCGCCGCGTGTCAGCTCGAAATCGGCCCGTTTGGCGTTTCCCAGCGGCAGGGCATAATTGCCGGATGCTTTCTGGCACATGCGGCAATGACAAAGATGCGGATAGCCGAGCGCGCCGGCGGTGCGATAACGAACCGCGCCACATTGGCATCCGCCGCTATATCCCGCTGCCATTGTCATTTGCTGCTCTCCGGTGGCCAAGTTGCCGTATCGTGATCGGGATGCTGGTTGGATATGATGTTCAATACGAAGGGTGCCTGCGCGGCATCCTCCTCCGTCGAGTGTCCGGGCAGCAGATGCAGCCGATCGACGAAGCCGATCTTGGCTTCCGTGCCATATTGGACGACAGGCGGCAGCTGCGAGGGATCGTCGAAAGCACCAGCCGCGATTGCAATGCCATCGGGCGCTTCATAGGTCAGCGGCGTTCCGCAATCCCCGCAGAAGCCGCGCTTCACATAATTGGACGATTGGAACAGCTTCCGCTCGCCACGTGTCCATGCGAGCTCGGCACCACGCGTCGAGACCAGCGGCGCGTAGTAGGCGCCGAAAGCCTTCTGACACATGCGGCAATGACAGATCGACGCATCCTTCAGTCCGCCCCGCACCCGGAAGCGAACCGCGCCGCACTGACAGCCGCCGGTGTAGGTCGAGACGGTCATAACTTATCCTTTCCGCTGACGATCAGGATATGCATGCAGACGTTATCGATATCCTTCAGGACATCGTCATTCCAGAAGCGCAGGATAGTCCAGCCATCGGCTTCGAGGCGGCGGGTGCGAATCTGGTCATAGGTCTGATCACGATCATTGCAGTGCTGGGAGCCGTCGACTTCGACAATCAGCCTTTCGGCAGGGCATGCGAAATCGACAATATAGCCAGCGATGGGCAACTGGCGGCGGAAGCCGAGGCCCATGAGGCGATGGGCACGCAATTCGTTCCATAGACGCAGTTCCGCATCCGTCATGACCTTGCGCATGCGGCGTGCATTGCTTCGGGCTTTCGGCGGGACTGGAGTATGCGGCAAGTTACCCCCCTCTGTCCCTGTCGGGACATCTCCCCCACAAGGGGGGAGATCGTTAACCCGTGGCACTTGCGCGCCCCAAACGGAGATCGAATCTGCTGAAATTAAGCTCTGCGGTTTTGCGGACAGATGCCGCAAACTCCCCCCAATCTCCCCCCTTGTGGGGGAGATGTCACGATAGTGACAGAGGGGGGTAACAAGGCTCATCGCTTGATCTCCCAGCTCGTGGTTCGCTCACCCGTCACCGCGTCCTTGCCGTCTTTGAGCTGAATGCCTCCCGCTGCAAGTTCATCGCGAAGCTTGTCGGCTTCAGCAAAGTTCTTGGCCTTCAGCAGCTCCAGGCGCTGGCGCACCTTGGCATCGATCTCCGCGACCACAGCTTCGTCCATCTCCGCCTTCTTCGGCAGCAGGCCGAGAAGATCGGCGCTGGCCGTGAAGACAGGCAGGAGATTGGCGTCGGCATTGGCGGCCTGTGCTAGGGCATGGAGCGCCTGAATGGCAGCAACGGTATTGAGATCGTCGCCGAGCGCTGCAAGCACAGTCTCGTCCGGCGCTGCGTTGCTGACATCCGCGGCAGGCCATTTTGCAATTAGCCGTTCGGCCTCTTCCAGACGCTTGACGGAAAAGTCGATCGGCTCGCGATAATGTGTCATCAGCATAGCGAGCCTCAGCACCTCGCCCGGCCAGGTCCGGCCGCCGAGCTTTTCCGTCTGCAGCAGCTCGTAGATGGTGACGAAATTGCCTTCCGATTTCGACATCTTGCGGCCTTCGACCTGCACGAAGCCGTTATGCATCCAGACATTGGCCATGGCATGCGTGCCATGCGCGCAGCGCGATTGCGCGATTTCGTTTTCATGATGCGGGAAGATCAGGTCGAGCCCGCCGCCGTGAATGTCAAAGACTTCACCGAGATAGCGTCCGCTCATGGCCGAGCATTCGATATGCCAGCCCGGACGACCGCGGCCCCAGGGGCTTTCCCAGCCGGGTTCGTTCTCGTCCGAAAGTTTCCACAGAACGAAATCGCCGGGGCTCTTCTTGTGCTCGTCGACGGCGACGCGGGCGCCGGCCTGCTGCTCGTCGAGATTGCGCTTCGAAAGCTGCCCATAATCGGCCATCGACTTGGTATCGAACAGCACTTCGCCGGCGGCCCGATAGGCATGGCCCTTGGTAATCAGCGTTTCGATGATCGCGATCATCTCAGCGATATTGTCGGTCGCACGCGGTTGCACCGATGGCTCCAGGCAGCCGAGCGCCGTCGTGTCTTCACGGTACTGCCGCTCGGTCTTTTCCGTCACCAGGCGGATCGCGTCGTTCAGCGGCAGGCCGGGATGGTCGCGCAGCGCACGCGCATTGATCTTGTCGTCGACGTCGGTGATGTTGCGGACGTAGGTGACACGGCTCTCACCGTAGACGTGCCGCAGCAGCCGGAACAGCACGTCGAAGACGATCGCCGGGCGGGCATTGCCGATATGGGCGAAGTCATAGACCGTGGGGCCGCAGACATACATGCGGACGTTATTGCGGTCAATCGGCTGAAAATCGACCTTTTCGCGCGTCAGCGTGTTGTAGAACTTCAATTGCGGCTCGGCGGCCATGTCACTCTCCCAAGGCATAAATCCGAAAAAATACCGTCACCGGCAGGCCGGACGTTTGTCATCTTGGATTTTGGGAGACGAAAACGGCCAGGCCAGCGAAACGCTAGCGAATAATCTTCCGGCAGATAATGCAGATAACCGTTTTCATGGGCGGCTTTATCGCGCGCCGGATGAATTTGGTCAAGTAGGGATAAGGCGTCTTGCGTAAAGGCCTGGGATGTTTTTATTCCGGCATCCGATAGTCGACGAGCCTGTTCTCGCGCACGACGAAAAGCTTGCCGGTTTCGGTGACGTCGGGGCCGACCAGAGGCAGGATCGCCTGAGCGACCTCTCGCGGATGCGGCAGCGTATCCGGATCTTCGCCGGGCATGGCCTGGGCGCGCATGGCGGTGCGGGTAGCGCCCGGATCGACACTGGTGATGCGCAGCGGCGTGCTCTGCGTTTCCCCGGCCCAGGTGCGGGCCAGCGCCTCGACGGCGGCCTTGGAGGCGGAGTAGGGACCCCAGAAGGGCCGGCAGCGATGGGCGGCGGCCGAGGAGAGGATAACGGCGCGGCCCGCCTCGGCGCGCATCAGCAGCGGCTCGACGGAGCGGATCAGCCGCCACGTGGCGGTGACATTGATCGTCATCACCTTTTCGAACACCTTGGCTTCGACATGGCCGATCGGCGAGATCACGCCAAGCACGCCGGCATTGGCGATGAGGATGTCGAGCTTGCCCCAGCGCTCGTAGATGGAGGCGCCGAGCGCATCGATGGCATTCATGTCGGCAAGATCGAAGGGCACAAGGGTCGCCGAGCCGCCGGCAGCCTTGATGGCATCGTCAAGCTCCTCAAGGCCCCCGACCGTGCGGGCGCAGGCGATCACATGCGCGCCGGCCTTGGCCAGCTCCAGTGCCGTGAAATAGCCGATACCGCGCGATGCGCCGGTGACGAGGGCGATCTTGTCCTTGAGATTGACGCTCATGCTGCCTTGATCCGAATGGGTGGAAAGAGAAAGGGGCAGGGCGCCCCTGTCAGCCGTTACTTGGGCTTGTCAGCCGTTGCTCGCGAGGACGGAGAGCTTGCGCACGTTGCTGGTGCTTTCCTTGTCGAGCAGACGCGTCGGATAGTCACCGGTAAAGTAATGGTCGGTGAACTGCGGCTGCGCATTGTTGCGCGGCTCGCCGCCGACAGCCTGGTAAAGGCCGTCGATGGACAGGAACTCCAGCGAATCCGCGCCGATATACTCGCACATGGCCTTCAGGCTCGTGTACTGGTTTGCCAACAGCTTGTCGGCGTCGGGTGTGTCGATGCCGTAGAAATCCGGATGGAAGATCATCGGGCTGGCGACGCGGATATGCACCTCGCTTGCGCCGGCATCGCGGATCATCTGCACGATCTTCACCGATGTCGTGCCGCGCACGATGGAATCGTCGACGAGCACCACGCGCTTGCCGGCGATGATTTCGCGATTGGCGGAATGCTTGAGCTTAACGCCGAAGGCGCGGATCTGCTGCGTCGGCTCGATAAAGGTGCGGCCGACATAATGGTTGCGGATGATGCCGAGCTCGAAGGGAATGCCGCTTGCCTGCGCATAGCCGATGGCGGCCGGTGTGCCTCCATCCGGCACCGGCACGACCACGTCGGCCGCGACAGGTGCTTCCTTGGCAAGGTTGATGCCCATGTTCTTGCGGGCGACATAGACGTTGCGGCCGCCGACGACGGAATCGGGACGGGCGAAATAGACATATTCGAACAGGCAGAGACGCTCTGGTTGTGAAACTTCCGGCTTGCGGGCGTCGATGGTGATCGAACCATCAGGCTGGATCTCGCAGATGATGACCTCGCCGTTTTCAACGTCGCGGACATATTTTGCGCCGATGATGTCGAGAGCACAGGTCTCCGAGCAGAAGATGGGCTTGCCGTCGAGTTCGCCCATGACCAGCGGCCGGATGCCGATCGGATCGCGGGCGGCGATCAGCTTGGTGCGCGTCATGGCGAGCATCGAATAGCCGCCTTCCATCTGCCTGATAGCATCGATGAAACGATCTGAGGAGGAGGGATGCTTGGAGCGGGCGATGAGATGCAGCACGACTTCGGTATCCGAGGTCGACTGACAGATGGCACCATCGGCAATCAGCTGACGGCGCATGGTCAGGCCGTTGGTGAAATTACCGTTATGGGCAATGGCGATGCCGCCGACTTCCAGCTCGGCAAACAGCGGCTGGACATTGCGAAGGATGGTCTCGCCGGTGGTGGAGTAGCGTACATGACCGATCGAGCGGTCGCCGGGGAGGCGGGCGAGGGTGGCCGGGTCGGTGTAGTGGTCGCCGACCAGACCCATCCGCCGCTCCGAGTGGAAGCGCTGACCATCGAAGGAGACGATGCCGGCCGCTTCCTGGCCGCGATGCTGCAAGGCGTGCAGGCCGAGCGCCGTCAGTGTTGCCGCATCCGGGTGCCCCAGGATGCCGAAGACGCCGCATTCTTCATGCAGCGTGTCGCCGTCGATATCGTCCTCGAAGGAAACGGAATGGTTCATGGCTGCGGGCCTTTGCTCTCAACGTGGGCGGATCGGGGCGGCGTCACGAGTGACCATTAAAATAACTTAAAATCCGGCCGGAAAAAATATCGGGCCGGATCTTCTATTGTCACGCCGCTCAAATGGCGATTCTCGGGCGGCAGGTCAAGCCTGTAAACGCACCGTCAATTGTTTGTCTGCGGCGCCGGTGCGTCATCCGACGGCGCGGTATCGTTCGGCGTGGCGTTGTCGCCGCTTCCCTGCTGCTGCTGTTGCTGCTGGTTTGGCGCGATCTTGTTGAGGATTTCGGCCGGCAGCCTTGCCTGAATGTCTTGCGGCAGCGCCGCAGTCAGCTTCTCCACCATCGAATCGAGGAAAGGCTTCGACTTGGCGTTATTGACCCAGTCCGGACGTGCGGCCGGTGCCACCAGCCAGTTCCAGAAGGCAACGACGACGACCATCAGCAGTAGGCCGCGTGCCGCGCCGAAGAGGAAGCCGAGCGTGCGGTCGAGCGCGCCGATGCGGCTGTCGATGATGAAATCGGCAATCCGGATGGTGATGAAGGAAATGATGATGAGCGCCAGCAGGAAGATGACGGCGGCTGACGCAATCGTGGCGATCTTGGTGTCGGCCTTGTATTGCAAGGCATAGGGAACGAGCAGCGGATAGAGATAGTATGCTGCTACTGCGGAGCCGCCCCAGCTGACGATCGAGAGAATTTCGCGTGAGAAGCCGCGAACCATGGCCAGAATGGCGGAGAAGAGAAGAACGCCGATAACAATACCGTCGAAAATCGTAATGGGCATCTATAATCCACTTCAAGACTTGCCGGACCTCATGGTCGGCATCGGCCTCAATTCATGAGCCTCTTCTTCGCCAAGAACGGCTGAAGTAAGGCTCAGTCTTCGTCTTCCGCTCGCTTGAGCGCACCTTTCGATCCGGCAATGCGCGCCACCAGATCCGGCAGGCTGTCGATCTCGCTCCAGCGTCCGCCATTGCCCTTTGGCAGATCGGCGGAAGCGGCAGGCAGAACGGCCGCGGAAAATCCCAGCTTCTCGGCTTCCTTGAGGCGCTGGGCGGTGTGCGCAACCGGCCGGACGGCGCCCGACAGGCTGACTTCGCCGAAATAGACGCAATCGGCGGGCAGAGCAAGACCGGCCAGGGAGGAAACCAGTGCAGAAGCGACCGCAAGGTCCGCAGCCGGCTCGGAAATGCGGTAGCCGCCGGCAATATTGAGGTAAACATCATGCTGACCGAGCCGCACGCCGCAATGCGCTTCCAGAACGGCGAGAATCATGGAAAGGCGCGCCGAATCCCAGCCGACGATGGCGCGGCGCGGCGTGCCGAGCGATGTCGGCGCGACCAGCGCCTGCACCTCCACCAGCACCGGACGCGTGCCTTCGATGCCGGCGAAGACGGCCGCGCCTGGCGACTTTTCGTTGCGCTCGCCGAGGAAAAGTTCGGATGGGTTGGGCACATCGCGAAGCCCGGCGTCGGACATTTCGAAGACGCCGATCTCGTCGGTCGGACCGAAGCGGTTCTTCACCGTGCGCAGGATGCGGTAATGGTGGCCCCGATCGCCCTCGAAATAGAGAACGGCATCGACCATATGCTCGACGACGCGCGGTCCGGCGATCTGGCCGTCCTTGGTGACATGGCCGACCAGCACCATGGCAGTTCCAGTCTGCTTGGCGAAGCGGATCATCGCCTGCACGCCGGTACGCACCTGCGTTACCGTGCCGGGTGCGGATTCGGCAAGCTCGCTCCACAGCGTCTGGATGGAATCAATGATGACAAGATCCGGCCGCTTGCCTTCCGCCAGCGTTGCCAGGATATCCTCGACATTGGTTTCGGCGGCGAGCAGCACTTCGGTATCGGCCGCCTTCAGCCGTTGGGCGCGCAGGCGCACCTGCGCCACGGCCTCTTCGCCGGAGACATAGACGATCTTGTGTCCTTGCCGGGCGAGGGCCGCTGCCGCCTGCATCAGCAGCGTCGACTTGCCGATGCCAGGATCGCCGCCGACGAGAACGGCCGAGCCACGCACAAAACCGCCGCCGGTGGCGCGGTCGAGTTCGGATATGCCGGTATGGATGCGCGGCGCTTCCTCGATTTCACCCGAAAGCGTGGTCAGCGTGACGGGCTTGCCCTTTCGCGGCGTCTTCGTTGGTCCGCCGCCGATTCCGCCCATCGGATCTTCCTCGACGATGGTATTCCACGCGCCGCAACTGTCGCACTTGCCGGCCCAGCGATTGTGGACCGTGCCGCAGTTCTGGCAGATGAATTGTGTGCGGGCCTTAGCCATAGGATGCTATTCTCAAGTTCAAATGCTTCGCTTTTCGCGACGAATCGCTTGGGCAGTCAGATAATGTCTTTCCCGGCCTATCAAAACTAATGATTTCCGTATCAACGGCGATCGTGTCAGCCTTTATGCCGGGTTTTATGGATGATGATCGATGTTTGATTATTCGCTTGCGCACTGGATGGGCTTTCTGACTGCTGCGATTCTCCTTAATCTGTCGCCGGGGCCGGATATCGCCTTCATTCTCGGTCACACGATCAGAAGCGGCATGCGCTCCGGCTTTGCAGCGCTGTTCGGCATCTGGAGCGGCGCGTGCCTGCATGTACTGATGGCGGCCGCCGGCCTGTCGGCGATCCTTGCTGCCTCCGCGCTGGCCTTCTCGACCGTCAAATGGGTCGGTGCGGCCTATCTGATCTGGCTCGGCATCCAGGCGCTGCGCTCGAAGGGCGAGAGCGCATGGATCAAGGAAGCCGGCAAGTCCTTGCCCTTTAGCCGTATCTATCGCCAAGGTATTCTGGTCTCGCTGCTCAATCCGAAGGTCGCCATCTTCTTCCTGGCCTTCCTGCCGCAATTCGTCGTCGAAGGCGCCGGCCCGGTCTGGGCACAGCTTTTGCTGCACGGAAGCCTCATTATCGTCGTCGCCGCCTTCATTGAACCGCCGCTGATCCTGCTCGGTGGCCGTCTGAGCGAAGCGCTTCGGCGCAATCGCAGCCTTGGCCTTTGGCTCGATCGCGGTCTTGGCACGCTGTTCGTGGCGCTTGGCGTTCGGCTGGCGATCAGTGCGCGCTAACTATCCTGAGACGTAGCCGGGCTATTCCTCGGTCTCTTCCGAGATATACCGGCGTTCGTGCCGCAGCCCCATGCTGGTCAGCATCTCGTAGCCGATCGTGCCTGCCGCCCTTGCGGCCTCGTCGACCGAGATGTTGCTGCCGAAAAGTTCAACGTAGTCACCGGCTCTGACCAGGTTTTCCGGTAGATCGGTCACGTCGAAAATGGTGAGGTCCATGGTGATGCGGCCGGCAACGGGTACCTTATGCCCGGCAATGAAGCCATGACCGCCCGCAATGCCGGTTTGGCGCAATGGCACGCCGGCACTCGACTGGCTGCGCATATAGCCGTCGGCGTAACCTGCCGAGACGATCGCCAGTCGGCTGTCGCGGGTCAATTGAAGCGCGCGGCCATATCCCACCGTTTCGCCCGCCTTGACCGAGCGGGTCTGGATGATCCGCGCCTCCGCCGTCGCCACCGGGCGCATCGGATTGGCCATGCCCGGCACTGCCTCGCCGCCATAGGTGGCGATGCCGGGGCGGGTAAGATCGAAGTGATAGTCGGCCCCAAGAAAGATGCCGGCCGAATTGGCAAGGCTCGCCTCGATGCCTTCGAAGGCGGCACTGACTTTACGGAAAGCCCCGAGCTGCTGCCCGTTCATCGCGTTGGAAGGATCGTCGCCGCAGGCGAGGTGGCTCATGACGAGAACCGGCGCAAAGCTTGCCGGACGCGAGACGTCATCGGCAAGCGCGATCGCATCATCCATCGGCAGGCCGAGCCTGTTGAAGCCGGTATCGACCTGCAGTGCGCAGGGATAATCGCCATAATCAGACAGAACCGACATCCAGAAGGTCAGCTGTTCTTCCGAAGCAATGACGGGTACGAGGTCGTTTTCGAAGAACCGGCGCTCCATGCCCGGCCAGATGCCGCTGAGCACGAAGATGCGCGCCTCGGGGGCATAGAGCCGCAAGGTCGCGCCTTCATCGGCGGTGGCGACGAAGAAATCGCGCGCGCCGGCGCCATAAAGCGTTTCGCCCACATCCTCGATCCCGAGCCCGTAGGCATCGGCCTTGACAACGGCCGACGCGCGGGCCTTCCCCGAGCGGCGCGCGAGGTCGCGCCAGTTTTCGACGAGCGCGCCGAGATCCACCGTCAGCCGCAGGCCGGCGGAAGCGAAAGCATCGTCGTCATTGAAATTATCTGTCATGGGGCGCCCTAAACAAGGAAGTGGCCGGAAGTGATTTGGCTTGGGTCAGGATACTGGCCGTCGATGAAAAGAAAAAGTGCTGCGATGCATGTATGCGGAATTAGGCAGAAACTGCCGCCACATTTCTGACGACAGCTTCCGGCTAAAGGTCGGAAACCAACAGGCTGCTTTGCGGCACGAATGAGCTGAAGGGCAGGCCTTCAGGCACGCTGCGCGCATCATCTTGAAGGCAGGCTGTCGTAGGCTTTAGTTTCCGGGATGATGGCTATTTCGGAACAGCGGCATCGTGCCCCGCTGGCGATCGCCGGAATAGGCTCAGTCGTCACGCCTTCTCACCGCCCATGAGGCGGTATCGCGATCAGGATGCTGGTTGTTGCTCGTCTTGATCGCCGCAGCCCAATCGGCGCCGTTATTTTCAGTTACGCCGGTATTTTCTATGCCCGTGATCGTATCGAACCATGTCACCATATTCTCGGTGCAGGTATTGGCATGCGGCGGGAAGGCATGCGGATTATCAAGCGAACCGATCATCAGGTTGGTGCGGCCGTTTTCGAGGTGATGGAAGAACAATGGCGTGCCGCAATTGGCGCAGAAGCCGCGCTCGACAAGCTCAGAACTCTTCCAGATGCTCGGCTTGCCGCGCGTCCAGGTGAGCGCATCATCAGGCGCGGCGACAAGCGCGGCAAAGATGTTGCCGGAGGCTTTCTGGCACATGCGGCAATGGCAGAGATGCGAATTATCATGCATGGCAGTTGCGTGATAGCGCACGGCACCGCACTGGCAGCCGCCGCTTACCGTCATCTCAATGCGTTTCAATTTTCCTTCTCCTCCAAAAGGCGAGTTTGGGCCTAAATGCTTTTTAGGTTTTCATCTTCGGATCGTCCAGCGGAACGACGGATCCGACCACACCTTCTCAAAAAAAGCGCGGACGGGTGGATGCCAGCCTTTCCCACATGCGATCACTTTTGTTCAAGACGCGCGGGAGCCGGCGCGCTAATCTTCGGGGATGCAGAACGTTTCGCAGAAAGAGGCGGCTGACGCCATGCCGCTTGCCAAGGTGGAATCGACCCGCTTCTGGCGAGACGGTCGCTTTCGTGACATGGAGTGCCTGAGCGCAAGCTTCGTGACGCATGAATATGCGCCGCATGCGCACGACACCTTCAGCATCGGGACGATTGAAAGAGGCAGCCAGATCACCACGCTGCTCGGCAGTCGGGAGGAAGCCGGACCGGGCGATCTCTATATGATCAATCCTGGAGTAGTGCATGACGGCGCTCCGGGCGGCGAAGGCTATCGCTACCGCATGATCTACCCGGACACGAAGCTCTTCGTCGACATCCTGGAAGACGTCACGGGCAAAGCCTTCAATGCGACGCCATCTTTCGCCAATTCGTTGTTGCGCGATCCGCAGCTTGCAAGCGCCTTCCATAAGGCGCATCGCACACTCGAGAGCGGCGCCGGTGCGCTGGAATCCGATGAAGGCATGTTCTCGGTGCTGGCGGCCCTCTTTGCGCGCTACGGCAGCACGATCGTCCTTCCCGTCGATACCAAGGAGCGCAGCGCCGTCGCGCGTGCCCGCGATTATCTCACTGAGAATTTCGACAGCGATATCGGATTGGAGGAGTTGGCCAAGATCGCAGGCCTGAGCCGTGCGCACCTGATCCGTGCCTTCCGCAGGGAGTATCATATTACGCCCCATGCCTTTCTGACCGACCGGCGTGTCATCGTTGCCCGCCGATTGCTCAGGGAAGGCCGCATGCCCGCCGATGTCGCCATGGAATGCGGTTTTGCCGATCAGGCGCATTTCACGCGCCACTTCAAATCGCGCACCGGCGTCACCCCGGGCCAGTTCCGCGTCGGCTAGCGCATTTCCAATTGCGAAACGGCTTTCTGTCCGGAATGCGTCTGATCACTTTCGTTCAATACAGCGCCGGCTGCCGTCGGCTACCCCTCCGTCGTTGTTGAAGTGGAGGTTGCCAATGTTGCAGCAAAGCCGGCCGGTCGGCGAATTCAAAGCCGGGATGCGTGCCATTCTTCCGCTGATCGTCGCCGTCCTGCCGATCGGCCTCGTGTTCGGCGCGGTTTCGGCGACCAAGGGGCTTTCGCCGCTGGAGACCACACTGATGAGCGCGCTCGTCTTCGCTGGCGGCTCGCAATTCGTGGCGATGGATATCTGGACACATCCCGCAAGCTGGATGGGTGCTAGCATCGCGGCCCTGCTCGTCAATGTCAGGCACTTGCTGATGAGTGCTTCGATTGGCACGAAGATGCAATCTTTCACCGGCATCAAACGCTATCTCGCCATGCTGTTTCTCGCCGATGAGATTTGGGCCATGGCGGAGTTCCGCGCCGGCACGATGCGGCTCACGCCCGCTTGGTATGCGGGCATCGTCACGCCATTTTACTTGGCTTGGGTCGGCTCGTCGCTTGCGGGTGCTCTGCTTGGCGCCTTTCTCGGCGATCCCGCCGTCATCGGTCTCGACTTCGCCTTTCCAGCCGTCTTCATCGTGCTGGTCATGGGCTTCTGGAAAGGACCGGAAACCGGCGCGGTGCTTGCCGCAAGCGGAATTGCAGCCGTTGCAGTCCACCAGTTCGTGCCTGGTGTCTGGCATATTGCAGCCGGCGCGCTGGCGGGACTGGCAATGGCTTTCTGGAAGGGCAGAGCGCGGGAGCAAGCGGCATGACGCTCGATTTCCACGCCCTGCTCGCCATCCTCGCCATGGCTGCCGCAACGATCTTCACCCGTGTTGGCGGTCTCGTCTTGATTCGCTACGTGAAGCTTGACGAGCGTCGGCAAACCGCAATCGAAGCCATTCCACCGGCCGTGCTGATGGCTGTCATTGCCCCCACAGCTTTTGCTACCGGCTGGGCGGAGACGCTGGCCTGCACGGTCACCGCAATCGTCTCTCGCCACTTGCCGTTGCTGGCAAGTGTTGTTGTCGGCGTTGCGACGGTGGCTTTGCTGAGGGCTGTGGGACTCTGAAGCCTTTCCGGCAAAGTGCGAAGCGGTTCTCATCCCAGTGGAACATTGACGCGGCAAGCGTCAATGTTCTTCGTACTGCGTGAAAGACGGGTCGGCGAGGTCGGCAAATCGGGTGAATTCCGACTGGAAGGCGAGCTTCACCGTGCCCGTCGGTCCGTGACGCTGCTTGGCGATGATGACATCGGCCGTGCCCTTCACGCGGTCGAACAGCGCTTCCCATTCCGCATATTTCGGATCGTTCGGATCGCGCGGCTCCTGGTTCTTCACATAATATTCCTCGCGGAACACAAAGAGCACCACGTCGGCGTCCTGCTCGATCGAGCCGGATTCGCGAAGGTCCGAAAGCTGCGGCCGCTTGTCGTCGCGGCTTTCGACCGCACGCGAGAGCTGGGAGAGTGCCACGATCGGAACGTTGAGCTCCTTGCCGAGCGCCTTCAGGCCAGTGGTGATCTCGGTGATTTCCTGAACGCGGTTTTCGCCCGACTTCTTCGAACCGGTCATGAGCTGCACGTAGTCGACGACCAGAACGTCGAGGCCGCGCTGGCGTTTGAGGCGGCGGGCGCGAGCGGCGAGTTGGGCGATGGAAATACCACCCGTCTGGTCGATATAAAGCGGCACCTTCTGCATCATCATCGAGCAGGCCACCAGCTTTTCGAAATCGGCATCGTTGATGTCGCCGCGGCGGATCTTCGAGGAGGAGACTTCCGTCTGCTCGGAGATGATACGGGTGGCGAGCTGCTCCGACGACATTTCCAGCGAGTAGAAGCCCACAACGCCGCCGTTCTTTGCCTTCATCGAGCCATCAGGCTGCACTTCGCCCTCGTAGGCGGCGGCGATATTATAGGCGATGTTGGTGGCAAGCGAGGTTTTGCCCATGCCGGGACGGCCGGCAAGGATGATCAAGTCGGAGCGCTGCAGGCCGCCCATCTTGCTATCAAGCGAGTGGATGCCCGTGGAGATGCCGGAGAGGCCGCCGTCACGCTCCTTGGCAACAGCCGCCATGTCGATCGCCAGTGCCACGGCGTCGTTGAACGACTGGAAGCCGCCGTCGTAGCGGCCATTCTCGGCAAGCTCGAACAGCCGGCGCTCCGTATCCTCGATCTGCGCCTGCGGCGGCATGTCGAGCGGCGCGTCATAGGCGATGTTGACCATGTCCTCGCCGATGGTGATCAGCGCACGGCGCAGCGCCAGGTCATAGATGGCGCGGCCGTAATCTTCAGCGTTGATGATCGACACGGCCTCGACGGCGAGGCGCGCGAGATATTGCGCGACCGTCATGTCGCCGACCTTCTCGTCAGCCGGCACGAAGCTCTTGATGGTCACAGGATTGGCGGTCTTGCCCATGCGGATGATATCACCGGCGACTTCGAAGATCTTCCGGTGCAGCGGCTCGTAGAGATGGATCGGCTTCAGGAAATCGGAGACGCGATAATAGGCATCGTTGTTGACGAGGATGGCACCGAGCAGAGCCTGTTCCGCCTCAATGTTATTGGGCGCTTCGCGATAATGCTGGTCGGCGGGAGCAATGGCGGCAAGCTTGCGCGCAGCTTCGTTCATTTTCCATCTCTTCATGCTTTAGGGTGTCGTCTGGTTTGCGATGTTCCGATGTCATGGTCAACCGTGCAAACGGATGGCCATACCGACCTATCAACGTTGTTCCACTCGTCCACAGGGACAAGTTTCCGCCACGTAAAAAATCCCTTGTGGCCACTTTGCAACGCAAAGATCGACACACGAATCACTTATGCAAACTATCTGTGGGGAACATTTTAGCTGGTCTTTCGCTGCGCGCATCAACTGTTGCGGCTATCCTGCTTGAAAAACTGGGAAAATCCGGGTATTCCCCTTAAATTAGGGTAGGATGCTAATAGTATAAAGTTGCAATAATGCCAGGTGCGCCATCAAGACAAGAACTCTTCGACGACCTCTCCGCGTTCAATCGCAAGCTGAGGGCGGCTTTCGACGCTCTCGTTCGAGAGCACGGCATGACCCTTTCCCGCGCGAGGGTTTTTCGCAAACTCTCCCGCCGGGACGGAATAAACCAGAGGGAGCTTGCCGACGAGCTGGAGCTGGAAACGCCGACGCTCGTGCGCATCCTCGATGCCATGGAGGCGCAGAATTTCATTGAGCGCCGCGCCGCCGTATCCGATCGCCGCGCCAAGCAGATCTTCATGACGGAATCAGGAAAAGTCGTTGCCGCCGAGGTCGAGGCTCTTGCCACCGGTGTGCGTGCGGATATCTTGGAGGGGATTTCGGACGAGGATGTCGGCATGGCGCTGAAAGTTATCCGTGCCATGACTGCCAATCTTCAGAATATCGGCAAATCATGAGGTAGTGCATGAGCGGGGATCCGGGCCCGGTCGCCAATGCGGAAGCCAACGCCGTCCCACCCGCTCCACCGCCTATGCCGGGCTGGAAAGTGCCGCTCTATATTGCGGCGTCCGTCATGTTCTTCCTGACGCAGGGCCTCGGTCTCAATCTCGCCTTCGCCAACCTTACGCAAATTCAGGGAACCATCGCGGCGACCACCACAGAGTCGGCATGGCTTTCTGCTGCCTATATGGCACCTAATGTCAGCCTCGCCATCGCGCTGGTGAAGATCCGCCTTCAATATGGCGTGCGCAATTTCGCCGAGGTCAGCATTCTTGGCTTCGTGCTCGCCTCGCTGCTCAATCTTTTCGTTTCCGACCTGCATTCTGCGATCGTCGTCCGCTTCCTGAGCGGGATTGCCGGTGCGCCACTCTCGACGCTCGGCTTTCTTTATATGCTGGAGGCCTTCGAGCCTGCCAAGAAGATGACGATCGGCGTCAGCCTGGCGATGATGAACACGCTGCTTGCCGCTCCCATCACCCGTCTCGTATCGCCCTCGCTACTCGATTATGGCGAATGGCGCGGCCTCTATACGCTTGAAATGGCATTGGCGCTCCTCGTCATGCCGATCATCTATCTGCTGCCGCTGACGCCGCCGCCGCGTGTCAAGGTTATCGTGCTGGGCGATATCTTCAGCTATCTTCTTGTCGCGGTCGGTTTCGGCTGTCTTGCCGTCGCCTTGTCGGTCGGGCGCCTCTACTGGTGGCTGGAGGTGCCATGGCTCGGCGTCATTCTGGCTATTGCCGTCGCATCCCTGACCGTTGCCATCGTCGTCGAACTGAGACGGTCGACGCCTTTGATCGACGTTCGCTGGCTGCTTCGGCCGGAAATTCTGCATCTGACGGCGATCCTCCTGGTCTTCCGCATCATTGCCGCCGAGCAGACCTCCGTCATCATGACCTTCTATCAGAATGCGGTCGGCCTGCTCTATGACCAGCTTGCCTTGCTCTATTGGATTATCCTCGCCTTCTCGATCATCGGCGGCCTCATCTGCACCGTGTTCATGAGCTATGGCTACACGTGGCAGATCCAGTTCGTCGCGCTTATTCTGATGGGGGTGGGCTCGCTGATGGATTCGCAGGTGACGAACCTGACCCGCCCCGAGCAGATGTATCTCAGCCAGGCCCTGGTGGCGGCCGGCGCGGCGCTCTTCTTGCCGCCATCCATGTCGGCAGGCTTCAAGGAGGCTATATCCAAAGGCCCGCCCTATCTGGTGACCTTCTTCGTCGTCTTCACCTTCACGCAAAGCATCGGCGGCCTTATCGGCTCGGCCTTCTACGGCACGCTGATCACCATTCGCGAGAAGTTCCATTCGGCCGTCCTGACTGAGCGCGTGCTGCTGACGGATCCGCATGTGGCCACACGCGTCAGCCAGCTTTCATCCTCCTATGGCAAGGTGATTGGGGATAGCGCGCTGCTGAAGGGGGAGGGGCTGGCGCTGCTCGGCGCACAGGTCAGCCGCGAAGCCAATATGCTTGCCTATGGAGATGCCTTCTTCACTGCCGCCGTAATCGCCTTCCTGTCACTTGCCGGCCTCTCAATCCATGTTCTCTTCCGCGTCGTCAGGGCTCGCTTCGCTGGCGATCGGGTAGAGGTCGCGACATCCAACCCATGAGGATATGAAATAGCTCCATGTCGAGGCTCGTTCGCTCCCCAATCGAAGTCATCGCCGTTCTCGCCGGTGTCGGCGGCGTCATGCTGGTGCTCTACGCCTGGCATCTACCGCCGTTCAAGACCGCGGTCGAAACCACGGACGACGCCTATGTCAAAGGCTATGTCACGACCATCAGCCCGCAGGTCAGCGGCTATATCACCGACGTGCCGATCAAGGACTACAAGCTCGTCAAGGAGGGCGATGTGCTCGCCCAGATCGATAACCGCATCTACAAGCAGAAGGTGGCGCAGGCCCACGCGACGCTGGACGGACAGAAGGCCGCGCTTGCCAATTCGCAGCAGCAGGAGCAGGCCGCCAAGGCCGGCATCGTCTCCAGCCAGGCGCAGATCGACAGCGCCAATGCAGCGCTGAAGCGTGCCCAGCTTGCCTTCGATCGCGTCACGACACTCGTCTCCAGAGGCGTCTCGACGACAAGCGATTCCGAGCAGGCGCAGGCGACACTGCAGCAGGCGCAGGCATCGGTCAATCAGGCAAAGGCCGCTCTCGATGTCTCCCAGCAGAACCTGACGACGATCATCGTCAACCGCGCTTCGCTGGAAGCCGGTGTCAGCGGCGCAGAAGCGGCCGTGCAGCTTGCCGATATCGATCTCGACAATACGACCATCAGGGCGCCGCAGGACGGCCGCGTCGGCGAGATCGGCGTGCGTCTTGGCCAATATGTGACGCCCGGCACGCAGCTGATGAACCTCGTTCCGAAGGACGTCTGGGTCATCGCCAATTTCAAGGAAACGCAGCTTGATGGCATGAAGCTCGATCAGCCCGCCACGATCTCCGTGGATGCGCTCGGACATCGCGAGATCAAGGGCCGCATCCAGCGCTTCTCCCCGGCCGCTGGCTCGGAATTTGCGGTCATCAAACCCGATAATGCCACGGGCAATTTCACCAAGGTCGCCCAGCGTCTCGGCGTCAGGATCAAGATCGAGGATGGGCAGCCTCTGGCGGACCAGTTGGCGCCCGGTATGTCCGTCGTCGTTTCGATCGACAAGGATTCGGCTCCGTTGCCGGAAATCAAGGATAACGACTGACCTGGCGTTCGCTCCATCTTCTGTCAGAAAACAGGAAAGCCTGGGTCGGAGGACCCAGGCTTTCTTGCATTAGAAATTACGAAAAAGGCTTGAAGATCAAGCTTCTTCGTCGCCGTCGCGGTCAGCTTCCGGATCGAAGAAGTCTTCCGGACGCAGGGCGTCTTCGTCAACGCCGTAGATGGCGTCGGCGGAGGTGAGGGTTTCGCCCTTGGCCTGACGCTCGGCTTCTTCAGCGGAGCGTGCAACGTTGAGTTCGATCGTGATTTCGACTTCGGCGTGAAGGCCGATCGTGACGTTGTGCAGGCCGATGGCCTTGATCGGCGTGTTCATGTGAACCTGGCTGCGGCCGACGTTGAAGCCTTCGGCGGCGAGGATTTCGACGACATCACGGGCAGCGACCGAACCGTAGAGCTGGCCGGTTTCGCCAGCCGAGCGAACGACGATGAAGGACTTGCCGGCGAGAACGTCGGCAACCTTCTGGGCTTCGCTCTTGCGCTCGAGGTTGCGGGCTTCGAGCGTTGCACGCTCGGCTTCGAAACGAGCCTTGTTGGCGGCATTGGCGCGCAGTGCCTTGCCGAGCGGCAGCAGGTAGTTACGGGCAAAGCCGTCGCGAACCTTGACGGTTTCGCCCATCTGGCCGAGCTTGGAGATGCGTTCGAGAAGAATGACTTCCATTTTCTTGTTCCTTTCGATGTCAGATTTTCGTGTCTTGTTTGGGTGTGTCGGCATTCTTGTTCGGGGTCAGCGATATCGCCTTGCGGGTATCGTAAAGACCGAGAACGAGAACGATGAAGAGCGGCAGCGTCACAAAGAAGCATACCAGGTAGCAGAGGATCAGAACCGGCAGGCGCCAGTCCTTGCCCCGCGTCCGGTAGTGCAGCGAAGCAAAGCCGGAAACGATGAAGCCAGCGCCGAAGGCGCCGAGCACGGCGGCGGCGATGAGAGCCAGAACTCCGCCAAAGAAGATAGCGACGATCGCCACGAGAAAGACGAAGATCGCATTGCGATTCATGCGCAGCGACGAGGGGATATCGTCGCGCGGGCGCAGATTATGGCTCGAAGCCGCAACGATGCGTGTCGCCACGTAATAGGCGGCCAGCAGCATCATGACCCAGATCATACCCCAGGCGATCGGGATCATGTAGAGCATCAGCGACTTCATCTTCGCGATCGCAGCCGGATTGAGCTGAAGATCGGGAGACTGCTGGTTTACGGCGGCCATGTAGGCGTCGACGACCTGTCCCACTAGATCGGCACCGTAGCCCATGACCGCGCCGGCGACGATGATGACGATTGCGGCGAGACCGCACAGGTGCAGCATGATGTCGGAGAGCGGATACCAGGCCATCAGATTATCCGGGCCTCCGAGTTCGGAGGCGGGACGCGCCAGATTGGCGAGATGGCTGAGCCATGCGGGGATCAGCGTCAGGAGAACGACGAAGAGCCCGAAATAGACCGACTGCGTAACGGTTCCGACGATGCCGGCGACCACGACGGCAACGATGACGGCCATGTTACCCCAGCCGAGGCCGACGATCAGGATCGGGAGAGCGGAAAGTGCGCCGAACAGGATGAACAGCAATGGCTGTACCGTCGCGCCATACACGAGTAGGGCGGCGGTCAGACCGGCGAGCGCGCCGATGCCAAGCTCTTTTGCGGTCAACTTTTTCACGTCGCTGTCCTGCTTCGTATCGAGCAGTTAGAGGATGCTTTCGCCACACGGGCCTGAAAGCTTATCCCCAACATGGGGTTTCAAGGTTCCGATCCGCGCCCATCGCGAAAGGGAGAAGGGAAGGCATCGCTGCCTTCCCTCTAATTCATTCTGCGTCAGGCGCTATTAAGCGACGACGTAGGGCAGCAGGCCGAGGAAACGGGCGCGCTTGATCGCCTGGGCGAGTTCGCGCTGCTTCTTCTGAGAAACGGCCGTGATGCGGGACGGAACGATCTTGCCGCGCTCGGAAATGTAGCGCTGCAGGAGACGAACGTCCTTGTAGTCGATGCGCGGCGCATTGGCGCCCGAGAACGGGCAGGTCTTGCGGCGGCGATGGAACGGACGGCGGACCGGTGCGGAAGAAACTTCAGACATTTCTCAAATCTCCTTATACGCGGTCTTCGCGCGGGCGGCGCGGACGGTCTTCGCGGTCACCACGATCGGGGCGCGGACCACGATCGCCGAAGCTGCGCTCCGGACGGTCGCCATCGCGGCGCGGACGGTCGTCGCGGTCGCGCTTCTGCATCATGGCCGACGGGCCGTCTTCGTGCTGTTCGACAGCGATCGTCATGTAACGCAGGACGTCTTCGCTGATGCGCATCTGGCGTTCCATTTCCTGGATCGCAGCGGCCGGAGCATCGATGTCCATCAGGGCGTAGTGAGCCTTGCGGTTCTTCTTGATGCGGTAGGTGAGGGACTTGAGGCCCCAGTTCTCGATACGCCCGACTTTACCGCCGTGAGCTTCGATGACACCCTTGTACTGTTCTACGAGGGCGTCGACCTGCTGAGCGGAAATATCCTGCCGGGCAAGGAATACATGTTCGTAAAGAGCCATGGATAGCTTTGCCTTTCTTGCGTTGGTCTGAACCCGATATTCGGCGGCTAAGCCTCAACGACTGCTCCTGAGAGGGTAAACCCAAGCAAGAAAAGCGTTTCCGAGACGGTCGAGAGCGGAGACACGGGAGGCTGGAACGCTTCCGTTCCGAACGATTCCCTTATCGGAAACCGGCCCTCCGTTCAGCCACCAGCCAGAAGACCGGGTTGCGAACAGGGCGGCTTATACGGATTTTTCGTCGAAAGGCAAGGGTAGGGGCGAAATTATGCCGTTTTGCCCGTGAGCGGCGTCGGTGCTTGGGCCAAATCGCGAGCTCCCATCCGCCGCAGCGTTGCACCCGCCGCGCTCTCCCATATGATGGAATACGAATTGCAGCAACAGGGACGGTTCATGCGCATCTTTCTCGTTCGGCACGGCGAATCCCTCGGCAATATCGACGACCGGGCCTATCGGCAGTTCGGCGATCATAATGTGCCCTTGACGGAATGGGGGTATCGGCAGGTGCTGGAAGCAGGGCAGGCGATATCAGCCTATCTCAAGGCATTGCCATCAGCCGAACTGCGCAAGCTGAGCGTCTGGTATTCGCCCTTCCTGAGGACGCGGCAGAGCAAGGATGCCCTGCTGGAGGTTCTGCCTGCCGAACTCTTCGGAGATATCAGAGAGGATTATCTCCTGCGTGAGCAGGACTTCGGCCTCTTCACCGAAATCTATGACCATGCCGAACAGAAGCGAAAATTTCCCGACGAGTTCGAGAAATGGGCACGGTTGCGCAACAATAACGGCAAGTTCTACGCACGGCCGCCGGACGGCGAGAGCCGCGCCGATGTCGCCCAGCGTGTCCGTCTGTTCCTGCAGACCGTCATGCACGACGCCGAAAACGGAAAGAACAATGTCATCATCGTCGGCCACGGCGTCACCAACCGAGCCTTCGAGATGAATTTCCTGCATCACCCCGTCGATTGGTTCGAGCGCTCGGACAATCCAGGAAACGCCGATGTCACCTTGATCGAGGGGCGGAGTTCGGAAGGCTATCGCTCGATCCTGCTTCATAAGTCCGTGGACCGTGTGAAGGGGCAGGAGGAATTGAAGGCGGCTTATGGTTCCGAATTGGCGATTGCGCCGAAGACAAAGCAATAGGCCGCTTGCCGTAAGCATGGCTTTTTCCCGCTGCCATGTGAGCCTGCTTTAATTTCATCGGCAAGGCCGAATCTTTCGAATGCGTGTTTGCAATCATGGCTTGTGAAACGGCCGGAGCTGTGGAATTCATGGCTTGGCTGCAATGGGGGTGGGCTGTGAAGAAAAGCTTTGCTTTGCTGGGTTTTGCTCTGGGCTTCGCCCTTCTTGCGCAAGATGCTGCGGCTCGGTTGAGCTACGACGTTCGGACTGCGGATGATGGAATTACCTATATCACCGTAATTGGCAGCTTCGAAGCCGATGATGATTTGAGCTTATTCCGCGATAAGGCTGTTTCCAGCCACGCTATCTACGTCGGCTTCGACAGCGGCGGCGGCAATGTATCCAAGGCATTGGAACTTGGCCGGCTGATAAGATCTCTGGGGCTCAGCACTCTCGCTGTAAGAAGCGCCGAATGCTCCTCGGCTTGTTCCTTGTCCTTTCTTGGCGGAGTGGGCCGGTTTGCCGAACCGGGCTCGATCGGCGTTCACAAGTCTTCGGTCAGCGATACAAAAGGAATGGATGTCGAGACTGCCGTAGCAGCCGTCCAACGGCAGACAGCTGACGTGATTGCCTATATGAACGAAATGGGCATTGACCCGGGCTTGCTGCAGCTCACGCTCAAATATGACAGCAACGATATTCGTTATCTGTCATCGAGCGAAATGACACAGTTTCGAGTGACGACCGTGTCATACCAGGAGATTCAGGAGTTCGCAGCAAAGTCGTCGTCTAACAATGCTCCGGCAGCGAGTGCTGAAGCGCGTAAGGCAACTCAGCCACTGAACGAGGAGTCGCCGCTTCTGCAAGTTCCAATCCCGAGAAACGGCATTGTTCAAGACGACGCAGGAGCGGCCCTGCTCAAGACCAGCCGGAACATGAGCGCCAAGACGATTGCGACTTTCCCGAATGGGAGCGAATTGACGATCAAAAAGAGCATCGGCGATTGGTATCGTGTGTCGATCGGCAAGAAATCCGGCTATATGCTTCAGACGTCGGTGTGGGTGCGCGAGTTCGAAGAAAATCGCTTTGGCAAACAATACATCCAAATATTCGTCGATCCCTCGTTGACGACAGCCATACAGTTGGCCAAGGGGGCAAACCCTCCTATGGCGGTCCATTTGACCGCGCAGGGGCGGTATGCCCTTACCATTAAGGACGTCTACGACAAAAATATCGCTCCGCTGGTATATCAACACCTGATAGGGAGTAAAAAAATTCCTCTCAACGCCATCATCACTCATGGCAACGACTACGTTCGCGAAATCTGCTGCAGTGCTTCCGCTGTAACGGCCGAATAAACGGGCAAACTTGCCCGTTTATCCTTTTGAATCCTATCGACAGGCTTCTCACATAGGCATCGGATATTTCCGGTGCACCTGCTCGATCTCGGCCAGTGCCTCCTCGGGTAGCGTCACATAAGCGGCGGCCACGTCGGTCTCAAGCTGCGCCATCGTCGTCGCGCCGATGATGACGGACGTCATGAAGGGCTTGGTGAGGCAGTAGGCCAGCGCCAGTTTCGACGGGTCAATACCGTATTTGGCGGCGATCTCGAGATAGGCCTTAACCGGCGGCTCCTGCAGCGGCTGCAGGCGGCCCCCGATATCAAGATTGATCGAGCCGCGCGAGCCGGCCGGACGAGCACCACCGACATATTTGCCGGTGAGGATGCCGCCGGCGAGCGGCGAATAAGCGAGCAGGCCGACATCTTCGTGATGCGAGAGCTCCGCCAGATCGAGGTCGAAATGGCGGTAGAGGAGGTTGTATTCGTTCTGCGTGGTGGCGACGCGCGGCAGACCCTTCTGCTCGGCAATCGTCAGATATTTCTGGATACCCCAGGTCGTCTCGTTGGAGAGGCCGACGGCGCGGATCTTGCCGGCCTTCACCAGCTCACCCATCGTCTCCAGGATCTCGGTGATATCGGCGATAGCCTTCTCGCGATCCTGGTTGAAGGGATTGTAGCGCCAATTCTGACGGAAATGGAAATGGCCGCGGTTCGGCCAGTGAACCTGATAGAGGTCGATATAGTCGGTCTTCAGCCGCTTCAGGCTGGCGTCGACAGCCGCATTGATATTGGCGGCGTCCGGACCTTGCCCGCCGCGCAGATATTCGCGACCCGGACCGGCGACTTTGGTGGCGAGCACGACATCCTTACGCTTGCCGGTCTTCTCGAACCAGGTGCCGATATATTCCTCGGTGCGGCCCTGAGTCTCCGGCCCCACAGGCGTCGTCGGATACATTTCGGCGGTATCGAAGAAATTAATGCCCTTCTGGACAGCATAATCCATCTGTTCGTGCGCTTCGGCCTCGCTGTTCTGCGTGCCCCACGTCATCGTGCCTAGGCAAATCTGCGAAACGGAAATATCGGTACGGCCTAATCTCTTATATTTCATGGGAAAACCTTGGGGATGGGAGAAGGTCAAAATGAATGAGGTCGCGCAAATTTAGGCCCGATCTGAGCGAGCGCAAGAAAAAAATCATTGCGCTTCGCGGGTGCAAAAGCCTGTGGCTGCGGGGCTTGCACTATTGACTCCGCTGCAAACAATGTCATTGGGAAGCAAAACGACCCCCAAAAGGACGCTTTATAATGACTGTTGCTTTCACATTTCCCGGCCAGGGCAGCCAAGCCGTCGGCATGGGCAAGGATCTTGCCGACAATTTCGCCGAGGCGCGCGCCGTCTTCGAGGAAGTCGATGAAGCGCTCGGTGAAAAGCTTTCCGACGTCATCTTCAACGGCCCGGAAGACAAGCTGACGCTGACGGCCAATGCGCAGCCTGCGCTGATGGCCGTCTCGCTCGCAGTCATCCGCGTGCTGCAGGCTCGCGGCCTCGATCTGAAGAGCAAGGTCTCTTATGTTGCCGGTCACTCGCTCGGCGAATACTCCGCGCTCTGTGCCGCCGGCACCTTCTCGCTTGCCGATACGGCGCGGCTGCTGCGCATCCGCGGCAACGCCATGCAGGCGGCAGTTCCCGTCGGCGTCGGCGCCATGGCCGCGATCATCGGCCTTGAACATGCCGATGTCGTCGCCGTTTGCGAGGAGGCTTCTGCACTCGGCGCCTGCCAGATCGCCAATGACAATGGTGGCGGCCAGATCGTTATCTCCGGCGAGAAAGCCCCGGTCGAAAAGGCAGCGGAACTTGCGACCGCCAAGGGCGCTAAGCGCGCCATCCTCTTGCCCGTCTCCGCACCGTTCCATTCTGCGTTGATGGCTCCGGCTGCCGACGCCATGCGCGAGGCGCTCGCCGGCGTCGCCAAGGCCAACCCGGTCGTGCCTGTTATCGCTAATGTGAAGGCGGCTCCGGTTACCGATGCTGATGAGATTGCGCGGTTGCTGGTCGAGCAGGTTACCGGCCAGGTGCGCTGGCGTGAGACGGTGGAATGGTTTGCCGCCAACAATGTGACAACATTGTATGAAATTGGCGCCGGCAAGGTGCTGACGGGTCTTGCCCGCCGCATCGACAAGTCGGTCAACGGCATCGCCGTCAACAATGCTGCTGATATAGATACGGCGCTTGCCGCATTGCTCGGCTGATATATTCAAGGAACGAGGGACGCACATGCTTGATTTGACCGGCCGCAAGGCCCTGGTAACCGGCGCATCCGGCGGCATCGGTGAAGAAATTGCCCGGCTCCTGCACAAGCAGGGCGCCATCGTCGGCCTGCACGGCACGCGCGTCGAAAAGCTGGAGGCGCTGGCCTCCGAGCTCGGCGATCGCGTCAAGATCTTTCCGGCCAACCTGTCGGACCGCGACGAAGTCAAGGCGCTCGGCGCCAAGGCGGAAGAGGAGCTCGGCGGCGTCGATATCCTGGTCAACAATGCCGGCATCACCAAGGACGGCCTCTTCGTGCGCATGAGCGACGAGGACTGGGACGCCGTGCTGGAAGTCAATCTGACCGCCGTCTTCCGCCTGACGCGGGAGTTGACCCATCCGATGATGCGCCGCCGCTACGGCCGCATCATCAACATCACCTCCGTCGTCGGCGTGACGGGTAATCCGGGCCAGGCCAACTACTGCGCCTCCAAGGCGGGCATGATCGGCTTCACCAAGTCGCTGGCGCAGGAAATCGCAACGCGAAACGTCACGGTCAACTGCGTTGCCCCCGGCTTCATCGAAAGCGCGATGACGGGCAAGCTGAACGACAAGCAGAAAGAAGCCATCATGGGGGCGATCCCCATGAAGCGTATGGGCACGGGTCAGGAAGTCGCTTCTGCCGTTGCTTATCTCGCTTCCTCGGAGGCGAGCTATGTCACGGGGCAGACGATCCATGTCAACGGTGGCATGGCAATGATCTAAAGGAATTGCTGTTGGGGGGAACTTTCCCGCCAATAGCATGTTGAGCAACCCGGAGCCGGCTATTTTCTGGCTTTGCGACGGACTTAAACCGTGTTAAGCGGGCCATGACTGTGAACAGTCGTCCGGAAAATTCAGGCGGACTGGGCCACATTCAAGGCGCTGGACCGGATCTCAATGCCGGGTTGAACGGGTTTGCCAGCGGCGTCGGAACAGATGCTGCAGGTTTGAATTAGGGTAGGGATGTCACAAGGCATTCTCATCAGGATATAAGGTCGAGGAAACCGACATGAGCGATATCGCAGAACGCGTAAAGAAAATTGTTGTTGATCATCTTGGCGTTGACGCCGACAAGGTTGTTGAAAGCGCAAGCTTCATCGACGATCTGGGTGCGGACTCGCTCGACACCGTCGAACTGGTCATGGCCTTCGAAGAAGAATTCGGCGTTGAAATTCCGGACGACGCTGCTGACTCGATCCTGACGGTCGGCGACGCGGTAAAGTTCATTGAGAAGGCTCAGGCCTAATCTTTCGCGCTTTTTGACGGGGCGGGCTGAAGAGTCCGCCCTATTTCGTCCGGCGACGTCGGACGAAGCAAGCTTATACGCATATCATCATAAAAAGACGGGGGTCTGCGGGCGATGAGACGTGTCGTTATCACGGGTACCGGCATGGTATCACCTTTGGGCTGTGGCACGGAGGTGTCCTGGACGCGTTTGCTCGCTGGGCACAACGGCGCCCGCCTCGTGACCGAATTTGAGGTCGATGATCTCGCGGCAAAGATTGCCTGCCGCATCCCTGTCGGCGACGGCACCGACGGCACGTTCAACGCAGACGATTGGATGGAGCCGAAGGAGCAGCGCAAGGTCGATCCCTTCATCATCTACGGCATGGCGGCCGCCGACATGGCGCTGGCCGATGCGAATTGGCACCCGGCCACGGATGAGGATCAGATCGCGACGGGCGTCATGATCGGTTCCGGCATCGGCGGCCTCGAAGGCATCGTCGAGGCTGGCTACACGCTGCGCGACAAGGGTCCGCGCCGTATTTCGCCTTTCTTCATCCCCGGTCGTCTCATCAATCTCGTCTCCGGTCAGGTCTCGATCCGCCACAAGCTGCGCGGACCGAACCATGCGGTCGTTACCGCATGTTCGACCGGTGCGCACGCGATCGGCGATGCCGCCCGTCTTATCATGCTCGGCGATGCCGACGTCATGGTAGCAGGCGGTGCCGAAGCTCCGGTCTGCCGCATTTCGCTTGCAGGCTTTGCTGCCTGCAAGGCGCTGTCGACAGACTTCAACGATACGCCGCAAAAGGCCTCGCGCCCCTATGACCGCGACCGTGACGGCTTCGTCATGGGCGAGGGCGCCGGCATCGTCGTTCTCGAAGAACTGGAACACGCCAAGGCGCGCGGCGCCAAGATCTACGCAGAAGTCGTCGGCTACGGCCTCTCGGGCGACGCCCATCATATCACTGCTCCGTCCGAGGACGGCGAAGGCGCTTTCCGCTGCATGACATCTGCGCTGAAGCGCGCGGGCCTGACGCCTGCCGATATCGACTACATCAATGCCCATGGCACATCGACGATGGCCGATACGATCGAACTCGGCGCTGTCGAACGGCTGGTCGGCAATGCCGCGTCGAAGATTTCCATGTCGTCCACCAAGTCGGCAACCGGTCATCTTCTTGGCGCTGCCGGTGCCATCGAAGCGATCTTTGCGACCCTCGCCATTCGTGACAACGTCGCCCCGCCGACGCTCAATCTGGACAATCCGGAGCGCGAGACCGCCATCGATCTCGTTCCGCACAAGGCCCGCAAGCGCGAAATCAACGTCGCGCTGTCGAACTCCTTCGGCTTCGGCGGCACGAATGCGTCGCTTGTCCTGCGCCGTTATGAGGCTTAATAACAACGCGTAACTGTTGGGATGAGGGTGCCTTGTGGCAATCTCGCCCGCATCCTTGATTGTTGCTGCGCCTTCGTCTTTCTCGGAAATGTGGTGCGGGAACGCCTGATCGGTCGAAGTCGGAGCCTCGAGCTCCGCCTTATCTTCTGAACCTGCTTTTTGCCGCATTGCTTGGCCAAAGAGCAGGCAATCACAAAAAGGAAGGGATTGCCGGTGAGCGATACGAACCAGAGCAACGGAACTCCGAACGGGCAGAAAGGACCGATTATCCCGAAATCGGCGAATGAAGCCCTGCGTCCGGAGCGTGTTCCGGATCCGCCGAAGCGTTCGCGCAAGGCCCGCAGCCAGATGGTCATCTTCCTGAACTTCCTGATGACGCTTGCGGTTTTCGTCGCCGTTGCCGCCATCGGCGGCGCGTATTACGCGTTTTCGATCTATCAGGGTCCCGGTCCTCTGACGACCAACACCAATTTCATCGTGCGCAATGGTGCTGGCCTCAGCGAGATCGCTAACCGCCTGGAATCCAATAACATCATCACCGATCAGCGCATCTTCCGCTGGTTGACGGCCACCTATCTGCATGATGGTGAAACGCTTCGCGCCGGCGAATACGAGATCAAGGCCGGCGCTTCCATGAAGGACATCATGGAGCTGCTGAAGTCCGGCAAGTCGATCCTCTATTCGGTTACTTTGCCGGAAGGGCTTACGGTGCGGCAGATGTTCAACAAGCTGCAGGCCGATGTTGTGCTGGAGGGCGATCTGCCGTCGGCCCTGCCGCCGGAAGGCAGTCTGAGACCGGACACCTATAAGTTCACGCGCGGTACCAAGCGCACCGAAATCGTTCAGCAGATGGCGGCGGCACAGGCCAAACTGGTCGATCAGATTTGGGAGAAGCGCGATTCCAGCGTCCAGCTGGCGAGCAAGCAGGATTTCATCACGCTGGCTTCCATGGTGGAGAAGGAAACCGGTGTGGCGGACGAACGCGCCCATGTCGCTTCCGTCTTCCTGAACCGGTTGGGCAAGGGTATGCGCCTGCAGTCCGACCCGACGGTCATCTATGGCCTCTTCGGTGGTGAAGGAAAGCCGTCCGATCGCCCCATCTACCAGTCCGACCTGAAGAAGGACACGCCTTATAATACCTACCTCATCAAGGGCTTGCCGCCGACGCCGATCGCAAATCCGGGCAAGGATGCTCTGGAGGCCGTCGCCAACCCCTGGAAGACGCAGGACCTCTATTTCGTGGCGGACGGCACCGGTGGACATGTCTTCGCCGCAACGCTGGACGAGCACAATGCCAATGTCAGGCGCTGGCGCAAGCTGGTTGCCGAGAAGGGCGAAGATCCCAGCGCCATTGCCGTTGATGGTCAGCCCGACGATGCTGCCGTAGCCCCCGGTTCGGGCACGCAGCAGAAGAAGAAGACCAACTAATCCTCGCCGCGCCGTGGTCTGCATAGAGTGCCCGGCGTGGATTCACTTTACATTGGCCCGTAATCCGAAGATTTTCGATGGATTGGGGATAGGAACTATCGGAGGCTTGCATGGCGTTGCAGTCCATGACCGGCTTTGCCCGGCGTGAGGGAACGAGTGGTCGTGGCCGCTGGGCATGGGAACTACGCTCCGTGAACGGGAAGGGCTTGGATATCCGCCTGCGCTTGCCGCCGGGCCTGGAGCGCCTCGAAACTGACGTTCGCAAGTCGATCGCGGATCGGCTCTCCCGCGGCAATCTTCAGGTCAGCCTGTCGCTCTCGGTGGAAGAAAGCCGTATCGAGGTCGTCGTGAACCAGGATGCGCTGACGGCGGTCCTGGCGCTACGCGATCAGCTGGCCGGCATCGTGGATCCCGCTCCGCTGCGCCTGGAAAGCCTGATGGCTGTGCGCGGCCTGGTGGAATTCAAGGAAGCCGAGGAAGACGAGGACGCCGTCGCCGCGCGCGACGCAGATATCATGGCCGGCCTCGAGGCGGCACTCGCCGATCTCCGCGACATGCGCCGGCAGGAAGGCGATGCACTCGGCAAGGTTCTGCTCGGTCATGTCGCGACGATCGAGGCGCTGACATCAACGGTCGAGCGCGATCCGTCCCGTTCCCCGCAGGAAATTGCTGCGAGACTGGCGACGCAGGTTTCGATGCTTCTGGACGGCTCGTCGGGCCTTGACCGTGACCGGCTCCATGCCGAAGCTGCCCTTCTCGCCACCAAGGCCGATTTGCGGGAGGAGATCGATCGCCTGAAGGCCCACGTGGCCGCGGCGCGCGATCTGATCTCCAAGGGCGGCCCTGTCGGCCGCAAGCTCGATTTTCTTGCACAGGAATTTAACCGGGAATCGAATACCATCTGTTCGAAATCGAATGCAGCGGCCGTGACTGCCGCCGGCATCGAGCTGAAGGTAGTCATCGACCAGTTCCGCGAACAGGTTCAGAATTTGGAGTAGGCCATGAAGCCGGCGACATCCACATCCATTCCGATCGCCCGCCGGGGGTTGATGCTTGCCATCTCCTCTCCCTCAGGAGCCGGCAAGTCGACGATCGCGCGCACACTGCTCGACAAGGACAAGCAGGTGAGCCTCTCCGTCAGCGTCACGACGCGGCAGCGCAGGCCGAGCGAAATCGAGGGCGTGCACTACCATTTCGTCTCGCAGCGCGAATTCGAGCGCCTTCGCGATTCCGACTCCCTGCTCGAATGGGCGGAGGTACACGGCAATTTCTATGGCACGCCGCGCGAGCCCGTCGAGACGGCGATGTCGGAAGGCCGCGACATGCTCTTCGATATCGACTGGCAAGGCGCCCAGCAGTTGCAGGAGAAGATGCCCGCTGACGTCGTCTCCATCTTCGTGCTGCCGCCGACCATGACGGAGCTACAATCGCGCCTGCATCGCCGTGCTGAGGATTCCGAAGAGGTCATCGCCATGCGCCTCGCCAATTCCAGGGCCGAGATCGCTCACTGGCGCGAATACGACTATGTTATCGTCAATGACGATCTGAACATTGCTTTCGACGCGGTTCAGTCGATCGTCAAGGCCGAGCGCCTGCGTCGCGACCGTCGGCATGGCATGTTCGATTTCGTCCGCGGTCTGCTGGAAGAGACGCCGAAGCTATAAAGCTGGTTACAGGCAGTTTGCCAGCCGACAGAATTCTTCTACCGAAAGCGTTTCGGCGCGGCGCTGCGGGTCGATATCGGCCTTTAGCAGCAGGGCTTCGCCGCCAAGCGGCTTGAGGCTCTGTCGCAGCATCTTGCGGCGCTGGCCGAAGGCGGCCTGGGTTACCTTCTCCAGCTTGTCGACGGCGCAAGGAATAGGGTTTTTCCTCGGCGTCAGATGCACCACGGTCGAGGTCACCTTGGGCGGCGGCGTGAAGGCCTGTGGCGGCACGTCGAAAGCCATGCGGGCCTCTGTCCGCCAGCCGCAGAGCACGCCGAGCCGGCCATAATGATCGTCATCTTCCTGCGCCACGATCCGCTGGCCGACTTCCTTCTGGAACATCAGGGTCAGGGATTGCCAGAAGGGTGGCCATTGCGCCGGCAGAAGCCAGTTCACCAAAAGCTGCGTCCCGACATTATAGGGCAGGTTGGCGATGATCTTCACCGGCCCTTGCGGGGCAAGGGAGGCAAAATCCGTCTTCAGCGCATCGCCTTCGATCACCTCTAGTCGGCCCGGATAGTGATCGGCAATTTCGGCCAACGCCGGCAGACAGCGCGCATCGCGCTCGACGGCGATGACCTTGGCCGCACCGAGCGCCAGGATGGCGCGCGTCAGTCCGCCCGGCCCAGGCCCGACCTCGAAAACGGTGACGCCCTCAAGTGATCCGGCTGCGCGCGCGACCTTCTGGGTCAGATTGAGGTCGAGAAGGAAGTTCTGGCCAAGCGCCTTGCGCGCATCGAGGCCGTGGCGTTGGATTACATCGCGAAGGGGCGGCAAGCCATCGAGAGCGGCCATCAGGGGTTGTTTCCGGTCGTGCTGCTGATTTCGCTGGCCAGCTTCAGCGCAGCGACAAGGCTGTCTTCCTTGGCAATACCTTTACCGGCGATGCCGAAAGCCGTGCCGTGATCCGGAGACGTGCGGACAAAAGGTAAGCCGAGCGTGACATTGACGGAATCGTCGAAGCCGAGCGCTTTGGCCGGGATCAATGCCTGATCGTGATACATGCAGATGGCTACATCGTAACGTCGACGGGCGTCGTCATGGAACATGGTGTCGGCGGGCAGGGGCCCGAATGCGTCGATGCCCTCGGAGCGGAGCCTGTCGATCGCAGGCCGTACGATTTCGTCGTCTTCCTTGCCGAGCGCGCCATTCTCTCCCGCATGCGGATTGAGACCGGCAACGGCAAGACGCGGCTTGGAGATGCCGAAACGGACGCGGAGGTCGTGATCGGTAATCCGGCAGGTTTCGGCGATCAGATCGGAGGTCAACGTTTCAGGCACCTCCTTCAGCGGAATATGGATGGTGACTGGGATCGCGCGAAGCTTGGGACCGGCAAGCAACATGACCGGCATGACCGGCTTTCCAGTGGCGCGCGTTGCAAGATCCGCCAGGAATTCCGTATGGCCGGGAAAGCCGAAACCGGCGTCATAGAGCACCGATTTGGCGATCGGATTGGTGACGACTGCGGATGTCCGGCCGCTCATGCTGAGGGAAACGGCCGTTTCGATGGCGGCAATCGTACCTTTTGCGGTCGCCACATGCGGCTCGCCGGCGATGATATCCATGCCAGCGTCGATCGGCAGGATCGGCAGCGCATCGGGAAAGATATTGCAGGCATTCGCCGGATCGGCAGTCGCAAGCGGTACGGTCAGGCCGAGCTGAGAAGCTCGCGCCTCAAGCACGGCGGTATCGCCAAGAAACAGGAAGGGCGGCAGATCCAGCTCGCGGCGGTGAAGCCAGGCGGCGAGGGTGATGTCGGGACCTATGCCAGCCGGATCCCCCTGCGTGAGCGCGAGGGGGAGGGAGGAGCGCGGTGGCATCGTCAATCAGCGATAGACGATCTGCGCCTTGGAGCGCAGCTCATCCATATACTTCTTGTCATTGGCGCTCACACCCGTTGCCTTGTCCTTACCGATATCCTCGGCACGGAACACGGCAGCGGCGGCGACGTCATCATTCACCTGACGTTGCGAGCAAATGGCGACATATTCGACGCCGCGATCGGTTACGATCGGCGTGGTCGTGTTGCCGGATGCCTTCTCCAGGAGCGGCTTCCACATTTCCGGAACTTCTGGTGCAAGGACGCGGCCAAGGTCCTGGACGGAGACATCACGCATGGTCGCGGCGAAAACCTTTGCCTGGTCGCAGCCCGGGAACTTCGACCGCGATGCTTCGGCTTCCGCCTTGCGCTGATTCAAAATGGCGTTCCGCTTCGCAGCCGGAACGACGAAGACGATCTGCTTCAGGAAATATTCCGTCGTGACCGGCTTCGTCTTGTTTTCCGTCATGCGCGTCACGAGATCGTCGTTCGACATGCGGCTTCTTGCGCCGAAACGTGCATTGACGACCCGCGGCCAGCTCATGGAAACGGCGATATAGGATTTGAAGTGATCGACGCCGACGCCGGCCTTTTCGAGAATCTGGCTAAGCTGTGCCGGTGTCATCTTGTTGCTGGAGGCGAAACGGCCGAAGGCGGCATCGACGTCCGTCGTCGAAACGGACATGCGCAGGCGGGAGATCTCCGCGCGCTTCAGCGTTTCGTCAACAAGCTGCTCTTTGGCAAGCTTGTTCAGATCGCCTTTCTGGCGCTGCAATTTGAGGAAGGCGACGCGCCTGGCTATGTCGCCGGATGTGATTACCTGGCTATTGACGAGGACTTTCACTTCGCTTGCTGCGAAAGCAACATCGCTGCTCGGCACGGCGAAGCTCGCCATAACCAAGGCCGCGGCTCCGAACAACAGAGCGCGCATCGGTGTCTTTCCAGAAAACATCAATTACCCCTTCCCAAAGGTATTTCCTGCCAGCATGGCGCCGTTTTGGTGCGTCTGTCGGCGCAATACGGCAACTTCGCGCCACATGTCTACATCAAGCGCGATGAATTGCAAAATCCTTGCGGCGAAACAATGACACGACAGCGCCGCGCGTCATATGTGACGCGCAAAGGTCGTTGTAGTATTTTAAATCTGCCGCGCAATTCCTTAAATCGATCCAGATTTAAGGAATTGCGCGGTAGGCAGCGGCCAACCGCATCCATGCAAAAGAGCCGGCGATAAAGCCGGCTCTCTGCAGTTTCGATTCAGATCAGAATGTTGCGTCCTGAACGCTGCCGAGGTTGACGTCGCCAAGCGTACGGAAGGTCAGGCGAGCGCCGATCGACCAATTGGTGGCCGAGCTGGCTGTCGAATCCTTCTTGTCGAGGAATGACACGGTGAAGATCGTGCATTCGTCCTCATAGGAAAGACCGACGCCCTGGCGAGTGATCTCATTGCTGTTGAGATCATAGCTGACCGTGCCGAAGACGGACCAGTATTCCTTGAACTTGATCTGCGCGCGCGACTGGATTTCGTCCTGATTGCTGGTGAAACCATATTGCGGCTGGGCCGCAATATGCGTGTAGATCAAGGATGTCTGGAACACATCGTTCGAGAAGCCGACTGCCGTATCCCCGCGACGGAAGGCGAAATCCTTCTCGTCGAAGCGGTAGGACTGCGACAGCGAAATGCCCTGCGGCGTCGTCAAGCCGAACATGGTGACATAGTCAGAACGGGTGGTTTCAAGTCCCGAATCCGAACCTGCACCGACCAGATCGTCGGTCGCAAAGGAGTTGCGTCCCGCGAGCTGATAGGACTGTCCGAAAATATGCTGCAGTTTGTAACCGCTGTCGAAGCTGGCGGTGTAGCGCCACCCGACATTGGCACGCGTGCCGCCTTCAATGCGGTCGAAGCCCGAGAACTTGTCACGATCAAACAGGTTGGTCGCATCGAAGACAAAGCTCTGCGCGTCTTCATTCGGCAGCCGTCCGGCAAGTTGCTCGTCCGGGCGCACATAGATCTGTGCGATCGGCTCGAACACGTGGGTGCTATTGCTTGTCGTAATGAGGAACGGATACTTGGCTTCGAGACCCAGGGTCGCCATGCCGCGCGCGGCATAGTCGCTGTTGTCATAATTGCCGGAGTAGGTGTTGGCCGCCGGCCCGTTCATGTCCAGGCCGTAGACGTCGCCGCGAAGTGCTGCCAGCGGCGTCAAAACCAGACCCTGATCCGTGGTGAAGGTACGCTGCCACTGCAGCTCGGTGCTCAGACGCGTATAATCTCCGGAAAGACCGAGGTAGCGGTCATTCAGACTGGCGTCGCCGAGATTTGCGACATTATCGAGCACAGACGTCTTATCACGCGACAGATGCGTGAAATTCATCGTTGCCGACAGCTCGCCTCCGTAAACCGAGTTCGGATCGACATAGTGATAATCGACGCTCGGATAGACATATGCCTGCTGCTTCTGCGCCGTGGCGTTATCGTCTGTGTCCTGCACGTTATAGTAGAAGGCGCGCATATCGAAGAAATTGCGCTTTCCGATGCCGGTCAGATAGGCTTGGTTCGTATGGGTGCTCTGGTTGAGACCATCCAGGCCATAGGTGCGCGAGAAGTTATTATCGCTCTGCGCCATGACATCCCAGCCGAAAGTCCAGCGAGGATTGATCCTGAAATCTGCCTTGGAGCTGATCATGCCGCGTGTTTTGTGCTCGGCATCGGTCGTACCGGCCGTGAAGGCGTCCGGATTCATCTGGCTGATGCCGGCAACACGCAGGGTGTGAGTGCCGTTCTCGAAGCGCTGGCGGAATTCACCTTGAAGCAGCAGACCCTGATTGCTGTAGCCCGTTGCGGTGACCGTAGCATCCATGCTCGGCGAGATGACGTAATAATAAGGAACCGTTACACCGACACCGAGACGCTGGGAAACAGTCACCGACGGGAACAGGAAGCCGGACTTGCGCTTGACCGTATTGTCGGGAACCGTAATCCACGGAACATAGGCGATCGGCTGTCCGAACAACTCGAAACGGGCGTGCTCGAGACGAATCGTGTGTGTCACGCCGTTCTGGACGACACGCTGTGCTTTGACCTGCCACAGTGGCGCGCGGCCTTGCTCGGAACAGGCCATGCAAGCGGTATAGACGCCTTTTGTGAGAATCAGCTGATTGCCGCCGACCCGCTCGCCCTTTTCGGCGACCATACGGGTGTTGTCCGGCATTTCGATGCGCAGAGCGTTGACGAAACCGTCGGAGAAGCTGTCGGTGACGTCCATTTTGTCACCGTACATGCGATTGCCGTCCGGGGTGATCAGCTCGACATTGCCGAGAGCCGTCATCCGCCCGGATTTCTGATTATATTCAACCTTCTGGGCGACCATTCTATAGCCGCCATAGTTGATCTGGACCGCACCCGTCGCCGTGACGATCTGCGTATCCTTGTTATAGACCAATTCGTTGGACGAAAGGACTAGCTTAGAGCCTTCCGGCACCTTCACCTTGATAGGGGAGGTCGCAGCGCCGGTGCCGCCATTGTTGGTGTTGGCATTATTATTATTGGCCTGGGCGTAAGCGACGACCGGACTCAAAATATATGCACACGCGGCCGTGCCCGTAACGAGGGCAGCCACATACTTTCTGATACTCTTGCGGTTGCCTGCCGCCACTTAGCCGTCCTCCTGATGAAGCAGGATCGTTGCCCCGAATGCCAATGCGACGATCACGGGTATCCATGCCGCCACGTAGGGAGGAACCACTCCGCTGCTCCCGAATGCCTTTACAAGCACGGTGACAACATAAAGCACGAAGCCGGAGAGGATTCCACCCAGAATCACAGAGCGCGATTGATTGAATCTACTGAATTTTAGGGACACGGTTGCCGCAATCAGAGTCATTGCCACGAGAAGGAATGGCTGTGACAGCAGCGAATGAAACTGTGTCTCAAGTGCGTTGGTCGAGATGCCGAAGGAGCGTGCGACCTTTATTCGATTAGAAAGATCATAAAAAGCAATGGTTTCCGGTTGCGCCAAACGTTGCGAGACGAAATCCTGTTTCAGATTCGTACGGACCTGTATCGAATTTTTGTGATCCGGAATTTCGCCCGGCCGCCGTTCGACAACATTGTTAAGAAGCCAGTAACCATCTTCCAACTTTGCCGAGTCCGCATCCTGTCGCAGGACGATATTTCCCTGTGAATCGAAGTGGATAAACACGACGCCCGTCAGGGTCGTTCCGTTATTCAGAATGGCCTTTGCACCAATGATCGTGTCGTCTTTTCCGTTGGACTGGCGCAGCCACGGAATCGAAAGTGTATTGCGATAGGACGGGTCGCCGCGCAGATCGGCTTCGATCGCTTCGGCATGTCGCTGGCCCCATGCTGCTACCGGATTGAGGGCAAGCATGGTCAGAAGCCCGACGCAGAAAGCCCCCATCAGAAAGGGCGTCATGAACTGCCAGACGGAAATGCCGGCAGCGCGTGCGATAACCAGCTCGCGGCGGCGATTGAGGGCGATCAGTACCGTCATGCCCACGAAGAGCGCGATGAACGGCACCGTCTGCTGCAGGATGAATGGCAGTCTGACCGCCGTCATCAGCAAGCCGATGGAGACGGTATATCCGGGCAGGCCGGCAAGCCGCCCAGCGGTCTCGCTGAAATCGACGAGATAAACGATCGAGAGGACGCCGAGGAAGAACCAGAACGTCGTCACGATGTAACGCGTGAAGAAGTAGCGCCCGAGCGTGCCGAAAATCATGCACCGCCCCCGTTCGAGCTGCCTGGTGCGGTCGGCATGCGGTCCTGAACTCTTTGCCGCCAGTTGCTGAGGCGGTTGCGGATCGAGACGGGCATCGTCATCTTCCGGTTCCGCAGCAAGAGGATGATCGCGATAAGCGCCGCAATGATATTGATTGCGTAGAGAACGCCGATGAATTTGGCTGAATGGTCGATCTGGTTGGCAGCGTAGAAATCCGCCCAGCGCAACGCGAAGGATAGGGTCAGCGCCGATACCATCGGATGTAGCCGCGCCTCGCGATGTGATCGCGCATCACCGGCGATAACAAGCGATATCAGCGCAAAGATTGCCGGCAGCGCCCAGTCGTTGAGGCGGCGATGCAATTCGGCGCGGTAATCGCCAGGTCTTTGCTTGTAGTCCGGATCGTTCGTATCCGGATTGAACAGGAAGCCGAGGCTGCGGTCGCTGGCGCGCGCATTTGCCTGGCCGCGGCTTTGCGTCATATCCGACAAGTCGAAGGAGTAGGAATCGAACTTGATGACCGAGACGCTACCATCGGGCGTCTTGCGGTGCACCTCGCCATCCTTCATCAGCAGCGACGTACCGCTCGGATCGACGGCGCCTTCCTTGGCATAATAGATGAGGTCAAAGGCTGGGTCGCGGGAATCGACGACGAACAGCCCCTTCAGGATTCGTCCCGAAAGGCGCTGCGAGATCTGCACATAGAGCCCATCCTCGATGCGCCGGAAGTTCTTCTCTTCGATCACGGTGGACAGAAGATCGGCATAGGCTTCGGCCACCATCTGGCGGGCGGCGACGCGCGCTCTCGGCTCGACGACATTGTCGACGAAAAAGGAGAAGACGCTAATCGCAATGGCGAGAATCATGATCGGGCGGATGATGATGCTGCGCTTCGCGCCGGCAGCTTCCATGACGGTCAGCTCGGAATCGCTGTTCATCGCCGTCAAGGTCTGCGTGATGCCGATGACCAATGCGAAAGGCAGAACGATCGGGATGATCGTCGGCAGAATGAGCGTCGCGAGCTTCGCAAACGAGCCCATCGACTGGCCGCTATCGGTCACGAGATTGATGCGTTGCAGGACCTGGGTGGTCCAAATAATGGCGAGCACTGGCAGCAGCGCTACCAGGAACATCATACCGACACGCCGTACGATATATGTCTCGAATAACTTCATGCCGGCCCTTAAACGCAACAGCTGCCGAACGAGCCGACAGAGATTCACCCTCCTCTACGCTGTTTACGTTTTTTTGGCGACAACCAACTCGAAAAAAATTCGTTAATTTTCCGAGATTCTTCTGTCGTGTGTCGTTTGGGATAAAGCGAGCAGCGCGGCGAATATGACAAGCGAGGAAAGCCAGCCGAGGACGGCATCGGAAAGATAGTGTCCGCCAAAAGCGACCCGAAGCGCGGGGATGAGGATCGAAACGGCCGCGATCGGCAATGCGGCAGCCGATCGGTACGGCTGCGGGATGATGAGGATCAGGCAGAACAGCCAGCCCGCAGCCGCCGCTTCGCCTGAAATGAACGAACAGTTGCTGACACATTTTCCGGCGAAGGATCCCGCATGGACGAAGTCGAGCGTGCCGCCGAAGAGGTCGGTCTGCCTCGGACGCGGACGCCCCGAAAAAGCCTTCAGCCACAGATTGACGACCAGCACCGGACCGATCAGCAGCGAACCGAGGGCGATCTTGAGATTGCGCGCCCGCAGCTTGTTGAAGGTCGCACCGTGATGCTGCCAGCACTGAAACAGCATCCAGACGAGAACGGCGGCGACGATATAGGGAAGCTGGAAGAATATCTCCCGCAGCAGCCGCATATGCGTGTCGGCACTGTAGGGGAAGATGCCGCATATCCGATCCAGGCGAGCGCCTGCCGGACATTGCTGCGGCAGAAAAAACATATTCGCGACGGTAAGGTCGATCTGTGGAAAAGCCGAGAAGAGGCCGAGCAGCGCCCACCAGAGACAGAAGAGGACGATGAAGGCATCGCCCGCAGTGCGCGGTCGCAGAATCTCGGGGAAGCGGTCTTCACGGTTGAAACTGTTGAAATCTAAGATCAAGGCGGCTTTCCGGCAAAAGATCAAGCCGCCACTGAGGACGGACAAAACACCATAGCGTATAGCCTATCTACGTTAAATGACAGGGATTTGAAATCGAAGGAACGGGGAATGCTTTGCCAAACGCTTGTATTCCTTAGCCAGACCTTGAATGATGGTTGTGCAAAGTTCTCTCACTACGACGCATATTATCGGAGCAGAAATGTCTGTGAAATTCGAGATTTCCTTCGCCAAGTCGGCTCGTCTCAGCGGCGGTCTGGCCATTCTCCTGAAAGGAACGGACAGTGAGCTGCCGGCTGGTGCCGAAAGCGCCGATCCGGCGAATATTTTCGCCAAGGCGGCGCCGGTATCCGGCTTCAAGAGCAAAGCGTTGAGCAGTCTGGATATCATCGCGCCCGAGGCCTCGCCCGTCGACCGGATCATCGTCATCGGTGCCGGCAAGGCCAAGGACCTGACCGCGCACGACTGGCTGAAGCTTGGCGGCACCGCCGCTGCAAAAATCCGCAACACGGAGAAGGTCGCGATTTTCCTCGATGCACCCAGTGTCGAAGTCGGGCCAAAGGAAGCGGCCGATTTTGCCCTGGGCATGCTTCTGCGTGCCTACAGCTTCGATACCTACAAGACGAAGAAGGGCGATGAGGACGAGAAGGGGGCCTCCCGCAAGGCGGTGAAGGTGACGATCGTTACCCAGGAAGCGGCTGCGGCCAAGAAACTCTATGCGACCTCCGAAGCCGTGGCCGGCGGCGTGATTCTCGCGCGCGATCTCGTCAACGAGCCGCCGAATGTTCTCGGTCCCGTCGAATTTGCGGCCAAGGCCAAGGAACTGGAAAAACTTGGCGTCGAGATCGAAATCCTGACGGAGCGGGAAATGCGCCGGCTCGGCATGGCGGCCCTGCTGGGCGTCGCGCAAGGGTCCGCCCGTCCGCCGCGGCTGGTGGTCATGCAATGGAAGGGCGGCAAGGCGAAAGACAAGCCGGTCGCCTTCATCGGCAAGGGCGTCGTTTTCGACACCGGTGGTATCTCTATCAAGCCGGCTGCCGGCATGGAGGAGATGAAGGGCGATATGGGCGGGGCGGCCGCCGTTACCGGCCTCATGCATACGCTTGCCGCGCGCGAAGCCAAGGTCAACGCCATCGGCGTCATCGGTCTTGTGGAAAACATGCCCGACGGCAATGCACAGCGCCCGGGCGATATCGTCACCTCCATGTCCGGCCAGACGATCGAGATCATCAACACGGATGCCGAGGGCCGGCTCGTTCTCTGCGACGCACTCTGGTACACCAACGACCGTTTCAAGCCGCAGTTCATGATCAATCTGGCGACGTTGACCGGCGCGATCCTCGTCGCGCTCGGCAATTTGCAAGCCGGCCTGTTCTGCAATGACGACAAGCTGGCGGGCGAGCTGACGACGGCAGGCCTTGTGACCGACGAGCGCCTTTGGCGCATGCCGCTCGGCAAGGACTATGACAAGATGATCGACAGCAAGTTCGCCGATATGAAGAATACCGGTGGACGCCACGCAGGTTCGATCACCGCTGCCCAGTTCCTCAAGCGCTTTGTCGGCGACACGCCCTGGGCGCATCTCGATATCGCCGGCACGGCGATGGGCTCGGTTCAGGATGAGATCAATCAGTCCTGGGGTTCGGGCTTCGGCGTGCGCCTGCTCGATGAACTGGTCCGTTCCAATTACGAATCGTGACCAGCCGGATTTTGTGAGATAGAGCCTTTCCACTTTTCTTCGAATCGCGAAAACGCTCTATCCTTTTTTCCGACGCAATTCCGAACGGAAAACCGCTTCGCACTTTTCCTGGAATTGCTTTAGAAGAGGCGTCATGACCGACGTTCTCTTTTATCATCTGACGGAATCGAAGCTTGAAGACGCCCTGCCGCCGCTGATCGACAAGAGTGTCGAACGTGGCTGGCAGGTCGCTGTGCAGATGCGCGAGCCGGCCAGGCGCGATCTCCTTGACAGCCATCTCTGGACCTATCGGGAGGACAGCTTTCTGCCGCATGGCACCGATGAAGATGAGATGGCAAGTCGCCAGCCCGTGCTGCTGACGATTTCGCCTGATAATATAAATGATGCCACCGTACGTTTCTTCATCGACGGCGCTGAGGTGACGGATGTCGGAGCCTATCAGCGCGTCGTGCTGATGTTCGACGGCTACGATCAGGAACAGTTGGAAAGCGCGCGGGCCCAATGGAAACGCCTGAAAGGCGAGGGGCATAACCTTACCTATTGGCAGCAGACGCAGGACGGTCGGTGGGAGAAGAAGGCCTGACCTTTTTCCGCTCGTGAAGAGCTACGCGCCTTCCGACAGGATCTTCTGAATGAAATCCTTCTTCGCTGCCGTATAGGATGCGCGATCATTGGCATATTTTGCCGCAAGCTCGATCTTCAGCGCTTCGTAGGCATGCGCCAGATCCGGTTCTCTGCGCAACCGGTCGCGAAAGATGAGGAAGTTGCGCCAGGTCGGGCCATTATATTCGACCACATGCACGAGATGCGTGCGGGTATCCCCTTCTATGTCTCGGCCGAAAATATGGTCGTCCGGGACGATATTGCTGCCGGCATAGACGTAGCCGATGGAGGCCATGGGCTCGACACAGGCAAGCCCATCCTCGAAGCGCCGCACGCCAACGGCAATATCGATGATCGGCTTGGCTTTTATCGTTGGGATCGACGTGCTGCCGAAATGCTGGACATCGACGGCAAGGTCGCCGAGAGCCTTGCGAATGGCAGCTTCCTCCAGCAAATAGGCTTCGTGCCAGCTCTGGTTCGGGTCGGCGAGCTTGACGGACTTGTTGCCGACGCCGAGGCCAAAAGATTGTTCATGCTCCGATGCCATAGGCATCTCTCCAGTGAAGACGATGCGCCACGCTAGCACGCCGTGGGCGGCATTGTCTTCACCGGGAAAGCCTCATCAATCGTAAAATGCTTCAACGAATTTGCGCTTGCCGAGCATGAAGGCATCGGCGACGTGGCGCAGCGGCGAAACGTCGACGTCGGATGTACTGGCTTTGACGATTTCGGCAAAGCGGCGATAGAGCGAGGGATATTCTGCCTCGGGCGCCGAGAATTTCAGCTCGCCATTGACGGAAAGCTTGGAACCGCCTTCGGCAAGAAGCATCTGGCCGGCGTCCGTTTCGGCGACGATATCCCAGCTCTGCTTGCCGGTCTGGCGCCAGTCGAACTCGGCGTGGACGGGAAGGCCGGTTCCGCTCTTGAAGCGCAGATCGGCCGCGATCGGCGAATCACGGTTTTCCGGGAATTCGAGCGTCGCGCCGGTCAGGAAGAGCGGCGGCAGAATGTGGGTGACGATCGACAGCGCATTGATGCCGGGATCGAAGACGCCGAGACCGCCAGCCTGCCAGATCCATTCCTGGTTCGGATGCCAGTGACGGACATCTTCCTTCCAGATCACATGAGCGCTGCGGATATTTGTGCTGGCGAGGAAGCTCTTTGCAGCCTCCACGGCCGGCGCATAGCGCGAGTGCCAGCTTGCAAAGAGCGAGACGCCCTTACCTTTTGCCAGGTTCTCGAGATCGGCCACTTCGCTGAGCGTCGCGCCCGGCGGCTTCTCCAGGAAAACATGCTTGCCGGCCGAAAGCGCCTTGTATGCGGCTTCATAGCGGTATTGCGGCGGCATGCAGAGAGAAACGGCATCGATCTCCGGTACAGCGTCGAGCATGGTTTCGATGGTCGTGAAGGCCGGGATCCCTTCGACAGTGCCATGACGGCTTGCCGTAGCGATCAGTTTGAAATCCGCATTGTTCGCGATGGACGGAAGATGCTGGTCGCGGACGATTTTGCCGACACCGACGATAGCGAGGTTGATGGGGGACATGGGTGTCTCTCGATTAGTATGATTATTGATGCGATCTTTATCAGAATGCCGCATGCGGGCAAGGGCGGCAAATCGCAAATGCAGCCGTCAGGTCCAATCTTGATGCTTGGAAAACGGGTGCCGGCTCTTGATTCACAGCCTGAAATCGGCACTCTTCCTCTGCGCAGCCAAAAGATCCGGGAAGAATCGCTGCGGGGGGAAATCATGAAAACATTGCTCGGCTTCAGCCGAATCGTCGACTATGTGACTGAGATCATCGGAAAATCAGTCTCATGGCTTATTCTGGTCGCTGTCTTGGTCAGCGCCGGAAATGCCGTTGTCCGCAAGGTCTTCAACACATCGTCCAATGCCTGGCTGGAAGCGCAATGGTATCTGTTCGGCGCCGCCTTCATGCTCGCCGCCGCCTATACGCTGCGCCAGAACGAGCATATCCGCATCGATATCATCTACGGCTCCCTGCCGCGCCGCGTGCAGCACTGGATCGATCTCATCGGCCACTGCCTGTTCCTGATGCCTTTCGTGCTGCTGATGGTCTACGATCTCGTGCCCTATGTCCGCATCTCCTTCCTATCAGGGGAAGTTTCCTCGAGTGCCGGCGGCCTGATCATCTGGCCGGGCAAGGCCTTGTTGCTGGCGGGCTTCTTTCTGCTGGCGCTGCAGGGGATCTCCGAAATCATCAAGAAGATCGCCGTCATGCGCGGCGATATGGATGATCCGACTCCCTATGTGCCGACGCATGCGCCGCTCGATGTCGAAACCCCGACCGGGGAGGCGCGCTGATGCTCGAATTCATTGCTGGGAACATGGCGCCGATCATGTTCGCCTCGCTGATCATTTTCCTGCTTCTGGGCTATCCCGTCGCCTTCGCGCTTGCTGCGAACGGACTGCTGTTCTTCTGGATCGGTGTCGAGCTCGCACCCTATTCGGGCGGGACCATCAATCTCTCATGGCCGCTTCTCAACGCGTTGCCGGATCGATTCTGGGGGGTGATGTCGAACGACACGCTGCTGGCGATCCCGTTCTTCACCTTCATGGGCATCGTGCTGGAGCGATCCGGCATGGCCGAAGACCTGCTCGACACGATCGGCCAGCTGTTCGGGCCGATCCGCGGGGGGCTTGCCTATGCGGTGATTTTCGTCGGAGCGCTGCTGGCGGCCACCACCGGCGTCGTTGCCGCTTCGGTCATTGCCATGGGTCTGATCTCGCTACCGATCATGTTGCGCTATGGCTATGACCGGCGGGTCGCCTCCGGCGTCATCGCCGCTTCCGGCACGCTGGCGCAGATCATTCCGCCGTCGCTCGTCCTGATCGTGCTTGCCGACCAGCTCGGCCGTTCGGTCGGTGACATGTATGCCGGTGCCCTCATTCCCGGCCTGGTGCTGACCGGTCTCTACATGCTCTATGTATTGATTATGTCGATCGTGAAGCCGAACTCCATGCCGGCATTGCCGAAGGAAGCTCGCTCGCTTGGCTCCGGCGTCACGTCCTTGCTGATCGCATTGCTGATATGCGCCGGCGTGGCCTATGCCGCCCACGTGTACCTGACGCCCGCCTATGGCGAAAACGCCGATATTCTCGGTGCAACGGTTGGCGTCGCCTTCATCTACGCGATCGCCGTGCTCGATAAGAGGATGAAGCTCAACGTGATGTCGCGGCTGGCCCAGCAGGTCATCATCGTCCTCATTCCACCGCTGGCGCTGATCTTCCTCGTGCTTGGCACGATCTTTCTCGGCATCGCGACGCCGACGGAAGGCGGCGCAATGGGGGCAGTGGGCGCGCTCATAATGGCCGCTGCGAAAGGCCGGCTGAACATGGAGGTCATCCGTTCGGCACTGACCTCGACCACCCGGCTTTCGGCCTTCGTGTTGTTCATCCTCATCGGATCGCGCGTCTTTTCGCTGACCTTCTACGGCGTCAACGGCCATGTCTGGGTCGAGCATCTGCTGGTATCGCTGCCCGGCGGGGAGGTCGGCTTCCTGATTGCCGTCAACATCCTTGTCTTCGTGCTGGCCTTCTTTCTCGATTTCTTCGAGCTTGCCTTCATCATCGTACCGTTGTTGGCACCTGCTGCCGAAAAGCTCGGCATCGATCTCATCTGGTTTGGCGTGCTGCTCGGCGTCAACATGCAGACGAGCTTCATGCATCCGCCCTTCGGCTTCGCGCTGTTCTATCTCCGCTCGGTGGCCGCGCGCGTGCCCTATCTCGACAGGGTGACCGGCAAGCAGATCGCGCCCGTCACGACCGGGCAGATCTACTGGGGATCCGTGCCCTTCGTCGGCATCCAGGTCCTGATGGTGGCGTTGACGATCATGTTCCCGCAGATGGTCATGCATTACAAGGGAGCCGGCACCGGCGTCGATCCCAACACGATCAAGATCGAGGTCCCCGGCTTCGGCGCACCCGGCCAGGATAATGGCGGCGGCCTCGGCCTGCCGGGCCTGCAGCTTCCAGGCGGCAATCCGCTTGATAGCAAGCCGGCCGATAAGGGCGGCGGCGCGTCAAACCCGCCGGCCAACGATCTCAGCCAGCCACCGTCGTTTAATTGAGGCATACGGTCTGCATCGGCCTGCTTGTCGATCTGACGCAACGAAAAACCCCGGAGCATCGCTCCGGGGTTTTCTCTTTTGGACCTACCGGTTGCTCAAATCTTCCCGGAGCGCTGCAGCGTCATCATGTAGACGTCGTAGCTGTATTCGGCGACCTGAGTGTAGAGATAATGCTGGCCGCGGAAGCCCTTGATCGATTCCCAGATCTTTTTGAAGGTCGGGTTGTTGGCTTCCATTTCGGCATAGACCTCGTTGGCCTTGTCGAAGCAGGCATTCAGGATCTCGGTGCTGAAGGGCCTGAGCTTCGCCCCTTCGGCGACGACCCGCTTGATGGCGGCGGGGTTCAGGTAGTCGTATTTCTGCAGCATGTTGGCGTCGGTCGCCTGCGCGGCTGTGCGCAGCAGCGATTGATAAGCCTTCGGGAGGCCTTCATAAGCCGCCTTGTTGAACATGACATGCACGGTCGGGCCGCCTTCCCACCAGCCGGGATAATAGTAATAGGGTGCTACCTTGTAGAAGCCGAGCTTCTCGTCGTCATAGGGGCCGACCCATTCGGCCGCATCGATCGTGCCTTTCTCGAGCGCCGGGTAGATATCTCCGCCGGCGAGCTGCTGGGGCACGACGCCGAGGCGTTCGACCACCTTGCCGGCAAAGCCGCCGATACGCATCTTCAGACCCTTGAGATCGGCAACGGTGTTGATTTCCTTGCGGAACCAGCCGCCCATCTGCACGCCGGTATTGCCGGCCGGGAAGCCGATCAGCCCCTGCGTCGCCAGGAATTCATTGAAGAGATCGATGCCGCCGCCGTGATATTGCCAGGCGTTCATGCCACGGGCATTGAGCGCGAAAGGAACGGCAGCTCCCAATGCCCAGACCGGATCCTTGCCCCAATAATAATAGGCGACCGAATGACAGGCCTCGACGGTTCCGGCCGAAGTTGCGTCTGCAGCCTGCAGGCCAGGCACGATTTCGCCGGCTGCAAACACCTGGATGTTGAAATTGCCGTCGGTAGCCTCGGAAACATACTTCGACAGCACTTCACCGCCACCATAGATCGTATCGAGCGACTTCGGAAACGATGACGTCAGGCGCCAGTTGATTTTCGGATTGCTCTGCGCAATGGCCGGTGCTGCAAGCGTTGCAGCCGCTGCCACCGACCCGGCGCCGGCGACGCCGGCTTTCCGCAGAAATGAACGACGATCCATCTATTACTCCCCCCGGATACGAGCGGGCGGACTCGCCCGCTCTTCGTGATCACAGCCGCAGCTAATCATGCCGTTCGGCGCGTTTCAAGCGTATCGGAAGCTGGTGCAACCATTGATTTTTGCTGCGAGCCGTAAGCGTGGATCTAAAGGCTTTTGCCCTTCACGATCGTCTCCCGCAAAAAACTGTAGCCCAGAGCCGTGCGCGTCGCGAGCTCGATTGATGCGCCGTCACCGCCATGGCCACCCGAGCCGAATTCGTGGAACAGCGGATGATGGCCGAGCGCTTCCAACTGGGCCGCAAACCGCCGGGCATGCGAGGGATGAACTCGGTCGTCATTGCTCGAGCTTTCGATGTAGATCGACGGATACGTGATCTCGGAGGTAGGCTTGACATTGTGCAGCGGCGAATAGCTCAGCAGGTAATCGCGATCAGCCGGATTGTCGGGATCGCCATATTCGTCGATCCAGGCTTTTCCGGCCGGGAAGACATGGAAGCGGGTCATATCCAGGACAGGCACCTGGCACCAGATCGCGCCGAAATCCTGCGGATAGCGTGTCGCCATGACGCCAGTCAGCAAACCTCCATTGCTGCCGCCATTGCCGGCAATGCGCGATGGCTTGGTATAGCCGCGGGCGACGAGGTCGCGGGCGACGGCGGCAAAGTCCGCGAATGCCCTGTGGCGACCCTGGCCTTTTGCGACGCGATGCCAGTTCGGCCCGAATTCGCCTCCGCCGCGAATATAGGCCGTCACAAAGGCGTTGCCCTGTTCCAGCCAGCGGCCGATGACCCCGGAATAATATGGGCCGAGCGGGACGTCGAAGCCGCCGTAGCCATATTGCAGCACCGGCAGTTCGCCCTTGGTCCAGGCCTTCGGCAGTACGATATGATAGGGCACCTTCGTCCCGTCCTCGGAGGTAGCTTCCAGCAGGAGGGACGTCATGCCTTCGCTGTCGAAATAGGTCGGCGAACTGGCAATGTGCTTGAGTTCAAGCGGGGCCTTGCGATCGCCAAGATCCAGCCGGTAGGAGGAGGGCGGCTGCAGAAAGCCCGCGCCATAGACCTGCAGCGTGTCGTCACCGAGATGCAGATCGGAATAGAGCGGGGCGACCGACACCGTCTGAACATCATCAGGCAGTGCGATTTCGCGGATTTCGGCATCGGCGCTCGTCAGGTCGAGAACGAAGAGATGCGGTTGCATATTGTCCGAGACGATGAAGACGCACCATTCGCGCATCAAAAGGAATTGCGAAACCGATTGTCGGTCATTGGGCGAAAACAGGATGCGTCTTGCATCGATACCGGTCTTGCTGGGCTCTCGAGGCAGGGGTTGCAGGGCCAGGCTGCCGCCCGGGATCCGTTCGTCTGTCTTGGCAAGCCAGATCAGATGGGAGTGGTTGAACCCGAACTCGGCATCCTTCGGCAGGTCGATCCGTCGTAGCGAACCGTCCCCATCCTCGATGAAATGGCTGGCGCTGCCGATTTCGTGACCCGCGCTGAAAATACGGATCGGCCTGGCCGCATCTCCCGTCGCCAGATCGGCGAGCTGCGGATCGAAGATCGAACAGGAGCCATAAATGTCGCTGTCATCGGCGGCATAGAGTACGGGTGCATCGGACGGCACCTGGCCACGCCTCAGGCGGCGGCCGAGACGCGGCCAGCCTGAGCGAGTGGAGGATTCGCGGTCGATGGAGCCGAAATAGGCGATTTCGTCCCGGCTGAGCCAGGTCGCGTGACTGCGCACGGCCGGTGTGTCGAAGCCGCCTTCGACGATGCTCTTCGTCTCGCAATCGAATTCGAGCATCCGAATGGGATCGGAGCCGCCATCGGAAAGGCAAAGCAGCACGCGCATCGGCTCCCAGGGGCAGGTGAGCGCACCGCGCCAGAGCCATTTTCTGCCCTCCTTGGCGCAGAAGGCGTCGAGATCGAAGATTGGTTCCCAGGGAGCGTCGGGCAGAGGGGTAAGATCGGCCGGCAGCCGATACCAGCAACCGAGCGGATGATCGGCGCTGCGATGAAAATCGAACAGCCAGCTGCCGCGCCGGGTCGTGGCGATCAGCCGATCCTCGCGTTCGATCATCTCCTTGATCGCGTTGCGATCCGCCTCGAATTCCGGCGTCATCAGCAGCCGCTCGGATTCGGTATCCTTCTCTGCGACGAACTGCAGAGTTTGTGGGTCGTCGTCGCGTTCAAGGTGAAGGTGCATGGGGCTCGCCATTCCATTGTTGGTGGTGGTCGCCCTCAGCAAACCAAAATACGGGCGCTGAAGCAACTATGCTTCCGCGCCCGTATCGGTCATAGATTTTTCGGTGTCGACCCGCCTTAGCGGACCATCTTTGTGTCGGCCTGTGCGACCATATTGCTCGCCGGGGCCGGTTCGCGCTTGTATTTCAGCGTGACGACCTTGTAGCCCTCATTCTCCAGTCGGCTGAGGAGAACGGGCAGCATCCTAACCGTGCGCTGGTGGATGTCGTGCATCAGAACGATGCCGCGGCCGCGCTGATGGAGCTGCTTCATGGTGCGATCGACCACTGAGGCTGGGGTCGAAGTGAAGTAATCCTTGCTGTCGATATCGACATCCATGACGATCATGTCGCGAGCGGCAATCGCCGTGCGCAGGCGTTTGGAGTCGGCAAGATAGGGGAAGCGGAAGAAGGGAACGTCCGTGCCGATCGCCTTGGTGACGGCATCCTTGCCGCGGGCGATCTCGGTCATCGCCGCGTCGAAGGTCATCTTGTCGAGATCGGGATGGCGGAAGGTGTGGCTGCCGATCGCATCGCCATGCGCAAGCACCTCGCGTGCCGTCGCCGGGTGTGCCTGCGCCATTTCGCCGACCATCATGAAGGCGGCCTTGACGCCGAATTTGTCGAGCGTGGCGAGAATGCGTTCCGTCTTGCCGGGAGCCGGGCCGTCATCGAAGGTCAGGATGACCTCCTTGTCGGCGAGCCTGATATCTTTGAGCGACGAGACCTCCAGCGTCCGGCCGGCGAGACTGTGCGGGCCATTCATGCCCGCCAGGTCACTCCTTGTTTCGAGATCGGCGACGAGCCATTTCTTCGGCTCCATCTCGATGGGATCGTTGGCCTTCAGCGGCTTGTGACGCGGCTCTTCGGCGGCATAGCTGCTCTTGAGCGACGCTTCATTGCCTGGTTTCGTGGCACATCCTCCGAGAGCCAGGGACACGGCGAGGCCAGCCAGCAACACACGGTAGTTCATCAGAATCGCTCAACACTATGTCTATGAAAGTTGAGCGCATATTCTGCAGTTATGGTTAATGATCGGTTAGGAGCGGCCGCGAATTCCTTAACAAGCGGTCAGCTTCAGCTGGCCATACCGCTCTCATATTCCGATGAAAGTTCCAGCCACTGCTCCTCGGCCGCCGCGAGCTTTTCTGCCGCATCGGCACGCTGTTTTGCCTTTTCCGCAGCCTTGGCCGGTGCCTTCTCATAGAGGGCGGGGTCCGCAAGTTCTGCGTCAAGAGCCTGAATCAGTTTCTCAAGCTTGCCGGTCAAGGATTCGATTTCATTGATCTTCTTCTTGAGCGGCGCCAGCGAGGCGCGCCGATCGGCATTGAGCTTGCGCTGGTCGGCTTTGGAAACGGAATCGTCACCGGTGCTCGGCTTGGCCTTGTCGTCCTTAGCTTTCGGGCTGGCGACGACGAGGCTGCGATATTCTTCAAGATCGCCGTCGAAGGTCGAGACGGTGCCGTCGCGCACCAGCCACAGCCGATCGACGGTGGCTTCGATCAGGTGACGGTCGTGCGAGATCAGGATGACGGCGCCGGAATAATCGTTCAGCGCCTGGATCAGCGCGTTGCGGCTGTCGATATCGAGATGGTTCGTCGGTTCGTCGAGGATTAGCAAGTTCGGTGCGTCGAAGGCGGCAAGGCCCATGAGAAGCCGTGCCTTCTCGCCGCCGGAGAGATCCTTGACCTGCGTGTCCATCTTCTCCGTCGCAAGCCCCATCTGCGCGACGCGGGCGCGCACCTTCGCTTCCGGCGTTTCGGGCATGCGGCGGCGGACATGCTCGACGGCCGTCTGGTTGGGGATGAGATCGTCGAGCTGGTGTTGGGCGAAGAAGCCGATCTTCAGGTTCGGTGCGAGCCTGACTTCGCCGCTTTCTGCGCCCAGCCGCCCGGAAATGAACTTCGCGAAGGTCGATTTGCCGTTGCCGTTGGAGCCGAGCAGCGCGATGCGGTCGTCGGCATCGATGCGCAGGTTCAGCCGTTTCAGGATCGGCTTGCCCGGCTCATAGCCGACGGCGCCGCCGCTGATTGCGATGATCGGCGAGGCGGGCTGCTTTTCAGGTTCCGGAAAACTGAAGCCCATCACATGGTCTTCGATGACGGCGGCGACCGTTCCCATGCGCTCCAGTGCCTTGATGCGCGATTGCGCCTGCCGCGCCTTCGAGGCCTTGGCCTTGAAGCGGTCGATGAAGCTCTGCAGGTGCTTGCGGGCTGCATCGTTCTTCGCCTTCGCCTTCATCTGCAACTCGTCGGCCTCAGCCTTCTGCCGCTCGAACTGATCGTAGGAGCCGCGATAGAAGGTGAGCTTCTTCTGGTCGAGATGCACGATGGAATTAACGGCCGTATTCAGCAGATCGCGGTCGTGCGAAATGATGATGACCGTGTGCGGATAGCGGCGGATGTAGTCCTCCAGCCAGAGCGTGCCTTCAAGGTCGAGATAGTTCGTCGGTTCGTCGAGCAGCAACAGATCCGGCTCGGAAAACAAGACGGCCGCGAGCGCAACGCGCATGCGCCAGCCACCGGAGAAGGAGGAGGCGGGGCGCTTCTGCGCCTCATGGTCGAAGCCGAGGCCGGCAAGGATACTGGCGGCGCGCGCTTCAGCCGAATGCGCATCGATATCGGCAAGCCGCGTCTGGATATCGGCGATGCGGTGCGGATCGGTTGCGGTCTCGGCTTCCGCAAGCAATGCGGAGCGTTCCTTGTCGGCTGCCAGGACGATATCGATCAAAGGCTCCTCGGTGCCGGGTGCCTCCTGCGCCACCTGGCCGATGCGGGCATTGCGGGGGATCGAGACCGAGCCGCTCTCGGCAGCGAGATCGCCGGTGATGATCCTGAACAGCGTGGATTTGCCAGCACCGTTCTTGCCGACGAGGCCAGCCTTCGTGCCCGCCGGAAGCGTCACGCTGGCATGGTCGATAAGAAGGCGGCCGGCAATGCGGGCGGAAAGGTCTGAAATCGAAATCATGGCGCGGTTTTGGCCGAACTCGACGCTGAAGGCAAGAGCGGGACGGCGCTTAGGCGCCGGCCTTCTGCGAGGATTTCGAGAGATTGGCGCAGTTACGCAGCCGCTCGGTCAGCTCCGTTTCATAGAGCATGAGATTGCTGAGCGAGGCATTGAGGCTGTCGAGTGCAGCATTGGCATGCGGAGTCGTGTCGATCTCGCGGGCAAAATGCTGCTTTTTCATCAGCCCCTTGGCGAGCTGATCGGCGACTTCGCGCAGCATCTCGGCCGCGTCGCTCTCGGATTTGCGCGCCACCAGCCCGCAATGGCTGACAAGGCGATGCTTCAGGCCAATCTCGTCGAGCCCGCTTTGCGGGGGAAGGGGGCCAAGCGCCTCGATCTCTTCGGCAAGACAGCGGTCCTGGCCATAGAGCGCTTCATAGAAGAGCTGATAGTTGCGCGGCAGGTTTTTCACCTTCAGCCGCGTCATGAAGCGGCCGATAACCTCAAGCTCGGTTTCCGTTTCATCGTCATCGATGGAATATGCCGAAACGCTTGTCTGCGAGTTCTTCATGCCTGCCTTTGGACCGTGAGCTGATATATCTTATCAATCTGCAGGTCGGCAGGTTAAGGGAACATGAACAAGACGGCCGATCCTCGCCGCAGCGCAACAAAATGAGGCATGTGATCAACGTCTGGGCGAAGATGGGAAACGACGGTTCTCCCCTTGGCTACATCCAGTGCTGTCCTTCACTGCGCAGAAAATGCAGGAGGTCCAGCACCAGTGACGGCTTGCCCATGGATGTGAGGATAGCGTGGCACTGGCCGCGGTGATGGGTGTGATGGTTGAACATATGGGATACCGCCGCATGGAGGGGAACGGTGATGGCGCCCGGGCGCAGGATCGAGGTATAGGTGATGTCGGAGGCAAGTGCATCGGCATCGAGCGTTTCCAACCAAGTAATGATATTTCGATCTTCCGCCTCCCGTAAGCTGTAAAGGCCTTCAAGGGTGTCATGTAGGACGGTATCGAGTGACGCAGGTACGCCGCCAGTGCCGTTGAAACGGTGCATCCACAGCCGGTCCGCTATCAGCAGATGATTGAGCGTTCCGTGGAGCGAGCCGAAGAAGGCGCCGCGGTCTTCGTGAAATTCGGCGTCGCTGAGGTCTGCTGCGGCATTGTAGACCTGGACATTGGCCCAGCGATTATAGTCGGCAAGCATCTTGAAATGTTTGAGCATATGCGTCTCCTCTTATAGTGGTGGTGATTTTATCGCGAAGTTTGGTGGCGGACAGCCGCTTCGCCACCCAGCGGATCGCGAATCAGCTGCTCGGACTGTGACAGCGGCGTGAAATTGGCCGATCCCCCTTGTTTTCGGGCCTTGGGGCAGGTAAAGACCGCCCACTTTTCTCTGATTACAAGGAATGGACCCATGGCGATTGAACGTACTTTCTCGATGATCAAGCCGGATGCGACGAAGCGCAACCTGACCGGCGCCATCACCAAGGTTTTTGAAGACAACGGCCTGCGCGTCATCGCCTCCAAGCGCGTCTGGATGAGCAAGCGCGAAGCTGAAGGCTTCTACGCCGTTCACAAGGAACGCCCGTTCTTCGGCGAACTCGTCGAAGGCATGACCTCCGGCCCGACCGTCGTTCAGGTTCTGGAAGGCGAAAACGCCATCCTGAAGAACCGCGAAATCATGGGCGCGACCAACCCGGCCAACGCTGCCGAAGGCACGATCCGCAAGATCTTCGCTCTGTCGATCGGCGAAAACTCCGTTCACGGCTCGGACGCTCCGGAAACGGCTGCCGTCGAAATCGCCTACTGGTTCTCCGAAACTGAAATCGTCGGCTGAATCAGCCTTTCAGCTTTAACGCTGAACGATTTGAAATGACTCATGAAAGCCGGGACTTCGCCTCCCGGCTTTTTCGTGCCGTCAAATTAGACTCCCTCTCCCCGTGGGCGGCAGGGGGTATCGCATATGAACTGAAATCGCCGCCGTCCTCCTTCTCCCCTTAGGGAGAAGGTGCCGCAAGGCGGATGAGGGGGTGCCCGCCAAGACCACCAAAATTCATGAATTCAAATCGTAACCCCCTCATCCGACCCTTCGGGCCACCTTCTCCCCGAGGGGAGAAGGGATTTCCGGCGCTGATCACCCCATATGTGATTGTCCTACCGCGAGTGGGAAGAGGAGACTATCCCGCTGCTGCCTCTCAAGCCGGGCAGGCCATATCCTTCCCGTAATCGGCGCTGCCATCGCCCTTGAAGACATCTGGATTGGCGGTATAGACCGGGCCGACGACCAGCGGTTTCGTCGGCAGCACGGTCTGGTCGAGATCGGATTTGACCTCGGTCTTGATCGTCTGGATCGTCTTGTCGCTAGCATCCACCAGCTTGATCGAGACCGAGTAGGGACGGTCCTTGCGCACGCAGCGCAGATCCGGGCTTTCCAGCGTGATCTTGTCCCAGAACGTATAGATCTTCTGGTTGACGACTAGCGGATCGCCGCCGGCCGGATTTTCGAATTCTGCAACGGCAGTCGTTCCCTCCGGGATCGGGGCGATCTTCTTGAGCGTGATCATATAGCTCGCGCTCGCCACCCGATAGTTGAAGACGAAGAGGCGGCCGGTGAGCTGGGTCGGGCCTTCGTCGTCTTTCCTCTGGCAGCCGGCCAGCGCCAGGCCGGCGATGATCCCGGCGCTCATCATTGTCAGCATGATCCTTCGCAATCTCATGGCGCAGTCTCCTCCTTCTTGCGCCGGTAGTGCCGGCTAGCCTTGGCTCGGTTGCCGCAAACCGCCATGTCGCACCAGGCGCGGCTTTTGTTCTTGCTGCGGTCGATGAAGAGCCAGCCGCAGTTGCGGCATATTTTCATTCGTTTGGGATCGGGCATGGCGATGAGGCGCAGCGTCGAATGCACGGTGGCGGCATCGAGCCCACCGGATGAGGCTCGTTTCAGAACTTTCGCCAATGCCGCAAGCAGATCCGCAAGCAGCAGATCTGCAGCCTCGCCAAGAACGCGTGCCCGGAAATAGCGGTCGATCAACTCGCGGAGGGCGATGAAATCGGCCCGGTTTTCCCGCTTTATAGGCAGGATATCGCCGAAGAGCGCCCGCTCCGCGCAGAAATTCGCAGCCGCCTTCGGAAAGCTATCCATCTGTCCCACTGCCTCGAAACGGTCGATCCGACGCCCGTCGTCATGGCGCAGGATCACGCTATTGGCGACATCGAGCGCGAGCGCGCCACCGGAGAAGCGATGTGGGGTCCAGGAAAAACTCATGGCGAAAATTATAACTGGTAAAATTCATTTTGCCAGTTACTATTTGCTGGTTCTTCGGAGAGATGGAATGGCTTATCTTCTGCAGCAACTGGCGAATGCCGTTCCGCTCGCTGCACTGTATGCGACGCTGGCCTTCGGCTATTCCATTGCCTTCGGGGTCATGAAGCGGGCCGATATCACCTATGGCGCGCTGTTCGCCTTTGCCGGCCAGATGCTCGTGCTCTTTACCGATGTCGGCTACACCAAGATGTATCTGGTTCTGCCGGCCGCCTTTGCCTTCGGTGCCGTCGTCGCCGTCGGCTACACGATCGGCACCAGCTTCCTCGTCGGCCGTGCAATCATGCTGCCGCTGTCGCGCAAGTCACCGAATACGGTCATCGTCGCGGCACTCGGCATGATGATCATCCTGATGGAAACGGCGCGGCTTGCCTCGAATACGCGTGGCATCTGGCTGCCACCCTTCCTGAACGATGCTGTCGTCTTCTGGGATAGCGGCGATTTCCGCGTGACGCTGACGGAAATCCAGCTGCTCAATACGGCCCTGATGATCCTTGTCATCCTCGCGGGCGCCTATGTGCTGAAATGCACCGGCTGGGGGCGTATCTGGCGGGCGGTGACGGACGATTCCCTTGCCGCTGAGCTTTGCGGCGCCAGCGCCAACCGCGTCTTCCTGCTAGCCTATGTTGCGTCAGCCCTCGTCGCAACCATCTGCGGCCTGCTGGCTACTTCCTACTATGGAACGATGGATTTCGGGGCAGGGCTAATGTTCGGGCTCAAGGTGCTGATGATCGCGGCCGTCGGCGGCTATTCCGATCCGCTGAAGTCAGCGGGCGGGGCAGCGCTCCTTGGCTTGACGGAGACGATGTGGGGTGCCTACGGCCCGTTCCTGTGGCGCGACTTCGTCATCTTCTCGCTGCTCGTCCTGCTGCTGGTCATGAGCCGTCGTGAAAGAGTGGTTCCCTGAAGCCTATTTGTTGCCGGCCCACCTGGCTCGCGCGGCATCGTCGGCATCCCTGGCCAAAACCCAGCCGCCTTCGGTACCATCCTTGCCGTGCTCCTTCTTCCAGAAGGGAGCAGAGGTCTTCAGAAAATCCATGACGAAATTGGCGCCGTCGAAGGCGGCCTGCCGATGTGGTGCGGCCGCAATGACGAGAACGATGTTCTCGCCGGGCGTGATCTTGCCGTAGCGATGGATGGCGGTCAGGCCGAGAAGCTCGAAACGCTCGATGGCGAGATTGGCGATGCGGGTGATCTCCGCTTCCGCCATGCCGGGATAATGTTCGAGTTCGAGGGCACCGAGCGCGCCCCCTTCGTCACGGCAGAGGCCCGAGAAGGTCACGACAGCGCCGATATCGCGCCGCCCGGCGGCTAGCCGATCGATCTCCGCCTGGAGATCGAAATCCTCGCGCTGGACTTTGACGAATGGTGAGATCATCGCAATTTCCTTGATCGGCTTCGCAAACATGCTGAGGTGCCTCCCGACCCCTCGCTAAGGCTCAGGGCGTTCGTCGCTGCAATCGATTCACTGGATCGAATGCTCGGGCTTCGCCCGACCGCTCCTCACCCCCCGGTCATCGGCGGGAAGAGCCCGATCTCCCGCGCTCCGGCGATCGGCTCATCGTGCTCCGCATGTTCCATGTTGATAGCGACGCGGATCGCCTGGGGGAATTGAAGTGCCGCCTCGTATTCCTCGCCCAAGCCCTTCAAATGACTCAGGAGATCGCCGACGGTGACGACATCGGCGGGCAGGGAAATCTCCTCTTCCGCTTTGCCGATCCGCTCGCGCACCCAGGCGAAATAGACGAGTTTCGTCATCATTCCTCATCCACGACATGCTTTAGCCCGGCCCGGAAATAATCATAGCCGGTATAGATGGTCAAAAGCGCTGCGACCCAGAGCAGGACGATGCCCATCTCTGTCGTGTAGGGTAGCACCTTGTCGCCTGCCGGCCCAGCCAGAAGGAAGGCGATGGCGACGAGCTGGGCCGTCGTCTTCCATTTTGCGATGCGCGTCACGGGAACGCTGACCTTCAACGCCGCCAGATACTCACGCAGGCCCGAAACCAGGATTTCGCGGCAAAGGATGATGATGGCGGCCCAGAGCGACCAGCCGGCAATGGTGCCGTCGGCGGCGACTAGAAGCAGGATCGCGGAGACCAGCAGTTTGTCGGCGATCGGATCGAGCATTCGGCCGATATTCGAGGTCTGGTTCCAGATGCGCGCGAGATAGCCGTCGAGGAAATCGGTGATCGAGGCGATGATGAAGATCCAGAGCGCGACCCAGCGCGCAAAATCGGAGCCCTCCAGCTTACCCTCGATGAAGAAGCAAAGAACGATCAGGGGTACGCAGATAATGCGGCCGTAGGTGAGCAGATTGGGGATGCTGTAAGCGCGCGAAGCCATGGAAATCGTTTCGTTTCTGTTGTCTCGACCGAACCGGATTGGGCACTGTTGATCCCATCCCGCTGAAGTCGTCTGATGGAGTGTGATCCCAAAAACCGCTCCGCACTTTTTGATGGTCACACCCTAGATGATGGTTTGGTCAGTTTATCGTCAATATTGTTTCTGTTTTTTCACCGCTATTGCGTGGAATTTGCGACGAGCTTTCCCTATTTCGCGGCGTCCTCGTGGAAATGGTTATAGACCTGACGCGCCACCGCTTCGGAAATGCCCTCGACCGCCATCAGGTCGGAAAGCGCGGCGCGCGACACGGCCTTCGCGGTGCCGAAATGCTGGAGAAGCGCGCGCTTGCGCGAAGGGCCGATGCCACCGATCTCGTCGAGCGGGTTCTTCACCATCTCCTTCTTGCGCCGGGCGCGATGGGAGCCGATCGCGAAGCGGTGTGCCTCGTCGCGCATGCGCTGGATGAAATAGAGCACGGGATCGCGCGGCGGGAGCGAGAAGCTTTCGCGCGAAGGGGCAAAGAAGCGCTCACGCCCGGCTTCGCGGTCGACGCCCTTGGCGACGCCGATGGCGATGACACTGTCGGTGATCCCGAGCTCATCGAGAATGGCGCGCACGGCCGTCATTTGCCCTTGGCCGCCGTCGATGAGGATGACATCGGGCCAGGCGGGGAAGGCGCGATCGGCGGCATCGACGCTGGCGTCGGTCTCGCCGCTGCGGTCGGGCTTGCCTTCCTCCTTCAGGAGACGAGAGAAACGGCGGGTCATGACTTCGCGCATCATGCCGAAGTCGTCGCCCGGCGTGATGTCGGTCGATTTGATGTTGAACTTGCGGTACTGGTTTTTGACGAAGCCTTCCGGCCCGGCCACGACCATGCCCCCGACCGCATTCGTGCCCATGATGTGGGAGTTGTCGTAAATCTCGATGCGCTGCGGCGTGTAGGGAAGCTTGAAGGTTTCCTTGAAGCCTTCGAGCAGCCGCGATTGCGAGGCGGTTTCCGCGAGCTTGCGGCCATGCGCCTCACGCGCGTTGGCAATGACATGTTCGACCAGATCGCGCTTCTCGCCGCGTTGCGGCACGAGGATCATAACCTTATGACCGGCCTTCTCGCTGAGGGCCGCTGCCAGCAGTTCGATTTCCTCGACCGTCTCCGACAGCAGGATCTGCCGCGGCACCGGCTTGTCGTCATAGAATTGCGCGAGGAAAGCGTTCAGCACTTCAGCACCCGAGAGCGATGGATCGGCCTTCGGGAAATAGGCACGGTTGCCCCAGTTCTGTCCGGTTCGGAAGAAGAAGACCTGAATGCAGGAAATGCCGCCCTCGTGGTGGATGGCAAAGACATCGGCTTCCTCGACGCCGGCCGGGTTGATGCCCTGATGGCTCTGCACATGCGAGAGCGCCGCCAGACGGTCGCGGAAAATGGCGGCGCGTTCGAAATCCAGATCTTCGGCGGCAGCATTCATCGCCTCGGCCATATGCGCCTTGACGTTCTGGCTCTTGCCGGAAAGGAAGTCCTTCGCCTCCTGTACCAGTTCAGCATAGCCTGCATCGCTGATCTCATGCGTGCAGGGGCCGGAACAGCGCTTGATCTGATAGAGCAGACAGGGACGCGTGCGCGTCTCGAAGACGCTATCGGTGCAGGTGCGGATCAGGAACGCGCGCTGCAGCGAATTGATGGTGCGCCCGACGGCGCCCGCCGAAGCGAAGGGGCCGAAATAGTCGCCCTTGCGGGCGCGGGCGCCGCGATGCTTGAAGATCGCCGGCGCGCGATGATCGCCCGTAATCAGAATATAGGGAAAGGATTTGTCGTCGCGCAGCAGAACGTTAAAGCGCGGACGCAAGCGCTTGATGAGATTCGCTTCCAGCAGCAGCGCTTCCGTCTCCGTCCGCGTGGTCACGAATTCCATATTGGCGGTTTCGCGCACCATGCGGGCGATGCGGTTGGAGTGCACCTTGCCCAAGGCATAGTTGGAAACGCGCTTCTTCAGGTTCCTGGCCTTGCCGACGTAAAGCACGTCGCCGGCCTCGTTGAACATGCGGTAGACGCCGGGATTGTTAGGCAGCCGCTTGACGAATTCGGCGATCAGCTCGGCGCCGCGCAGTCCCGTCTCGTTCTTTCCGCCTTCGTTCCAGTCGACAGGCGCAATAGGGGAGGCTGCGGCATCGCCTTCCACCTCGATGTCGTCTTCGATATCCTCTGATTCGTCATAGAGAACGCCGCCGTCAGGCAGCTTTCTTCCATTCATTCTGCACTCTCCGACACGTCTGGCGTTTCCCAGGCAAGGTGCTGGCCGCCATCGAGCGCTATCATTTGGCCCGTGATCGAGGGCGTGTCAAAAAGAAAGCGGATGGTCCGGCCGAATTCTTCGAGCCCGGGCGCCGCCTTTAATATGAGGCCGTCGATCTGCGCTTGAAAGTCCTCTTCGGTCTGCCGCACGCTGCGCACCGTCGGGCCTGGGCCGATCGCGTTGACGCGGATACGCGGCGCAAAGCTCTGCGCCATCGTCTGAGTCGCCGTCCAGAGGGCGGCTTTCGACAGTGTATAGGAATAGAAGCGCGGATTGAGTGCCCAGACCCGCTGATCGACCATGTTAACGATCAGGCCCGGATGCGGTTCGGGAAGCTGCCGGACGAAATCGGCAGCCAGAATCGACGGCGCCCGCACGTGGATTGCGAAATGCGCCTCGAAGGCTTCTTCGTCAAAATGATCGGCGGAATCGCCGAGGAAGGCTGAGGCATTATTCACCAGAAGATCGAGCGGGCCGAGAGAATCCGCAACCCTTTCGACAAGGGTTGAAGTCTCGCCCAAATTCTGCAGATCCGCCTTGATCGCAATGGCTCTCCGGCCCATTTGCCGCAGTTTCGCCGCAATTTCCTCGGCCTCGGCGAGCGACTGATTGGCATGCAACGCCACGGCGAAGCCATTAGCCGACAAATCCTCGGCAATTGCCAGGCCTATTCTTTTGGAAGCGCCGGTTATCAGCGCCGTACGTAGTTTTTCCTGGCTCAAGAGATCGCCTTTTGCTCGTCGTTACCCAATCGATGCTCATATAGGGCGTCGATACACCATATGAAAAGATGCATGAGCGAATGATGCGCTTTGGGGTTTCTTATGTAAAACTTGAGATATATTTAGTTTAAAATAAGTATACACAGTTTAACCGATGATTAGGGTTAACAATTCCTCTGTTGCGATGAAGCAACATCGAAATTCAGCCACGTCTGTGCCACAATGATATCATATTTTGGCTCTTCCAATTCCTCATTTGCATTCCAATTTCAACCTCGATCCGGGAGGGATATGTTTTAATTGCTCGTGGCGCTTCGAAGTCAAGGACAGTAAGCGGGGCACACGGGACTGAAAGGAGAAAAGTATGCGTACTCTTATCACGACCCTCATGGTCTCCGCTTTCGCTCTCGGCGGTTACACCGCAGCTCAGGCTGCTGACGCTGTTGAGCAGATTCCGCAGCCGCCCGTCGCTCAGGAAGCAGCTCCGGCCGTCAACAACTGGTCCGGCTTCTACATCGGTGGCGCTGGCGACTGGAACGCCGGTCACTTCAACCGCAACGGCGACGCTTACGCCTGGGGCGGCCAGGCCTTCACCGGCTACAACTGGCAGCAGGGCCAGATCGTATATGGTATCGAAGCTGACCTCGGCTACTCCGGCGCCGACAGCACCCGCAACGGCCTGACCGCCAAGAACGGTGTCAACGGCTCGGTTCGCGGTCGCCTCGGTTACGACTTCAACCCGTTCATGCTGTACGGCACGGCCGGTCTGGCACTCGGCCAGAACAAGCTCTCCGACGACACCTCCTCTGACAGCAAGACGGCTGTTGGTTACACGGTCGGTGCAGGTGCTGAAACCTTCATCACCAACAACATCACGGCTCGTCTCGAGTACCGTTACACGGACTACGGCAAGAAGAACTTCGACCTCGACTCCGGTCGGTTCTCTCGCGGCTACGACGAACAGAGCGTCAAGGTCGGTATCGGCGTCAAGTTCTGATTATCCGAAGGCTTAAGCCTGAAGAAAAAGCCGGGGTTTTGCCCCGGCTTTTTTGCGTTATGCCTCTGAGTGTTTAGGCGGCATCCGTCGGGAAGTCCGTCGAGACGGCCAGTTCGCGCCAGTCGGCCAGTTCCTTGGCGACATACTCGTTCTTGGCCTCGATCGCGCCAACTGTATCGGAGCCGAAGGGCATGCGCAGCGGTGGGTTCGCCGAATGGGCAAGCGTGATCATCGATTTTGCAAGGCGTTTGGGATCGCCGGGCTGGGCGTGATTGTGACCGGCGGCGAAATCGCGCATGACGCCGGCCGGCGTGTCCCTGTAGTCGGCAATCGAGCTCGGGCTGACGGCAAGCGAGCTCTCATCAAGGAAGTCGGTGCGGAAGAAGCCGGGTTCGACAACAGTGACCTTGATGCCAAGCGGCTTGAGTTCCGCCGCCATTGCCTCCGACAGGCCTTCGACCGCGAACTTTGTCGAGCAGTAGACGCCCCAGCCGGCATGGCTCTGGTAGCCGCCGACCGAGGACATGTTGATGACATGGCCCGAGCGCTGCCGGCGCATATGCGGCAGGATGGCGCGCGTCACCTTCAGCAGGCCAAAGACGTTGGTGGCATAGAGCTTCTCGATCTCCTCGGCCGTTGCTTCTTCCACGGCGCCGAGCAGCCCGTAACCGGCATTGTTGACAAGGATATCGATCTTTCCGAAGCGCTTGACGGCGGCCGCGGCGGCCTCATGAGCCTGCGCTTCGTTCGAGACGTCGAGGGCGACGGGCAGGAGGTTCGGATGGTTGCCGAACTTCTCTGCCAGACCGGCGGGATTGCGGGCCGTAGCGACAACGGCGTCGCCGGCGGCGAGGGCTTCTTGGGCGATGAGGGCGCCAAAGCCGCGGGATGCGCCCGTGATGAACCAAACACGCATGATTTTCTCCTTCGTGGGTTGGCAATTCCAGGGGTGGAATTCGCTTGCAGGAGAAAGGTAGCTTGATGGCATCGTTGAGATAATCTACTTTCTCTTCCATAAAGTGCTGAGAAATTCTCATCAATGCGGCGTATCCGTTCGACCGATCTAGCTATCTTCCTGGCGATTGCCCAACACCGCAGTTTTCGCAAGGCGGCGGTGGAGCTCGGCGTGACGCCTTCAGCGCTCAGCCATTCGTTGCGCGCGATCGAGGAGAGGTTGGATGTGCGGCTGGTTAATCGCACCACGCGCGGTGTCGGGTTGACGGAGGCCGGAGAGCGCCTGTTCGATCGCATCCGCCCCGCTTTCCTCGATATCGACGATGCTCTCGAAGATCTCGATAAATTCCGCGGCCAGCCCTACGGCAAGCTGCGCATCAACGCCCCGCGACCCGCCGCCAGGATGGTGCTGCTGCCAATCGTGTCACGGTTCTTGAGGGCTTATCCGGCCATCGAAATGGAAATCGTCGTGGACGATGCGCTCGTGGACACGGTTTCCGCCGGTTTCGATGCCGGCATACGGTTCGGAGAAAGCATCGCGGCCGACATGATCGCTATTCCTATTGGCCCTCGTCAGCGCACGGCGATCGTCGGCTCGCCGGAATATTTTCAGCGTTTCCCTAAACCGGTCACTCCTCATGATCTGAAGGACCACCGCTGTATCCGCTACCGTTTTGCGAGCGGCACCTATTATCGCTGGGAGTTCGAGCGAGGAGGCATCGAGCTGGAGATCGAGGTGCAGGGGCCGCTCACGCTTGGCGATCTCGACATCATGCTGGACGCCGCCATCAATGGTTCCGGTCTAGCCTTCTTGTTCGAGGATCACGCGCTGCCGGCTTTGCAGGATGGCCGGCTGATCCGCGTGCTGGAGGACTGGTGCCCCTATTATCCCGGCTTCTTCCTCTATTATCCGAGCCGCCGGCAGCTGCCGACGGCTTTGCGCGCCTTTATCGATTTTGTAAAGGCCGAGACTGCTCGCCAGAGCTGAGCCGAACAGCGTTAGACCTGCGGCTTCATCGCTGGAAAATCGGGGAAATGCTTCTCGAACTTGCGCGCCCAGTCTATCAATCCCGCATGGTCCGCTTCCCACTGCCCTTCGAAGCGGAGCTGCAGATAGCCGACAAGGGAGGCAAGCGCGAAATGACCCGCATGCAGCTTCTTGCCGATCTTCGGCGGCTCGGCGTCAAGATGGGTGAGGGCGCGGCTGACCTTCGTCCACTGCCGGTCGATCCAGGGCTGATGCTGCTTCTCGGGCTCGCGAAGGCGGCGCTCGTAGACGATCGACAGCAGACACTCGCTGGTGCCGTCGATCAGCGCTTCCAGAACCTCGATTTCGGTCCGCTTGCTCTTCTTCGAAGGGTAAAGCCCGCCCTCGCGACGATCGAAATAATGCATGATGGCGCGGCTGTCGAAAATCGCCTCGCCGTCGGCGGTCAGCAATGTCGGGATCTTGCCGAGCGGGTTGTTGTCGATCAGCAGCGTCGGACCGGCATTCGTATCGACATGGATCTCCTCCAGCTTGATGCCGAGATGGCGTGCCGCCATGCGCACCTTGCTGGAAAAGGGGGAGGTGGGCGAGCAAAGAAGTCTCATGAAATCACCTGCGAGATGTGTATGTGAGAAATCTCAATGTTCGCCACGCAGCCAGAATGCGCGCTGCGAGGCGAAACGGTCCTGCGCCAGAATATCCTTCAAGGCCGGCAGCAGCGCATGCAACTCATCCTTCAGCGTGAAGGGCGGGTTGACGATGATGAGGCCGGAGCCGGTAAGCCCGGTGAAGCCGCGATCGCTTTTGACGATCAGCTCGGCGCAGAGCATTTTCGGAATTTCCAGCGCCTGTAGCGCCTCGTGAAATGGCTTGATCGGCGCGTCCTTCTTGATCGGATACCAGAGGCAATAGGTGCCGCCGGGAAAGCGGCGCCAGGCTTTGGCCAAGCCTTCGATCAGCCGCTCATATTCGCCTTCCTCTTCGAAAGGCGGGTCGACGAGCACGATGCCGCGCTTCTCCTTCGGCGGCAGATGAGCGCCGAGCGCCAGCCAGCCGTCCAGCTCGGTAACGCGGGCATGGTGATCGCCCTCGAACAGCCGATGCAATCGCTGGAAATCGTCGGGATGCAGTTCCATCGCCGAAAGCCGGTCTTGCGGGCGAAACAGCATGCGGGCAAGCTTCGGCGAGCCGGGATAGAGCCTGACGCCGCCCTCGGGGTTCAGCTCGCGGATGGTGGCAAGATAAGGCCCCAGCAGGTCCGCCACTTGCGGCACCAATTCCGCCTCCAGCACCCTGCCGATACCATCTCGCCATTCGCCGGTCTTCTGCGCTTCTTCGGAGGAGAGATCGTAAAGCCCGATGCCGGCATGGGTATCGAGAACGCGAAAGGCCTTGTCCTTGTTCTGCATGTAGCGGACGAGGCGCGCGAGGATTGCGTGTTTCAAGACATCGGCAAAATTGCCCGCGTGGTAGATGTGCCGATAGTTCATTGTCGGTGAAGTCCGCATGAATTGTTGAGATGGGCCGGATTGTCTCTAGTGGCCGGTCTCCGCTTGAAATATACAAACCTCATGAACATTGCGACCCCTATCCAAGCCAAATCGCGCATCGGGCACACAGCCTGTCCGCATGACTGTCCCTCCACCTGCGCGCTGGAGGTCGATCTGACTGAAGACGGCAGAATCGGCCGGGTTCGCGGCGCCAACGATCATTCCTATACCGCCGGCGTCATCTGCGCCAAGGTCGCCCGATATGCCGAACGGCTTTATCACCCCGATCGTCTGATGAAACCGCTCCGCCGTGCCGGCGCCAAGGGTGAGGGGCGCTGGCAGGAGCTCTCCTGGGACGATGCGCTGGACGAAATCGCCGAAGCCTTCATCAAGGCTGAAGCGAAGGACGGCAGCGAGGCGATCTGGCCCTATTTCTATGCCGGCACGATGGGCTGGGTGCAGCGCGATTCCATCGAGCGGCTGCGCCATGCCAAGCGCTATTCCGGTTTCTTCTCGTCGATCTGCACCAATCCGGCCTGGACCGGCTTCACCATGGCGACGGGAGTGCTGCGCGGTCCCGATCCGCGCGAGATGGGCCGTACCGATTGCGTCGTCATCTGGGGCACCAATGCGGTTGCCACCCAGGTCAACGTCATGACCCATGCGGTGAAATCCCGCAAGGAACGCGGCGCCAAGATCGTCGTCGTCGATATCTATGACAATCCGACGATGAAGCAGGCCGATATGGCGCTGATCGTCAAGCCGGGCACGGATGCGGCGCTTGCCTGCGCCGTCATGCACATCGCCTTCCGCGACGGCCATGCCGACCGCGATTACATGGCCAAATATGCCGACGATCCCGCCGGCCTCGAAGAGCACCTGAAATCGAAAACCCCGGCATGGGCCGCGGCCATAACCGGCCTCTCGGTCGATGAGATCGAAGCCTTCGCCAAGCTCGTGGGGACGACGAAGAAGACCTATTTCCGGCTCGGCTACGGCTTTACCCGTCAGCGCAATGGCGCGATCGCCATGCACGCGGCAGCGTCGATCGCGACGGTGCTCGGCTCTTGGCAATATGAGGGCGGCGGCGCCTTCCATTCGAACAGCGATATCTTCCGCATGGATGCGAGCGAGCTGACCGGCCGCGCCATGAAGGATATGGATATCCGCATGATCGACCAGTCGCAGATCGGCCGCGCCTTGACCGGTGATGCCGTGGCGCTGCGTCATCGCGGTCCCGTGACCGCCATGCTGATCCAGAACACCAATCCGGTGAATATCGCGCCAGAGCAGCGGCTGGTGAAGCGCGGCTTTGCCCGCTCGGACCTTTTCGTCGCCGTGCACGAGCAGTTCATGACCGATACGGCTGACATGGCCGATATCGTCATCCCCGCAACCATGTTTGTCGAGCATGACGACATCTATCGCGCCGGCGGTCAGAACCACATTCTGCTCGGCCCGAAGCTGGTCGAGCCGCCGCCGACCGTTCGCAGCAATCTTTTCGTGATCGAGGAGCTGGCGAAGCGTCTCGGCGTTTCGGATCGCCCCGGCTTCGGCTTCTCCGTTCGCGAAATGATCGACCGGGTTCTGTCCAGAAGCGGCCTACCGGACTATGATTATTTCCTCGAACACAAATGGTTCGATCGCCAGCCGGATTTCGAGGAGGCCCATTTCATCAAGGGTTTTGCCCATCCCGACGGCAAGTTCCGCTTTCGCCCCGATTGGACCAACCAGCCGGCGCCGAACCGTCCGCCAGCGTCGGTCGGATTGCTCGGGCCGCATGTCGAGCTGCCGGAGTTTCCGGATCAGGTCGATGTGATCGAGGTCGCAGATCCCGAGCATCCGTTCCGGCTTGCGACCTCGCCATCGCGCAACTTCCTGAATTCGAGTTTCGCGGAGACGAAGACGTCGCGGCAGAAGGAGGGGCGCCCCGAAGTGATGGTCAACCCGGCCGATGCCGAACGGCTTGATATTGTTCATGGCGAGCTGGTTCGCATCGGCAATACACGCGGCGATATTCGCCTCCACGCCCGCGTGACAGCGGAAGTGAAGCCGGGTGTGCTGATTGCCGAGGGCCTCTGGCCGAACAAGGCTCACGTCGATGGTGAGGGCATCAATGTGCTCACCGGCGCGGATCCCGTCGCGCCCTATGGCGGTGCGGCTGTCCACGATAACAAGGTATGGCTTCGCAAGGACGTGGTATGAGTAAATTCGAAAAGGCGAAAGCCGAAATCGTCAGCGAAAGGACGCTGGCGGATCAATGGACGCGGCTGAGCACATTTGAGGTCGACTACACGGATTCGCAGGGCGAAAAGCATCGGCTGAAGCGCGAGGTCTATCATCGCACACCGGCGGCCTGCATCCTGCTTTATGATCCCAGGCGCGAAACGGTGATACTCGTCCGGCAATACCGTCTTCCGTCCCATCTTGTCGGTCTTCCCGACCGGATGATCGAGGTGCCCGCCGGCCTGCTCGATGGTGACGATCCAGAGGCCGCGATCCGCCGCGAAGCCATGGAAGAGACCGGCTTTCGCGTGCGCGACGTCCGCTTCCTCTTCAAATCGATGACGTCGCCCGGTTCCTCGACCGAGGTTATCCATTTCTTCGCCGCGGTGATCGATACGTCCGACCGTGTAGCCGATGGTGGCGGCCTTGCGGAGGAGCATGAGGATATCGAGGTGCTGGAAGTTCGCCTGTCCGATGCAATGGCGATGATCGAGAAGGGCGATATCTATGACGCCAAGACGATCATGCTGCTTCAATGGGCGGCTTTGAATGTCGCCAGCTTGAGATAGACCAACGGGTGAGCGGGAGCTTTGTAAAGACTCTGCTCGCCATTCATCACAATGTCACGAATCGAGCTTACCGGGGCGTGCTGGCCGGAAACATTCGAATGTTTCCGAGCCTCCTTCGATCATGGACGCTGTTTCAGGAGAAAGCCGATGTGGCTCAGCAATTTCACGCTCGTTCTTCCCAATGAAGTTGTCGAGAGAGGCGCCGTGCGCATCGAAGACGGCGTGATTGCCGAAATCCGCTCGGAGCCTGTGGAGCAGCCGACGTTTGATGGCGGCGGCCGTTTGCTGATGCCGGGCTTCGTCGATCTGCACTGCGACATGGTGGAGCGCGAGATTGCGCCACGGCCGAATGCGATGATGCCGATCGATTTCGGCATTCACGAGCTGGACAAGAAGCTGGCGGCGGCAGGCGTCACCACTGCCTTTGCAGCGCTCTCCTTTGCGACCGAAAGCGTCTACGGCCACGTCCGTTCGCTCGAAACCACTTCGGCTGTCATTCGCGGCATCGGCAGCCTGCTGCGCGAGGAGCTCCTGATCGATCATCGCGTCCATGCCCGCTACGAAATCACCAATCTCGGCGCGGCTCCGACCCTGGAGCGGCTCCTGGAAGAGGGCTCCGTCGATATGGTTTCGCTCACCGACCATACACCGGGGCAGGGGCAGTACAACGACATCGAAAGCTACATCCGCAGCATGTCCGAGCGCCGGTCCATGTCGCGTGAGGCGGCCGAGGAAGTCGTGGCAAAGCGCATTGCGCAGCGCGAGGATCCTGAGATCGAGCGCAAGCTCCATGAAGTGGTCGACCTTGCGCTGAAGCACAAGCTGTCGCTCGCCTCTCATGATGACGACAGCCCCGAGAAGGTGGCGGCGATGCACGATCTCGGCGTGACGATCAGCGAATTTCCGGTGACCGGACCGGCGGCGGAGGAAGCCTGCCGCCGCGGTCTCTGGACACTAATGGGCGCACCAAACGCGCTGCGCGGCCAGTCCATGTCCGGCAATCTCAGCGCCCTGGACGCGGCTCGCTCCGGCCTGCTCGGCATCATCGCGGCCGATTATCACCCGGCCGCCTTCGTGCCGGCTATTTTCAAGATTGCTGATGTTGTCGCTGGCGGTCTGCCGGCGGCCGTTGCGACGGCAACCTCCAATGCCGCCCGTTCCGCCGGTCTGACGGATCGAGGTGAGATTGCTGTTGGCCAGCTTGCCGATCTGGTCGCCGTCGAACCCGGCTCGGTTCACCGCATCCGCGCCACCTTCCGCGGCGGCCGCATCGTCTATAGCGACGGCACGCTGCATCCGCTGATGGCAATGGCTGCTTGAGGGAGGACAATTGAAGGGGGAGGTCGGCGCTCCGCCCCCCCTCATCCGGCCCTTCGGGCCACCTTCTCCCCGAGGGGAGAAGGGTTTTTTGCAAGCCGCATCTATCCCGGTAAAAGTGCCTTATAAGGGAAACTTTGGCATCCAAGGGAAAGTTGCCGATACCGTCTGTCTTGCCGTCAACAAAACGAAGGCCACCAGAAACGCTCCCCTTCTCCCCGCGGGGAGAAGGTGCCCGAAGGGCGGATGAGGGGGCTGTTTGCCGCTGCAATTCCCTATTTAGCCTGCGTCACCAAGCAGCGACAAAATCTGCCGCCCATCGACAGTAGGGGTTTTGCCAAAGCTCACGGCCTTGCCGTCTTCCATCCTGACCTTGCCTTCCGCCAGCAGCTGCAGCGACTGCGGATAGAGCTGATGCTCGACCGTCAGCACGCGGGCGGCAAGGCTGTCGGCGGTATCGTCGGTTAAGACGGGCACGGCGGCCTGGCCGACGACTGGGCCTTCATCCATGCCCTCGGTAACAAAATGCACGGTGCAGCCGGCAATGCGCATGCCGGCGTCGATGGCGCGCTGATGCGTGTGCAGGCCGGGGAAAAGCGGCAGCAGGGAGGGATGGATGTTGATGATCCGGCCCTTGTAGGCCTGGATGAAGCGGCCGGAGAGCAGCCGCATATAGCCGGCAAGGCAGATGATATCGGGCGAGAGGGCTTCCAGCTGCGAAAGGATCGCCTCTTCATGGGCTTCCTTGCTGGGAAATTCCTTGCGGACGAAAGCGAAGGTCGCAACGCCTTCCGCCGCAGCCTTTGCCAGCCCGCCGGCATCCGCCTTGTCGGAGATGACACCGACGATCTCGGCCGGGTAGTCCGCTGCCTTCGTGGCCTTCAGAAGAGCCAGCATGTTGGAGCCGCCGCCCGAGATGAAGACGACGACGCGTTTGCGCGGCGTGGTCATAGAGCGAGCGTGCCCTTGTAGACGGTGCCGGGAGCGCCTTCTTCGCGAGCGACCATGCAGCCGAGCGTAACGACGGCTTCGCCTTCTGCCTCAAGCACGGCCTTCACGGGCTCAACGTTCTCGGCAGCAACCACCACGATCATGCCGATGCCGCAGTTGAAGGTGCGCAGCATTTCCTTCGCTTCGACGCCGCCCGTCTTGGCAAGCCAGGAGAAGACCGGCGGCACCTTCACCGCGGCAAGATCGATTTCAGCGGCAAGATGCTTCGGCAGTACGCGCGGAATATTCTCCGGAAAGCCGCCGCCGGTGATGTGTGCGAGTGCCTTCAGGGCATGGGTTTCGCGGATGGCCTTGAGCAGTGGCTTCACATAGATGCGCGTCGGTGTCAGCAGCGCTTCGCCCAGCGCCTTGCCTTCGGCGAAGGGAGCCGGTGCATCCCAGCCAAGGCCGGAAAGCTCGACGATCTTGCGCACGAGCGAGAAGCCGTTGGAATGAACGCCTGACGAAGCGAGGCCGAGAATGATGTCGCCTTCGGCAATGTCGCCCGAGGGCAGCAGCTGGCCGCGCTCAGCCGCACCGACGGCAAAGCCCGCCAGATCGTAATCGCCATGGGAATACATGCCTGGCATTTCCGCGGTCTCGCCGCCGATCAGCGCACAGCCTGCATCACGGCAGCCGGCCGCGATGCCGCCCACGATCGCCGCACCTTGATCCGGGTCGAGCTTGCCGGTGGCAAAGTAATCTAGGAAAAAGAGCGGCTCAGCGCCCTGGACGACCAGATCGTTCACGCACATGGCAACGAGATCGATGCCGACAGTGTCGTGATAGTTGGCATCGATCGCGATTTTCAGCTTGGTTCCGACGCCGTCATTGGCGGCCACCAGCACCGGATCGGTAAAGCCGGCGGCCTTGAGATCGAACAGGCCGCCGAAGCCGCCGATTTCACCATCGGCACCCGGCCGGCGCGTCGAACGGACGGCAGGCTTGATCTTTTCGACCAGCAGGTTGCCGGCATCGATATCGACGCCCGCGTCGCTATAGGTCAGACCGTTTTTTCCAGACTGGCTCATGCTTCCGCCTCCGATGGCCGCCCGTCCATTATGACAGGGCTTTGATCGGCTCGCCATTGCATGATAGGGGCCTTTATGCAAGGCGCAAGCGCCGCAAACCCTTCGATTTTCCCCGCTTCCCATTGCTCAAGGCAGATTTCCGGCCGCAGGCTTGACCATAATTGCGGCATCATCCTATGTCCTAAGCACACGGCAAACGGGCGCGAAACAACGGGGAAGACGATGGAGCAAAAGGTCAGCGGGGCGAGCCTCAAGCGTCAAGTCACCTTCTGGGTGATCGTGCTCGTCGTCTTCATCGCCTTTATCTATATCTTCAGCACGATCCTGCTGCCGTTTATCGCTGGCATGGCGGTAGCCTATTTTCTCGATCCGGTCGCCGACCGGCTGGAGCGGATCGGCCTCAGCCGCCTGATGGCGACGGTGGTGATCCTCGTTTCCTTCATACTGATCTTCGCGCTGGCGCTGACGATTTTCATCCCGATCATCGTCAATCAGTTCAACGATTTCATTCAGCACATTCCGACCTATGTGCAGCAGATCCAGCAGCTGATCGCCAAGGCGCAGACGATGGTGCTGCCGGATTGGATCCGCAACCAGCTCGGCGCGATCAAGGACAATTTCTCCAGCATCATGTCCGAAGGTTTGAGCTTCGTCGGCGGCCTGTTCGCGCAGCTCTGGAGCTCTGGCAAGGCGCTGGTCAACATCATCTCGCTGATGGTCGTCACACCCGTCGTCGCCTTCTATATGCTGCTCGACTGGGATCGGATGGTCGCCAAGGTGGACGACTGGATCCCGCGCGATCATGTCGCCACCGTTCGCCAGATCGCTCGCGAGATCGACCAGGCAATCGCCGGCTTCATTCGAGGGCAGGGTTCGCTCTGCATTATTCTCGGCGTCTATTACGGCGTCGGTCTCTCGCTGGTCGGCCTGAATTTCGGTCTGCTGATCGGCCTCTTCGCCGGCATGATCAGCTTCATTCCCTATGTCGGCTCGATGGTCGGCCTCGTTCTGGCCGTCGGCGTCGCACTGGTTCAGTTCTGGCCGGATTATCTCTGGGTCGGCCTGACGCTCGTCGTCTTCTTCACCGGCCAGTTTCTGGAAGGCAATGTGCTGCAGCCGAAGCTTGTCGGCGAAAGCGTGGGCCTCCATCCGGTCTGGCTGATGTTCGCCCTTTTTGCCTTTGGCGCGCTCTTCGGCTTCGTCGGGCTGCTGATAGCCGTCCCGGCCGCTGCCGCCTGCGGCGTTCTTGTCCGCTTCGCCCTTTCGCGCTACCTTCAGAGCGATCTCTATTATGGACGCTCGGAAGCGGGCAAGGCGCGCAGAGCCAAGGCCGGCAAGACCGAGAATAGCTAGACATGACCGACGCAAAGAACGCTGATCTAAGGCGCAAGGCCGCCGAGCAGCTGCCCTTGGCCTTTACGCATGATCCCGCAAACGGACGCGACGATCTGCTCGTCGCCGATCCCTTGAGCGCGGCGGTGAAGATCGTCGATTCCTGGCCGCACTGGCCGTCGCCGGTCGTCATCCTGGCCGGTCCCGTCGGCTCCGGCAAATCGCATCTTGCCAGCATCTGGGCAGAGCGATGCGGGGCAGTCCACATTCACCCGGTGGCCGGCTCCGATACTGCCGTTGCCGCGGCGAACGGGCCCGTCATCTTCGAAGACGTGGATCGTCTCGGTTTTGACGATACCGAACTCTTTCATGTCATCAATAGTGTGCGCGAAAACGGCACCAGTCTTCTGATGACGAGCCGGCTCTGGCCGATGTCGTGGCCGGTGACGCTGCCCGACCTGCGCTCGCGCCTGAAGGCGGCGACGGTGGTCGAGATCGGTGAGCCGGACGAGGAATTGCTGTCGCAGGTGATCGTCAAGCTATTCGCCGATCGCCAGCTTTATATCGATGACAAACTCGTCCTCTATATCGTCAATCGCATGGAGCGTTCCCTGAACGCAGCGCAGCTGATCGTCGACAGGCTGGACCGGCTGGCATTGGCGCGAGGAACAAGGATCACGCGCCTGTTGGCAGCCGAGGTCTTGAACGAACTGGGTGGCTCCGGTCAGCCGGATTGAGCTGACATCGACTGTCACAGTTCCGTCGTCAAACTGATATACGTGGCACAGGATTGGAAAGAGGGTAGGTGGAACATGGACTCGGCACTCACGGAACATCAGGACGCCAACCAGGAAAATCCAGAGACCGCACCTGCGGTCAGCGAATTGCTGACCAGCCCCGAGCGCTTCATCAACCGCGAATTCTCCTGGCTGCAGTTCAACCGCCGCGTCCTTGAAGAGACGCTGAACACCGCCCATCCGCTGCTGGAACGCGTCCGCTTCCTTTCGATTTCCGCCGCGAACCTCGATGAGTTCTTCATGGTGCGCGTTGCCGGTCTTGAGGGCCAGGTCCGCCAGAAGATTCTCGTGCGCACCCCAGATGGCAAGACGCCGGCCGAACAGCTCGATGATATCCTGCGCGAGATCGACAATCTGCAGATGGAGCAGCAGGCTTCGCTCGCCGTCCTGCAGCAATATCTCGCCAAGGAAGATATTCTGATCGTACGCCCGGCCGCCCTTTCCGATGCCGACCGACAGTGGCTCCATACCGAATTCGAACAGGCGATCTTCCCGGTCCTGACGCCGCTCTCCATCGATCCGGCCCATCCGTTCCCGTTCATTCCGAACCTCGGCTTCTCGATCGCGCTGCAGCTGAAGAGCATGAATGGCCGCGAGCCGATGACGGCGCTGTTGCGCCTGCCGCCGGCGCTTGACCGTTTCGTGCGCCTGCCTGACGCTAGCAACGTCATCCGCTACATCACGCTCGAAGATGTGGTGAACATCTTCATCCACCGGCTTTATCCGGGTTACGAAGTGCAGGGCTCCGGTACCTTCCGCATCATTCGAGACAGCGACATCGAAGTCGAGGAAGAGGCCGAGGATCTGGTGCGCTTCTTCGAAACCGCGCTGAAACGCCGCCGCCGCGGTTCTGTGATCCGCATCGAGACGGACTCCGAAATGCCGCTCGAGCTTCGCCAGTTCGTGGTGGAGTCGCTGAACGTTCCGGGAAACCGCATCGCGGTTCTGCCCGGCCTTCTCGCGCTCAACACGCTTTCCGAAATCTGCAAGGCGCCGCGCGACGATCTGCGTTTCGAGCCCTACAATGCCCGATTTCCTGAGCGCGTCCGCGAACATGCCGGCGATTGCTTCGCCGCGATCCGTGAAAAGGACATGGTCGTCCACCACCCCTATGAATCCTTCGACGTGGTGGTCCAGTTCCTTCTCCAGGCTGCTAGGGATCCTGATGTTCTGGCGATAAAACAGACGCTTTACCGCACGTCAAATGACAGCCCCATCGTCCGCGCGCTGATCGATGCAGCCGATCTCGGCAAATCAGTTACCGCGTTGGTGGAACTGAAGGCTCGATTTGACGAAGAAGCCAACATCCGCTGGGCGCGCGATCTGGAGCGCGCCGGCGTGCAGGTCGTCTTCGGCTTCATCGAGCTCAAGACGCACTCGAAGATGTCCATGGTTGTGCGCCGCGAAGATGGCAAGTTGCGGACCTATTGCCATCTCGGCACCGGCAACTATCATCCGGTGACCGCCAAGATTTACACCGATCTTTCCTACTTCACCTGTGATCCGACGATCGCCCATGACATGGCGAACATCTTCAACTTCATTACCGGTTACGGTGAGCCGGAACAGGGCATGAAGATCGCGGTTTCGCCCTATACACTGCGTCCTCGCATCCTTCAGCATATCGAAGGCGAGATCGAACATGCCAGGAACGGCCGTCCGGCGGCGATCTGGATGAAGATGAATTCGCTCGTCGATCCCGAGATCATCGACGCTCTGTATCGCGCCAGCAACGCCGGCGTCGATATCGAGCTTGTCGTGCGCGGCATTTGCTGCCTGCGCCCGCAGATTCCCGGGCTTTCGGAAAGGATCCGCGTCAAGTCCATCGTCGGCCGTTTCCTCGAGCACAGCCGCATCTTCTGCTTCGGCGATGGCCACGGCCTGCCGTCGGACAAGGCGCTGGTCTATATCGGCTCGGCCGACATGATGCCGAGAAACCTCGACCGCCGCGTCGAAACGCTCGTGCCGCTCACCAACAAGACCGTGCATGAACAGGTGCTTTCACAGATCATGCTGGGCAATATCATTGACAATCAGCAAAGCTACGAGATATTGCCGGACGGGACTTCACGGCGCATGGAAGTGCGTCAGGGAAAAGAGCCATTCAATGCACAGCAGTATTTCATGACCAATCCCAGCCTGTCCGGCCGTGGTGAAGCCTTGAAATCCAGCGCACCGAAACTCATCGCTGGGCTGCTGTCGGGCCGCAACAAATAAATTGGACCTGCATGGTTGAATCAGAAGCCCAGGGGCGTCTTCCGGGCATCGCCCCTGTCTCCGTTGTCGATATCGGGTCGAACTCGGTCCGCCTTGTCGTTTATGAAGGCCATTCGCGGTCGCCAACCATCCTCTTCAACGAAAAAGTGCTGTGCGGCCTCGGCAAGGGCATAGCGCTGACGGGGAAGATGGACGAGGAAAGCGTGGCGCGGGCGCTTGCCGCGCTGCATCGCTTCAAGGCGCTCTCCGATCAGGCGCGCGCATCCACCATCTACGTGCTGGCGACAGCCGCAGCGCGTGAGGCCAGCAATGGTCCGCAGTTCATCCATCAGGCAGAAGCCATCCTCCAGCGCAAGGTGCGCGTGCTGTCTGGCGAAGAAGAGGCACGCTTTTCCGCGCTTGGCATTATCAGCGGTTTTTACCATCCCGATGGCATTGCCGGAGATCTTGGTGGCGGCTCGCTGGAGCTGATCGACATCAAGGACCGGGAGATCGGCAAGGGCATCACGCTGCCGCTTGGCGGCCTGCGCCTCTCCGAATATGCTGGCGGCTCGATTGAGAAGGCGCGCAGCTTCGCGCGCAAGCATGTCAAGACCGCGAAGCTCCTGAGCAAGGGCGAGGGCCGGACATTCTACGCAGTTGGCGGCACATGGCGAAGCGTGGCCAAGCTGCACATGGAAATCCGCAAATATCCGCTGCACATGATGCAGGGCTATGAAGTGCCGCTCGATGAGATGATCCGCTTTCTGGATCAGATCGTCGAATCGAAGGATTCGAAGGACCCCGCTCTGCAGGCGGTTTCCAAGCATCGTCGTTCGCTGCTGCCTTTCGGCGCGGTCGCCATGCGCGAAGTACTGACCGCTATGAAGCCGTCCGTCATCTCCTTCTCCGCTCAGGGCGTTCGTGAAGGTTATCTCTATTCGCTGCTGACGGAGGCGGAGCGCAACAGCGATCCGTTGCTCACCGCAGCCGGCGAGCTTGCCATCCTGCGTGCGCGTTCGCCGGAACATGCCCGCGAGCTTGCCGATTGGACGGGGCGGATGATGCCCTTTTTCGGTATCACCGAGACCGAAGAAGAGAGCCGCTATCGCCAGGCAGCCTGCCTGCTTGCCGACATCAGCTGGCGGGCCCATCCCGATTATCGCGGCCTGCAGGCGCTGAACATCATCGCCCACACCTCCTTCGTCGGCATCACCCATGCCGGCCGCGCCTTCATCGCACTTGCCAACTACTATCGCTTCGAGGGTTTGAACGACGATGGAGCGACCGAGCCGCTGGCAACGATCGCGACGCCGCTCTACATCGAGCGGGCCAAGCTGCTCGGCGGCCTGTTGCGTGTCGTCTATCTCTTCTCGGCGTCAATGCCCGGTATTGTCCGCAACCTGTCGTTCCGCCGTTCGACAAATCCGGATCTAGACCTCGAATTCGTCGTCCCCGCCGAGTATCACGATTTTGCGGGCGAGCGACTGGATGGGCGCCTGCAGCAGCTCGGCAAGCTTACGAACCGCCGCTTGGCCTTCCGCTTCGAATAGGTTTTTTGAAGCCTCTCCCCGCAAACCAGGGAGAGGCCGTTTCGCCGCGACTTATTTCGCGTTCAGGAAATCGCCCACTTCAAGAAGGCTGAACTCGTTGTCGTCAGCCTTATCGACGGCACGGCCTGCCGAGAAGGGCAGATTGTTGTCATTGCCGATGACGATATGTGTGGCATCGACGCGGTCGACATTCTCGATGGTGACGAAGGGCATGTCGTAAAAGCCTTCGCCGCCGCCCTGGCGACGCTTGTGATCGGGATCTTCGATGCGCAGCAGATCGATATAGCCGATCTTGCGAACGGACTTGCCGACATTGGCGTCGCTGAACTCGATCTTATAGACGCGCTTCAGCTCGGCCGGAGCCTCGAAGCAATCCGGCTTCGGCTGCTTGGGATCGGCGCAGGCCTTGTCCTTCGTGCCGGCGCCGTTGTCGCGTTCGATGACCAGGGCCGTCGTCTCGTCGAGCATGTTGAAATCGCCGATCGACACACCCTTATCCGCGAAGGGATAGAGCCAGCTGCGGCCGGTCCAGCTCTTCGACGCAACATCGAATTCGATGACACGGATGGCCGTCTTGCCGTCGACGCTCTCCATCTGACCATCATCCTTGTAGATCGGGCCTTCCAGCAGACCGTAGAGCTTGGAGCCGTCCTTCGACATGGCGAGGCCCTCGAAGCCGCCGGAGCGCTTCAGGTTGAAGGCCGGCATCTTCTGCGTTGGGTTGCCGGGCAGCTGGATCAGCGGATTGTCAGGAGACAGGACCGGCTTGCCGTCGAGCGTCGTTGCGAAGACGTCGGTCAGCTGGCCGTTCGTGTCGAATTTCAGCAGGTAAGGGCCGAATTCATCGCCGATCCAGAAGCCGTCGGCAACAGGTTGGATCGATTCGATGTCGAAGTCGGCGCCTGTCAGGTAACGCTTGTCGGCGCCTTCCATAACGATCGGGAAGGGGGCCTTCTTGTTCGGGTCGGACAGGAACAGATTCTTGACGACCTCGACCTTGCCGCCGTCCCAGTCGAATTTCAGCTGATGCAGGAAAAGCATCGCGTCGGAAGAGTTCTGTTTGGAGCCGAAGCCGTTGTCGGAGAGCGTCCAGAAGGTACCGTCGGGCATGGTCTTGATGCCGGAGAAGCCCTGAATCGGCTGGCCGGCGAAGGGCAGCTTCAGGTCGGTGACGCGGGCGCCATCCTTGCCCGGCACGGTGCCGAGAGCGTCGGTGCGCTTGCGATCCGGCGTGGTGAATTTGCCTGACGTTTTCAAGAAATCTGCCGCATCGGCTGGGGCGGCAGTGATGGTGTTGGCCGGCAGGATCGCCTGGCCGACGAGCTTTGCCTTGAATTGCTGCTCGTCTGCCTGCGCCGAGGCGGCAAGCAGAATGAAAAGTGCCGTGGAAGCGGAAAGGATTCGGGTCATCATGTCACCTTGTTGGCGAGAAGTGGTGAAAACAATCCCGCTTAACAGGGGAGCCATGTCGGTGAATTAACGCTCAGGTGAAGATTTGGTGACTGTGGACAACCCATAGGCTGTGAAGCCCTGGCGTGCATCAATATCGGACTGCAGCTAGCGATGTGTATTGCTCACGATATATTGCGAATGGTCTTCAGCGCCTGCTGGTCCTGCGCGTGAAGGGCGATGACGCCAAGGTGCTGATCGCGGCCGCGAACGGCATGCTCGCCGAGCTCTTCCTTGATGATCCCTTCGGGAAGCTCCATCCTTCTGGCAAGGTCGCTTGAAATCAGCACCTGACGCTCCAGCGTTTTGCAGAGAGACTCCAGCCTTGCGGTCGTGTTCACCGTGTCGCCGAAATAGGCGATCTTGTGGTGGTCGACGCCGATTTCCGCCGTCACGATGCTGCCGCCGTGGAGAGCGGCCCGCAAACGCGGTACCCTGCCATAGGATTTCAGCCATGTTTCGGCGTTTTTTTCGATAGCGTCGAGGATATTGAAGACGCAGCGCACGCAATTGGCATTTTTGACGCCCCGTTGGAGCGGCCAGGTGATGATGGCGGCATCGCCGATATAGTCGTCGATCGCGCCCTTATGCCGCCGTACCGGCTCGGCCATGGAACCGAATACCGCACCGAGGAATTCCTGCGTTTTCAGGTCGCCATGTTCCTCGGCAAAAGCAGTCGAGCCGACGAGATCGATGAACAGAAAGACGCGCTCCTCCTGCACCGGATTGCGGTAGCGGCCGGTCAACAGGCTGGAGAAGACGTCGCGCCCAAGCAATTCCCGCACGCGGCCGATGAAAATGACAATGGCGGTGACGACGACAGCATAAAGATAGACGTCTATCTTCAGCAGCGTAAGATCTTCCCAGGAGCCATCGACCAGCCCCAGAAGCTTCATGATACTGCCCGCCATGGCGTAGCCGACGCTCATCAGCAGGAAATCGACGACCAGGGCCGAAAGGATAAAGGCCGGCGTCGGCAGCCGATGCATCCAGTCGTTCAGCCGCGGCAGGATCATGCGGCGTTCGAAGACCAGCAGCGGCATGCCGCAGAACAGCGCGAAGACGGCGCCGATGTACATCGGCGCCTGTGGGAAGAATAGCTTGCCGTAGATGACGCCCGTCGAAGCGACGAATAGCGATGTCAGGATCCAGTTGCGCATCGAATGGAAGATGCCCATTCACTTTTCCGCCGAGAAGCGACGCCTGTCATCGACGCGGGATTGCGCCGGCAAACTGGAACGTCATCGAATAAAACGATTACACAAGACGTTCATTTCACGAGATTTGCGGCGCAATCGTGATGGCAGCCGGCATCTCGATGCACGAATCATACGCAATCATAAGACGGCGGGAAAGGAGAATGTAGCGGCTAGAGGGCGATGGTCTCGATCCGCTTGCCGACGAAGCGCAGGGCCACCTGACCCTGGATCAGCTGCAGGGCAGTCTCGCCGAAAAGATCTCGACGCCAGCCGGTCAGAGCCGCAACATCGGCCTTCTCGCCCTCGGCGGCGATCTTGTCGAGATCGTCGCTGTTGGCGATGACCTTCGGCGCAACGCCATGCTTTTCCGCAATCAGCTTCAAAAGGACCTTCAACAGTTCGGAAGCCGCTGCCGTGCCCTCGGGAGCCTGCTGGTGGCGCGGCGGATGCGGCATTTCTGCCTTCGGCAGCGCCAGCGCCGCGTTGATCGCTTCAAGCACCGCAGTGCCGGCGGCAGAGCGCTCCCAACCCTTCGGGATGGTGCGCAGCCGCGCCAGCGCCTCGGTGTCCTTCGGCTGCTGCTGCGCAATCTCATAGATCGCGTCATCCTTCAGCACGCGGGCGCGCGGAACGTTGCGGGCGCGCGCCTCGCGTTCGCGCCAGGCGGCCACGAACTTGAGGACGGCCAGTTCCTGCGGCTTGCGTAGCCGCATCTTCAACCGCTGCCATGCATCGTCCGGATGCAGGTCGTAGGTCTCTCGCGCTTCGAGGATCGCCATCTCCTCCTGCAGCCAGGAGGCGCGCCCTTCGCGCTGTAATTGCTCCTTGAGCGAGAGATAGACGTCGCGCAGATGCGTCACGTCGGCGAGTGCATAGTCGAGCTGCTTTTCCGAGAGCGGGCGCCGGCTCCAGTCGGTAAAGCGCGAGGATTTGTCGATATGGACATTCTTGATGCGGCTGACGAGCTGATCGTAGGAAACCGAATCGCCGAAGCCGCAGACCATCGCCGCAACTTGGGTATCGAAGATCGGATGCGGAATGAGATTGCCGCGATGGAAGATGATTTCGATATCCTGGCGTGCAGCATGAAACACCTTCAAAACCGATGGATTGGCCATCAGTTCGAAGAAGGGTGCCAGATCCAGCCCCTTGGCCAGCGGATCCACCAGCACTTCGGTGGTGGGGCTTGCCATCTGTATCAAACACAGCTCCGGCCAGAAGGTCGTTTCTCGCAGGAATTCCGTATCGATGGTGATGAATTCCGACTTGGCCAGCTCTTGGCAGGCCGCCTCCAATTGGGCGGTAGTTTCGATCATATCAACACATTCAATGGTAAAATACTTTCTTAACTTCCTTCTCCTTTCAGCCGGATATGTCAATACTTTCGCGGACAAAGCCCTTGCCGCATTTCGCTTTTCGCTGAAATTGCCGGAAACAGAGATGGCTTTGACCAAGGCCACTGGAAATTGAAGAGGCTCGCAACCGGCTAGGCCACCCGCACGTAACTCGTCATGCCGGTCTTTTGATGTTCGATGATATGGCAATGTAGTAGCCAGTCGCCGGGATTGTCGGCAACGAAGGCAAGCTGCACCTTTTCATCCGGCTGGATCAGATAGGTATCGGAGACGAAGGGCTGCACCTGCCGCGTCGAAGAGGAGATGACGGTAAAGCTCATTCCGTGCAAGTGGATCGGATGGCTGTGCGGCGTGACGTTTTCCATGTCTATGATATAGCTCTTGCCGAGCTTGAGTTCGGCAAGCGGCGCGGTCGGATCGGGCGTATCGCCCGGCCACGGCACCTTGTTGATCGCCCAGAAACTGTAGCCGAGCGAGCCGCAAATGCTGTTGTCGGCGGTATTCTCCGCCGTCGAGCTCAGGATCAGCGGAATATGGGTGGCGGAACCGAGATCTGCCTTCTGCACGGGATTGTCTTCAAGCGGCGCCAGATCGCGCATGTCTCGCTTCAATGATGCGCCCACGGCGCGTAGCGTCGCCAGCACCTTCGGATTGGTCCCTTTGATGTCCTCGAGCTTGACGACCGCGCCTTCGCTGTCGGGCATGCGCACCGCAAGCTCCAGCCGCTGTCCCGGTCCGAGCTGCAAAAGATCGAGCGGAAAGCGCTGCGGCACGGGATTGCCGTCGATCGCGATCACAGTCGCCTCGGCGCCGTCCATGCGGAAGGAATAGATGCGCGTGACGTCGGTGATGGCAATGCGCAGCCGCACCAGCCCGCCGGAAGGCGCGTCATATCGCGGCTCCGGCTGCCAATTGGCGGTCCGCACCGTGCCATAGGTGCCGGATTTGGCCGCATCGCGCGGCCGGAACTGGGCGATGAACTGTCCGTCGCTGCCGAGCCGCCAATCGCGCAGATTGAGCACTACTTCCGAATCGAAGGCGGGATCCTTGGGGTTCTCGACCACGATGACGCCGGTCATGCCGTGGCCCATCTGCTCCAGCGTATTGCAATGCGGGTGATACCAGAAGGTGCCGGCGTCCGGCGGCGTAAAGGCGTAGTCGAAATGATCGCCGGTATAAATATAAGGCTGAGTTAGGAACGGCACGCCGTCCATATTGTTGGGCAGACGAATGCCGTGCCAGTGAATGGTCGTCGGATCGTCTATGCCGTTGATCAGTCGCGCGGCGAAGGGTTCCCCCTTCTTCATGCGCACGACCGGCGGAATGCCGGCGTCCCCATAGGTGAGCACGTTCTTGGTTTTGCCGCCGTCGGTAAGGTTTGCCTCGATCTTGGCCGTCTTCAGCGTGAGTGGCTCGGCGGCCGCCGCCTTGCCCGCAAACTTCCCGGCGATCCCGATACCAACGCCATAAGCGCCCGCAACGGCTGAAGCTTTCAAAAGATTGCGGCGGGTAAGGATCGGCATGTCGGGCTCCGGGGGCGAAGATATATGGATGTCTGTTTAAAGTTGACCGCAATGTTCAGCAATAGCATCGAGGTAGCCAAACTGCCGCAGCAGCTACTTGCGGATGCTGTTTTGGGTAGCGACTGAAAACAGCTTTAAGCTGACTTCCGGCGTTCGAGCCTTGACAAATCGGGCGCACCATGCGCTTTTCCGCCCGATTTTCTCGTCGGCGGGCGAGGGGTTTGCATGTCCTTGCGCCACCGCCCGCCAAGCCCAGGATATATACTATGCATCGCTATCGCAGCCACACATGCGCCGCCCTGCGCAAGTCCGACGTCGGTTCGACCGTCCGTATTGCCGGCTGGGTTCATCGCGTCCGAGATCATGGCGGCGTGCTGTTCATCGATCTGCGCGATCACTACGGCATCACCCAGGTCGTTGCTGACCCAGATTCTCCGGCATTCAAGCTCGCCGAAACCGTTCGTGGCGAGTGGGTCATCCGCATCGACGGCCTGGTCAAAGCCCGTACGGAAGACACCGTCAACAAGAACATGCCGACCGGCGAGATCGAGCTTTATGCTCAGGAGATCGAAGTGCTCTCCGCCGCCAAGGAGCTGCCGTTGCCTGTTTTCGGCGAGCCGGACTATCCGGAAGACGTGCGCCTGAAGTATCGCTTCCTCGATCTGCGCCGCGAAACGCTGCACAAGAACATCGTCAAGCGCACGCAGATCATCTCCTCCATGCGCCGCCACATGGGCGATGCCGGCTTTACCGAATATACGACCCCGATCCTGACGGCATCGTCGCCGGAAGGCGCGCGCGACTTCCTGGTGCCGAGCCGTATCCATCCCGGCACCTTCTACGCGCTGCCGCAGGCGCCGCAGCAGTATAAGCAGCTGCTGATGGTTGCCGGTTTCGACCGCTACTTCCAGATCGCGCCGTGCTTCCGCGATGAAGACCCGCGTGCCGACCGTCTGCCTGGCGAATTCTATCAGCTCGACCTCGAAATGAGCTTCGTCACGCAGGAAGACGTCTGGAACACCATGGGTCCGCTCATGACCCAGGTGTTCGAAGAGTTTGCAGACGGTAAGCCGGTCACCAAGGAATGGCCGCGCATCCCCTATGACGTCGCCATCCGCAAGTATGGCTCCGACAAGCCGGACCTGCGCAATCCGATCGTCATGGAAGCCGTTACCGAGCATTTTGCTGGCTCCGGCTTCAAGGTCTTTGCCAACATGATCGCTTCCAACCCGAAGGTCGAAGTCTGGGCCATCCCGGCCAAGACCGGCGGTTCGCGCGCATTCTGCGACCGCATGAACGCCTGGGCACAGAGCCAGGGCCAGCCGGGCCTCGGCTATATCTTCTGGCGCAAGGAAGGCGAGAAGCTCGAAGGTGCCGGCCCCCTAGCCAAGAACATCGGCGAAGAGCGCACGGATGCGATCCGCACCCAGCTCGGCCTCGATGACGGCGACGCCTGCTTCTTCGTCGCCGGCGATCCATCCAAGTTCTACAAGTTTGCCGGTGAAGCCCGTAACCGTGCCGCCGACGAACTGAACCTGATCGATCGCGATCGCTTCGAGCTGTGCTGGATCGTCGACTTCCCGTTCTTCGAATGGAGCGAGGAAGAAAAGAAGATCGATTTCGCTCACAACCCGTTCTCGATGCCGCAGGGCGGTCTCGAGGCGCTGCAGAACCAGGATCCCCTGACGATCAAGGCGTTCCAGTACGACGCCGTCTGCAACGGCTTCGAAATCGCGTCGGGCTCGATCCGTAACCAGTCGCCGGAAACCATGGTCGCCGCCTTCGAAAAGGTCGGCCTTAGCCAGACGGACGTCGAAGAGCGCTTCGGCGGCCTTTATCGTGCCTTCCAGTACGGTGCGCCTCCGCACGGTGGTGCTGCCTTCGGCATCGACCGTATCGTCATGCTGCTGGTCGGTGCCAAGAACCTGCGCGAGATCTCGCTCTTCCCGATGAACCAGCAGGCACAGGATCTGCTGATGGGCGCTCCTTCGGCCGCAACGCCGACGCAGCTGCGCGAATTGGCGATCCGCCCAGTGCCGCCAGTCAAGAAGGACTAAGTCCTTCAAGAGCTTGTCAAAATGCAAAACCCGGCGACCGAAATGCCGGGTTTTTTGCGCTTGATTAGACGACCAACCTAATCGTTTGATGTGATTTTCAGGTCGATCATCTTCGGGATCGACTCTTTTGCGTTCCTCGCTGCTTCGAGGACGGCTGACATCGGAATGGGTTGGGCAGGGGTGGCGCTAAACATCAGGCTTCTTGGATTGTTGAAGTATTCAATAATCGCTCTTGAAAGCATCCGCTGGAGGTCGGGAATATCAAGCGCAGCTGTTAACTCCTGCATTTCTTTAGCGAAGCGGTTCGCAGATTGCGCGCGCGTCACATGGTCCCATTTACTCACGTAGTCGAATGCGCGGTTGGTGATTGACGCATCGTCAAAGCGAATCTGCGCGCTATTCAACGTCAACTGCTGAACGAACGCGAGAAGCAGCAAATATTTAGCGTTCTTGGTATTCTCATCGTCCTCGGCGCCGGTCAAGGAGGAGTAAAGTGCATCCGTGGTGCTGTAGAGCCCCGGGGTGATGCCCGAGAAACTGAGCTGTACATTCAGTTTCCCCATATTCTCCAGATCAATCGTGTAGTCCGTCAGATCATACTTGCCGGTCGAAAGCTCCCAGCTGCTTTTCATGGAAAATGTCGCGCGCAGATTTTGCAGCCCAAAATATCGAATTGCTTCAGGGCTTACCGGCATTTGAGCTAGGGAGAGATCGGCAACAATTCCATCAATTGTGAAACTGGAATCGACGCCTTTTCCGTCTGGACGTTTCGTTGCGACGGAATCGGCAGCGGATATGGAGAAAAACTTTTCACCGACTTTGAGGGCAGACACCGGGCCAGCATGTGCGTGATAAGTGAATACTGAGTCGATATCACTCAACGTCGCATTTGCGGGAATTTCGAGATCTTCCACCCTTAGCCCCGTTGCATTCGCACTGAAGTCCTTTTGTTCTATTGTAATATCGGGAATGAGCACCTTCTTGATTGCATAACCGCCCGTCCGTTCGGTCACGTCGGTCATGACGACATCTCCGAGGCTAATGGCGGTTCTTCCTCGCGGCATATATCTCACGTTTTTCAGAACGACGGTTGAACCGTTAACATCGACGCTTCCGGCTTCGACTGAGTCGCCTATTTGCGCGACCATGGCGTTGTTTAGCTTCTTGAGGACGTCGGCACCGTCGAGCGCGAAAGCAGAACTCGCTGAGAATAGAAGCCCGACACTGATCGCCGCCCGCCACCTTGCCCGATAGAAAATCATGATGGAGTGTCCCGGATTAAAAGTGTACATCTGAAACAATAAATTGCTTATCATTGCAAGCAACAGGATACATTTTATTGAAATGCAAACATTGGTTGCATTTGTGGCGGCGACATATGTTCGCGTTGCTCACTTTCATGAAATACAAAAACCCGGCGACCGCAATCGCCGGGTTTTTGCTCGTCTGCTGATATCAGTTAGATTGCGGCATAGACCGCTTTCGCCAGGTCGATCGTGAATTGCCCCCACATGCCTTCGAGCGCTGTATTCGTCAGCGCGACCACCGTCAGGCCCTTTTGGGCATCGACGAACCAGCTGTGCCCATAGACACCGCCCCATTTGATCGTGCCAGCCGAGAAGGGGACCTGAGCGACCACGGGATCGAGGACGACGGACCAGCCGTAACCGAAGCCGAAGCCGGCCTGCTGGGCCTGCATGTGGCCGCCTGCCTGATCTGTCATCATGGTCTTCACCGTATCGGCCGACAGCAGCGGTGCTCCACCCTTTCTGATCGTGTCCAGAATGGTAAGGATATCGCTTGCCGTTCCGGCCATGCCGGCGCCGCCGGAGTGGTAGGAAGCGGGGTCGAATATCCTGTCGGGTGAAAAGCGGATCGTGCCGTCGAAAATCGGAACGAGAGCCTTGTCCCCCATCCGTTGCGGCTCGGGAGCACCATTCACATAGGCGGCTGCCAGGCGGCTGCGGTCGCGCACGTAGAAGCCTGTGTCGGAAAGGCCTAGCGGCTTCATGACAAGATCAGCAATCGCATCGCCGAGCCGGCCACCGGTTTCCTTCTCGATGATGCCGCCAAGGACATCCATCGCCAGCGAATACTGCCAGTTTTGGCCGGGCGCGAAGAGAAGAGGGGCGCTGGCGAGGCGCTGGAGGTTGTCTGCCAGCGAACGACCCGGTGTGTCCAGCCCGTCGGATACGCCAGCCCTGTGATAGGGGCCGTCTTGCGCCTCGGCGAATGTGTAGCCCAACCCGGAGGTATGGGTGAGAAGATGCCGAATACGGATAACGGCTTCGCCGCCATCGGGCAGACGCGGCCGGAAATCCGGGAGCCATTTGATGATCGGATCGTCGAGACCTATGCGGCCCTGTTCGACGAGCCGCATGGCGGCAATGGTGACGATCGGTTTGGTGACGGAAGCAAGACGGAAAATAGTATCTTCCCGCATTGCGACTTTGTTTTCGCGATCCGCCAGGCCGGCGGCACGGGCGTAGACCAATTCTCCGTCCTGAGCGATCAGAACGACGGTTCCGACCAGCCTTTTGTCCGCTAGCGCGGAATCGATTGCAGCATCGACACCTTCAGCAAGGCTGCCGTCGTTGAGAGGAACGGAATTTTCCAGTGGAAGACTCATGGGGAAAAACCTTATATAATCACAATGACCATTCCTGAATAAACCAAGTCGGGAAATAATTCTAGAGTGACCATTGTGAAAAATATTGAAGAGAAGGAAAATTCTTCGCCACGCAAGCGTGGGCGGCCGCCCGCCTTCGATCGCGAAACGGTTCTTGCCGCCGCGCGGGATACTTTCTGGCAGCACGGCTACGACGGTTCCTCCATTGCCGACCTGACGGCGGCGATGGGCATTACGCCGCAAAGCCTTTATGCCGCCTTCGGTTCGAAGGCCGAGCTCTATCGCGAGACGCTGGATCAATATCGGCGCATGCCCCGTCCGGAACCCGGCAATCCCTTCCAGGACAAGGTGGATACGGTGACCGCCTTCGAGCGCTTTCTGACGAACTCCGCCAAGATCTTCACGGCGCCGGAACACCCGAAAGGCTGCATGATATCCACCGCGGTGCTGAATTGCGCGGAGGAGAACGAGCCGATCGCCCATCATGTCGCATCGATGCGTCTGCAGACGCTGGATATCTTCACCGCCCGCATCGAGCGCGGTATCGCGGAGGGGGATATGCGGCCGGACGCGGACGCTCGGTCGCTGGCGCGTTTTCTGGGCGCGATCGTGCAGGGCATGTCCGTTCAGGCCCGCGACGGCGCAACCACGGACGAATTGCTCGCCCTCTTGTCTCATGCGCTCAACGAACTGAAAACCTATCAACTGCGGCAGGAAGCCTGAGCCGAGGCAAAGAAAAACCCGGCGACCGAGATCGCCGGGTTCCAGAATGGTTTTGGAAATGACCGATTAGTCGTTCGAGGAAACCTTGAGGCCGATGACCTGCGGGATTGTCGTCGGCGCGCCCATGGCGGCGCCGATGATCATCGGCACAGGTACCGGCTTGCCGGGAGCAGCCGTGACCGTCAGGCTCTTCGGATTGTCGAGATAGGCGCTGACCGCTGCGGAGACGGCATTCTGGAGCTCCGGAACGTTGAGCTGCGCCATCATGATCGGCGTCATTGCCTTCAGCGTGTCGGCGAGCTGCTTGCCGGTAACGCCCTGCTGCTTGCCGGCGAAGTCGAGCGCGCGTGCCGTAATCGACGCGTCGTCGAAGCGGATCTGGGCGCTGTTGAAGGTGAGCTGCTGCAGCAGGCCGAGCATGGCGAGGCCGGCGGACTGCTGCGCTTCCTGCTGGTTCGGATTGGCGCGAACCGTCTTCAGCGCATCCTGCATCGACTTGGCGAAGGCGGGCGTATAGCCGGAAATGCTGAAGGCGAGGTTCAGCTTGCCGATGTCCCTGAAGTCAAAGGAGTATTCGCTGATGTCGATCGTGCCGGGGCCGATTTCCCAGCTGCCCTTCATGGAGACGGTGCCGTCGATCTGCTGCAGCTTCAGCGCATCGATCGCTTCCTTGGTCTTCGCATCGTCGACCTTGCTGAGATCGGCCTTGATGCCGTTGATCTTGGCGTCGAAGTCGAGGCCCGACTTGTCGTCACGCCTCTTCATGTTGGCGTCGGCGCCCTCGATCGAGAACACCTCGGTATCGTCCTTCGTTACGGACACGGCGCCGGCATGAGCGCTCTTGTAGTAGAGCAGCGAGCTCAGGTCGCCCTTGCTTGCGTCGGCCGGGATCTCTACGCCGCTCAGCTTGAGATCGGTGGCGGAAACGGAGGCACCGTCCTTTTTGAAATCGACATCCGCAAAATCGATTTCTTCGATCGTGTAGCCGCCATTGTTTTCCTCGACGCCATCAAGGGTGATATCGCCCAGCGGAATGCTGTCTTCCATGCCGGCCGCCTTGACGCTTGCACCCTTCAGCGTCACTGTGCTGCCGTCGACATCGATGCTGCTAGCGGCAATCGAACCGCCCTGCTGGCTATAGACGTCGTTGATCTTCTTCAGCAGATCGTTGCCGTCGAGCGCAAAGGCGGAGCTGGCGAAAGACAGGGTGGCGGCACTGCACAGCATCAGCCGCGTGGTCCGATAGAAAGTCATGATGGCGTTCCTCGTTGAGCCGGTGGTATTGGCGGGGACGTACAGATTGAGCGTGTACTGCGCTGACTTATATTGATCTTTCTGTGAAAATCCAACGACAATGAATGTAGAGTGCGAGTGCAGCAAAAATGTATCGATAGCCATCCTGCAATGTGCCTGAAACGCCTTCATCCACAGGTGCTTTCGGCTGATTTCTTGCTGTGAATCGTCATCTCTTATAGTCAAGGGCCATGGGAAAAAATCTGACACCGCCGCCCGGTGACGGCGACGACAACATCCTTCCGGTCGATCTGAAGGCCGCGCTCGAAGAGCGTTACCTGGCCTATGCCTTGTCGACGATTACGCAACGCGCGCTTCCGGACGTCCGCGACGGGCTGAAGCCGGTGCATCGCCGTATCGTCTATGCGATGAGCGAGATGGGGCTCCGCCCGAACGCTGCCTTCCGCAAATGCGCCAAGATTGTCGGCGAGGTGATGGGTAACTATCACCCGCATGGCGACCAATCGATCTACGATGCGCTGGCGCGCCTGGCGCAGGATTTCTCGCAGCGCTACACGCTGGTCAACGGCCAGGGCAATTTCGGCAATATCGACGGCGATAGCCCGGCCGCGATGCGCTACACTGAATCCAAGATGACGGCGGTTTCCGAGCTGCTGCTCGAGGGTATCGACCAGGATGCCGTGGATTTCCGCGACACCTATGACGAGTCGAATTCCGAGCCGATCGTTCTGCCTGGGGCTTTTCCCAATCTGCTCGCCAACGGCTCTTCTGGCATTGCCGTCGGCATGGCGACCTCTATCCCGCCGCACAATGCTCACGAGCTTTGCGACGCCGCCCTGCATCTGATCAAGGATCGCGATGCGACGGTCGAGAAGCTGGTGGAACTGTATATTCCAGGTCCCGACTTTCCGACCGGCGGCATCATTATCGATGATCGGCAGAGCATCATAGAAAGTTATAAGACCGGCCGCGGCGGTTTCCGTGTCCGGTCCAAGTGGGAGATCGAGGATCTCGGTCGCGGCGGCTACCAGATCATCATCACGGAAATTCCGTTCCAGGTGCAGAAGTCGCGGCTGATCGAAAAGATCGCCGAACTGCTTCTGGCGCGCAAGCTGCCGTTGCTCGAGGACATCCGTGACGAATCCGCCGAAGATATCCGCGTCGTTCTCGTGCCGAAGAGCCGCACAGTCGACGCGACGATCCTGATGGAGTCGATGTTCAAGCTCACCGAGCTTGAGAGCCGGTTCCCGCTCAACATGAACGTTCTGTCCATGGGCCGCATTCCCAAGGTCATGGCGCTGAACGAAGTGCTGAAGGAATGGCTGGATCACCGCCGGGAAGTCCTGCTGCGTCGTTCGCGCTTCCGTCTGGCGGCCATCGAAAAGCGCCTCGAGATTCTCGGCGGCTTGCTGGTCGCCTATCTCAATATCGACGAGGTCATCGCCATCATCCGCGAGGAGGATGAGCCGAAGCCCGTGATGATGGAGCGTTTCGGCCTCACGGACAATCAGGTCGAGGCGATCCTCAACATGCGGCTGCGCTCCTTGCGCAAGCTGGAGGAGTTCGAAATCCGCAAGGAGTTCGACGGCCTGACGAAGGAGAAAGCCGACATCGAGGCATTGCTCGCTTCGGACGAGAAGCAGTGGCAGACGGTTGCCTGGGAAATCGGCGAGGTGAAGAAGAAATTCGCCAAGGCCACTGACATTGGTCGGCGCCGCACGCAGTTTGCCGAAGCGCCCGAAGCCGATGATGCGGCCATCCAGCAGGCGATGATCGAGAAGGAGCCGATTACCGTCGTCGTTTCGGAAAAGGGCTGGATTCGTGCTCTCAAGGGCCACATTTCCGATACCTCGTCGCTGACCTTCAAGGAGGGTGACGGTCTCAAGGTTGCGTTCCCGGCGCAGACCACGGACAAGATCCTCATCATTACGACCGGCGGCAAGGCCTATACGCTCGGCGGCGACAAGCTGCCGGGCGGCCGCGGCCATGGCGAGCCGCTGCGCATCATGATCGACATGGAAAACGATCAGGATGTGCTGACCGCCTTCGTCCATGATCCGCAGCGCAAGCAGATAATCGCATCGACGGCAGGTAACGGCTTCATCGTTGCCGAGGCGGAACTGGTCGCAAACACCCGCAAGGGCAAGCAGATCATGAACGTCTCTTATCCCGACGAGACCAAGCTTCTGGTTCCGGTTTCGGGCGACCATGTCGCCGTGGTTGGCGAGAACCGCAAGATGGTGATCTTCCCGCTTTCGCAGGTGCCGGAAATGTCGCGCGGCAAGGGCGTGCGCCTGCAGCGCTACAAGGATGGCGGCATCGCCGATATCAGATGCTTCGCGATCGCAGATGGCCTGACCTGGGAAGACAGCGCCGGCCGCACCTTCACCAAGAGCAAGGATGAGTTGGTGGAATGGTTGGGCGACCGCGCTGGCGCCGGCAGAGCCGTGCCGAAGGGCTTCCCTAGAAGTGGCCGGTTTTCGGGGTAAGGAGCGGTCAGGCAAAGTCCGAGTAATCGACCCATGGGTCGATTGCAGCGACGAACGCCCTGAGCGCTAGCACTTCCGGCGCTGAGAGAAAGCGTGTGCCCGTCGCAAGGCACCAGAAGGAAAGCGGCATCAGCACGGCGCCGTCGAAAAGGATCCAGCCTGGATGGTCGATGGAAAAGCCGGAGGGAGCCACGTGATAGAGGCCGACGGCGGCTGGGATGATCGCTGCCAGCAAGGAAGCAAAGCCCATATCCCGCCCCGAGGCGCGGCTGATCGTGATTGCGCAGGCGATGGAAAGCGATGCGATCACCGAAAGGGCATCGCCAAGCAGGTGCCCAGCCTCCATGCCGTCGCCGACGATCAGGCCAACACCGAGGATCATCACTGCCATGGTGATGAAGGTGGACACGGCAGGTCGCTCTTTCAGGAAAATCCAAGACAGCAGCGCGGTGAACATTGGGTTGAGCGCGATGATGAAGACCACATTCGCCGCCTTGGTATAATAGACCGCGAGAAGAAAAGTGATGGTGGTCAGTCCGTAGAAGAAGCCGACGGGAATCCCAAGCCAGCCCGGCAGTACGCCTTGCAACGAGCCTGTGACCCGGCGGATGACGAAAAGAGCTGCGAGTGCCACGACGATGGTCGCAAGGCTGCGTGCCGACAGCACCGACCAGACTTCGCCGCTGGAAAGCCGGATCAAGGGAATATCCATCGATAGCGCCAGGCCGCCGAGCGTCGTCAGCAGCAGGCCCTTCTTGTGGTCCGAAAGCTGGGAGAACATTCAGCGGACGGTTTCTTTGTCGCCGTCGGCGGCCGGATCAAAGCGCTCCCATCCGCGTGGGGTGAGATGCTCCTGAGGCTGGAAGCGCGTCTTGTAGTCCATCTTGCGCGAGCCTTTGACCCAATAGCCGAGATAGACGTGCGGCAGCCCCAGGGCCTTCGTCCGCTTGATGTGGTCCAGAATCATGAACGTGCCGAGCGACCGCGCATCGAGATCGGGATTGAAATAGGAATAGACCATGGACAGTCCGTCGCTCATTACATCGGTCAGAGCCGCAGCCAGTAGCTCGCCCTTCGGGCGCTGCTCCAGGCCCGATCCTTCCTCGCGGCGGCGATATTCGATGATGCGCGTGTTAACATGCGTGTCCTCGACCATGATCGCATAATCGAGGACGGTCATGTCGGACATGCCGCCTTGCTGATGACGATAGTCGAGATAGCGACGGAAGAGCGAATATTGCTCGCTGGAGGGCTGCGCCGGAAATTCGGTGGCGATGATATCGTTGTTGGCGGTCAGTACCCGTTTCATCGATCGGGTGGGCTCGAATTCCTGGGCGAGGATGCGTACCGATATGCAGGCCCTGCAGGATTCGCAGGCGGGACGATAGGCGATGTTCTGCGAGCGCCTGAAGCCGCCCTGGGTCAGAATATCGTTCATCTCGGCGGCGCGCGGACCAACAAGGTGCGTAAAGACCTTGCGTTCCATTTCGTGCGGCAGGTACGGGCAGGAAGCCGGTGCCGTCAGATAAAACTGCGGAGATGGCGTCGACTGCGTGTTCATCTGCCGTTGATTGACCTTTCTCTCGGCACCCGTTTTCTACAAGCATGGCCCAAGTTTAGAAAACGTCAACTACGTCCTTCGCTAAAGATCGAAGTTTCCTAATTGACCATGCACAGAAATATCTCCCGCGCGCGCCATGGCCCGTGGGAAATCGTGGGGTGCCCTATGCTTATGCGTTGTTTTAGGCCGTTCGGGCGATGACCGTGCCAAGCAGCAGGTCATGCACAAGCCGGCTGCGGTCGGTGAAGAGACCTACCAGCAGGATAAGCGGCGTCAGGACAGAGTTCAGGATCCAGAACAGGGCCAGATGGACGATCGCGGTCAGGAAATCCATGCGCCGGCCGTCGACTCGAACCATGGTGAGGCCCATGGCGCGCATGCCGAGCGACGCCTGATAGGGGCCGCCAAGCGTCCACCCGAAATAGAGGCCGGCAACGAGAACGAACAGCACCGGATAAAGGAAGAAGCCGAGCCCCAGTGTCAGGATCGAAATTAAGAACAGCACTACGGCCGCGGGAATGCACAGCAGCGCGACGATGATGTAGTCAACGATGAAGGCGAAGATGCGCCGGCTCAGCACGCCACTATAGGCGCGCCAGTCATCCGGTGCTGCATAGAGCGGGCTGGGGTTCAGGCTCATCGTTTTGCTCCTTCGCACTAGCCCCCGTCAATTCTTCAGATCCGCAAGGGGCCAATGCCAGTTAAAGATCCCTCTGCGACTTTTGTGCGACCGGTAGGGCACGCAAAAGTCGCGGCGGGGAAACATTTGCCGAACATATGGTATCGGCTTCAGCAAATACAATAAGTGGGCGGCGTGACGTTATTTCTTCGCCAGATGTCTCGCCACCTCGACAGCGAAATAGGTGAGGATGCCATCGCAGCCGGCGCGCTTGAAGGCGAGCAGGGTTTCGAGCATTACCTTCTCGCCGTCGATCCAGCCGTTAGCAGCGGCCGCCTTGATCATCGCGTATTCGCCGGAGACCTGGTAGGCAAAGGTCGGAAGGCCGAAGGCTTCCTTCAGCCGCCAGCAGATGTCGAGATAGGGCAGGCCGGGCTTGACCATCAGCATGTCGGCGCCTTCCTCGACGTCGAGCGTCGCGTCGCGCACGGCCTCGGTGCCGTTGGCGGGGTCGATATAATAGGTCTTCTTGTCGCCCTTCAGCAGGCCACCGGTCGAGATCGCCTCGCGGTAGGGGCCATAGAAGGCAGAGCTGAATTTCGTCGCATAGCTCATGATGCCGACGCTCTGGTGGCCGGCTGCATCGAGTGCCTGGCGGATCGCGCCGATGCGGCCGTCCATCATTTCCGAAGGCGCGATGATGTCTGCTCCGGCATCCGCTTGATATACTGCGGCACGCGCCACCTGTTCGACCGTTTCGTCATTGACGATCTCGTTGCCGCGCAGGATGCCGTCATGGCCGTGGCTGGTGAAAGGGTCGAGCGCGACGTCTGTGATGACGCCAATGTTCGGCACCGCCTTCTTGATTGCGGCCGTGGCGAGGTTGATGAGATTATTCTTCTCGAGACTGTTGGAGCCGGTCTCATCGCGTAGTTCCATTTCGATGTTGGGGAATGTCGCGAGCGCGGGAATGCCGAGATCGGCTGCCTCCTTGGCCGCTTCCACGGCCTTGTCCACCGTCATGCGGTTGACGCCTGGCATGGCCGGGATCGGCTCGACGATGCCGGTGCCTGGGATCACGAAGATCGGCCAGATCAGATCGTCGACCGTCAGCCGGTTTTCCTGCACGAGACGGCGCGTCCAATCGGCCTTGCGGTTGCGCCGCATGCGCCGATGACCGGTGATCTCGTCAACGAGATGCGTCTTGTTCTCCATGATGCCGCCATCCTTCTTCGTCTATTTATGGCATTCTCTATGGGGCGCGTACCTATCACGCCGTCCCCAGGATTCAAAACAAGGCGAAAGGCCGCAGCCATTATATTCTGGCGAGGCACGTGCCTCCTACGTATTGTTCGCGCATGGAACCTGATTCTTCGACCGTACCCAAGAATACGCTGACGGACATCCTGTTCGTGCTGTTCCTGCGGCTGATCGCGATCGCCTGCTTCTGGCTCGGCCTGCAATATTGGGCGATGCTGGTCGGCTATTCGCTGGATGGTCACGCCCGCTTCGATCTGCTGGCGCTGCCATGGAAGGTCGCGGGTGCCGGGCTTGCCGTGGTTTTTCCGGTCGCAGCCCTTGGATTATGGCTTACAGTTTCCTGGGGGCCGGTCATGTGGGTGCTGGCTGCAGGCGGGCAGGGGTTGATGTATGGCGTCTGGCCGGAGATATTCGGATCCAACCCGCTGATCATGATATTGCATGCCTGCGTTGCGGTGATCTATTGCGCTTTCCGCGTCCTGCTGTGGCAGGAGAAACGCCGGCGTCGTCGGCAGCAGGTAATGGTTGATTTACCCTGAGACAGCAACACTTCCTGGTAAGATGCTGTTAAGCCTGCAGTTTAAGTAGAATTTTATGTGTATTCGATAGGGTCTCACTCAAGGCGGGAAGAAAACGACACCGCCAAACAAAACAGAGTGAGGCCAAGTCATGATGAACACGAAAATCAAGCCGCAGGCAGTTGCAAACGCTCGGGATCAGCAGGTTGATGACATCCGGGCCCTCTACATGGAATCCCTTCACCTGGTCGAGCGTCTGCACCGCCGCCTGCTTGATGTTATCAAGGACGAGTTCGACCGTCAGGGTCGTGACGATGTCAACGCCGTGCAGGCACTTCTCCTTTTCAATATCGGCAATTCCGAGCTGACGGCCGGCGAACTGCGCTCCCGCGGTTTCTACCTCGGCTCCAACGTCTCCTACAACGTCAAGAAGCTGGTCGACCTGGGCTTCATCAACCATCAGCGCTCGCGCATCGACCGTCGCTCGGTCCGCATCAGCCTGACGGAAACCGGCCAGGATATCGCCGAAACCGTCGCCAAGCTCTATGAGCGCCATATCGGCTCGATCGACAAGGTCGGCGGCATCGGCACGGACGAGTTCACTCAGATGAACAAGCTCCTGCAGCGTCTGGACCGCTTCTGGAACGATCAGATCCTCTATCGCCTGTAAGTAGCGGGCAGGGACAGATCCCAAGGCCTTCCAGTCAAAGCAAGCTGGACACGTTCCCTGCGTGTCCGGCTTGAACGCGTTGACGGTTCGGCCGTTGTGCGTTTTTTGCCACGTCCGCGCTTCACCTTCCGTCACATGTAACGTCCCGGGCGGCTAAGCCATTGACGCAAGATCAGGACACGCTATGAACCACGCGCAGCTGTGGTATTTTAGCAAATGCAGTTTGGCTTTTCTTTCGCACTCGCGCGGCAAAGCAAGTTTCATGCCGTGAGACACGAATTGGCCATATTGCTATGACAGCGGAAATCGACTGCAGGCAGCGTTCTCGAAATACGATCTTCCGACCTGAAGGTCTTGGCTTCGCGATATTGTGATAGTTCGTGGCCAAGTTTTTGGTGGTGCATTAAGGGAACGGATTGATACTGAGCCACGTTACTTGGCGCAAGCTTGCGCTATTTACTGCTTCCTCTCTAGGCTGCGCATGATTGGATCGCAGCGTTGAACGGTTAGGATATGTCGAAGAAAAACGGAATTGAACCCTTTTCGCGCCGCGCTTTCCTGCGGTCGGCTGCAACTCTTGGCGCTGCTGCACTGGCTGCTCCGGCTCTCGCGCAAAACGCGACCCCACTGGAAGCGCTGATCAACGACCGTTCTCGCGGCAATTGGGATGATCAGTTCGACGCCAAGGCTGCGGCGCGCACCGCCGCTGCTGTTCAGTCGAACACGCCAATTCTCGGGCCAGATTCCGTATCGAATATTCAGCAGGCGATCGCGCAATATCAGAGTATTGCCGCCAACGGCGGATGGCCGCAGATCAATCCGACAAGCCAGCAGCCGCTGCAGCTCGGTGTGACCGATCCGGCGGTACAGTCGCTGCGCCAGCATTTGATGATCACCGGCGACCTGCCGCGTGAGGCTGGTATCTCCTCTGCCTTCGACTCTTATGTCGACGGTGCGGTCAAGCGCTTCCAGGCCCGTCACGGACTGCCGGCAGATGGCGTCCTGGGCGATTTCACGCTGAAGGCGATGAACATCCCCGCCAATGTCCGCCTGCAGCAGCTCAACACCAATCTTGTTCGCCTCCAGACGTTCCCGTCCGACCTCGGCCGTCGTCACGTCATGGTCAACATCCCGGCGACACGTGTCGAAGCCGTCGAGGATGGCCAGGTAGCGTTGCGCCACCAGGCGATCGTGGGCCGTGAATCGCGGCCGACACACATCATCAATTCGAAGATCTATGAGGTCATCCTCAACCCGTACTGGACGGCGCCGCGCTCCATCGTCGTCAAGGACATCGTGCCCTTGATGCGCAAGGACCCGACCTACCTGACGAAGAACAACATTCGCCTTCTCGACGGCAAGGGCCAGGAAGTGGCCCCCGAGACGATCGACTGGAATTCGGACAAGGCGCCGGACCTGATGTTCCGTCAGGACCCGGGCAAGACGAATGCCATGGCATCCACGAAGATCAACTTCTATAATCCCAATAACGAATACATGCACGATACGCCCGAGCAGGGCCTCTTCAACAAGCTAATGCGTTTCGACAGCTCGGGCTGCGTGCGCGTCCAGAACGTACGCGACCTCGCAACCTGGCTGCTGGCTGAAACGCCAGGCTGGCCGCGTCAGCACATCGAGCAGGTCATTTCCACCCGCGTCAACACGCCGATCAAGCTGGCGACCGAAGTGCCTGTCTATTTCGTTTATATTTCGGCCTGGAGCGCCCGCGACGGCATCGTCCAGTTCCGTGACGATATCTATAATCTCGACGGCAATTCCCAGTTGGCGCTCAATACGACTGAGGGCATGGAGCAGCCGGTTCAATAATCGGCATTCCAATTGCAATTCTTATCGAAGCCGCGTTTTCGGACGCGGCTTTTTCGTGTGTCGGTGTCAGCTATCGTAGTTTGCCCAGCAAATGTCGCTGGTCGTATTGCTCTCCGGCGACCCGGGCGTTAATACCGTCTGCATTGCCGTTCCGGCCCGTTCAGGAGCTTTCACGATGACCAACGCGTCCACCGAACCCTTCTTCAATCGCTCGCTTGCCGACACCGATCCGGAAATCTTTGGCGCGATCGGCAAGGAACTCGGTCGCCAGCGGCACGAAATCGAACTGATCGCCTCGGAAAACATCGTCTCGCGCGCCGTTCTGGAAGCGCAGGGCTCGATCATGACCAACAAATATGCCGAGGGATATCCGGGCAAGCGTTACTACGGCGGCTGCCAGTTCGTCGATATCGCCGAAGAACTCGCCATCGAGCGCGCCAAGAAGCTGTTCGGCGTCAACTTCGCCAACGTTCAGCCGAACTCCGGTTCGCAGATGAACCAGGCCGTCTTCCTCGCGCTTCTGCAGCCGGGCGATACCTTCATGGGCCTCGACCTGAATTCGGGCGGTCATCTGACGCATGGTTCGCCGGTCAACATGTCCGGCAAATGGTTCAACGTCGTGTCCTACGGCGTGCGCGAAGGCGATAACCTGCTCGACATGGATGAAGTGCAGCGCAAGGCGGAGGAGCACAAGCCGAAGCTCATCATTGCAGGCGGCACAGCCTATTCCCGTATATGGGACTGGAAACGCTTCCGCGAGATCGCCGACAGCGTCGGCGCCTATCTGATGGTCGACATGGCCCACATTGCCGGTCTCGTCGCCGGCGGACAGCATCCGTCGCCGTTCCCGCATTGCCATGTCGCCACCACGACCACGCACAAGTCGCTCCGCGGCCCGCGCGGCGGCATGATCCTCACCAATGACGAGGATCTGGCGAAGAAGTTCAACTCGGCCGTCTTCCCGGGTCTCCAGGGTGGCCCGCTGATGCACGTCATCGCCGCCAAGGCCGTTGCCCTCGGCGAAGCGCTGCAACCCGATTTCAAGGACTATGCCGCCCAGATCGTCAAGAACGCCAAGGCTCTGGCTGAAACGCTGATTTCCGGCGGCGTCGACGTCGTCTCTGGCGGCACCGACAACCACCTGATGCTGGTTGATCTGCGCAAGAAGAATGCCACCGGCAAGCGCGCCGAGGCAGCTCTCGGCCGCGCTTACGTCACCTGCAACAAGAACGGCATTCCGTTCGACCCGGAAAAGCCCTTCGTCACCTCAGGTGTCCGCCTCGGCACGCCGGCCGGCACGACGCGCGGCTTCAAGGAAGCCGAATTCCGCGAGATCGGCAATCTGATCATCGAAGTGCTCGATGGCCTGAAGATTGCCAATTCCGACGAAGGCAATGCTGCCGTCGAGGCTGCCGTGCGCGAGAAGGTGGTCAAGCTCACCGACCGCTTCCCGATGTACGGCTACATGGGCTAAGGAGAGCGCATGCGCTGCCCTTACTGCGGCTCAGAAGATACCCAGGTCAAGGACTCGCGCCCGGCGGAGGACAATACGTCCATCCGCCGTCGGCGCATTTGTCCGGATTGCGGCGGCCGCTTCACCACCTTCGAGCGCGTGCAGCTGCGCGAGCTCATGGTTATCAAAAAGACAGGCCGCAAGGTGCCGTTCGATCGTGACAAGCTGGTGCGCTCCTTCGAGATCGCGCTACGCAAGCGTCCGGTCGATCGTGACCGGATCGAGCGTGCCGTGTCTGGTATCGTCCGCCGCCTCGAAAGCTCGGGCGAAACCGAAATCAGCTCCGAGCAGATCGGTCTGCAGGTGCTGGAAGCGTTGAAAAGTCTCGATGACGTCGCCTTCGTGCGCTACGCCTCCGTCTACCGCGATTTTTCGCATGCGGAGGATTTCGAGCACGTGATCGACGAGATCAACGCCAAGATCGCCCGCGATCCGCTGGACCCTTGACCATGGTGTTGCGGCCTGAAGACGAGCGTTTCATGGCCGCGGCCATCCGCCTGTCGCGCCGGCATTTGGGACTGACCTCCACCAATCCGTCCGTCGGCTGCATCGTCGTCAAGGACGGCGTAGTCTTGGGCAGCGCTGTGACAGCGCTTGGGGGGCGGCCGCATGCCGAACCTCAGGCTCTGGCCGAGGCGGGGGAGGCGGCGCGGGGCGCTACCGCCTATGTGACGCTGGAACCCTGTTCTCACTACGGCAAGACACCGCCCTGCGCCGAGGCGCTGATTGCCTATGGCGTGGCACGCGTCGTCATCAGCGTCACCGATCCAGACCAGCGCGTTTCCGGGCGTGGCATCGCCATGCTGCGCGATGCGGGCATCGAGGTCGACGCCGGCATTCTGGAGGCGGAAGGCAGGCGGTCTCTTGCCGGCTATCTCATGCGCCAGACGAGAAACCGGCCCCATGTGACTCTCAAGCTTGCCGTTTCCGCCGATGGCATGATCGGCAAGTCGGGCGGGGGACAGGTGCGCATTACCGGCGATATCGCGCGCGCGCAGGTCCAGATGCTGCGCGCCGAAAGCGACGCCATTCTCGTCGGCATAGGCACGGCGATATCAGATGATCCGGAATTGACTTGCCGGCTTCCCGGCCTGGAGGATCGTTCGCCGCTCCGTATCGTCATCGATGGCGAACTGCGGCTGCCTCTCGGCAGCAAGCTGGTCCGGACGGCCCGGCAGTATCCGGTGATCGCAGTTGCCGGCCATCCGCCGTCCTTCGATGACAATACCGATGCTGCGTTCCTCGGACGGCGCGCGGCGCTCGATGCTGCTGGCGTCGAAGTGTTGCAATCCAATTCCAGCGAGCCGGGAGAGCTGCTGGAGGCGCTGGGTACGCGCGGCATCTCGTCCCTGCTGGTGGAAGGCGGCGCCAGGACGGCGCAGCGCTTTCTCGACGCCGGGCTCGTCGATCGCATTCTGCTGTTCCGGGGGCCGGCCGATATCGGCGAGGGCGGTATTGAATCGCCGGTCCTCAAGTCCAATATCCCAGCTGATTTTATGCATGTCGGCGAGAGCCGCTTCGGCGACGATCTCTGCGACGAATACGAGAGAGGTTTTTGATGTTTACCGGAATTGTCACCGACGTCGGCACGGTCGAATCCATTTCCCCGATGCAGGAAGGCATCAAGCTGCGCGTTGCCACCAATTACGATCCGGCGACGATCGACATGGGCGCATCCATCTCGCACGCAGGCGTCTGCCTGACAGTGACCGGATTGCCGGAAGAGGGCAGCAATGGACGCTGGTTCGAGGTCGAGGCTTGGGAAGAGGCTCTCCGCTTGACGACCATCGGCAGCTGGGAGGCCGGGGCTAAGATCAATCTCGAGCGTTCCCTGAAGATCGGCGACGAGCTTGGCGGCCACATCGTGTCAGGCCATATCGACGGCAAGGCGGAAATCCTCTCGGTGACATCAGAAGGCGAGGCCACCCGCTTCCGCCTGCGCGCGCCGGAGCATCTCGCAAGATTCGTGGCGCCGAAGGGCTCGGTCGCGCTTGATGGCACCTCGCTCACGGTCAATGCCGTCGAGGGTACGGAATTCGATGTGCTCTTGATCCGCCACTCCCTGGAAGTCACCACCTGGGGCGAGCGCAAGGCTGGCGATTTCGTCAATTTCGAAGTCGACACCATGGCCCGCTACGCCGCTCGTCTGGCGGAATTCCCTGTCGTCCGTGAGGACTGAGTGTTACAGGCTCGCTGCGGCAGGGCGCCGGCCGCGCCTCGGCGACTTACGCGAGCATTTTTTCCATCAGGAAGTTCGAGAAGATCTGGCCGCGCTTTTCTACCTGTTGCGCGGTCACGACGACAAAGCCCTTGCGTTCGAAGAAGGGGCGGGCCGTCAGGCTCGCTTCCGTGAAGATCCGTTGAAGGCCCTGTTCACGGGCCGCATTTTCGACGGTTGCAAGCAACAGGCTGGCGACGCCTTTTCCCTGATAATCGGGCGAAAAGAACATCATATCCAGGCAACCATCCGATTTCAGATCGGTAAAGCCGATGGGTTTCGAACCGTCCATCGCAAGCCAGGTCGGCCGGCTCGCTCGATATTGTGCCCATTTTCTGCATCATCGATTTTCGCCCAGGCAGCGATCTGGGCCGGGTTGTAGTCCTTGGACGCCACCTCGCGAATGGCTCTCAGGAAAATGTCGATCGTGGCTTCGGCGTCATCCGGTTCGTAAGGTCGGACGGAAAACCTGTCCTGCAGAGCCGGCATGATAGTTCTCCCCGCAACGCCTAACGTTCGAATAGGACGTTGGACCTGTCCTTGAGCACGAGTTCGCCGATACGGCGGAAGCCGATTTTTTCGGCAACCCGTATCGACGGCAGGTTCTCGAAATCCACGATGCAGGTCATGCGACGGCCTGCGAACAGTCTGTCCGCCCAGGCAATCGCCGCATTCATGGCTTCCGTAGCATAGCCCTTGCCCTGCATCGGCGGCGTAATGCCCCAACCGGCCTCCAGCGTGCCTTCCGTCATCGGCGTCATGTCGCGATGCAGGTCGAGGAAGCCCACTTCGCCGATCAACCGGCCGCTTTGGCGTTCCTCGACGGCAAAGAAACCGAAGCCGAGATGATGCCATAGGCCGGCATAGCGTAACAGTCGGGCCCAAACCTGCTCGCGTGTCGGCATCTCGCCGCCGATGAAGCGGACAATCTCCTTGTGCTTCCAGAGCTCGAGGAATTCGTTGAAATCATCAAGCGTATGGCCGCGCAGCAGAAGCCGGTCAGTCGTCAATGTTGGAATGTGGGTCATCGGGTCAGGTCTTTGCCGAAAATGTTTTTGGTGATGGTCAGTCGTCCGAGGCGCCGGGCTCGCCGTCCCAGTAGTCGAGGTTGGTGGCAGCGGCGCGGCCGATGGCGCGGAACGCCGTCTTGCCGCCGCTATAAGTTTTGGCCAGGAACTTGCTGGAATCGGGATATTCCACGATCTCGGTCCGCGCCTTCGTTGAAATGGCGAGATAGGTGAGCACGCTGGGGCCGATGTTGATCAGCTGATGTGCCGTTTCCGGGCCGCCGGCCGGAGCTCCAAGAACATCGCCCTTGCTAACCGTGATACGCTGGTCGCCGAAGCGGTATTCGCCTTCGCCGTCGAGAATGACGAACATCTCCTCCTCGACATGATGATTGTGAAATGGACAGCCGGATTTGCCCGGGGGCACCTCGTTGTAGCTGATGCCAAGCTGCTTCAGCCCGAGCTTCGCCCCGAAGGACGTGTCGCTGCCGGCAAAGAAGCTGCCTTGCTGCCAATGTTCCAGTTCAAGCTCGCCGACATTGATGGCGGGTGTGGATTTCTCTGTCATGAACCTCCCCCTCGCAGGCTGCAAATTATTACCGAAGCGGTTGCGTGTGCGAAAGCCACAATTTCCGCGGTGCGCCGATCATTTCCAAATAGGGTCGGAATCGGCCCACGCCATTGAAAAACACTTGCCAAGCGAGGCTCGCCGTGATTTGACCCGGGCCTAACAAGGTGCCGCGCCCTCTCAGATTGCAGGTGATGTATGACCAGCTCTTCCAACGCTCATATCCTTATCGTCGAAGCTCGCTTCTATGACGATATGGCCGATGCCCTGCTCGACGGCGCTAAGGCCGCTCTCGACGAGGCTGGCGCGACTTACGATATCGTGACCGTGCCCGGTGCACTGGAGATCCCGGCAGCGATTGCCATGGCGCTCGATGGCGGCGACAATGGTAATGTTGTTTATGACGGCTACGTCGCTCTCGGCATGGTCATCCGTGGCGAGACCTATCATTTCGATATCGTCGCCAATGAATCCTCGCGGGCACTGATGGATCTGGCCGTCAGCGAATCTCTTGCGATCGGCAATGGTATCCTCACCGTCGAGAACGATGAGCAGGCATGGGCGCGTGCGCGCCGTTCGGACAAGGACAAGGGCGGTTTTGCCGCCCGTGCGGCGCTGACCATGATCGCGCTGAAAGAGAAGTTGGGTGCATAATAGATGAGCAATCAGGATAACGAGCGACCGGCCAAGCCCGCCAACCAGCGGGGTGCCGCACGTCTTGCGGCGGTTCAGGCGCTCTATCAGATGGATATCGGCGGAACCGGCGTTCTGGAGGTGGTGGCTGAATACGAGGCCCACCGTCTCGGGCAGGAGCTGGATGGCGAGACCTATCTGAAGGCCGACGCATCCTGGTTCCGCTCCATCGTGTCGGGCGTCGTGCGTGAGCAGACCCGGCTCGATCCGCTGATCGGTTCCGCGCTTCAGGATGACTGGGCGCTGTCGCGTCTCGACAGCACCGTGCGCGCTATCCTGCGCGCCGGCACTTTCGAGCTTATCGACCGCAAGGACGTGCCGGTCCCGGTCATCGTCACCGAGTATGTCGAGATTGCGCATGCCTTCTTCGAGGAGGACGAGCCGAAGCTCGTGAATGCCGTGCTCGACCGAATCGCCAAGCAGGTTCGCGGCGAAGCGAAGAAATAGGCTTCGCCGGACGTTCAGATCGCGATGTAACGCATTTTCGTTTTCTTCGTTCGCGCCTGATTTCATCTTCGAATATTCTTTTGAACCTCCTGCGGGTGTTTTACCTGCGGACGGTCTTGACGCGACGTTTTCCCGCCATCAATCTCGCAACTGCACATCAGCCGATCTCCTGGAGGAGGGGACCGATCGTTGTCGCAGGCGGCCGGGGGAGGAGTAAACCGCCGGCTTTTTTGGAGGGAAAAAGCGAAATGTCGATTCTTTTAGGAGTGATCGCATGCGGACTGCTCTCGGTCATCTATGCCGTATGGGCAACCCGGTCGGTGCTCGCCGCCGATCAGGGCAATGCCCGCATGCAGGAGATTGCCGGGTATATTCGTGAAGGAGCGCAAGCCTATCTGGCGCGCCAATATAGAACCATCGCCATCGTCGGGATCATTGTTTTCATCGCGGCCTGGCTCCTCTTGTCGGCCGAAGCCGCGTTCGGCTTCCTGATCGGCGCAATCCTCTCAGGCGCCGCAGGTTTCATCGGCATGCATGTCTCCGTGCGCGCCAATGTTCGGACCGCGCAAGCCTCGTCGCAGAGCCTGTCTGCAGGCCTCGACATTGCCTTTAAGTCCGGTGCCATCACCGGCATGCTGGTTGCAGGTCTCGCCCTGCTCGGCGTCTCCATCTACTTCTATGTGCTTACCGGCATCCTCGGTCACGAAGCGGGTTCACGTGACGTGATCGATGCGCTCGTCGCCCTTGGTTTTGGCGCCTCGCTGATTTCGATCTTCGCCCGTCTCGGCGGCGGTATCTTCACCAAGGGGGCCGATGTCGGCGGCGACCTCGTCGGCAAGGTCGAGGCCGGCATCCCGGAAGACGATCCGCGCAATCCCGCCACGATCGCCGACAATGTCGGCGACAATGTCGGCGATTGCGCCGGCATGGCAGCCGACCTGTTCGAGACCTATGCGGTGTCCGTCGTTGCGACCATGGTTCTCGCCGCCATTTTCTTCGCCGGCTCCCCGATCCTCGGTTCTGCCATGATCTACCCGCTGGCGATTTGCGGCGCCTGCATCATCACCTCGATCATCGGCACCTTCTTCGTCAAGCTCGGTGTCAATGGCTCGATCATGGGCGCTCTTTATAAGGGCCTCATCGCGACCGGCGTGCTGTCGATCGTCGGTCTGGCCGCAGCCACCTCGCTCACCATAGGCTGGGGTTCGATCGGCACCGTTGGCGGCTTTGACATCACCGGCACGAAGCTCTTCACCTGCGGTATCGTCGGTCTCATCGTCACGGCGCTGATCGTTGTCATCACCGAATACTACACCGGCACCAACAAGCGGCCGGTCAATTCCATCGCCCAGGCGTCGGTTACCGGTCACGGCACCAACGTCATTCAGGGCCTTGCCGTCTCGCTGGAATCGACGGCATTGCCGGCGATCGTCATCGTCGGCGGCATCATCGCCACCTACCAGCTCGGCGGCCTGTTCGGCACGGGTATTGCGGTCACCGCCATGCTCGGCCTTGCCGGCATGATTGTCGCGCTCGATGCCTTCGGTCCGGTGACGGACAATGCCGGCGGCATCGCGGAAATGTCGCATCTTCCGCCGGAAGTGCGCAAATCCACCGATGCGCTGGACGCGGTCGGCAACACCACCAAGGCCGTCACCAAGGGTTATGCCATCGGTTCGGCCGGTCTCGGTGCACTCGTGCTGTTTGCCGCCTATTCGAACGACCTGCAATATTTCGCGGCGCACGGCGACAAGTTCCCGTATTTCGCCAATGTAGGCACGATTTCGTTCGAGCTTTCAAACCCCTACGTCGTTGCCGGCCTGCTGTTCGGCGGTCTGATCCCCTATCTCTTCGGCGGTATCGCCATGACGGCCGTCGGTCGTGCCGCCGGTTCGATCGTGGAAGAGGTGCGCCGACAGTTTCGTGAAAAGCCCGGCATCATGCAGGGCACGGAGCGTCCCGATTACGGCCGCGCCGTCGATCTGCTGACCAAGGCTGCCATTCGGGAAATGATCATCCCGTCGCTGCTGCCGGTTCTGGCGCCTGTCGTCGTCTATTTCGGCGTCCTGCTGCTGTCCGGCTCCAAGGCCTCTGCCTTTGCCGCTCTCGGCGCCTCGCTGCTCGGCGTGATCATCAACGGCCTCTTCGTCGCCATCTCGATGACGTCGGGCGGCGGCGCCTGGGATAACGCCAAGAAGAGCTTCGAGGACGGTTTCGTCGACAAGGACGGCACGCGCCACATGAAGGGCTCGGAAGCTCACAAGGCATCGGTGACGGGCGACACCGTCGGCGATCCCTACAAGGATACGGCGGGTCCGGCCGTCAATCCGGCGATCAAGATCACCAATATCGTCGCCCTGCTGTTACTTGCGATTCTCGCCGGCTAAGCGAAGCAGACCGAACGCAAAAAGAAAACCCGCGGGGCGCAGTGCCTCGCGGGTTTTTCGTTGAGATATCGTCCCGGTCTTATTGGCCCGGGTTGAGGTTGTTGAGGAAGTTCCGTGCGCCGTTGACGCCGCTGCCGCTGCCCTGGAGGATCTGCTGCAGGAAGGTGATGTCGCGACCACCGGTCGGGGTCGTGCGGCTGATCATGTCGAAGACCTTGCCGTCCTTCAGCGTGTAGTTGGCTTCCTGCTTCACCACGCCGTCCTTGTCGAAATAGATCGCCAGAATGTTCTGGTCGACCAGCTTCGGCTTCATGAAGGCGACGGCGCGCGTACGCTTCTGGGAGATATAGTAGAAGACCTCGCCATCGAAGGTTGCGGTGGTGGAAGGCGTGCCGAGCGACAGCAGGACCTGTTCGCGGCTCGAACCGACCGGCGCGAGCGCCAGCGACTGCGGGTCGAAGATGTAGCCGTTGTTCATGACCTCACTGGTCTTGCATCCCGAAAGGCCCATGGTCGCAATCACCAGGGCGATGGCGGCAGCGCTGCTGAAAGTAATGTCAGACTTGAAATACCGTCTGGTCAACGACATCTCATCTCCCCTAATGAATCAATCCGATGGCCGGACGGCCGATATGACCTTGCTGTGCACATCATTGTGGCCTTTCCGCGATGGCAAAAGGCACAATCATGTTGTTCGGCACTCTTCGTCACCGATCATGCACAACGTGACGACGGTAAGGGCTGGAGCCTCGAAGCGGGCACAAACGGCATTGCAATTCGCGCTTGCTTCGGTAAACCAGCTTTTGCGTGGATGCAACAAGGCCAAGCAAAAACGGCGCGCTCTGAGGGAGCCAATTCCGGGAATTTTCATGATTTTTGGGCTCTTCCGTAAAAGAAATCACAATCAGATCATCGTGGTCAGGCAGTATGAGATCCTGACATCCATGGCGCGGCAGCCGGTTTTCTATACCGACTACGAGGTGCCTGATACGGTGATGGGGCGCTTCGAATTGCTGTCTGTCATGATGATCCTGTTCTTTCGCCGCACGCGGTCTTCGGCGACAAGCGGCCAGGAGCTGGCGCAGGAAATCGTGGATGCCTTCTTCGAGGATATCGATTATTCGATCCGCGAGCTCGGTATAGGCGACAACAGCGTGCCGAAGCGCATGAAGAAGCTGGCCGGCATGTTTTATGGACGGCTCGAAAGCTATGCGGGTGCCATGGATAGCGATGATCGCACCGCGCTTGCCGCGGCGCTACAGCGCAACATCTATCCCAAGGCGAATGAAAATGCTGCATCCATGCGTTCGCTGGCCGATTGGATGATGATCGCAGAAGCGCACTTGGCGACCATAACCGAAAATCAGATCGCTACGGGCTCGGCGACGCTGCCAGTGCCAGATAAAGTCGGCCAACGGGCCGGTTAGGAGATAAAAATGAAAAGACACGACTCCGATGAAACGCCGTTCTCCTATCCGGTGAAGGTGGGGCATATCTCCGCCAATCCGGTGGATGTGCACCTCGAGGCTGACGATCGCGAACTGGCAGGGCTCGCTGCTCTCTGGGATGTTCTCTCGGTCGGCAAGCTAGAAGCCGACCTCAAGATTTCTCGCTGGAAGCGCGACGGCGTGCGCATCAAGGGCAATGTGAAGGCAAAGATCGTTCAGGCTTGCGTTGTCACACTCGAGCCGGTCGAATCTGATATCGACGAGGACTTCGAGCACATCTTCGTGCCCGAGGATTCCAAACTGGCGCGTGCGCCCTCTGTGGATGCCGGAGAAATGATACTTGATCCCGATGGTCCGGATCTTCCGGAGACCTTTACCGGTGACACGATTGATGCCGGCGCGGTCGTTGCGGAATTTGCCGCTCTCGCCATTGATCCCTATCCGCGCAAGCCTGGCGTCGAATTCGAAGCGCATATTGAAGACACGGGCGAAGATGACAGAAAACCGTCGCCCTTTGCTGTTCTGAAAGACTGGAAAAAGGAATAGGCCCCGGTGCCGTTCGAGCACAATTCAGTTGTAACCGGGGGAGAAAACGGTATTTTGACGCCAAATTCGCCCGTCGCGGCGAAGAAAAAGGACTAGGGACGCGTGATCAGAATTTCTCTTGACCTAATGGGTGGCGACTTCGGCCCTGAGGTTGTTGTTCCCGGCGCGGCCAAGGCGCTGGATAGGCATCCCGATATCACATTCGTCATGTACGGACAGAAGGAACGCTGCGAGGCGGTCCTCGCCAAATATCCCAAGCTTCGCGAAAAATCGGTCTTTCACGAATGCGAAGTGGCCATCAGCATGGATGAAAAGCCGAGCCAGGCGCTTCGCCGCGGCCGCTACGTCTCCAGCATGTGGCGCTCGATCGAGGCGGTGAAGACGGGCGATGCTGATGTCGTCGTGTCCGCCGGCAACACCGGCGCGCTGATGGCGATGGCGAAATTCTGTCTCCGCACCATGGCCAATATCGAACGCCCGGCAATCGCGGCGATCTGGCCGACGCTGCGTGGCGAAAGCATCGTGCTCGATGTCGGCGCCACGATCGGCGCCGATGCCCAGCAATTGCTCGACTTTGCCCTGATGGGCGGCGCCATGGCACGCGCGCTCTTCGAGATCGAGCGCCCCACCGTCGGCTTGCTGAACGTCGGCGTCGAGGAAATCAAGGGACAGGAAGAAGTCAAGGACGCCGGCCGCCTCATTCGCGAAGCCAATCTCGAATCGCTTGAATATTCCGGTTTCGTCGAGGGCGATGATATCGGCAAGGGCACGGTCGACGTCGTCGTCACGGAAGGCTTCTCCGGCAATATCGCGCTGAAGGCGGCCGAAGGCACGGCAAAGCAGATCGGCGCCTATCTGCGCGCCGCCATGTCGCGCACGCTGCTTGCACGCATCGGTTATGTCTTTGCCAAGGGCGCCTTCGACCTGCTGCGCGAAAAGCTCGATCCCAGCAAAGTCAATGGCGGCGTCTTCCTTGGCCTGAACGGCATCGTCATTAAGAGCCATGGCGGTGCGAATGTCGAAGCCTTCGCAGCTGCCATCGATGTCGGCTACGATATGGCCAAGAATGGGCTCACGCAGAAAATCGAAAACGATTTGAAGAGATATCATGCCAAACGGCTGCCCCCTATCGGGCCGGAAGCGGCATGAGAGACGGGGTATACGCAGAATGATCCGTTCAATAGTCCGCGGTTTTGGGGCGGCGCTCCCCAAACGCGTCATGACCAATGCCGAGATGGAGCAGATCGTCGACACGAGCGACGACTGGATCGTCCAACGCTCGGGCATTCGTCAGCGCTACATCGCCAGTGAAGGCGAAACCACGGCGTCCCTGGGCGAGCAGGCGGCACGCGCCGCTCTCGCCAATGCCGGTTTGACACCGGATGACCTCGATCTGATCATCGTTGCCACCTCGACGCCGGACAATACTTTTCCCGCAACGGCGGTGAATATCCAGAACCGGCTCGGTATGCATCATGGCTTCGCCTTCGATGTCCAGGCCGTCTGCACCGGCTTCGTCTATGCGGTGACCACGGCTGACGCCTATATTCGCGGCGGCCTTGCCAAGCGCGTACTCGTCATCGGCGCCGAGACATTTTCCCGCATCCTCAATTGGACCGACCGCACGACATGCGTCCTCTTCGGTGATGGTGCCGGCGCGCTGATCCTGGAAGCTGGCGAGGGAAGCGGTGCCAATAGCGATCGCGGCGTGCTGACGGCAAGCCTGCGCTCCGACGGTTCCCATAAGGAAAAGCTTTATGTCGACGGCGGCCCGTCCACGACGGGAACGGTTGGTGTCCTGCATATGGCGGGTCGTGAGGTCTTCAAGCACGCCGTCGGCATGATTACCGACGTCATCCAGGCCGCATTCGATGCAACGGGCACCACGCCCGACGATCTCGACTGGCTCGTACCGCATCAGGCCAACCGCCGCATCATCGATGGTTCCGCCAAGAAGCTCGGAATTGCTCCCGAGAAGGTTGTGGTCACCGTGGACCTTCATGGTAACACATCGGCTGCATCAATTCCGCTTGCGCTCGCCGTTGCGGCAGGTGATGGACGAATCAAGAAGGGCGACCTGGTGATGCTGGAGGCTATGGGTGGCGGCTTCACCTGGGGCGCGGTCCTGCTGCGCTGGTAGTGCCACATCTCTAAAAGCCGTTCCGAACAAGAGCTTGACCGTGCGGCGCAACGGCAATAGTCTCGCGAAACTTGAAGAAGATTACGCAGCAATATGGGCGGGGAGCTATGACGGGCAAGACAGTGACGCGCGCAGACCTGGCGGAGTCGGTATTCCGGAAAGTCGGTCTCTCCAGAACGGAGTCGGCGGAGCTCGTCGAGACTGTGATCGATGAAATTTGCAACGCCATCGTGCGTGGGGAAACGGTAAAGCTCTCCTCGTTTGCGACATTCCAAGTGCGTGACAAGAATGAGCGCATTGGCCGCAATCCGAAAACCGGCGAGGAAGTGCCGATCTCTCCGCGGCGTGTCATGACCTTCAAGGCGTCGAACGTCCTCAAGACCCGCATTCTAAAAGCACATGCGAGCCGCAAGGCGAAGGCCAAGCCGGTAAATCCTGCCTCCTGATCCATCCTTGGGATTTCTGTTTTCGCTCGGCCGCATGCCTTGTCGTGCGGTCGCGCCAGTGCATCTTCAGTGTTGATTTGTCGCCAGCCTGTGCAGCGGCTGAAGATGTGACTTGAATTTCCACCGCCAAACCGTTGAAATATGGTGAGTCGTATCATGGAGCGATACGAATGCCGACATCCGCTTTTGCGTGATCCGGCCAAACGGCGCTGCATGCGCAGTGTGGGAGTATGATGATGGACAAGAGCCCGGATGCATTTCGCACGATCAGCGAAGTCGCGGAAGACCTTGATCTGCCGCAGCATGTCCTACGGTTCTGGGAGACCCGGTTTCCGCAGATAAAGCCGATGAAGCGGGGTGGCGGCCGGCGCTACTATCGCCCCGAGGACGTCGACCTGCTGAATGGTATCCGCCATCTCCTCTACGATCACGGCTATACGATCAAGGGTGTTCAGAAGCTTTTGAAGACCAACGGCAACAAGTTCGTCATCGCTGTCGGGCATGGTGATCTGGCCAGTGTGGAAGCGCTTGCGGCGGCCCAGGAGCCTGCCGCCATGGAGCCCCGCGTCGCCTCTGCCAATTCCGACGAAGATCAGATCGTCGGCCGCGCCAAGGCACCGATCAGCCGCCGTTTCTTCAATTTCGTCAGCGGCGACGATGGCGCGCCTGACGTCTCCATCGGCAAATCGAGCGTCGGCAAGGAAGATCGCGCTTTGCTTCAGGAGACGCTTTACGATCTTCTGGAATGCAAGCGTCTCCTCGATCAGGTGCGATAAGACTGCCCGCGCCCCGGGTCGCACGTGTTGGGGATTGCGTTTAAAGCATATTATGTTGCAGGTGTATGCATTCTCTTGTCCGATGCATGTTTCGGCTACCTGTGGTGCGTTCGTTTTGTCATTGCGACCGGCATGTGACATTTTTGTCACGTCTGCCACTCTTCTGCGTTGTAGGAATTAGTTCGGCAGCCTTATTAACTTGCTGGGGCAAGCTCACGGGTTCAGTTTGACGGCGAAGCTTATTGCTTCGCCCTGTTTGAGGGGAACAGTCAGGCTATGGAGGGGCACGCTGTTGTCTGCCGGGAGACTCCATCTCTGACGGATAGTCGAATGGAGACACCATGAACATCAAGAGCCTTCTTCTTGGCTCCGCCGCCGCCATCGTAGCGGCGAGCGCCGCCCATGCCGCCGACGCCATTGTCGCTGCGGAACCCGAACCGCTTGAATATGTCCGCATCTGCGATGGATATGGCACAGGCTATTTCTATATTCCCGGCACTGAAACCTGCCTGAAAATCGGCGGAAAGGTTCGCACGGAGGGCGAGTGGTATGACGCCTATAATCCGCGCAGCAAGGTCGGCACGCTCTGGCATGAGCGTGTGGAGCTCAACGTCGATACGGCGACCGACACCGAATACGGGCCGTTGAAGACCAACACCATCTTCCGCTGGGAGTGGAACGATGGGGGCGCGACATCCTCGAAGCTGCTGTTTGCCAATATCAGCCTCGCCGGCTTCACGGTGGGTAAGCTCGATTCGCAATTCAATCTTTACGCCGGCTATGCTGGCGATGTCATCAACGACGACGTGATCTATGACGGCCCGTATGAACTTAATCAGCTGACCTATAAATACGAGCCGGACAATGGCTTCTCGGCTATGATCTCGCTGGAAGACTCCAATTCCACCTCCGACGGTGAGGCCTCCTACGGTGCCGGCTGGTGGACGGACGACAAATCCAACCACTATGCTCCCGACGTCGTGGCTGGCCTCGGCTATAAGGCAGGCAACTGGGGCATCAAGGTTGTCGGTGGCTATGACTCCATCGTGGAGGAGGGTGCCATCAAGGCTCGTCTCGACGCCAAATTCGGTGGCGTGGAAGCCTTCCTGATGGGGGGCTGGAATACGGACGGCGACAAGCTGAACAAATATGCAGGCACGAACCAGGACATCTCAGCTTGCACGAGATCGAACGGTACGGTGAATGCCGCCAAATGTGGTTGGGGTGACTGGGCGCTTTGGGGTGGCGTCGGCGTCCCGATCAACGACAAGCTGAAGTGGAATCTGCAGCTTGCCTATACCGAATCCAAGATGTTCGAAGCGACCACAAACCTCAAGATCTATCCGGTGAAGGATTTCCTCATCGAGCCGGAACTGACCTATGTGCGTTACGACTATATCAAGGATGATACGGTCGCCGGTATCCTTCGTTTCGAACGGAACTTCTGATCTAAAACACGCCCGCCGTCTCGATGGGCTGCGGGCGTGCAAATCGGACATGAAGACACCGTCTCAGCGGGGTCTTTTCATTTTGCGCTATGCTGCTATCCGGCCGTTAAGCACGATGCCATCCTTGCGTGCAGTTTTGCCACGATTTGACGGATTTTCGCGCGATGCTTGATAAGGTTGGCTTGCTAAAGCTTACCTTTGGCTGTATTTCGCTTTCCGGGGTTGTATCCTAAATTGCCGGAGGGAATATGCGCATACGTGCCACGATGGCGGCGAGCCTTGTCGCTATATCAACCATTCTATCGAGCTGTCAGACACCGCAGGAATCTGCGATGAATGCGGAAATGACCTGCCAGTCGCAGGGCTTCCGTCCAGGTACGCAGCGTTATAACCGCTGCGTCGGCGCGACCTACCAGTCCAATCGCGCTCAGGCGCAACAGGCTGAAAACCAGGCTGCTGCCCTGGCCGCTGCCGGCATCATCGGCGGCGTTCTCGTCGGCGCCGCTGTCAGCGACAATCATCATCACCGCGGCTATTACGGCCGGCCTTATTACCGTCGGTGCTACCGCTGTTGGTAAGCGTAGCTTTTATCTGCATTCCAATACGCTCCGTCGGCTCACGCTGACGGAGTTTTCGTTTCAGGCCAACGAACCTCCAGAGCGGCTCCAGAAGACTGCGGCGATTTTCCGTCCAGAGATATGGAAAGACAAGTGGATGGGTGTTTTCGCGTTTCGAGGAAAACGGCTTTAGTCTGGCGGGCTCATTTCCTGGCGGTTCACGAGCTTCACGCTTCGGTCCGGCTGGACAATATAGGTTTCGATAACATCCTGGCCCCACTGGTTCGTGAAGTGATGCTGGAATTGCGATCCCGGAGGCGATTTCGTCAGTTTCATATGCGGCTGGCCGCCATAGGTAATGCTGCCCGGGATGGGCTGCACCGATTCCGTCGTATTGCACGAGGAAAGCAGCGGTGCACATAACAGGAGAGTCATTATATAAGGCTTCATTGCTTTGACTTTCCGCCCACTTTCCGTCTTGCGATATCCGTCGCACATAAAGACGGAAGGGCATCTATGAGTGTGGCTCCAAATCACTATATACAGATAATGACGGCGTGCTCGGCAGCAAGGTTGTTGTGCAGATTTACTTGATTGCGCCGCCGGATTTCGAAGGAGTCGCATATGTTTACGATTGCGAGATCGATAACTGCCGCAGGCTTTGGTCTTTTGCTGGCGGCCGGTGCCGCCATGCCGGCGAATGCCGTCACCATGCCGACCCTGACCGTGCCTGCAACCGGACAGTCGGACATCATCCAGGTGCGCGATCACGGTCATGGCCACGGCCATTGGCATCATCACCATAATCGTTGGGGCAGCGGCCATCGGCTGCATGGCTCGGACAGCTATTATGACGACGATTCGGATAGCGGCGTGCTCTTTAAATCCTTTGTGACCGGCACGCTGTTCAACAGGCAGGGCTCACAGAGCTATTACGGCGTTCATGCGCGTGACTGCGCAAGCCGCTACCGCTCTTATCGCGCCTCCGATAACACCTATCAGCCGAGCCGCGGACCGAGGCAGCTGTGCCGTTGAACGGCAACTTTTTCTGAGCAGGCCGACACTTTTCGCTTGCGTCGGGAAACGCTAAACTCTAAACGAAACAAGCCGTTTCGGCAGGTCGGGGCGTAGCGCAGCCCGGTAGCGCACTTGACTGGGGGTCAAGGGGTCGCTGGTTCGAGTCCAGTCGCCCCGACCATTTATCTCCTTGAACTCCCAATCGAATTTCTGAAAATCAGCTACACCAGGACGACGCCTGGCCGGTCCAGCGGCGTGCGAGACCTTCTGACACCATCTGATCGCCGAGCGAGCGCCCCGCGCGCATGGCAATGCGCAGTTTGCCGCCATTCGGGTCGTCGCGACGGCTGCTGCCGGAAAGCACGAAGCTTCCATCGTTGAGAATGGCCTGCAGGCGCAGTTTCGCGGCTACGCCTCTCTGTCTTTCGCTGGGGCAGCGCGCGGCACCTGCGTCCGGCACATCGATATCGGCCAACTGAATCCGGATGCCATCCTGCCAGAAGGTATTGCCATCAACGACGCAGTTCGTTCCAGAGCCGGCGCCGCATAGCACGAAACGACCGCCGGACTGCACACGCAAGCTGGGTATCGGCCGTTCGACCGGTATCTTGTTAACCGGCATCGCCACGGGAATGGCGGCGGGCGGTACCGGCAGGGCGGATGTTGCGCGCGGCTCCGAAGTCACTGCTGCCGTCTTTATTTGCGGTTTTGCCGCTGGCACCGGTGCTTCCCGAGCCATATGCGGCATGCCGGCGACTGCGCCGGCATGCGCCAGCATCGACGGCATGTCCTTGCGATGCTGATAGGCGTAGATGCCGGCTATCGTTGCCAGGCCGACCACACCCCATAGCCACATCGAATTGCCCGCCTTGGATTGCGGCTTGCGCCGCGTGCGTCGTTTCGCTTTCGCCATGGTATCATCCCTCAATTGCGAGGGGGATTATCGCCGCCATTTCTTACCGATCCGTTGGCTTTGGCGGAGATCATGAACTGCGATGGGGCAAGGCTATTTCGTGGCCGCCGTCGGCGGCTTCAGTTTCACCGCCATCGTCACCTGTCCGTTGATGGAAAGTCTCGTGCCGCGATTGTCTGGATTGTTGACCGAGGTATTGCTCGACAGAGCACTGATCTCGCAGGCATCGGCAATCGTGTCGAGCAGGGTGGCGCAGCTGCTTGCGGCAAACTTATAGAAGGATTTCAACGCCTTCTCCTGCTGCTCCTCGCTGTCGCCATCTGTTATAGGATAGGAGATCGATATTCCCGATTGCACGGAAATATATCCTTCGGGTGGGGCTGGCGAGGGTTGCGCAGCGGAAGATTCGAAAAATTCTGCGCGAGGGCGGGCAGGGCCGCGGCTGCAAGCGTCAAGCTGAGAGCAGCCCGGATCAGAAATCTGGTCATCATTATGCCTGCGTTTTTTCCGCTTATTGCAGATGCGGATAAAGGCTTGGTGATGCACTAACTTAAAATTGTACCTTCGATCGAATTTCCGTAAAATCTGCGAATCAGAAATGCGTCGGCCGAAATGCTTCCTTGCCAACCCCACGCGCAAGGCGCATAGTCTAATCCTATCGTCGGGAATAAAACGGGTGCCGGCGAAGTACTGCGTGCTTCTGCCCCACGGACAATGAGACGCGCAAATGCTGGACACACCTATCCATCCACGAGATCTGCCGCTGTTTTCAGACGATCTGGACCGACTCGAGAAGGTGCTTGATACGGTCTGCAAGGATCGTGGCATGAGCCCGCGAAGCCTCGAAGCAGAGCGCCTCGGCGCATTGATTATTCAGCTTTATCGCCAGGGCGTAAAGGACGACGCGAAGCTTCTCGCACTTGCACGGGCTTATTTCTGACGCAGCTGCGTTTTTTTGTGGCCGAAAATCTAATCGATTTAAGCTGATTTCACATAGCAGCAATGATGCTTTGTGCCTGTTCGAAGCGGGGCAGCCTCCCTATATTTGCTGCGTTGCACAAAGAGATTCGATTTCTCGATGTCACTGATTCTGGAAAGGAACAGTGCGCGTCAGCCCGCAGCGGAGGAAAAAACCGGCCGTGGCTGACGTGGATAGAAAGGTCCATGATGAATTTTAAAGTTCCGAGCCGGCTTCGCCGCTTGCTCGTCGATTCCGTCGAGCTGCCGCAGCTCAAATTTCCGATGATGCAGCCGCAATCGCAGCCGTCGCGCCGTCGCGTTTCCACGCGCCCGTCGCCGCAGCGGCTGACGGAAGTTTTGTGGTTTGGCCGCAATCCCGGCGATTTGCGCATGCTCGAATATGTACCCCCGGGGGTAAAAGGACCGATGCCGCTCGTCGTTGTCCTACACGGCTGTCATCAGAATGCCGAGGATTTCGATCGCGCGAGCGGATGGACCGCACTTGCGCGCCAGCACGGATTTGCCGTGCTTTATGCGGAGCAGAAGGCATCGAACAACCCAAATCTCTGTTTCAACTGGTTTCGCCCGAGCATGGTCACGCGCGATCGCGGTGAGCTCGGATCCATCAGAGAAATGATTGATTTCAGCCGCCGCCTGCATGCGATCGACGATAGCAGGATTTTCGTCATGGGCCTCTCGGCCGGTGGCGCCATCGCAGCTGCATTGCTCGCGACCTATCCGGAACTCTTTGCCGCAGGCGCCATCATCGGCGGCCTGCCTTTCGGCGCTGCCCGCGATGCCATATCGGCGCTTGACGTCATGAAGCGCGGCTCAAGCCGCCCGGCGGAAAAATGGGGCGAGCTCGTTCGCGAAGTTTCCCCCGAAGCTGCTCGCTATCCCGTCGTCTCCATCTGGCATGGCGATGCCGATAATGTGGTGTCTTTCGCCAATGCCGAGGCATCCGTGGCGCAATGGCTGACTGCTCGCGAGCGTCCGCGCACCAAGGGTCGGTTGCGTCTCTTCGAAGGTGGCGAGCGGCGCGAATGGCGCGACGACTACGGCCATATGATCCTGGAGCTCGTGACGCTGACCGATTTCGGGCATGGCCTGCCGGTTGGCTCCATTGTTGAAGGCTGGGAGCCGGCAAACAACACCGAGCGCTACATCCTGCCTGCAGCCCTCTCTGCGCCCGAAGAGCTTGTCAAAGGCTGGAAGCTCGCGGCCTGAGGCAGATCGCAAGACCTAAGGCCTGAAGGCGAAGCGGCGCTGGGAGATTTCAGGCACTGCGTCAGCCGTCAATCGTCATTGGTGGCATTCAGGTTCTCAGGCCGGATGCCATCATTTTCGGACCAATGCTTGAAGCGAATGCCAGGGCCACCCATGCCGTCACTGCCGCCGGCGAGGAAAAGCACCCCGTGGCTCTCGAGGACGGAGCGAACTGTCGCAAGCGCCCTCATATCCGCCGGGCTTGTCCCTGTTTCCAGCGCTTCGATCGCCGAAACCGGGAGTTTGCTCTCGCTGGCAAGCGTCTCCACCGTCAGTTCGAGCATGGCGCGCGCGCCGCGCAATTGTGCTGAAGTAATCATGAGTTAAGTCTATCGCATCGGCTTGAAAAGCGGAACCGATTTCCGGCGAAAATCCTCGCGAGTTTAAAGGGCAACCGCGCTTTTCTCCCGGCCCTCCCGCTTATCGTCCAAACTGGAATTTGCTACCAATTCCAGCGGGGCAGGGGCGGGGTAGCCGAGCAGGTCGTGATAGATCTTCTCGGTCGCATCCGCCATGCCGGCGAGCGTATATCCATCCTTGCGGCGACGGGCTTCGGCAGTAAAATTCGCCAGCAACGTCGGATCGCCAAGACGTGCCATCGCGGCCGCCAACGCTTCCGGATTATCGCTGTTCGGCACGATGTAGCCGTTCTTGCCGTGCTCCAGCACCGTGCGCGCGCCACCGACATCGGCAAGCAGCAGCGGCTTGCCCGCAGCTGCGGCCTCCAGCATCACATAGGACATCGCCTCATAGCGGCTCGGCATGACGACAACATCGAAGGCGTCGATGGCCGTCACCCCCGGCACGCTACCATCGATGCGGGCGCGATCTTCAAGTCCGGCCGCCTTGATCATCTCCCTTGCAGTGTCGGCCAGTTCACCGATCCCGATCATCAGCAGATGGGCTTGCGGCAATTGGGCTGCTATCCGTGCAAAAGCCGCGACCAGGCGCTCAGGCGCCTTCTGTTGCGTCATTCTGCCGACGAAGCCGAAGAGCAAAGCTTCCTGAGGAATGCCGTATCGTCTGCGGATGGCTGCTCGCTGGCTGAGGGGAGGCGCGTTGACGCCGTTGACGACGACGCGCAGGCGTTTTTCCGGGATGCCGAGCGACAGGGCGTGATTATATTCATCTTGCGAAACACAGACCAGGCGATCGGTCAGCCACGTCCCGAGAAAGCGCTCGATACCGCCATAGATCAGGCGGCCTTTCGCACCGAGCGTCGGGTCCATGGTGCGGAAGGCATGCGGCGTGTAGAGAACGGGGACATGGCGCCCCGGCAAACGCAAGCGCGTTAACGCGCCGGCTTTCGAGCTATGGCCATGGATAAGATCAAACGGCCCATGACTGGCCGCGATCTTGCGCAGTTGCCACCATGCAGTCAGATCCCAGGGGCCGGGCGCGCGCCGCATGCCCAGCGGAATGACATTGTCCAGGCCGATATTTTCCAGTTCTGTGACGAAAGCGGGCTCTGCGCGCACCGGGGAATAGATAGCGGTCACGGAATGGCCGCGATGCTGCATGGCCCGGCATAGGTCGAGAAAATGTCGCCCGGAGCCACCGCCGCTCGGTTCAAGAACCTGCAGCAACGACAGGCGTTTGACGTTGGTGCGAATGTTCACGGCGCTGCTTTCCTTTTGTTCAGGTCACGCTGATACTTTTGCTCCAGGGCGCCGCAGCCCCAGACGATGCCGATCAGCATGTAGAAATGGCGCCAGTGGTCGGTATCGATGACGTTGCCGATGCCGACATGGCCGAGAATGACGATCCAGGCGATCATCAGGTAGGGCTGCCAGGGACGCTCCCTCAGGAGGTTGCGGAAGCCGATATAGATGGTCCAGCAGATCATGCTGACCCAGGTGACGAAGCCGAGCCAGCCATAAGTGGTCAGTGTCTTTAGCCAGGTATTGTGTTCGTCCTCGCGGAAGATCTGACCGAAGACCAGCGGCCCGATGCCGAAAGGCCGTTCCATGGACATTTGGAAGCCGATGCTGTGGCGTTCGAAGCGGCCGAGATGTCCGCCGTCATAACTCTGAACCAGCTGCAAGCGCGTCGAAAACAGGTCGCTGACCTGGGGAAATTGCAGCGCAACGACGAGCAGAACGACCATGAGGATGATGGCCGCCAGCGACATCACCAGGATCCGCAGCCGGAAGGTATTGCTGCGGTGCTTCAGCAGCATGCAGAAGATCAGCATCACCGAGGCGAAGGCGAAGAGGGCCCAAGCGGCGCGGGAGAAAGACAGGAAAATACCGAAGGCGAGCACGAACAGGCATATGCCTTTGATCGGCGCTTTCTTCAGGTCACCGATGAGCAAGCCGTGCATGAGGTAAAGGCTTGGCGCCACGAGATAGGGGCCGAAGACGTTCGGATCCTGGAACGCACCCATGGCGCGATCATAGCGGGTGAAGATGTCGAAGCCCGGCACGGCGTGGAAGTAGCCGAGGATGCCGAGGCTCGCGGTGATCAGCGCCGCCACGACCCATGTATTGAAGATCAGCTTCAGCCGCTTTTCGTTGTCTTCGGTGATGGCGGCATAGAAGACGGAACTCAGCGCCAGGAAAGTGGAAACGGCGATATAGATCGGGCCGGCGAGATGATCGCTGGCGGCAAGATCATGCATTTGGGTGATCGACAGCATGCCGCCGATATTGAACAGCAGGAACAGCGCCAGCAGTGGCGCGACGCTGCGCGAGATTTTGAGCCCGAGAATGAACCAGGTACCGATCAGAAAAGCGAGCCACAGCTCGTAGGGTGCCGGCTCGGCGATGACGAAACCCGACAGAAACACGCCGACAGCAACGCTTGCCGTGCCGACCAGCCGCATGGCGGCAAGCTGCGGCTGCGCGACGCGGGGCGATGGCAGGTCCAGCGTGGTCAATAGGCGTTTTCCGTATTGAGCAGACGGAACGGCGTCAGGAACAGGATCTTCAGATCGAAGAGCAACGACCAGTTCTCGATGTAGTACAGATCGTAAGCCGTGCGGAACTTGATCTTGTCGTCGCTGTCGATCTCGCCGCGCCAGCCGTTGATCTGCGCCCAGCCGGTGACACCGGGCTTGACGCGATGGCGCGCGAAATAGCCTTCGACGACATCGGCATAGGTGCGGTTATGGCTGGCGGCCAGAACGGCGTGGGGGCGCGGTCCCACAAGCGAGAGGCTGCCGAGCAGCACGTTGAAGAGCTGCGGCAACTCGTCGATCGATGTCTTGCGGATGAAGCGGCCGACGGGGGTCACGCGCGGGTCGTTCTTGGTCACGGCATTGCGTGCCGACGGATCGCTCATATGGGTGTACATCGAGCGGAACTTGAAGACGTTGATAATCTCGTTGTTGAAGCCGTGGCGCTTCTGCATGAAGAAGATCGGCCCTCTCGAGGTTGCCTTCACGGCAATTGCGGCGCCGAGCATGATCGGCCAGAGCAACGCAAGTGCGACCAGGCTGAAGAAGATGTCGAAGATGCGTTTGGCAACGCCATCCCAGTCACGGATCGGCTTGTTAAAGATGTCGAGCATCGGTACGGCGCCGACATGCGAATAGGCGCGGGGGCGGAACCGCAGCTTGTTGGCATGGGCGGCAAGACGAATGTCGACGGGTAGCACCCAAAGCATTTTCAGCAATTGCAGAATGCGATCTTCGGCGCTGATCGGCAACGCGATGATCAGCATGTCTATGCGCACGAGTCGGGCGAATTCGACCAGTTCCGATACCGTGCCCAGCTTCGGGTAACCGGCGACCATGACTGGCGAGCGCTTTTCGCCGCGATCGTCGAAGATGCCGCAGATACGGATATCGTTGTCGGGTTGATGCTCGAGCGCGCGGATGAGCTCCTTTGCCGGTTCGCCGCCGCCGACGATGACGGCGCGTCTTTCCATGACGCCGTTACGGGCCCAGTGGCGGATACCGTAGGCGAAAAGCAGGCGGGCGACGAGGAGGAAGCCTGCACCCGCCGCAAACCAAAGGCTGAGAAGTGAGAGCGAATAGATATTGTTGATGTCGAAGGGGAAGAGGGCGATGACCATGACCGCGAAGGCGGCTGCCCAGGATCCGAGTATCCGGTGGAGGAAGTGATGCGGCGAGCGCAAGACCGGTATCTGATAGGCATCCGCAATCTGCAGGAAGACGATGGCAAGGCCGCAGAGGGCGATCGTCACCACGGCCTTCGACAGGAAGGGATGATTGTCCGACGTCCCGAAGAGGAGGATCGCAAGCCCGAATGCGAGCAGCGACAGAAATTCGAACAGCCGGTATTGTCCGACGATGATTGCCGGGGACTGGTTGGTTTCGCGAAGCTGTTCGGCGATTTGCCGCGCATAGGCATTCATGCTGTCTGGGCGATCGCTATGAGGCTCGCTGGCACCGCGGGTGCGGATTTCCGAAACCTGTTTGCGAAGATGGTCCAAGTTGAATTGCTCGGACTTTTCGGTAGTGTTCATGGCAACTTATCCAGTCGTTACCGGACAAGGCCTATCAGATATCAGCTAAGAAACACTTACAACACTTGCCTGTATTCTAACCGTCTTCGTTCAGGCCAAGTATATTTTGATACAAGTGCAAAGTATCCCGCGCCATGGCCGAAGCCGAAAAATTCGATCGTATCGTTCCGATATCGGGCATGTTGCGAGGACCCCATAGCGGTTCTGTGATCGCTTCGGCCATGATGCGCGAGAGGTCATCGGCATCTTCCGGTTTGGCGAGTGCTGCGCTGTTTTCGCCAAGCGCTTCCGCAACGCCGCCGACGCGCGAGGCGATGACGGTCTTGCCGGCTGCGAGCGCTTCAAGAACGATATAGGGCATGGCCTCGGCGCGCGAGGGGACGACAATGTTCTGCGATACCGTGAAGGCTTCCTGCACGCGCATCGCGGGTAGCATGCCGATACGGTGACCGAGGCCCCGTTCGACCATCATTCGGTGATATTTGTCTCTGTCCGGTCCGTCGCCGATCATCAGCGCTGACAGCGGCCTGCCGATCCGCCGCTCCGTTTTTGCAAAGGCGTCGACGAACAGATCGGGACCTTTGAGGTCCCGCAGCATGCCGATATAGACGAAATGCACGGAGTCCGATCGTGTCGGTATGGTGCGAAAATCTCTTTCGCTGATGCCGTTATAGATCATCACAGAGCGGGTGCGCGGCTTGCCGATCTTTCTTTCATAGGTGCGGCGTTCGAAGTCGCAAATGAAGATCAGGCCATCGGTGAGAAACTCGAGCATCCGTTCCAGGCTGTGCACCAGCATGCCCTGGAACGAGCCGCGCGAGAAATGCAGGCTTCCGCCATGCGCTGTATAGAGGCGGGCTACGCGACACCTGTTGACCCGCAGGATCGAGCCGAGAACGCGCGCAAGCAGGCCGCCCTTGGCGCCGTGCCCGTGCAGCACATCCGGCCGCAAACTCTTGATTTCTTTATAGCTGCTCCAAAGTGTCGCAGCATCCGAGAGGGTAATTTGCCGTCGGATCGGCAGACGGACGACCCCAAGAGCCAGGAATGGCGCGATATCGTCGAACAGACGATCCTCATGCTCGCCGCCCGTCAGGCTGTCGCAAAGGATGCCGACCTCATGGCCCGCTTTGCTCTGTTCCTCCGCCAAATCCCGGACATGGCGGAAGACCCCGCCGACGGGCGATCTGAAGCAGTGAAGGATTCGAAGCGGTCGGGCCATGAGCGGTCGCGGTTAGAACAACCGCTCTCTGACATAGATGGTGTCGCCTGCCAGCACCGGATCGGAGATGCCGACCCGTCCAGTCATGACATGACCGTTGATCTTGCGGGTGACATCCGCGTTGGATTGGTTGGCCCGGCTGGTGAATCCGCCTGCGACCGCGATGGCATTCTGGATGGTCATGCCCGGCACATAGGAATATTGGCCCGGCTGGCCGACTTCGCCCATAATATAGACCGAGCGATAGCGGTCGATGTCGATGGTGACGTCTGGATCGCGAATATATCCCTGGCGAAGCTTCTGCGCGATCTGGCCGGAGAGCTGTTGCAGCGTGCGGCCGCGGGCAGCAACCTGGCCGATCAGCGGGAAGGCGATATAGCCGGCCTGATCGACAGTATAGGTGTTGGTCAGCCCGGCTTGATCGAACACCGTGACGCGCAACCGGTCGCCGCTGTCGAGGGTATAGGGCTGGATCGTGGCCTCGTTGAAGGCCTTGGGTGCCGGTTGATAGGTGTTGCAGCCGGTGAGCGCGGCGCTCACGGCAGCCATGCCGAGTGCAAGGACAATCTTTGACTTTGCGAAGGGCATTTCGCGCTCATTAGAAAGGGAAGACACTGCCGTCGTTATCGATCCGTTAGGGTTAACGGTCGGTAAAGAGTAAATCAAATTCCAGGAAAAAATTAGAGATGCCAAAAATAATGCTGGCGAAATACTATTAACGCTTGGGTTACCATAGTCGTTTACGATTAATTTTGGCTTTCTATTACGGAGTTTTGCATATGTCCGGTGTCAACAACACCCAGCAGGATGTGGACATCGATCTCGCTCAGCTCTTTCGCGCTGTGTGGCAGCGGCGGGTGCGCGTCGTTGCCATCACGCTGGCAGGCGCCTGCGCGGCATTCGCGATCGCCAAGGTCATGTCGCCGGAATATCGCAGCGAGGCCCGCATCCTCATCGAGCAGCGTGCGCCTGCCTTTGCGGCGACGACATCGGGCAACGATGCCGGTGCTGGCCCGCTGCTGGACGAGTTGAATATTGCCAGCCAGGTGCAGATCCTGCAGTCGGCGGATCTGGTGAAGCAGGTCATTACCAATCTCAAGCTCTACGATCGTCCCGAATTCGCCGCCGGCAACAACGGTTCTGCTCTCTCTGATATTCTGATCAAGCTGCATCTGAAGCGGGCGGCGGCCGACAAGGCCCCGGAAGAGCGGATGCTGGACGCCTTCAACAGCCGCCTGCAGGTCTATCAGATCAACAGCTCACGCGTGATCGGCATCAGCTTCACGTCCCGCAATCCGGATCTCGCCGCCAGCGTGCCGAATGCCATGGCGCAGGTCTATCTATCCATGCAGAGCGGCGCCAAGCTCGATTCCAATAGCGAGGCGACGCGCTGGCTGGAGCCGGAGATCGCCAAGCTGCGCGATAAGGTCAGCGAGGCGGAAAAGAAGGTTGCGGATTATCGTTCCGCCAACGGTCTTCTCCAGACCAGTCAGAACAACAATTTCGCCACGCAGCAGCTCGCGGATATCTCGACGCAGCTGGCGCAGGTGCGTGGCGACAAGGCCAATGCCGAGGCGAGAGCGCAGGCGGTGCGCAGCGCATTGTCCAGCGGCCGTTCGACCGATACGCTTGCGGACGTCGCAGGCTCGCAAACTATTCAGCGGCTGAAGGCGACCCAATCTAATCTCGAGTCGCAGATATCGGATCTGTCCACGACGCTGATGGATGGGCATCCACGGCTGAAGAGCCTGCGGGCGCAGCTCGTCGATATCCGTCAGCAGATTGATCGCGAGACCCAGAGGATTCTGGCAAGCATCGAGAACGAGGCGAAGGTAGCGCAGCTGCGCGAACAGCAGCTCCTCGCCCAATCGAATACGCTGAAGGCCGATAGCGCCCGGGCAGGGGAGGACGAAGTGGGCCTCAATGCGCTGGAGCGTGAAGCTGCGGCAGAGCGACAATTGCTAGAGACCTATCTTGCCCGTTATCGCGAAGCGGCCTCTCGCGTCGACAAGAATTCCAGCCCTGCCGATGCGCGCATCGTTTCCACGGCGGTCGAACCGGTCGATCCCTCTTTCCCGAAAGTCGGCCCGATCGTCATCGTCGCTACCCTTGCCACCTTCATCCTCACGGCTATCGTTATCATGCTCGCGGAGCTGTTCAGCGGCCGTGCATTGCGGCCGGTCGGGCCTGCCCGCAGGGAAGATGCCGTCATGCTGGAGACGGCGAAGCGCACTCGACCCGTCGTCGAACCTGCTCCGGTTCGGGCAGTTGCGAGCGCGAGCGGTGCCGAGGCGCCGGCAAGCATGCTTTCGATCCCGCCAGAAGACATCGCGGTTCAGGTTGCAGACACTGCAATTGCTCCCGACGCCGCTGCCGCCTCGGGCACTGCAATCGCTCCGGACCATGAACCCAGCCAGGCTGCTCGCGCGACGGAGGAAGAGGAGGATTTCTCCATCCAATCCGTCGCGGATTATCTGATCGACAGCGGCTCGCGGCTGGCGATCGCCATATCTCCGACCGGTGATAATGGTTCGACCGCGACTGTCATGCTGGCGCGGACCATCGCCGATGCGGGGAGCCGTATCGTGCTGGTCGATATGACCGGCACCGGATGTCCCTCCAGGCTCATGGCAGAGCATGACGAACTTCCTGGCGTAACCGACCTGCTGTGCGGCGAAGCGGCCTTTGCCGATACGATCCATCCGGATCGCCTGTCGGACGCCCATCTCGTGCCGCAGGGCATGAGCGACCTTGCCCGTGCCATGCGCGGCGCCGATCGTCTGTCGCTGATCCTCGACGCACTCGGTTCGGCCTATGACATCGTTCTGGTGGAATGTGGCGCGGCTGAAGTCTCCGGCGTCGCACGGCTGACGCGCAGCAAGGAGACGGAAATCATCCTCTCCATGCCTGAGCCCGACGAAAGCCAGTTCATCGCTGCCATGACGGAATTCCAGAAGGCCGGCTACGAGCACATCATTCTGATGTCCGGCTGGCGCGAGGAGCATGATCCGGACACGCGCCGGGACGCAGCCTGATCAATCCGCGTCGCCGCCTCCATCATCCGATGCGGTGCCGGCTCCATGCCGTGCCCGCAGCCGTTGGATGAAGGAATAGAGCTTGCGATTGGATTTGATCGCGACCTTCGTACGCGTGATGACCCGGTTCGCCATCGCCGCGAGACGCCCCATGCCTGAGACGGGCAGGAAGAGATCATACTGCACCGTTTCCATCGGGCACCAGGAACGCTTGTAAATCTGGTCGCCGATACCGAAGTCGAAGAGCGCGACGCCTTCGCGATGCAGCCGCTCGATCATCAGCCAAAACAGCAATTCGCCGGGGCTCGCCTCCGCAACCAGAGCCTCATCGATAGAGGCAAACTGGCAGATGACATGATCCCCCTTGCGGGACAGGGCAGCGATGGCCGGGATATGGCCCTCGTGTTCGCCTTTCAGGCGCAGCGCATGCATCTGCAGCGTCGCGCCGATGCCATCGCCTTGGCGTCGGCGCAACATGGCGTGCAGCGCAGCCTTGATCCGATCATCCTTGAACGCATCGGGCAGGCCGGCATCCTCGAAGCGGATCGCCTTCTGCCGGAAGAATAGATCGAGCAATGCGTCCTGCTCGTCAGGGCCGGCGATCACATATTCGTAGCCGCCCCTGGCATCGAGAAGCCGGCTCTGATGCTTGAATTTCTTGCGCCGGCGCTTGGCATTCACCTGCTTCAGGCTCGCTTCAAAACTGCCAAGGAAGGGCATCTGAAAGGCACGATTCTGATTTTCGATCGACGTCAGGGAGGCGAGCGGGTTTTTGCGGCCGCGCCATTCGAGCGGGACGTTGCGCAGGATGACAACGTCCACCTTGCCGCGCAAAGCCGCCGAGATGGCGCTCGCCTGAGCAGCCGTCAATTCTCCATTCGCCAGGAACCGAGCGGAAAACAGGCCTGTATTGATATTGTTGTGGTGGCCTCCGATGAACTCGGCGCATCTTGTTCCGCGGCTGCGGATGATCTCGAGCGGCAGAATGAAGGCGACGTGATCTCCGATCGAGCCCCGGATGACGGCGAGAGGACGTTCGAGGTTCTCCACCCAAGCTGCGCACCAGTCATAGCTCTGGTGCAGCGAGTTGAGATCGTCCCGTTCCAGCGCGCGCCATTCGGCTTCGAGCGGTGCCATGCTGTCGAAGATGTCGACCCGCAACTGATCGGCGGCCGCTGACTCCATCTCGATGGACGCAATTCGCTTATCCGTTGCTTCGGCGGCCATGCCGGCGATATCTTGCGTCTGGGTCCGCATCCGATCTTCTCCGCTCCGGCGGTATTCGGGCGCAGTCTGGCGGGCAACGGCTTATTTTTGGCTTAAGATGGGACACTCGCGCCGGACAAGGTACGGATCAGGGTTAGCCTTGTGTAAATCGGGCCGGGACGGGCGTCATTGCGGGCGCGGCCCGGCCATCCACTTGATGATGCCCATTGCCGGCAGCACCCAGATGATGCCGCTGAAAAGGAAATAGAGGAAATGCACCCAGCCGGGTTGATCTGCAAGCGTTCGCACTGCAACGATCATGGCGACGATCGCATAGATTGCAACCAGCAGCACCAGCAGGATCATGCCAATGAATTTGCGCAGGCGAAGGGGCACGGGGTTTTCTCCTCATTATGGCAACATGCCGCGACGGCATGCCGCAAACTCCCGGGACTTGTTTTGCACGCCCCTATCGGGCAAATCAACAGCCTGATCGAAGGGAGAAGCCATGGCTGCCACTAATTTTACGACCGAACAGGCCATTTTGAAGGAAGTGGCCCGGCAGGACCGCAATCGTCGCGCTATACGAATCTGGCTCGCCTGTGTGCTTCTGGTTCTCTTCGGTCTCGTGCTGGTGGGAGGCGCCACGCGCCTCACCAATTCCGGCCTGTCGATCACACAATGGCAGCCGATCCACGGCGTCATCCCGCCGCTGAATGCGCAGGAATGGCAGGACGAATTCGATCTCTACAAGCGCATCCCGCAATTCCAGATCCTGAACAAGGATATGACGGTCGAAGAGTTCAAGAGCATCTTTTGGTGGGAGTGGGCTCATCGCCTGCTGGCCCGCACCATCGGTATCATCTTTGGCCTGCCGCTACTGTTCTTCGTGTTGACGGGCCGCGTCGAGCGCAAGCTCTGGCTGCCGCTGGCCGGCATTTTCCTACTCGGCGGCCTTCAGGGCGCGATCGGTTGGTGGATGGTCTCCTCGGGGCTCGAAGCGCGCACCGACGTCAGCCAATATCGTCTTGCGACGCATCTCGTGACGGCCTGTCTGATCTTTGCCGCCTGCATGTGGTTCATGCGCGCCCTGTCGCCGCATTCGAACGAACCGCCGCCTACACGTCATTCGGCAAAACTCGCCGGTTTGATTGCTTTTATGGCCTTGTTTCAGATCTATCTCGGCGCGCTCGTCGCCGGTCTCGATGCAGGCCTCAGCTACAATACCTGGCCACTGATGGATGGCGCCGTCATCCCGAGTGATCTTTTCATACAGTCGCCGGGCTGGATCAATTTCTTCGAGAACCCGAAGACGGTCCAGTTCGTTCACCGCCTCGGCGCCTATGTGCTCTTCGCCGTGGTTGCCATCAACATGATCATCTCGCTGCGCGCGGCGGCGCAAACGACCCATGCGCGGCGATCCGTCGTTCTCTTCGTGCTTGTGCTGATCCAGGCGATCCTCGGCATTTCGACGCTGCTGCTGCACGTGCCGCTGCATTTGGCCTTGGCACATCAGGCCGGCGCCCTGATCGTCTTCGGCTTCGCGATTGCCAATTGGCGCGGGTTCTATGGTGAACTGCCGCGCCAGACATCGATCGTCGTGAGAGATTGAGGCGCTTTGCGCCTCAAATCCTTTTACCGCGCAGAAGCGACGCTTGCCGCCGACGACATCCGCGAGACGACTTTCAACCGCTTGATTTCGCCGCGCCGGAAGGCAGCCAGGAAGCGATTGTAATCCTTGAAGACCACGCAGCCATTCGATTCGCCACGGCCGCCTCTGAGCATGTAGGTGTGAGCCAGCAGGCCGTCGCGGCCATAGACGCGAGCGCCGTTTGCGGGTGTCAGGCGCAGCGCCTGCACGCCATGGAACAGGCTTTCCCTATAGGTCAGGTTATACGTTTCAGGCGGCGTCGGGCCGGTATTCTTGCGGTCGACATAGCGGGGATTGTCGCGCATGTGGCCGAGGCCGGAATGGGCCTCGAGGCGCTCGCCGCTCGGCAGATAAACGGTTTTCGCCTCGATGTCGTAGATCGCCGTGCCTGCGCCGGGGCTGATCGCCGCAAACGGATTGATGAACGGTTTCGTCTTGCGCACGGAACTGTCATCCGGATCGGCATAGGCCGTGAGACGTGATGGTGGCTGAGCGGTTGCTTCGTCGCCCGTCGCTCTGGCGATCGCGCTTGTGGCATTGGCGCGCTGCATGGGTGTCTCGCGGGCGGGGCGGGCCACCGGAATGACGTTCAGAACGGCTTCGGCCACCGCAATGTCGGCGTCCTTGGCGGGCAACGGCTTGGCTTCCGCAACGGCGGGCAAGCTTACTGCGGGGGCTGCCGAAGCAACCGCAGCCGGCTGTCCGGTCGTCTTTAGAGGACTTGCGGCAGGTATCAGCGCGGCTGCATACTTTGCTTGGCTCAGCGATTGCACTGCAGTCGCGAAGTTTATGGCGATGACCTTGCGCAAATGGTTGATCTTCTCGGGTGAAGCCGCGGCCACTTCGATACGACCGCTCTTGATGCTCGCCGCTACATCCTGCGCCTGTTTCATTTCGGAGGTCTGCTGTGCAAGCGCATAGGCTAGTTGCAGTCGAACCGCGTCCGCACCGACACCTTTCGTTTGAACATCCGCGTCTGCGATGCTGCCGAAGCGGCTCTGTCCATGCAGCGAGGTCGTCTGGCTGGCGTAGCGGACGGGATGGACCGCGCGGCTTGGCGGAACGATGAATGCCGATGCGCGGGGCGCCAGGAAATTATCGGTCGGCGCCGCTGCGCCGGGAAGCGATAGCACCATCGATTGCGTCGTCATCAGCGTCGCCGCGATCCAAGCGAAAGCAGCGACTGCGACGCCGGTGGCCAGGGTGCCGGGACGGATGCTGAAGGATTTTTTTGATCGCGAGGCGTAGCCGGAGCGCGAATTGAAGTTACCGAACGTTTCGGTCACGAACGCCATGATACTCGTTATCCAAACTACACAGACACCAAGCCGGCTCAAGAACGCACACGCGCCCTAACGCGAGTGTCGCGTTCGGTCGCCAACTTGCCGGCTGTCTGGAAGCATGCCGAATTATGGTAACCAATTCCTTTACGATGGCTCATTCTTGGATATTCATTGAAAAAAGGGATAGTTTTAAACGTCCCGCCCATTCGGACCAGCAAAGCCGTTAAGAGCAAATTCGGCCGACAATTGGCCGCAAGCTCGACGGTTGTTCACTTTTCCGTGTAGGTTCGGCTAATTTAGAGCAACGGCAAAAATAAGGCCGCGGACGGCAGCGGAGCTGAAATTACGCAAACTGCTTTTGACATGAAAAAGCCCGGCCTGATCCATCACGATGGATAAACAGGCCAGGCCCTATCGATTTTCGATCCGCGTCAGGCTGAGCTACGCGCTCAGCATCAAGTCCATGTTCTGTACGGCTGCGCCAGATGCGCCCTTGCCGAGATTGTCGAGCAGCGCCACCAGATTGACTTGCGCTCCGCCCGGCGTGCCAAAGACGAAGAGCTTCATCGTGTCCTTGCCGGCGAGCTCGACGGCGTTGACGCGGGGCAGGGTGCGGCTCTCATCGAGCGAAACGACCTGAACGATATCCTGACCGGCATAATGCTCGACGAGCGCGGCATGAATGCTCTCCAGCGTCGCGCCTTCCGCGAGATCGCCAAGATGCAGCGGCACCTGCACGATCATGCCCTGGGGGAAGCGGCCGACGGAGGGCGAGAAGATCGGCGCGCGCTCCAGCAGGCCGTGGGTCGTCATCTCCGGCACATGCTTGTGGGTCAGCGGCAGGCCATAGAGGAAGTGCGGCGCGGTGATCGCATCCGGATGATCCGGATTTTCCATCTGGGCGATCATTTGCTTGCCGCCGCCCGTGTAGCCCGACACGGCATTGACCGTCACGGGATAGTCCGTCGGAAGGATGCCGGCGGCGCGCAGCGGCCGAATGACACCGATCGCACCTGTCGGATAGCAGCCGGGATTGGCGACGAAACGTGCTGCCTTGATCTTGCTGCCCTGGTTGCTGTCCATTTCGGCAAAGCCATAGGCCCAGTCGGGATGGATGCGGAAAGCCGTCGAGGTGTCGATAACGCGGACGTTGTTGTTGCCCGCCACCATCTTCACCGCTTCCTTCGACGCGTCGTCGGGCAGGCAGAGGATGGCGATATCGGCGCTATTCAGCATGTCCTCGCGCATGGCGGCGTTGCGGCGTTCGGCTTCGGGAATGGACAGCAGCTCGACATCGCGGCGGTCGGCCATGCGCGTGCGGATCTGCAAGCCCGTGGTTCCGTGTTCGCCATCGATGAAAATTTTCGGTGCCATCTTATTCCTGCTCTTTCAATAGGTTCAGAGTGTTTCCGGACTCAGTTTGCCATGCAGTTGATTCAATTTCATAACGGTCGTTGCTGAAGCGGCAGGACGACTTGCGAAAACCCTCGCGCCTATCCAGAAATCATGTCTCAACGACCGCTCGCACGTCGTTCGGCGTGGAGACCGAGCATATACATCGCCACGGTCGCCCCCGCAATGGCGGTGATGTCGGCGTGGTCATAGGCGGGGGAGACCTCGACGATGTCGGCACCCCGTATGTCCAGCTGATGCAGCCGCTGCAGCACCGACAGGATCTTGGCGCTGGAAGGGCCGCCCGCGACCGGCGTTCCCGTGCCCGGGGCATAGGCTGGGTCGAGGCAATCTATATCGAAGGTCAGATAGGTTGGTGCGCCTTTGGTATGAGAAATGATCATCGAAGCGATATCGCCGGCGCTCATATCTTCGATCTGATGGCCATAGAGGATCTGGATACCAAAATCCTCGGGCGCATGCGTGCGGATGCCGATCTGGATGGAGCGGTCCGGGTCGATCAGCCCGTCGCGTACGGCGCGCGCAACGAAGGAGCCGTGGTCGATACGCTTGCCGTCATCGAACCAGGTGTCCTGATGGGCGTCGAACTGCACCAGTGCCAGCGGCCCATGCTTGGCGGCATGCGCCTTCAACAACGGCCATGTGACGAAGTGATCGCCCCCTAGGGTCAGCATGAAGGCGCCGCTGTCCAGGATCGTGGCCGCCTGTCTTTCGATTGCAGCGGGTGTCTCCTGATGATTGCCGTAGTCGAGCAGGCAGTCGCCATAGTCGATGACGGCCATCTCGGCGAAAAGATCGCGATTGAACGGATATTGCGGATCATTGTCGAAGATGGCCGACGCACGGCGGATCGCCTGCGGTCCGAAACGCGTTCCCGGCCGGTTCGAGGTGGCGGCATCGAAGGGGATGCCCCAAACCACGGCATCGACACCATCAAGCGATTTCGTGAAGCGGCGGCGCATGAAGGAGAGCGCGCCGGCAAAGGTCGGGTCGCTCGCAGCCGAGGTCAGGCTTGCCGCGGTAAAGGCATGGTCAATCGATGTGCTCGGCAAGGGCCTCTCCTTTGCTCGCTTGAAAGTCGTAGGCCCGTTCTATCCTACCTATGCGAACCTTGTATTCTTCGTACCAGCGCTCGCGACCGAGTTTCTGCGCCGCCAGATGGGCGATGACGTTCTTCCAGGCAAGAATGCTCTCCTCGTCTCGCCAGAAGGAATTGGTAATGCCGAAGCCATCGGCGCCTCTCGCGCTCTCCAGCCCAAGACAGCCGTCCTGCGCCAATGCCATTTCCTCCATGCGTTCGCCCATGGCGCCATAGCCATTGTCGCCGGCTGTCCGGATCGAGGCGAAAGAGACGATGTAATAGGGCGGCTCGGGAGTAGCCGCAAAATGCGACGAAGTACTCTTGCTCATAGTGTTTCTCCGGAGAGCGGTCAAATCTCGAAATTCGGGCTGGAATCGTAAGCCAGATCCAGAGACTATTTGCCTGATCGAGCGGTGCATTGATACGCCTTTTTCACGCAGGCGATCTGCGGCGTGGAACACTCGGCCTGCCCATCGGTCACGACACAGTAGGAGCAGCTGTCGTTAAACTCGCGACAATCGGCATTTGCGTGGAGAAAATCCTTCATGCTCTGCATATCCGCCGTCGTTTCTGCAGGCGGAGCTGGCTGGGCATCGTCACACAGAACGGGTACGGCGCTCGCGATCAAAAACAGAAACGAAAAGATGAATCCACGCATTGAACTCTCCCGGTGCTTGTATCGGGACTTTGCCACAAAATGTGCCGCTTGCCTTTGCGGATCTGCATCTTTTCTCATGATGTAAAAGAAAAAGGCCGGGAAAACCCGGCCTTTCCAAAAATCCGATCTCGGATAAGCGATTAACGCTTGGAGAACTGGAACGAACGACGTGCCTTTGCGCGGCCGTACTTCTTGCGTTCGACGACGCGGCTGTCGCGGGTCAGGAAGCCACCCTTCTTCAGGACCGAGCGCAGGCCCGGCTCGAAGTAGGTGATCGCCTTGGACAGGCCGTGACGAACGGCACCGGCCTGGCCGGAGAGGCCGCCGCCGGCTACGGTTGCTACGATGTCGAACTGGCCGTCACGGGCAGCAGCGACGATCGGCTGACGGAGGATCATCTGCAGAACCGGACGGGCGAAGTAAGCCGTGTAGTCCTTGCCGTTGACGATGATCTTGCCGGAGCCGGCCTTGACCCACACGCGGGCGACGGCGTCCTTGCGCTTGCCGGTCGCGTAGGAGCGGCCGAGCGAGTCAACCTTGCGGACGTGAACCGGAGCAGCAGCTGCTTCAGACGTCGTGCCGAGGTCCTTCAGGGAGGAAAGGTCAGCCATTATCAGGCGCTCCTTACGTTCTTCTTGTTCAGCTTGGCGACGTCGAGGACGACCGGCTGCTGGGCTTCGTGGGGATGGTTGGAGCCGGCGTAGACGCGCAGGTTTTTCATCTGGCGACGGCCGAGCGGGCCGCGGGGAACCATGCGCTCGACGGCCTTCTCAACGACGCGCTCCGGGAAACGACCTTCGATGATCTGGCGAGCCGTACGCTCCTTGATGCCGCCGGCATAACCGGTGTGCCAGTAGTAAACCTTGTCTTCGTACTTCTTGCCGGTGAAAACGACCTTGTCGGCATTGATGACGATGACGTTGTCGCCGTCGTCGACGTGCGGCGTGAAGGTAGCCTTATGCTTGCCGCGCAGACGCATTGCGATGATAGAAGCGAGACGGCCAACGACAAGCCCTTCGGCGTCGATGAGAACCCACTTCTTCTCCACCTCTGCAGGCTTCTGGGAGAAGGTTGCCATGTTGCATACTCTCTTTTAGGACCCTTGGCCCGAAGGCGTCTGGGCGTTTCTTGTTGCTTGATTTGGCGCGCATGGATGCGTGCCAAAAAGAAAGCAGCCGGGAGAGGCTGCAATCTGCGGCGGCTTATAGATCGATTAAGGGCCAGGGTCAATATCGCCTGATTGGTGGGCCGCAAAAATTATAAAGTAAAATCAATATGTTGTTTATGTGGTAAAATAAAACCACACAATTTATTGTCAGCCAAGCCGCAAAACCAGTACTCCGCCAGCAATAATGGCACCGGCAATATAGCGCCAGATGCTGGACCGCTCCTTCAAAACGACGACGGATATCACCAAAGCGAAGAGGATCGAAGTCTCGCGCAAGGCGGCGACCATGGCGACCGGCGCCTTGGTCATCGCCCACAAGGCCAGCCCGTAGGAAGCGATCGAGCCGCCGCCGCCGATAAGCCCGCGCCACCAGTTGTAACGGACGTGGGCGGCGACGGCATTGATGCCGCGTTGCGATATCGCCCAGGCGAAAAGGAGAATGGGGGGAAGGAGTGCCATCCACAGAGTATAGGATACCGAATTGCCCGATATCCGCGCGCCGATGCCATCGACATAGGTATAGGTCGCGATGACAACGGCATTGGCGAGGGCGAGAACGATCGCCCGGCGGCTGCCCTTTCGGGCCTCGAAGGCAAGCGTCAATATGCCGGCACAAATGGTCATGGTGCCGATCAATGCGCCGCCCGAAAGCGTTTCCTTCAGGATGAAGCTGCTTGTCGAAACAATGATGAGCGGTGCGACACCGCGCATCAGCGGATAGACGAGCCCGATATCCCCGGCGCGATAAGCGGCTGCCACCAGCTGGAAATAGGCGAATTGAAGGATGGCCGAGGCACCGATGAACGGCCAGGTCGCTGAGGCGGGCAGGGGAAGGAACGGCAGAAGGGGCAATGCCGCGACCGCGCCGCCGGCCGAAACCAGCGCCGCATCGAGCGATTTGTCGGTTCCGGCCTTGATGATCGCATTCCACGTCGCGTGCAGCAGGGCGCCGAAAAGAACGAGCGCGATAACGTCGAGAGACACGGAAAACCTCGGAAATTGGCAGGCGTAATGGCAATGCTTGGTATTTTGTGGGAGTGCGGTCCCCATATGATCCGCAATACATCGAAAAGCAACGAAATATCGGTCATTCTGACGGCTTGCCATTTGCTCCGGTCATGTCGGGCGCTGAGAATGGTGTTTTTGTTATGTTCCAGATCGCTCTTTTCAGCATTATAAGTAACTAATTTATTGGAGTATGAAGCGCGAACAAATATCGCATGTCCTGTGAACGCGAGAGTAGCATTAGACACTTCTTACTTAAAAACGACAGAGGGCTGTGTCGCCTGCAACGCCGCGTGTTGTCGGGCGTGGGAAAATCGACGCGAAAACGCCGCGCGCAATCTCTCTTCCCCTCATGAATAGAGTGGATAATTCTACAAGAGGTGAAAAATATTACAGGTAGAGCGCGCGATGCTGCTGATGAAAATCATAATAAGAGATAAGTATAGAATCGTCGAACCAAAAATTGGCAGGGCAATATCATTGCGCGAACTCGAAAATTATTCTGTGGGAAAATAATCAAATAGCATATGTTCCGCGTTCGCATTCGGTTCTCGTTGGAATTGACTGTCTATTCGAAGTTTCTAATTTATATGCGAATAAAAAGCGAACAAAGATTGCATTTCCTGAGAACGCAACCCCGCGGCTTCAGGAAAATTTATGAAAGCGCTTTGGAGAGGGGCTTGAACACAGGCGTATAAATGCCCGCGCGCGGCCATAGGGCCCAAGATGCACCGTGCCTGGGACAATCAATGGTCGTATCGAACTCGTGAGCCGTCCGTCATATCCAGCCGTAGTCTATTGCGATCAGCGTCGGAAAATCAAATCATCGTCATCGAGGTCGGTCGTCGGCCTGCATATATAGACCGGACAGGAAGCGCGATCCTTCGTGGGGAGATAATCCTGATAGGCGTAAAAGCCCATATCGCATGCGCCGCTGTCCGCAACATAGCGATCATAGAGCGTCATGTTCGGTGTTCTTCTGGCCGGATAACGCATGATGACTGCACGCTCCCGATTGATGACCGCCCTGGCCTCGGCGCAGGTCATGGACATGGAATTATATCGCGAAATCGCCAATGCCGGCGTCGCGGCCGAAGTGACGAGCAGGCCCAGCAGGATGAAATTTTTCATCTGAGTAATCCTCCCTGAAGTTGTTATAATACAATATATATACGCGGAGACCGCCATTGCGGTTTCCATATTTGTGACAAAACGCAAGTGTGATCGAGGTGGGAGGCTTCGTGATGAACCACGATAGTTATGACGATTCCTATATAGCCGATATCCTCTTGTCCGTAAGGACCATCGCGCTCGTCGGCGCTTCGCCCAATCCCGCGCGCCCGAGCAACGGTGTGATGGCCTATCTCCTGAACAGGGGATATCGCGTCATCCCCATCAATCCCGGACAGGCCGGCAAGGAAATTCTGGGGCAATGGGTCTATGCACGCCTGGCCGACATTCCCGAGCCTGTGGATATGGTCGATGTTTTTCGGGCGCCGGAATATCTCCGATCGGTCGTGGAGGAGACGATCATGATCGAGCCGCGGCCCCCGGTCATCTGGGGCCAACTCGGCGTGCGTGACGATGCGGCTGCGGCGAGAGCGGAAGCTGCGGGGGTAAGGGTCGTCATGGACCGCTGCCCGGCTATCGAGTATCCGCGTCTGGTCGCTTGACCGAGATCATGCATGACGGCTGCATTCTGCCGTTTATCGCGCGATCTCACTGAAAGATGGCAAGTTTTTTCCGCGAGCCGAGAAGCACGGCAAAGTTCGCGGTTAACTTTCATATGCCAGGCGTTATGCTTTTCCCGTTACGAACAAGATCCGGCGGGAGGAAAAATATGCCAACCAACAACCCAGGTTTCGACACGCTTGCGATCCACGCCGGCGCGCAGCCAGACTCGGCGACAGGCGCGCGCGCGACGCCGATCTACCAGACGACCTCCTTCGTCTTTCAGGACGCCGATCATGCCGCTGCACTGTTTGGATTGCAGCAGTTCGGCAATATCTACACGCGCATCATGAACCCGACGCAGGCGGTGTTGGAAGAGCGGGTGGCGGCTCTTGAAGGCGGAACCGCGGCTCTCGCGGTGGCCTCCGGTCATGCGGCACAGCTGCTCGTTTTCCATGCCATCATGCAGCCGGGCGACAATTTTGTTGCGGCCAAGCGGCTCTATGGTGGCTCGGTCAATCAGTTCGGGCAATCCTTCAAGAATTTCGACTGGCGAGTCCGCTGGGCCGATTCCGCCGATCCTGCGACCTTCGAGGCGCAGATCGATGGCCGCACCCGCGCCGTCTTCATCGAAAGCCTTGCCAATCCCGGCGGCACCTTCGTCGATATCGCCGCGATCGCGGCCATCGCGCACAAGCATGGCCTGCCGCTGATCGTCGACAACACCCTTGCAAGCCCCTATCTCATCCGGCCGCTGGAGCATGGCGCCGATATCGTCGTGCACTCGCTGACAAAATTCCTCGGTGGCCACGGCAATTCCATGGGCGGCATCATCGTCGACGGCGGCACTTTCGACTGGTCCGCCTCGGGCAATTATCCCATGCTGTCTTCACCGCGCCCGGAATATAACGGCGTCGTTCTGCATTCGACTTTCGGCAACTTCGCTTTCGCCATTGCTTGCCGGGTGCTAGGCCTGCGCGATCTCGGGCCAGCCATCTCGCCATTCAATGCCTTTCTGATCCTGACCGGCATTGAGACGCTGCCATTGCGCATGCAGCGCCATTCCGACAATGCGGCTGCCGTTGCGCGTTGGCTGAAAGCGCAGGAAAAGGTGGCATGGGTGAACTATTCCGGCCTGGAAGACGATCCGAACCATGCCCTCCAGCAGCGTTACTCACCGAAAGGCGCGGGCTCGGTCTTCACCTTCGGACTGAAGGGTGGTTATGAAGCGGGCAAGGGGCTGGTCGAAGGCCTGGAGCTCTTTTCGCATCTTGCCAATATCGGCGATACGCGTTCGCTCGTCATCCATCCCGCCTCGACGACCCACAAACAGTTGACTGACGAGCAGAAGGTTGCCGCCGGTGCCGGCCCGGATGTCGTGCGTTTGTCGATCGGCATCGAGGACGTCAAGGACATCATCGCCGACCTGGAACAGGCGCTCGCGAAAGTCTGATGAGGTTCCTCACATAGCTTTGGCAACAGTTTTTTATTGGGTTATATTGAGTCGACCGGCGAAAAAACCTGAAAAACGGGGCGCTCGCATATATGGCCTCTTCAAATCTGACCCTATAGGATGCCGGTTACGAAGCGATCCAGCCGGGTTTCTGGACGATAGAGTGTCTTGACCAGGATCGCCGCGAAAACGGCGGTAAGCACCCCGCCCATGACGTCACCGACATAATGCGTGCCGACGTAGACTCGCGAGAAGGAGACAAGGATCGCGCCGAGTAGGAAGAAGAAGCTTCGCTCTGGCATGCGTTGAAGCGCAAATGCGGCAACGATCGCGAACGCGGCCGTCGCGTGGTCGGAGGGAAAGGACGGGTCATTGCTGCGATTTATAAGTAGCTTGGTGACTCCGACATCATACGGGCGAACGCGACTGACAAAAAACAGGATGACTTGGTTGATGCCGAGACCGATGACGAAGGTCAGGCCCGCGGCAACGAGTGCGTGTCGGGTTTCCGATCGACGTTCTCCGACCCACCATTGGACAGCGACGAGAACGATCAACAAGGGAACGCCGTAAGCCGTGATTAGGATCATCAGGCTGTCGACTGTCGGGTTTCCGGCTATGCCATTGATCCACTCTGTTATAACGACATCTAGTCCATACATGCTGGCCCCTTCTGAACTGCGATTGCGATTTCGGCCCGATTGAGATGGTCGAGCCAAATTAACGAAGCGCACTAGGGCATTGTTTTCTGACGTTTCCCTGAAAGGTGGGAGCTTGGCATGGGGCGGCAGGTCAGGATGATATGCTTTTCGGGTTCGCGTTTTATTGGGTTCGCGGAGAGCCACATAAGGCAATCGACAGGAGACATTTGTGACGACCTATCTGGCAGTGGACATCAGCGACATCGAACCGGAAACGGGCGCGCCCGCAGCTGATCGCCTCGTTTCGGGAGCCCCAATCTTTCGCACATGGAATGTTGAAGAGGCCGATGGCGGCCTTTACGTCGGCATATGGGAGGCGACGCCTGGCAAATGGAAGGTCGTCTATGACGAGTGGGAATACTTCCATATCCTCTCCGGCTACTCCGTTGTAACGTCAGACGATGGCGAGGCCTTTCATCTGCGTGCGGGCGACCGCCTTATCTTGAAGCCGGGCTTCAAGGGGACCTGGGAAGTGATTGAAACGACTCGCAAGGATTATGTGATCCGTCTTTGACGATGCTCTTGAATTAGAACATGAAGTTCGCGTTCATGCGCCCTTTGGCGCGCTTCATTTCCTGCCGTTCCGCGATGGCCGTGATGATTGCCGCAGGTTGTGTCACTGCCGCTTCATTAAACTGTCATCAAACTGAAACAATGCGTCTTTAGAGCCAAGTCTGTCGCCGGGAGATTTCAGGCGGGGAGGTTCGTTTACCATGGGGACCTCGCGCCGATCTTCTGCTCGCCATCCTTTCATTCACTTGAGGAAGTGAGTCTACTATGCTTAACCTGAAACTCCGTTCGCTTTGCCTGACTGCAGGCCTCATCGCGGCTATGTCCGCTTCGGCCTCCGCTGCCGACATCACGGGCGCCGGCTCGAGCTTCATCGCACCGGTTCTGTCCAAGTGGGCTGAAGGCTACAAGGCTGCGACGAACAATGTCGTCAACTATCAGTCGGTTGGTTCGGGCGCCGGCATCAAGCAGCTTCTCGACAAGACCATCGTATTCGGCGCTTCGGACAAGCCCATGAGCGACGCCGACCTCGAGAAGAACGGCATTGCCCAGTTCCCGATGATCTCCGGCGGCATCGTCGTTTCCTATAATGTCGAAGGCGTAAAGCCGGGCGAACTCGTTCTCGACGGCAAGACGCTGGCTGACATCTTCCTTGGCAAGATCGCCAAGTGGGACGATGCAGCCATCAAGGCTCTCAACCCTGATGTAAAGCTGCCGTCCACGCCGATCTCGGTCGTTTACCGCGCCGACAGCTCGGGCACGACCTTCAACTTCACCGACTACCTGTCGAAGGTTTCGCCGGAGTGGAAGGAAAAGGTTGGCTCGAACACGGCTGTTGAATGGCCGGTCGGTTTCGGCGCCAAGGGTTCGGAAGGCGTTTCCACGACCGTCAACCAGACGGCTGGTTCGATCTCCTACGTTGAATATTCCTACGTCGTCGCCAACCACATCGGTTTCGCGAAGATGAAGAATGCTGCCGGCAAGGTTATCGAGCCGAGCCTGGAAACCTTCAAGGCTGCCGCTTCCAACGCCGACTGGGCCAAGGCCAAGAACTTCAACCTGATCATCACCAATCAGCCGGGCGAAAAGAGCTGGCCGATTGCTGCCTCGACCTGGGTTCTGCTCTATAAGAAGCCGGCCGATGCTGCTAAGAACGAAGAGGCACTGAAGTTCTTCAAGTGGTCCTATGAGCATGGCCAGAAGGACGCGACCGCCCTGTCTTATCTCGCGGTCCCGGACAATGTTGTCGAGATCGTTGAGAAGTCTTGGAAGACGGACTTCGGCACGAAGTAATTTGTGCTAGGCGAGAAAGTTGCGGCGGGCAGGGTATTTCCCTGTCCGCCTTTCGTGACAGGATAAGGGGAAATCGATGGCTGACGCGACTCAAATGGCGGGCTTCCAGGCTGTGAATACCTCCGCCGCGACCAGAAAATTCCGAATCCAGGATCGGATTTTCTATTTGATGACGCTTGGCTCGGCTGTTCTTGTCGTGCTTCTGCTGCTGGCAATCCTCGTGGTTCTTGTCATCGATGCCTTGCCCACATTTCAGACCTTTGGCTTGTCGTTCCTCTGGGGCACCAAGTGGAGCGCGCCGGCTGATATTTATGGCGCCGTGCCCGCCATGCTCGGTACGCTTGTAAGTTCGTTCATCGCCATGCTGATTGCCGTTCCCCTCGGCATCGGCATCGCCATATTCCTGACGGAACTTTGCCCCGGCAGCCTGCGCCGTCCAATCAGTACGGCCATCGAGCTTCTGGCAGGCGTTCCCTCCATTATCTACGGCATCGTCGGCCTGTTCATTCTCGTGCCGCTCATGCAGAACTATATATTGCCATTCCTTATCTCTACGGTCGGCCAGGTGCCGGTGATCGGTCTGCTGTTCCAGCCGCCGGCCCCGGGCGTCGGCCTGCTGACGGCAAGCCTCGTGCTCGCCGTCATGATCCTGCCGTTCATCACCGCAATCTCCCGCGACGTGTTCAGCACCGTGCCGCCGATGCTGCGCGAATCCGCCTACGGCATGGGCATGACGACATGGGAAGTGGCCCGCCACATCCTGATCCCTTATACACGCCGTGGCCTCGTCGGAGGCATCATGCTTGGCCTTGGCCGCGCGCTTGGCGAAACCATGGCTGTGACCTTCGTCGTCGGCTCGGTAAGCCGTCTGCAATCGTCGATCATTTCGCCGTCCACGACCATTTCCGCCCAGATCGCGAACAACTTCGGCGATGCCGACGGTCTGCAATTGTCGAGTCTGATCGCGCTCGGCCTGCTCCTGTTCGTCCTTTCCTTCTGCGTGCTTGCAGTGGCGAGATGGATGATCGGCCGCGGCGACTCGCTCTGAGGAAGAAACCATGGAAAATGCAGTTCGTCAGAATCTCGTGTCGAGGCGTTATACGAAGAACAAGGTGATGATGGCCCTGTCCTTCCTCGCGGCCATTCTCGGCATATTCTTTCTCAGCGTGATCCTTGTCAGCCTGGTTTATCGTGGCGTATCGGCGCTCAGCCTCGACGTGTTCACCATGTCGATCCCGGCCCAGGGCTCGCGCGGCGGTCTGATCAACGCGATCTACGGCACGGTGCTGGTCACCGGCTGCGCCATCCTGATCGCAGCGCCGATCGGCATTCTAGCCGGCACCTACCTGGTGGAATATGCCAACGGGACCAAGCTTGCCGAGGTCGCCAAATTCATCAACGACATTCTGCTGTCCGCACCCTCGATCATCGTCGGCGTGTTCGTCTACGGCGCCGTGGTCGTGCCCATGCACGGCAATTCTGCCATCGCGGGCATCCTAGCGCTGGCGCTGATCGCCCTTCCGGTTGTCAACCGAACGACGCAGGATATGCTGTTGCTGGTGCCGAATGCGCTTCGCGAGGCGACTGCCGCGCTCGGTGCGCCGCGCTGGAAGTCCATGATGATGGTGATCTACCGTTCCGCCTGGACCGGTATTCTCACCGGCATTCTGCTGGCCATCGCCCGCATCAGCGGCGAAACCGCACCGCTTCTCTTCACTGCCGGCTATAGCAAATTCATGAATACGGGCCTGACCGGTCCGATCGCCACGCTGCCGGTTGCCATCAACACGCTTGCCGCCGATGCTGGCGAGGATCTCAAACAACTGGCCTGGGCCGGTGCGCTGATCATCACCGTCGCCATCCTTGCCCTGAACATCCTTGCCCGTGTCTTGAGTGGGCGCCGTCAATGACGCAGCCGTCGAACGATAGGAATGAGACCATGAACATGAGCGACAGCAAATTTCAGAGCGTCAACGCACAACAGGGGAAGGACGCCGCTTCCCAGTCGGATCTCGGTGCGCTCGCGAAGCTCGAGGTGAAGAACCTCGATTTCACCTATCAGAACGGCCATCGCGTTCTGAAGAGTGTGAATATGAATATCCGCAAGAACGCGGTCACCGCCTTCATCGGCCCTTCGGGTTGCGGCAAGTCCACGCTGCTGCGCACCTTCAACCGCATGTATGATCTTTACCCCGGTCAGACCGTGGCTGGCGAAATTCTGCTGGATGGCCGCAACATCCTCACCAAGGACGTCGATCTCAACGATCTGCGCGCCAAGGTCGGCATGGTGTTCCAGAAGCCGACGCCGTTCCCGATGTCCATCTACGAGAACGTCGCTTTCGGCATCCGCCTCTATGAGAAGATCTCCAAGGCGGAAATGGACGCCCGCGTCGAGGCGGCGCTGACGGAAACGGCACTGTGGAGCGAAGTCAAGGACAAGCTGCACCAGAGCGGACTTGGCCTTTCCGGTGGCCAGCAGCAGCGCCTCTGTATTGCCCGCGCCATCGCCATTCGTCCCGAAGTCCTCCTGCTCGACGAGCCCACCTCGGCTCTTGACCCGATCTCGACCGCCAAGGTCGAGGAACTGGTGTCGCAGCTGAAGGGCGATTTCACCATCGTCATCGTCACGCACAATATGCAGCAGGCAAGCCGTATCTCCGACAGCACCGCCTTCATGTATCTGGGCGAGCTGATCGAATACGGCGCGACCGAACAGATCTTCCAGGCGCCGAAGGTCAAGCGCACGGAAGACTATATCACCGGTCGTTACGGCTGATACGGCTGGACATTGCCGCACAATTTGCGGAGGCGCGCCGTTCAGGCGCGTCTTTTGCGTTTGAGAATGGCGGCCTTGTTCGGCACTCGCACAATTTGGTCAAGAGAAAGCCTATAGGATGGGTGTGCCGAATGAGCCGATCACATCCTCGCGAGCGTGCCCATGCGCCGCAAGGCGTGGATCTGGTCGTCGAGCGTCGGCACCAGCTCGCCTTCATCCGCTGCGGTCGCCGCGTCAGGCTCCCTCGCAGTCTCCATTTCATTGAAGACGATAGTGCAGTTGCGGCCTGCGCGTTTGGCGGCGTAAAGTGCACGGTCAGCAAAAGAGACCAGCCCGTCCCAGCTGACGGTATCGTGGGGCATGATCGAGACGCCGATGCTGACGGTTGCCGGCACCAGCGAGCGACCAGCAAGCAGCGGCACGCGGCAGAAATCGGCGCGGATGGTTTCCGCCAGCGCTTCGGCCTGCGATTGCTCGTCTATCGGAACGAAGGCGACGAATTCCTCTCCGCCCATTCTGCCGAATGCGCCAATGCGAGGCACGAACTGACGCGCGATGCGGGCAAACTCGACCAGAACCGCATCGCCTGCCTGGTGGCCATGGCGGTCGTTGATCTTCTTGAAATGGTCGAGATCGAATAACAGGGCGGCAAGCTTTTGCGGTTGTTGCTGCCCCTTGCCGACGAGAATCTCGTAGCTTTCCTGAAGCCCGCGCCGGTTCAGAACTCCCGTCAAAGTATCGGTGATGGATATTGCCCGCCAACGGCGCTCGGCGCGTTCCATGAGAAGCTTGCCATTGAGAACGATGGCGATGATGATGAGCAGCCCGTAGCCAAGCGCCATGTAGCCACGATAGATCATGGCCTCATCCAGCGAAGGGGCAGCAAGCACCATCCAGAGAGCCGAACCGAAACAGAAGCAGGCGAGCGCCACGAAGACGATGCCGAGTTGTCCGCGTGCCGGCTCCCGTCGGCCGTCTCCGGGATGCACAGCGAAGGCAAGCAAGGTCGCGCCGACTGCGCCGGCTAGGTCATAGACGACGACGCGATTAGCGATATTGCCGGTGACCCAGGGAAGGCTGACGCCGACGATCCAGATGGCTGGCGGCAGGAATGCCGACCATTCCAGCTTGCGCTTGTCCATCACGCGAAATCCGACGATCCACGCGCTCTCGCCGAGCAGGGCCACGGCATTGCCGATCTGGATCGACCAAATGTCGGGAATGAGGCCTCGGGCAGCCACCAAGGCGAATCCCACAGCACTGACCGTGAAGCCGAGTGCCCAGATCAAATAGGCTGGGGATTTGCGATCATGCCTCCAGGCAAGAAGGAGAACGGTCGCCAGGGTTATGGCTTCCGAGCACCAGATGGTGAGGCCTGTGGTCATATTCAGCACGATCGGACGTCTCCGCTTTTTGGGGGCCGTCGGCGCAAGCGGCACGACGATCTCTGCGATCGTTTCATCCTTGCCCAATAAGATGGCAAGTTCCTTAAATGAGTTGGTAAATTTTGCCTGTGGTGGAGATCTCCGCCCGACGGGTACAGACCTTCATGCTTCCTTCACCTTGCGACCGCGAATTGTAGTGGGTAGCGGATGGTCCGTCGCTACGGCACCTTGGAATTCGAGGAGCCGTGGTTAGAAATGCTTTGTGAACGCTTCGTGGGGCATTCGTGCTTTTTGACGTTATGCTTACGGGCGTCTTGAAGTGCAGGGCAGGGACACTCTATGTAGGAGTAAAGGATTTTTACTCCGATTCCCGGCGTCTCCGTCGCCGGGGCAAGTTTGATAAAGGACGCACATGAGAAATCCAGTCGATACAGCTATGGCTCTGGTGCCGATGGTTGTCGAGCAGACCAACCGCGGGGAGCGGTCTTACGATATCTATTCCCGCCTGCTGAAGGAACGCATCATTTTCCTGACCGGACCGGTCGAAGACCATATGGCGACGCTGGTGTGCGCACAGCTTCTCTTCCTCGAGGCCGAAAACCCGAAGAAGGAAATCGCGCTCTATATTAATTCGCCGGGCGGCGTCGTGACCGCCGGCATGGCGATCTACGATACGATGCAGTTCATCAAGCCGGCCGTTTCGACGCTCTGCATCGGCCAGGCTGCCTCGATGGGATCGCTGCTTCTGGCCGCCGGCGACAAGGACATGCGTTTCGCAACGCCGAATTCCCGTATCATGGTTCATCAGCCCTCGGGCGGCTTCCAGGGCCAAGCTTCGGACATCGAGCGCCACGCGCGCGACATCATCAAGATGAAGCGCCGTCTCAATGAAGTTTACGTCAAGCATTGCGGCCGGACCTATGAAGAGGTCGAGCAGACGCTCGATCGTGACCATTTCATGTCTTCGGATGAGGCCAAGGAATGGGGTCTGATCGACAAGGTGCTGACGTCGCGTACTGAAATAGAAGGTGAAACCGCCTCGTGATTATCCACTAGGCGGTGACTTCTACGCCACAGTTCTATCCCATTTGTGATCGAATAGGGGTTTAATGTGGAGCGGAACGCGGTAATAGTACGCATTAATGCTATGTAGCGTTTTTGTGACATAGCATTCGGCATTCGAAGGGGGATTCGTTGCCACGCAGTTCCGGTTTGGTTGCCTGGCCTGCGTTCAGTACCCTGAAGGGCGCCGCGATCTGCAAACGAGGGGCAGGTCCGGCGGGCGCATAGAGTGGACCGCGATTTCAATTTGGAAATTTGCGGCGTGCTGGAAGGAAAGTGATATGAGCAAAGTCAGCGGCAGCAACGGCGGCGACTCAAAGAACACGCTTTATTGTTCGTTCTGCGGTAAGAGCCAGCATGAAGTCCGGAAGTTGATTGCCGGACCGACCGTATTCATCTGCGACGAGTGCGTCGAGCTATGCATGGACATCATCCGCGAGGAAAACAAATCCTCGATGGTGAAGTCTCGTGACGGTGTTCCGACCCCGCAGGACATCATTAAGGTTCTTGACGAATACGTCATCGGCCAGCGGCAGGCGAAGAAGATCCTCTCCGTGGCCGTTCACAACCATTACAAGCGGCTCGCTCACGCATCGAAGAACGGTGACGTTGAGCTGGCGAAGTCGAACATCATGCTCGTCGGCCCCACCGGCTGCGGCAAGACCTATCTTGCCCAGACGCTCGCCCGCATCATCGACGTTCCCTTCACCATGGCCGATGCGACGACGCTGACCGAAGCAGGTTACGTCGGCGAAGACGTCGAAAACATCATCCTCAAGCTGCTGCAGGCCGCCGACTACAACGTCGAGCGCGCACAGCGCGGTATCGTCTACATCGACGAAGTCGACAAGATTTCCCGCAAGTCGGACAATCCGTCGATCACGCGCGACGTCTCGGGCGAGGGCGTGCAGCAGGCGCTCCTGAAGATCATGGAAGGCACGGTGGCTTCGGTTCCCCCGCAAGGCGGCCGCAAGCATCCCCAGCAGGAATTCCTGCAGGTGGACACGACCAACATCCTCTTCATCTGCGGCGGCGCGTTTGCCGGCCTCGACAAGATCATCTCTGCCCGCGGCGAGAAGACCTCGATCGGCTTCGGTGCGACCGTCAAGGCGCCGGATGACCGCCGCGTCGGTGAAGTGCTGCGCGAGCTGGAGCCGGAAGATCTGGTGAAGTTCGGGCTCATCCCGGAATTCATTGGCCGTCTGCCCGTTCTGGCGACGCTGGAGGACCTCGACGAGGATGCGCTGATCCAGATCCTGTCCGAGCCGAAGAACGCGCTGGTGAAGCAATATCAGCGCCTGTTCGAGATGGAAGACGTCGAACTGACCTTCCACGAGGATGCTCTGCGCGAAATCGCCCGTAAGGCGATCGTCCGCAAGACGGGCGCCCGCGGTCTGCGCTCCATCATGGAGAAGATCCTCCTCGACACCATGTTCGAGCTGCCGGCCCTGGAAGGCGTGCGCGAAGTGGTCATTTCCGAGGAAGTGGTTCGCGGCTCCGCCCGTCCGCTCTACATCTATGCCGACCGGCAGGAGGAAAAGGCCAACGCAACGGCCTGATCCGTCATCCGTGATCACGAATCGGGGGCTCGTCATCGACGGGCCCCTTTCTGTTTGAAAAATCGCACGGTTTGCTGATAAAGTCTTGGATAAGCTTATGGGAATGCCGTCGAAACCGGTTGTGAAGAGCCCCTGCTGCGGCCATGATGGCATGATTCTGGAGCATGAGGCGGATGGGGCGCAGGCCCGGCGTTTCTTCGGATCTTAGCGTCGCCGGCAGTGTTCGAGTTGTCGGGCTTTGGTGTTTTGTTGTTGCGTTCCTTCTTGCAGACATGCGGGATCGTTGCCTCGTGGCGGGCGTTCCTGTGACTTGAAATAGGCAGTGTGAAGCTCCACTTGTTTACCAAGTGAGAGAGCCGGCTAACTCCCCCCAGCCGGCAGAGAGCCCGGGAACGGGACGACGGAAAGGAAATGACATGAGTAAGAAAACGTCTGCGACACACGACAGCATTGCCTATCCGGTATTGCCGTTGCGCGACATCGTGGTCTTCCCCCACATGATCGTGCCTCTGTTCGTCGGACGGGAGAAATCCATTCGCGCGCTGGAAGAGGTCATGGGTTCGGACAAGCAGATCATGCTCGTCACCCAGATCAATGCCAGCGATGATGATCCCGCGCCGGATGCCATCCACAAGGTCGGCACCGTTGCAAATGTTCTGCAGCTGCTGAAACTGCCCGACGGCACCGTCAAGGTGCTGGTGGAAGGCCGTGCGCGTGCTGAGATCGACGAATATACCGGCCGTGAAGACTTCTACGAAGCCCTTGGCCATGTCCTGCATGAGCCGGAAGAAGACCAGGTTGAGCTCGAAGCTTTGAGCCGCTCGGTCGTTTCCGAATTCGAGAGCTATGTGAAGCTCAACAAGAAGATTTCGCCGGAAGTGGTCGGCGCAGCCAGCCAGATCGACGATTATTCGAAGCTGGCTGACACCGTCGCATCGCATCTTTCGATCAAGATCACCGAAAAGCAGGAAATGCTGGAAACCACCAGCGTCAAGGCTCGTCTGGAAAAGGCGCTCGGCTTCATGGAAGGCGAGATTTCGGTTCTGCAGGTCGAGAAGCGCATCCGCTCGCGCGTCAAGCGCCAGATGGAGAAGACGCAGCGCGAATACTATCTGAACGAGCAGATGAAGGCGATCCAGAAGGAACTCGGTGACGGCGAGGAAGGCCGCGACGAGATGGCCGAACTGGAAGAGCGCATCTCCAAGACCAAGCTGTCGAAGGAAGCCAAGGAAAAGGCCGATGCCGAGCTGAAGAAGCTCCGGCAGATGAGCCCGATGTCGGCTGAAGCGACCGTGGTGCGCAATTATCTCGATTGGCTGCTGGGCATCCCCTGGCACAAGAAGTCGAAGATCAAGGCCGACCTGAACAATGCCGAGAAGATCCTCGAAGCGGACCATTTCGGTCTGGACAAGGTCAAGGAGCGCATCGTCGAATATCTGGCCGTCCAGGCCCGCGCGACGAAGATCAAAGGCCCGATCCTGTGCCTCGTCGGCCCTCCGGGCGTCGGCAAGACCTCGCTCGCCCAGTCGATCGCCAAGGCGACCGGCCGTGAGTATGTCCGCATGGCGCTTGGCGGCGTTCGTGACGAAGCCGAGATCCGCGGTCACCGCCGCACCTATATCGGCTCGATGCCCGGCAAGGTCATCCAGTCGATGAAGAAGGCGAAGAAGTCCAACCCGCTCTTCTTGCTCGATGAGATCGACAAGCTCGGCCAGGACTATCGCGGCGATCCGTCTTCGGCTCTGCTTGAGGTGCTGGACCCTGCACAGAACTCGACCTTCATGGATCATTACCTCGAAGTCGAATACGACCTGTCGGACGTGATGTTCATCACGACAGCGAATACTTTGAATATCCCTGCGCCCCTGATGGACCGCATGGAGATCATCCGTATCGCCGGCTACACCGAAGACGAGAAGCGCGAAATCGCCAAGCGGCACCTGCTGCCGAAGGCCATCAAGGAACATGCGTTGCAACCGAACGAGTTTTCGGTCACCGACGGCGCCCTGATGGTCATCATCCAGCAGTACACCCGCGAAGCTGGCGTGCGTAACTTCGAGCGCGAATTGATGAAGCTCGCCCGCAAGGCGGTCACCGAGATCATCAAGGGCAAGGTGAAGTCGGTTGCCGTCACGGCTGAGAATGTCCCGGACTACCTCGGCGTGCCACGCTTCCGCCATGGCGAAGCCGAGCGCGACGATCAGGTCGGTGTTGTCACCGGTCTCGCCTGGACCGAAGTCGGCGGTGAGCTGCTGACGATCGAAGGCGTGATGATGCCGGGCAAGGGCCGCATGACGGTCACTGGCAACCTGAAGGAAGTCATGAAGGAATCGATCTCGGCGGCGGCCTCTTACGTCCGCTCGCGCGCTGTCGATTTCGGAATCGAGCCGCCGCGCTTCGACAAGAGCGACATCCACGTGCACCTACCGGAAGGTGCGACGCCGAAGGATGGTCCGTCGGCCGGTGTCGCCATGGCAACCGCGATCGTCTCGATCATGACCGGCATTCCGGTCTCGAAGGACGTCGCCATGACGGGTGAAATCACGTTGCGCGGCCGTGTGCTGCCGATCGGCGGCCTGAAGGAAAAGCTGCTCGCAGCACTGCGCGGCGGCATCAAGAAGGTGCTGATCCCGGAAGAAAACGCCAAGGATCTGGCGGAGATTCCGGACAACGTGAAGAACAGCATGGAAATCATCCCCGTGTCGCGCATGGGCGAGGTGATCAAGCACGCGCTTATTCGCCGTCCCGAACCGATCGAGTGGGATGGCACCGTGGAAACGCCTGTGATCGCAACGGTCGAAGGCGTCGACGAAGTAGGTTCTGCCATCGCTCATTGAGCCCCTTCGCCTCAATTCTGTCGAATTGACGTAAATGGACGAAAAGACCGGCATTTTTGCCGGTCTTTTTTTGTGAAAAGCGCATGGCAACGCTTGCTTTTCCTTGATTTGCAGGGCTTTTGGGGTTGCGGCGGGTAAGAGCATTGCTATTTTGCGCCCCGCTTACTGATAAGTCGTTTCATACCAGAGAAAGGGGTGGAAACATGAACAAGAATGAGCTCGTGTCCGCAGTGGCCGAGAAGGCCGGTATCACGAAGGCTGACGCTGCTTCCGCTGTCGACGCTGTTTTCGATACTGTCCAGGCCGAACTGAAGAAGGGCGGCGACATTCGCCTTGCTGGCTTCGGCAGCTTCACCGTTTCTCACCGTGCAGCCACCAAGGGCCGTAACCCGTCCACCGGCGCCGAGGTCGATATTCCTGCCCGTAACGTACCGAAGTTCACGCCCGGCAAGGGCCTGAAGGACTCGGTCAACAGCTAATTCGTTTTCACCCGCTGCGAGGCTTTAGCCTTGCGGGTGGACAAGATTGGGGCCCGCAAAAGCGGGCCCTTTTTATGGTCTCATGCAGCATTACGCGCTGAAAGTTCAATGCCGGGCCGGGTGAGCGATCGACAGGAGATGCGAACATTCGCAACGCCGTCAAAGCGGATGGCTTCAGTGCGCGTGGATGACCAACGATATGATGGCCGTCATTTCTTCAGGACGATGTGCGTGGCTTTCGCCGTCGCCTCATGGGCGGCAACCTGAAAGCCAAGCGAAGGCAGGTCGATGCCGGCAAACATTGCCTCTCCCCTCCCGAGCACGACCGGTGAAATGGCATAGTGTATCTCATCGACTAAGCCAGCCTGGAGATATTGCCGCACCGTGCTGACACCGCCGCCGATCTTGATATCCTTGCCTCCGGCCGCGGCCTTGGCCTGCATGAGCGCGTCCTCGATTCCGCCCGTGACAAAATAAAAGGTCGTACCGCCTTCCATGACGATCGGCTTGCGAGGATAATGCGTCAGGATGTAGGTCGGCGCGTGATAGGGCGGATTGTCGCCCCACCAGCCTTTCCAGTTTTCATCGGGCCATTCGTCGCGAATGGGGCCGAACATATTGCGGCCGAGGATGAAGGCTCCAAAACCGGTATTCGCCAATGCTGCATATTTCGCATCGGCACCTTCGGTTTCACCCTCTTTGCCGAACATCGCTTGGAATGTCTGGGTCGGGAAAAACCACTCGAACAATTCCGGCCCGCGCTTGCCCAAGGGGTCATTCAGGCTTTGCTCCAGTCCAGCCCCGAAGCCATCGATCGAGAGCGAGAATCCTGCGACACGAACTTTCGACATGCTGTCCTCCATCCAATTGCAATTTGCAACTGGTTGTGTGGTAGCATGGCTCGTCCTACATTGCAATCGATTCACCGAAGGAAGCGAATATGGATATCGAGCGGCGGTCGGGATGCCCGATCAACCTGACAATGGAGGTGTTGGGGGATCGCTGGAGTCTGGTCGTCATTCGGGACATCATGTTCGGCAATCGGCGGCATTTTCGCGAACTGCTCAATCGGTCCGAGGAGGGGATTGCCTCCAACATACTCGCCGCGCGTCTGAAGCGTCTTGTTTCACTCGGCTTGATCACCAAGTTGGACGATCCCAGCCACAGTCAGAAGGCGATTTACAGTCTGACGGAACCGGCGATTCAGCTCGTGCCGATGATTGCCATGATCGGCGCCTGGGGTAGGCGGCATCTGCCCGTCAGTGAAGACCTGAGCATCCGCGCCGAACTTCTTGAGAAAGGCGGACCCGCCCTTTGGGATGACTTCATGAACGATCTTAGAAATATTCACATTGCGGACCCGATCGGCGGAGCAAATGGGAGTGTCACATCGCCCGTCTTGATAGGTCTTACAAACGCCTTTCTCGAGGTCCGCGCAAAAATGGAGCGCAAAGAGTGAAATCATTTTGCGCCGATAACGGTGGAATGCTCCGCTTCGGCGACTTTGCGCTGGAGCCGTCCAGCAAAGGTGCAAAATAGCGGCAATCGCCGCTATTTCGGTTCAAGTCGTCTGTTATCGAATCCGTTTCTCTGCTTGGCGGCGTCAGAGCAGCGTCCGGCCGCCGTTGACGGCAAGTTTCTGCCCCGTGATGAAATCCGCCTTGCTCGAGGCGAGAAAGACGACGGCGTCGGCGATGTCTTCCGGCTTGCCGAAATGGGCCATGGGCGTCTGCGCGAGATAGCCTTCCTTTGCCTGCTGGGAAGCATCGGCATGGCGCTCGACCGGAATCCAGCCAGGCGCGATGAGATTGACGGTAATGCCTTCCGGCGCGAGCTCTCTCGCCCAGGAGCGCGTCATCGAGAGCATAGCGCCCTTGGCGGCAGCATAATTGCCGAAATTCGGATTGCCGAGCTCGGCGATCTCAGAACCGATGTTGATGACGCGGCCCGATTTGCGCGCCCGCCAGTCCGGCAGCACGGCTTGCAGTAGTTCCAGCGGCGCCTTGACGAAGAATTCGAGCTGGTCGAGGTAAGTCCGCCAGGATTGCTCCATGAGTGGCATATCCGGCTGGGGGCCGGTCGCGTTGTTGACGATGAGATCGACCGGCCCGAGCGCTGCCCTGATCTTTTCCAGACCGTCCACGAGTTGGTCCTTGTCGATCACGCTGAATTTTGCGGCATAAGCCTGTCCACCACGCTGCCGAATGGTATCGACGATCTTCTCGGCCCCCTGAGTGTCGCTTGCATAGTTGACGGCGACGGCCCAGCCAGCCTCGGCAAGCTCCAAGGCGATCACCGCACCCAGACCGCGAGAGGCGCCCGTTACCAGCGCTACTTTCATGGCATTCCTCCTTGGGCCTGTCCGGCCCTTTTCCTCTATGGTGTCAAGCTTGGGCAGCAGCACATTGATGCTGTCTCTGCATCTATGGAACAATATGTCCATGGTGGCCGAAAGCACGTTCCGGCCATCCATTTCAGATATGGATGTTACCAGCGATGATGAACATGCGGCGCGATCAGGCGCTCGTAGATTTCGCGCGTCGCCGCCATGACATCGGCGGAGAGCGGAGCGAGATCGGCCGCGGCGGCATTGGCCTTGGCCTGCTCGGCATTGCGCGCACCCGGAATGACGACGGTGACGGCATCGTTCATCAGGATCCAGCGCAGCGCGAAGGCTGCCATGCTGGTACCGGCTGGAACCAGCCTGCGCACCTCTTCCACTGCCTGCAGACCGACTTCGAACGGCACGCCGGCAAAGGTTTCGCCGACATCGAAGGCCTCGCCATGACGGTTGAAATTGCGGTGGTCGTCGCTGGCAAATTGCGTATCGCGGGTGATCTTGCCGGACAGTAGGCCGGAGGCGAGCGGCACGCGGGCGATGACGGCGACGTTCTTGCGCTTGGCCTCCTTGAAGAACAGATGGTCGGGACGCTGGCGGAAGATGTTGTAGATGATCTGGATGCTGAGCACGCCCGGATATTCGATCGCCTTCAGCGCTTCCTCGACCTTCTCGACGCTGACGCCGTATCCTTTGATCTTGCCCGCCTTCTGCAATTCGTCGAGCCCGGCAAAAACTTCCGGCCGATAGAGAACTTCGGTCGATGGGCAATGAAGCTGCACGAGATCAAGGCTCTCGACGCCGAGATTCTTGAGGCTGCGATCGATGAAGCCTTCGAGATTGGCCTTGGTATAGCCGTCGGCCACATGCGGGCTCAGCCGGCGGCCGGCCTTCGTCGCCACCATCGGGCGCTCGCCGCCGCGCGCCTTTAGCACATCGGCAATGATCTTTTCCGAGCGGCCATCGCCATAAACGTCGGCGGTATCGATGAAGGTCATGCCGGCATCGAGGGCGGCGTTGAGCGCTGCGCGGCCGTCAGCCTCGCTGACATCGCCCCATGCGCCGCCAATCTGCCAGGCGCCGAAGCCGACATCGGTCACGATAAAGGGCGTCCGTCCGAAGGCATGATGTCTCATGAGTAGTCTCCTCTCTTTTATTCATAAGATGATAGCGCAGTAGCAGCCGCCCGACAGGGCCACAAGCGCACATTGGCGATCGAGGATCGCAATCGCGTGACTGAACACGGCAGGGCGAGCCGGCTTACGAAACCGTTGGATGAAGTCGCCGGCGCGGTATTCATTGCGCCTCTATTTCCTTAAAAGGAAAGGCCGGATTTCTGACCGCTATCGGAGCCCATGTCCTCTTTCAGCTTCATCCACGCCGCCGATCTCCATCTTGGCAGCCCCTTTCAGGGCCTGGCCCTGAAGGATGCCGCCGTCGCTGCTGTCTTCGTCGAAGCGAGCCGCAAGGCATTCTCGACGCTGGTGGGCCTGGCGATCGAAAAGTGCGTCGATTTCTTCGTCATTGCCGGCGATGTCTATGATGGCGACTGGAAGGACAACAAGATCGGCTTGTTCTTCAATCGCGAGATGGCGCGACTGGAGCGGGCGGGCATTCCGGTCTACCTGCTGCGCGGCAATCACGATGCGGCAAGCGTCATCACCAAGACGATCACCTTGCCGTCAAACGTTCATGAGTTTCCGACTAGCAAACCGGGCAGTGTCAGGCTGGAGGCGCTGAAGGTGGCGCTGCATGGCCAGGGCTTTGCCGAACGCTCCGCCAACGACAATCTGGCGATTGCCTATCCCGCGCCCGTTTCCGGCTGGTTCAATATTGGCATTCTCCATACCTCGCTGACCGGGCGCGAGCCGCACGCACCCTACGCGCCGTGTTCCGTGGATGATCTGCGCTCGCGCGGCTATGATTACTGGGCGCTCGGCCATGTGCACGATTTTGAAGTGGTGGCGCAGGACCCGCTCGTTATTTTTCCCGGCAATCTGCAGGGCCGCAATATCCGTGAACGCGGTGCCAAGGGCGCGGTGCTGGTGACCGTCGAAGACGGGCGGATCGATCACGAGCGGCTGATCGTCGATGAGGCGCGCTTTGCGCAAATTGATGTCGTGGTTGGATTGGAGGACGATCAGGCGGCGATCCTGCGTCATGTGGAGCAGGCGGTGCAGCCAGTAGCCGATGAGATGGCGGGTCGCATGACCGCGCTGCGTGTGCGGCTTTCCGGCGTAACGCCGCTGCAGGGTGCGATAGCTGCCAATCGCCAGCAATGGCGTGACGAAGTGGAAGCTGCCTGTCACCGCGTACATGAGGATATCTGGCTGGAAAAGCTCGAGCTGCGTCTTGAGCCGCCGCCGGAAAGATCGGCGGAGGCGGACGGCGCGCTCGATCTGCGCCAGTTACTGGCAGACCATGCCGGCGACACGGATATTGCAGCAGAGGCGGCCCGGTTGATCGATGAGATTGCGGTGCGGCTGCCGGGCGGCCTCGGCGCGACGGAACGGCCGCTGGACGACAGCATGGACACCCTCATAGAAGAGGCGCGGCAATTGCTGCTGGCGCGCGGGCAGGGGGCAGGCTGATGCGCTTCACCCGCCTCGATATTCTCCGCTATGGCGCGCTGACCGATCGAGCGATCGATTTTCGCCCCGACGCACGGCTGCATGTGATCTATGGTCCGAACGAGGCGGGCAAATCCTCGGCTTTGAGCGCGATCTCCGATCTTCTCTTCGGTTTCCCGACTGCTGCCGAGCAAAGCTTCCTGCATGAACCAAATACCTTGAGGATCGGCGCCGATATCAGCGCGCGTGATGGTGCAAAGCTGAGCTTCCGCCGCCGCCGTGGCCGCAAGGGGACGCTTCTCGCACCCGACGATAAGGAGACGGCGCTCGCCGAAGATGCGCTTTCGCCCTTCCTTGGCAATTTGAGCCGCGATGTCTTCGAGCGCGCCTTCGGGCTCGATTCGCAGCGACTGCGGCAGGGCGCGACTGCGATGCTGCGCAGCGGCGGCGAGATCGGCAGTCTGCTATTTTCGGCGGCGTCCGGTCTGACGGGCCTGTCACGTCTGCGCCAGTCGCTGGAAGCGGAGGCGGACAGCATCTATGCGGCCAGGCGCTCGAAGGATCGTGGCTTCTACCAGGCTCTCGACCGCTATGAGGATGCCCGCAAGGCCGAGAAGGACAACGAGCTGAAATCCGGCGACTGGAAGAAGCTGCTTGCCGAAGCGGCCGAGCTGGAGACGGAGCTGGAGCGCCTGCAGGCGGAGCGCCGCAGCACGCGTGAGGCGCTGGATCGGCTCCAGCGGCTGAAGACGCTGCAGCCTCTGCTGTCAGAAATCGATGCGGAAACTCTTGCGCTCGATGGCCTTTCCGATCTTGCCGCCATACCGGACGGCTTTGCCGATAAGCTAGAACAGAGACTGCGGGATAAAGAGGCGAGCGAAGCGGAACTGCGACGCGCGCGGCAAGCCGTTCTGCGCGCGGAAGAGGATCTCTCGCGCATCCAGGTGGATGAAGCGTTACTGCAGATGTCGGGCGATATCACCCAGCTCTTTGCCGATACCGGCAACTACCGCGCCCAGCGTCACGACCTGCCGCGCGTCGATCAGGAACTTGCCGGCTACGATACGACGCTCTCGCAGCTTGCCCGTCGCCTCGGTCTTGCCGAAGCCGAGCTGGAACGGCAGCAGCCGAGCGATATCGATCGCGCGCGCCTGTCCGAATTGGTGGAGCAGGGCACGCAGCTTGCGCGGCAGATGCAGTCGCTTGCCGAACAATCCGACAGCGAGCGCAGGCAGTTGGCCACGCTCCAGAAGGACAGCCTTAACGGGCGGCTGATCGATCCGAGACCTTATATTGACCAGCTTGAGGCTTTGGGCAGCGATCTTTCCGCCTTGGCTCGCCTTGATAGGCTGGAAACCCAGATACGTCGCACCGATGCCGATCTCCACGAGGCCGCGGGACGATTGCAGCCACCGGTCGGTAACATTGATCTGCTCTTCTCGGTACCGCTTCCCGAAACGACGGAGATTATAGGACATCGCGATGCGATCGACGCGGCGCGATCGAAGGTGCGCGACGCTACCGGCAAGCTGCAGACCTATGATGAGCAGCTGGCTGAGATAGGGCGAATCCTCGCGGATGCCGAGCGCACCGGGCCAGTTGTCACGCGCGAGCAGATCGCCGCTGCACGCGAAAGCCGTGATGTGCAATGGGCCTCTATCCAGGAAAAGTGGAAGGACGGCGCGGCTCCGGAAGCGAAGACCCTTGCGGCACTGACTGTCAGCGTGGCCGAGGCGGACCGTCTGGCCGATGCCGCCCTGAGCGATGCGGATCGGGTCGCGCGCCACGCCGACTATCGTTTGCGGCAGGCGCGTCTGCTGCAGGAGCGGGAGGAGGCTTCCGGTCGGCTCAAGGGCTTCGAGAAGGCGCTGAAGGATGCACAGGAAGCCTTCGCAGCCCTTTTTGAGCCTTGCGGTGTCGATGCCCTCGATCCATCGACGATGCTGGAATGGCGCCGCGGAGTGGAGCTGCTGCGACGTGAGCGCAAAGCGTTGCGGGATCTAATCGATCAACGGGATGAGAATGCGTTGGCGGAAAACCGCGTCTTGCCCGCTCTGCAGGATATCGTCGAGGCAAGCGGCTACAGGAGCGGCCGCCTTCCGCCGGCAGCGATTGCGGAAGGCCTGCGCAAGCATCTGCGCCTTCTGTCCGAACGCTGGAGCGAAAGCCGCACGCGGGAAGGGGAGATCGGCGCGGCGCGTGAAAGGCTGACCCGGTTCGACGACCAGCAAAAGAGCTTGGAACGACAATACACCGATTGGCGCGGCGCATTCGCCAAAGCCGTGGAACTGCTCGGTCTGCCATCCGACACGACCATGGACATGGCCAATGCCGCCTTGAAGGCATGGCAGGAACTGCCCGATGTCCTGGCGGAGCGCGAAAACCGCCTGCGCCGGGTCAATGGCATGCGGCGCGACATGGCGGATTTCGAGCGGCGGCTGGCGACCCTTGGCGCCAATAGCGGCTATGAGCTGGATCATCTGCCGCCAGATGCCGCTGCCGAGGCACTGCATACCCGCGTCAACGCCATGCGCGGCGAACTGAAGAAGCGCGACGCCCTGGAGGAGGAACGGCAGCGTGGGGAAGGGCTCGTCGTCCGCCAGGAGGCTGCGCTTGCCGCCATCGCCGCCGATCTGGAAGGACTGACCGCCGATCTCGGCGGGATCGAAGATCTGCCTGCACTCCTCTCTCGACTGCGCGAACGCACTCGTTTGACTGCCCGGCTCGTCGAAAGCCGTGATCGCTTCCGCCACCAAGCCGACGGCAAGGCCGAAGACGAGCTTCGGGCCGAGCTTGCCGGCTTCGAACGGGTTGCGGCCGATCTCGAAATCGAGCGATTGACGGAGGAAGATCAGCGGCAGTTCGCCGTGCATGGCGAACTTTCCGCACGGCTGGCGGAGAACCGCCGCCAGCGGCAGGCGCTGGAAACAGGCGTTAGCGCCGAATACGCGGTTTTCGAGAAGCTCTCGGCCGAGCAGGATGCAAAGGATCTCGCGCGACAATGGGTCGTGCTGAAGATTGCAGCCCGCATGCTCGCAGGTTCGATGGAGGCTTATCGCGAGAAGCAGGCCGATCCGGTCATCCGGCGTGCCGGTGAGCTGTTCTCGCAGCTGACGGGTGGCCGCTTCTCCCGCCTGGTCGAAGCCCACGATGAAAGCGATGCGCTGCAGTTGCTGGCGGAACGAGCGGCCGGCGAACGCGTGCCGCTCGACGGCTTGAGCGAAGGGACGGGCGACCAGCTTTATCTCGCGCTACGGCTGGCGTTTCTCGAAGACTATTCTGCCCGCAACGAGCCTGCGCCGCTGATCGTCGACGACATCTTCCAGACCTTCGATGACGAGCGCGTTCGGGCGGGTCTACAGGTACTGGCCGCAACGTCCGATCGTTTCCAGACGATCCTCTTTACCCATGAGAGAAGCGTGGTCGACATTGCCAAAAGGGAAATCGGCAAGGATCTCGACTTGATCCAGCTCTGACCGGCTCGCAGATCGCGCTACGGCATCGACGGGATATGCAGTTGCGTCGGTATCACGATCCTCGGGTCCGACTTGTCCCGGCTGTAGGCTGGATTGAGCGCGCGGTCGATGAAACCCTGCGTGGCGTGGAGCCGGCGCAGGTTCTGCTTTTCCTGCTCGAAACGCTTTTTCCGCTCGCCGGATTTGTCCGAGCCGCGCGACAGCGATTCATGGTGATAAAGACAGGCGAAGGGCGTCCAGACGATGCGATAGCCGGCTTTGTGAGCCCGCAGACAATAATCCACATCATTATAGGCGACCGCGAAATTCTCCTCGTCGAAAAGGCCGATTTTCCGTAGGCAGTCCCCCGAGATCAGCATCACCGCTCCGGTCACGCAGGTCATGGTGTTGCGCACATGCAGCCGGTTCATCGGTCCGCCGAACTCCTTGGGCTTGTTCAAATACCAGTGACCTGCAAGTCCGCCGAAACCGATGACTACACCGGCATGCTGCATCTTGTCGTTTGCGAAGAGCAGCTTGGCGCCGACGATGCCGGTCCTGTCATAGGCGAAGCAGGAGACCATCTCCTTCAACCAGCCCGCTTCGATGACCTCGATGTCGTTATTCAGGATGAGATAGTGCTCCCCCGTCGCCGCGCTCAGGCCGCGATTGACCGAGCGCGAGAAGTTGAAGGCTTCCGGTGTGACAGTTGCCGAAAATCGCGGCTCGCTCTGGCGGTAGCGCTCGTAGAGATCGAGGACTGGTTGATCCGTGGAACCGTTGTCGACGACCAGAACTTCGAAATTCGGATAATCCGTCTTTTCAAAGAGATCGCCGAGGATGCGTGAAATCAGATCGAAATTGTTTTTGCTCGGAATGACGATCGAGATTTTCGGCCACGCATGCGGGGCTTCGAAGATGATCCGGTGCAGCGTCGTGGTGAGAGCGCCCTCGACGGCGATCGGCTGCTTTAGCCGCTCAAATCGTTCGACCAGCGCTTTCCTGGCGTTCGTGGTGGCGGCCTCCATGAACTTGCGGGAAAAGGTCTTGCCGTTGCGCCGCCACCAATATGCCGGGTAGGGCAGGTGGAGGACGCTCTCCTCGGGGACGCCCTCCAGATAGCGCAGCAGCAGATCGTAATCCTGCGAGCCGTCGTAGCCCATGCGGAGATAGCCGATCTCCCGGAGGCGGTCGTGGCGGTAGACCGAAAAATGATTGATGTAATTGACGCCCGTCAGCAGCACGGAATCATAAGCAGGCTTCAGCATGACGCCGGTCGGCTTCAAGATGTCGTCGACCACCAGTTCGTCTGTATAGAGGAAATTCGCGTCCGGATTTTGCTCCAGCGTATGCCGGATGAGCTTGAAGGCATGCGGTGCGATGACATCGTCATGATCGAGAAAGGCGATCCATTGCCCTCGTGCTTGGGACAGACCTGTATTGGTAGCGGCCGCGATGCCACCGTTGCGCTCATTCAGCACAAAACGGATATTGTCTTTCGATTGTTGGCTCCGATACCACTGCAGCGTTTCCGGCGACGTCGAGCCATCATCGCTCAGGATGAGCTCGGTGCCTGTTTCACCCTGTTCTTCGAAGGATTTGACGAGGTCGTCCAGATAACGGGGCGGAGCATTATAGACGGGAACTACCACACTGAGCCAGGTTCCCACCGCCGGTACCGATGCTGTCTCCAGTTCTGCAGCAAGCCTATAGCTCGCCTCGGCATATTGTATCGTCAGGTTAGGCGCGCGGCGCCCCAAGCGCAGTCTGGGCAATTTCAGCCAATACTGGGGCAGCCTGCCGAGATCGACACGTTTGGTTCGTTCCTCGCTTCGAAGAAGGGTTGCAATATATCTTTCGGCCGATTTTTCGGACGCAAAGGCCCTGGCGGCGAACTGGAACGTCGTCGGGAAGCTGGCCGGATCGGCACGCAGGGCGCAGATGGAGCCGACCGAACCGATGTCCGCGGTGATGACGAAACGATGCCCTTCCGGAAGAGAGACCGTATCCTTCTCGCGGAAGCCGTAGCCGCGATTGATATAGAATTTGGGATCTAGCGGCTCGTCGGTTGCGACTACATGGATGACGATCAGCTTCTTTCGCACCGGCGAAAATCTGATCTCGAAAGCCGGATCATCCCCCATGGATTTCCATAGGCTGGGATCGGCGTCAACGGAGATTTCCCGTTCGAGATCGGCGTTCGGTATGATTTTGAGTGTCATCAAAATATTGATTTCTTCTAAATGCGAGCAGAGGCATTGCCTGAGAAATTCCTGGCCTAGCCCGCGCCGCTGAGAGGTTCAAAACGTATGCCTGGAAATGTCGGACTGGCATACAGCCGCATTTTCTCGATCGAATGTCGTGTGGCATCGCGAGCAGAAAGCCGTCGCGCGCGGTCGCCGATGAGCAGGTCGATAGCGGCAAGCCACTCGTCGGCGGTATTGCCGATGTGAAGTTCCCCGGCGACGACGCATCGTTCGAAAGTCGGGCATCGGGAAAATATGGCTGCTGCCTGCAGGCGGCTGATGTCGATCCGCTTGGTATCCGAGCGGCTCGCATTGGTCTTTCCGGACAGAAGAGGAGCCAGAGCGATATCGGCTTGATGATGCGCTGTCTTTGCGAGATAGGCCGGCCACGGGAGTGGCGGAATGATCGCCATTCTCGCCGGGTCGATCCCTTGCAAAGCCCAGCGTCGAGCGAGAGCACCAGCGGCAAAAACCTCGAAATGCAGGTTGCCGTGTTTTTCCATCGCGGCTTTGACGATCGGCATGAGGAACTCGTGTTCGCGGCGATGGACGCCGGTGGCATGGTAGACCATCCTCAGCGGCGTGCCTCCGTCATCCCTGCCATTGACCACGATTTCTGCTGCATCCGCTGGAAGCGGGGGCAGGATATCTATCCGATGGCTTCTCATCGCGAGCGCGTTTGCCAGGGGTTCGGTCGAAGTCCAGACATGAGTGAGGAGCCTATTGACCCTCGGCATTGGGCGGACCGCCAATTTGATCAGCCTGAACTTATAGAGCCAACCGGCTTCGTTGCCGGTCACGACGGCGGGGATGTCGTCATCGACGAAATAAGCGACCCCGGCAAGCGTGCCTCGCCTTTCCTCCAGCCAGCGCAATTGCGGCTGCTTAATGTAGCGGCAAATGATGACGAACAGCCCGTCGCTATCGATAGCGTCGAGTGGGTCGTCGAGGCCTTTCATGATGACCGGAATGTGGCCGAGTGTCTTGGCCCGCTCAGCAAGATAGTAGCTGAAGCTCGGATTGGGGTGGCGCGACAAGATGAGCAGACGCCTGGCAACGCGCTCACCATCTCCCGCCAACGCACTGGATGGCCGCGGTCTTGGAAGCAATTGATAGACGATGTCGCGCAAAACTTGCATGGGGCTTCCGCGCAAAATCACGCCAGGCGACTTCGGAGATTTGCGAGGATGCCGAAAACGGCACCCCAGGCAAGGAGCGTCACACCCAAGATCCCGCCGATCCAGAGTGCCCGCTGAGGATACTCCGCCTCGTCGGGCAGGCTGGGCGCCAGGAACGTATCGAGGTAGAGCAACTGCTGCTTGCTGACGAACTTGACCTGCTCCAGCGTCTTCATGCTCGAGGCAAATTGCTGCTCGGCAAGGCTCTGTTCCAGTTCGCGCTGCGACATATCCACGGAAACATCCGCGAGATTCTGTTCGGACTTGTTCTGCCCGGCGACTTGGCTGTTGAGCTGATCGATCTGCTTCTGCCTGCTGTCGATCTCGCGTTTCAACACGCGCATCTGCGGTGCATCGGCGGAGACGGTCCCAAGCAGCGCGTCATATTTCTGTTGAAGCTCTATCCTCTCCTTCTGCACGGATGAGATCAGGTTCGTGATAACGGTCGACGATCCCTCGACGCTGAGGACGCCTGTCTGGTTGCGCGCAATCAAAAGCTGATCTCGCGCCTTCTGCAGCTGATCCCTAGCATTGTCGAGATTCGCCTGTGCGGTTGCGATGACGTCACGCCAGATGCGGGTGTTGACGTCGTTGACAACGACCTCGGACGCAGCGACAACCTCGCGCAATACCTTCTGGGCATCGGCCGCGGTGAAAGCCCGTGCCTTGACCGTCACGATGCCGCTGTTCGCATCGATTTTGACCGAAACCATGTCTTCCCAGTAATTGAGCAGCTTTTCCGAGCTCGCATCCTTCTTCAGGCGCGCAATCCGATCGATCGAGTCGTTGCCGTAGATCTTTTGAAAGTCGACCCTTTCCTCGAGCGCGGTAACCATGTCCTTGCTCTTGATGAAGTTGGTGACGATCAGGGTATTCTGGACGATCTGTGCCGGCGGCAGGCCGGTCACCTTGGTAATCTGATTGCTGCCGAGTGCGGGCGTGGAGGTGCGGACCGTAAAGCGCGTTTCTGATTGATACTGATCGGACGCGACACAGGTAAAATAGTAGATCGAAGCAACATTGGGGACGACAATCAGCAGAAAGGTCGATGCCAGCATGACCTTGCCGATGATCTGCTGCATCGGCCGCGGCCGCAGGCCGACGGCCTTGAACAACTGGCTGCGCCTCGATGTCGAGAAGCGCAGTTTCCGCGCGGTCACCGACAGATTCGTGGCCACGTTCCGGCTACGCTCCGTCGCGCTGAGCTGAAGCGTTTTTGGCGCGTTTTCGGTATCATGAGCCATATTGGGCCTTGCTGTCGATCCCTGATCTTCTATCGATTCAATCTATAATAGGCTTCGATAGCCTGCTCTACCTTATCGAAGACGATAAGTCTGCCATCGACAAGTACAATACCCCTGTCACAATGTGTATTAATCATGCTCATGCTATGGGACACCATGATGATATCGGAATTCTTGCGCCTGTTCTCGAATGCAATGCGGCAGCGCTCCTGGAAGCGCGCATCGCCGACCGCCAGAACTTCGTCCACGAGATAGCATTCGAATTCGATTGCCATCGAAAGCCCGAATGCCAATCGAGCGCTCATGCCCGAGGAATAAGTGCGTACCGGCGCATCGAGATAGTCGCCCAATTCGGCGAACTCTTCGACGAAGCGGGAGACGCGCCTGACATCCTCGCCGTAAGCGCGCGCAACGAAATGAACATTGGCCCGCCCCGTCATGAAGGGATTGAAGCCGCTGCCGAGGCCCAGCGGCCAGGATACCCGAACATTTTTGCTGATCTTGCCCGAATTCGGCAGCATCGTGCCTGCAATCATGCGGATCGTTGTCGATTTTCCGGCACCATTCACGCCGAGCAGGCCGTAGGAATAGCCGGATTCGAATTCGCAATGCACCCGGTCGAGGATGATCTTCTTGCCGCTCTGTGTCTTGAAGAATTTCGAGACGTTCTTGAAGCTGATCATGGTGCTTTCCCACTCATATCCGGTGATCCTCGACGGATGCCCAGATGAGAGAAAGGGTCGCCCAAGTGACAACAAGCGCAAGCAATATGATCAGCGGTGTGCTGACGCGACGCGGAAATATCGATTCGTCTGGCAGCACCGGCTTGACGAAAACGGCGAGATAGAGCGTCTTGCGCAGAGCTTCGGCTAGCACGGCATCGTAGTTCTTCTGCGCGCTTTCGTAGAGCTTTTCCGCGATCATGCGATCGGTCTCCAGCCTGGAATAGTCCAGCAGGGCCTTTGCAAGGCTTGCATTCTCAGGGCCTGTCAACTCCGATCTCATCTTTTCGATCTGTGCATCGAGACTGTCTTTAGCGAGATTGAGCTGCTGATAGGTCGGAGAATTCTGGGCATTGGATTGCCGCATGACGAAGAGGCGCGTTTCGAATTCCAGTTTCTGGGCCAGCAGCCCTGTCAGAAGCGTGCCGCTGTTCCTGGCTTGCATCTGCGGGCTGAGAAGGCCGGATGCATTTTGGAACTGGTTGAGGGCGATCAGCGTGTCGCCATAGGCCTTGCCGCTTTTCTGAACGTCGGCCTTCATGCTCTGCACGATGTCATTGCGCGCCCGTTCGGAAAGCTCGTTGATGAGCTTTTCGCTTTCCTCGATGATGGCGTCAGCGAGCTTGACGGAATCATCCGGTGTGAAAGCCCTGACCTTCAGTGTGATGATGCCGGAGGTGACGTCTATATAGGCGCTGACATGGTCGTTCCAGTACTTCAGGAACTCTTCGTCGGATCGCGCCGAACTGAATCGCGACAGGAAATCCGCATCCTGCCGGGTAAACATGGCCCGATAATCGAGTTTCTTAGCGATCCGGTTCAGAATTTCCGTCGAGTGAATGAAGCTGGTGACGACATAGGCGTCCTGCGAAGCCGAGCGCATGTTCAGAGCGCTGGTGGCTCCGCCGGGGTCGCCGGCATCGCTGGTGTCGCCTGCTCCCGACACGGCACGAACGGCAAAACGTGCTTCCGCCACATATTGGTTCGAGGCAATGAAGGCGTAATACACCGAACTGGCCAGAAAAGGCAGGATAACGAGCAATACGAAGCCGATAAGCCTCAGCGGCGGCTTACCGCCCGACTGTGTTTCGGGCTCGTTGCTGTCATGCACCGGTATGTATTCGATGCCCTCGAGATCGGTGCGCGCACGCTGCGCCGGCAGCCTGCGCCGAAACAGCGAAGGCAGGATATGCCGGCTCGTTTTTACCCGCGGAGAGTCCTGAATTATCGCGTCTTCAATGACTGGCTTCGGCATGTCAGCTTGCAATCGTTTCCGGCAGTCCGGGCGCGGTTGGTTTCATCGCCTGACGCACATAGTGGTCGAAAATCAAATCCTCTTCGAGCATGAGCTCGGCAATATGCAATGAACGCAACCTTGTCGCAACGTCTTCAAGGGTGCTGTGTCTGGGTGGCAATGGAAAATCGTCAACCGAAATCCCGATGAGCTCGCTGAGCGCCTGTTGAAAATAAAGACTGTCCGTATCGAAACCGACAATTGCAAAGCGCGAGAGAAGATCGATGGCGCTGGCGACATCGGCACGTGTCACCGTCTGTTCCGGTATGGTCGTGGCCAATTGCCGGGTGACCGGCGATACGAGGACGTTTCTGACGCTCTGAGGCGCCTTCTTCAGGGCGGTCTTGAGAGAGGCTTCGTTTTCAAGGCTTACCTCGGCGAAATGCTCCGCAGCAGGCGCCAGGATGATCTTGTCGCGATCGCCGAAGAAGGAAATCTGAGTTTTCGCCATCCGTTTCAGAAGGAATATCCGCAGAGCAAGTTCGTAATAGGGATCGGTAAGCAGAACGATGGCCTTGAATCCCTTGTCGAGAAACTCTTCGTAATTGCGCATCAACAGCCGGCCGCTAAGATAGATTGACTGGATGGCGTTCAGATGAAAGGCCTGAAGGGTCGTTTCGTGACCGAAGCGCTCAACGGATGAAAGCTCGTATTGAAAATTGCGGCCGCAATAGTAGTCGAATTTGACCATTGGCAGCAGCTGTGTCTCGAGCCTTACAATCTTTAACGGAATCGTGTTCGATACCTGAGGCCGGCGGTAGATCAGTAGCCCCGACTTGGCGTCATGGATCATCAGCGACGTACGTTCCATGAGGTCCGGCATGATTGTTGTGTCGAGCCTGAATCCGACATAGCCATCTTCGTGCCGTCCCGAGTCGATGACCGCCTGTTTGAGCTGGTCGCACGGCAGGATCATCAGATCGCCGGCGGCGTCCGAGATTCTGATTTGCGGTTTGTCGGAAAAACCATCCGGGATCAGATAGCCCTCGATAACATTGCCATGATCATATTCGAGGTTAAAAAGCACGGAGTTGCTCCGGCGCTTCTAGCAGATCGGCACAGCGCCGAAATTGGTGATGGAATGACGTTATTACGCCCTGCATAGTATCACATCTATCAAGATGCCTATCGATATCGCAGATGTCGGGCCTTTGCATTCGAACCTCGTCAGGCCTCGCTGGGCGCTTTTCGTGCCAGCAGCGAGAAGCTTGGGCCGCCTGGATGGCTTAGATTTTCATCTCGGATGACAACGTCATTGAAGCCGAATGTACGCAGCAGCATCAAGATGTCATCCCTGTGCATCCAAAAGTGCCGGTCCTTCATGCCTCCGCAGAAAGACGCATTGGCATTGGCGTGGTGATAGCTACGTTCGTAATAACGCACCGCAATGCCATCTATCAGTTTCGTCTCCACTTTACCGCTGAAAGGCAGCCAACGCACATCGCCCTCGGGCATTGCGTCCTCAAGGACGAAGTGCGTCCAGATGAAAACCGTATGGGACCGCTTTGCGAGCAAACGAAGAAACTCGCCGGGGTCGGCCATATGATAGAGAACCCCCGATGCAAGCGTTAAGTCGTAGATTTCTTCGCCTTCCGTCAGCCACGCTTGAATGTCGCCGAGCATGAAAGAGGCGGTGTCGATGTTCAGAATCTGCTTGGTGACCAGACACCTTAGAAAACAGAGACGGTTCGCTTCGATCGCATCGATCCGCGCCGGGCGATGGCAATTCAGCATATGGGTATGCATCCCTTCAAGCGGCCCGACTTCGAGAACGGTCCTGCCTTCTATCGATCCGAATGTGTGCAACGCCCAATCGATGCGGTCGTCGGCGTAAAGAGGCAGGTTGCCGGCCTTAAGACCGAATTCCGGCGGGAACGCACAGTTCCATCCTTGAAGCGCATCGATGGCATTTTGGTGCGCTGGCCTGCCTTGCTCGTACTGATCGAATATCTCCAGAGGACTTTTCGATGCTTTCTTCTGGGAGCGCTTTGAAAAACCAAGCATTAATACATAACCTTCATTTCAATCGGCATCCCGCCGATCCGGAGAAGTTCTCGCTTTGGCGTATCGCAGCCCCCAAAAACCGCTTTTTGCCTCGCAGCAAGTTGGCGGAATTTATAAGTGCCGGTGGACAATCGAGGATTGCCGAGACTGATTCGAGGAGCCATTGATGCTATCTCGCTGGAGGCAGAAATTCGGCAAGTACCGATTGTTGTGGTCTGTCATTTCTGCATGGGTTGCGGGTCAGGACTCAACTCCTTTATAGGCAATAGCAATCTTATGAAAAGCGGCACAAGTGCGATTCTGTGGAACTTTATGTCGCTGTTCGGGCGCTTTTTTACTATTGCCGTTACTTAACCGCTCCTTTTTATTTTTCAGAAAATTTTAATTTTAAACCGCAAATAATACTCGTCCAAATTGCTTTAACCGCTTTTGCCCCTTATAAACTCGATCTGATGGGGCGCTTCTTTAAACCCGGGTGTGTTCAGATGATCGCACCTGATATTTTTGATTGTATTCCCGGCGTTTGGGCTTGTTGACGCGCGCCCGTTATGCTTTTCAAGGCGTCGATAGATTTGATGCATTCTATGTCGATGTATGCCATCAGGTAATCACGGCAGCTAATTGGTTTGAGGGTTTCAATTGTTTCGTATTGGCGCCGTACTTTGTTGCGTGGTTCTGGCGGGATGTAATTCCGTTTCGAGCGAAGGTCCGCTGGCTGGCGCTATTGTAAAAGATGCCGGTCAATCCAGTGTCGAATTGGGTCGCAGGAATGCCGCAGTTTTCGACATTGTCGACATCGACAGCCGCAGTGCGCGCCTGGTTTCCGACTATGTTTCCTCCACCTTCAATCGCCGTTTTGGCATGGGCGGTGGCGTCGGTCCGGTCGTCATCGGTGTCGGCGACGCATTGAAGGTCACGATTTTCGAAGCTGGTGCCGATGGCCTGTTTTCGACGGCGCAATCGAAGCAGGTATCGCTCGATATCGTCGTGCAGCCGGACGGCACGGCGGCAATCCCGTATGCCGGCTCGGTTCGATTCGCGGGCAAGACGCTTGACCAGGCTCGCAAGGCAATCCTGGCGGCGCTGGCTACAAAGGCCGTCGAGCCGGATGTCATCGTGACGAGCATGGGTACGCCGTCGCGCACCGTTACGGTTTCGGGCGCCGTTGGCCGTCCTTCCATGGTGCCGCTGGATCTGACCAGGGAAAAGATCACCGAAGTCATCGCCAAGGCCGGTGGCCCCTCGACGCAACCCTATGAAACCTATGTTACGCTGGTTCGCGGCAGCAAGACCGGCACGGTTCTGCTGAAGTCGATCATCGAGCATCCTTCGGAAGATATCTATGTACAGCCGGGCGACCAGATTTTCCTCGTCCGCGATCCGCGAACCTTCACCTTGCTCGGCTCTGTTCGTGGAGACGGCCGTATCGAGTTCGGGGCGAACGATCTGAATCTGCTCGAGGCTGTTGCCCTCGGTCATGGCGCGATCGACGATTCGAGCAATGCCAAGGGCTTCTTCCTGTTCCGCTACGAAGAGCCTGAAATCGCGAAGATTCTGCTCGGCCCCGCCCGTTTCCAGGAGCTGCTGCGCAAGGGAATGGTGCCGGATGCCAAGGGACGCTATCCGATCGTTTATCGGTTCGATATGTCCAATCCCGACAGCCTGATCGTAGGGCAGACCTTCCCGGTCAAGAGCCGCGACGTCATCTACGTGTCGCGCCATCCTTCCGTCGACATCAGGAAGTTCTTGAATCTTATCGGTACGCCGCTAGGCATCGCGTCCCAGGGAGCAGCAACAGCGGTGAATCTGGGGCAGTAATCCTGGAAAAATGAAGGAGCGGCGGTGCCATCTGGTCTCCCTGTGTTCCTATTCGTCGGCGGATGCCGACATCTGTATGATTGTGACGGATCGTGCCTTGTCGGCAACGGAAATTCATCGCGAACTGACTTGTCGAAAACGCGACAATCGTCGCAAGCAATAGCTGCGATCTTCGACTTGGATTGAAGGGTGTAAGAGATCGCATATTGCATCGGTTGTTGCGCTGCCGCATAATGGTTGCACACGCAAATTTTTTGTCGATAACAACCACAGATAATAACGTGCGCAGCTAATATTGAATTTAGCAGTTTGGTGCACTTCTTCGAGTATTGCTGAGAGAACATGACAGTTGAAATTATCGGACGCGCAAGCGTTGCCCCAGGGGCGAGTTCGATTGAAGAACTGCAGCTTGTCCTCAAGGAGGGGCGTTGTACCGTAAGCCGCATACCAGAGGAGCGCTGGGATCTTGCGCGCTTTTGGCATCCGGCTGTTGGTATTCAAGGGAAGACTTACAGTTTTGCAGCTGGCGTCTTCGAGAATGTCTACGCCTTCGATCCAGCGGTTTTCGGCCTTTCCCAGCGCGAAGCGATGCAGATGGATCCGCAGCAGCGCGTTCTTCTGAATATAGTCTGGCGCGCTTTGGAAGATGCAAACTTGCCGCTCGATGGATTCGAGGGGCAGCGCGTCGGCGTCTATGTCGGGGCATCCTCCCTTGAATATGGCAATCTGACGCTGGAAGACCCCGCCTCGGGCAGCCCGTATTTCATGACGGGCAACACGCTTTCCATCGTTTCCAACCGCATCTCGCACATATTCGGATTGCGCGGACCGAGCATGACGATCGACACGGCCTGTTCGTCGTCGCTGGTCGCCCTCGATCAGGCGGTGAAGGCGCTGGAGAGCGGCGAGATCGATACGGCAATCGTCGGCGGCATCAATATCCTGCTCAACCCCATGTCCTTCGTGGGGTTTGCGCAGGCACGCATGCTCTCCCCAGAAGGCCTCTGCCGCGCGTATGACGATAATGGCCGCGGTTATGTCCGCGCAGAGGGCGGTGCGGCGATCGTACTGCGCCGGACGGACGTTGCGCTTCGCGAGAAGGACCGCAGCTATGCCAGGATCCATGCCGTAGGGGTCAATTCTTCGGGACGCACCAACGGCATTTCCATGCCGTCCCGTGAGGCGCAGGCCGCCTTACTTCAGTCGATCTATGAGGGGCACAATATCGACGTCAACCGCATCGCTTTCATCGAGGGCCATGGAACGGGAACGAAGGTCGGCGACCCCGCCGAAATCTGGGCGATCGGCGAAGTCATAGGGCGCAATCGCCGGGCGCCTGTACCGATCGGCTCCATAAAGACGAATATCGGCCATACCGAACCCGCATCCGGCCTTTTCGGGCTGTTGAAGGCCGTGATTGCGCTTGAGAATAATTTCCTTCCGGCTTCGCTGCATTTCGACCATCCGAACGAGTCCATCGACTTCGAGGGATTGAACGTTCGGGTCAACACATCAACGATCGAGCTTCTTCCGGCCAAGCAGGCACGCTTTGCCGGGATCAATTCTTTCGGCTTCGGCGGAACGAACGCTCACGTTGTCGTCAGCGATCCCGATCCGATCGCGCCGCCGGAGCCGCCAATCCGAGGCGAGGGGATCGTTTTTGCCGTCAGCGCTCATACGGCGTCCGCTCTTTCGACGCTGCTCGAAGACTACAGGACCCGTCTTGAAACTGCCGAACCCAAGGAGGCTCGTCAGATCGTTGCTTCCGCTGCTGCCAATCGCGAACCCATGCGTCATCGTTTTGCTGCCCGCGCTAAGGACAGCGCGGCCGTGCTTGCCGCGATCGATGCGCATCTTGCAGGCAGAAATTCAGTCGGCGAGGCAGGTGAAGCTCCGGCGCAGGCCGCCAAGATCGCCTTCGTCTTTTCCGGCAACGGCTCGCAATGGGCGGGAATGGGTGTTGGTGCCTATCAGGAAAACCGCCATTTCCGGCAGTGCTTCCAGTCCTTCAGCGCGCTCTTTGAATATTATCTCGGCGAGAAGCTGACCGATGTGCTCGTCGCTTCCGATCTTGCCGCACGCCTGGCCGATACCAAGATCGCGCAGCCGCTGTTGTTTGCAATCCAGGCTTCTCTTTCGGATTGTCTATGGTCCATGGGGGTCAAGCCCGATGCGGTCTTCGGCCATTCGGTCGGCGAAATCGCAGCCGCTTATGCCGCCAAGGCGCTGACGGCAGCCGAAGCGGTTGCAATCGTCGCCAAGCGCTCGCTGCATCAGGATCTCCTCGCCGGCGAGGGCAAGATGGCTGCCGTGGTGCTTGGCGAGGATGCCGCGCTGGCCTTTGCGAAATCCAAAGGTCTCGACAATATATGTATCGCGGCGATCAATGCTCCGAATTCGGTAACGATCTCCGGTCCGGCCGATGAGATAGAGGCCTACAGGGACGCTGCTCGCAAATCCCAGATCGTCGCGCATGTTCTCGATATCAATTATCCGTTCCATCATCCGATCATCGACCGCGCCAAAGAGGCTTTTTTTGCGGACCTGCCCGATCTCGCACCGGATAGCGGCACGGGAATCTTCATCTCGACGGTAACAGGCGAACTGCGCGACGGGCGCCTGCTGGACACGCAATATTGGTGGCGCAATGTTCGCGATCCCGTGCTCTTCAAGGCGGGTTGTCAGGCCGCGATGGCAATGGGATGCAACCTCTTCATCGAGATTTCGCCGCGCCCGATCCTGTCGAACTATGTGGCGGAGATCGCCAAACAGGCATCGGTTCAGATCATTGCGATACCGACCTTGCTACGGGAAGCGCCTGTTGCCGACCATGATCCGGTTTCGCAATCATTTGCGCGGGCAGTCGCCAATGGAGCGCCTGCGCTGCGTGCCCGCGGCAGTGCCACCCGCAACGCCTTCGTCAAACTTCCGTCTCTGCCTTTCGAGCCACTGGAGCTTCGCACCCCTCCGACGACGGACGAGATCGATATCTTCGGTCGGGATCGCAAGAGCCCATATACGCTGCTCGGTTGGCGCGCCGATCTTAATGGTTCGAATTGGAAGAACCATCTCGATGCCCGTCTCTTCCCGGACCTTGCTGAACATGTGGTCGACGGCAAGGCTATCATGCCAGGTAGTGGTTTCGTCGAGATCGCAGTAACGGCGGCGCAACGCTATTACGGGACGGATGAGGTTGAAATCGGCAATCTCGAAATCATCCGGCCGCTGGAATTGTCCCAAGATCGAATGGTCGAGCTGTCGACCGTCCTGTCGCCTGAGACCGGAGATATCGAGATCCGGTCGCGCGAACGCCTGAGCCATGACGAATGGGCGGTTCACGTGGTTGGACGTTGCCGCAAGCCGCTGGCCGGCGAGGGATACAGCGGATCCCTCGAGCGATCGGGAACAGAGCGCAAATCGACGCTGACCTCCGACGTGACCTACGAAACGGCGGATCGTTTCGGATTGCATTATGGCCCGCATTTCCAGCTTCTGTCGAAAGCCGTGGCATTCGGTCATCATGCGATCGAAGTGGATCTGAAACCGGCTGCCCCGCCGTCTCATCCCTTCGCCAGCTATAATCTCAACCCCATGTCGATCGATGCGGCGTTTCACGGACTCGTCGCATTGTTCGATCAATTCTCCGGCGGCGAAACCGGTGCTCCCTATGTTCCCGTTCGTTTCGGCACCGTGAGAGTTTTCGGCAAGGGAAGGCCGATCGTCAAAGCCGTTATCGAGATCGAGCGGTTCAGCGCGAATTCGATCAAGGCCCGTTTCACCCTGTTCGATGCAGATGCCATGCCGGTCGTCGTTCTTGACGATAGCCGTTTCCGCCGCACACAGCTGCGCCGCAGGGCAACGCTCGAATCCGTCGCTTTTCATTACGAGGGCGTGCCTTCGGCTCTTTTCGCCGGCGAAGACAGAACCGGCGCCGGCAGACGGCGAATTTCATCATACGGCAGCTCAGATGGGAACCATGCACTCAACAATGCAAGTCTTCTTCTTGATGCCGCGATCTATCGGGCCTGCCATAATATCGCGCTGAAGGTTGCGGACCGCAACGGTACCGTCGCATTCTCCGGCCTTCCCGGCGATCCTGAGTTCAGGTCTTTCCTCGTCAATTGCCTCTACATTTTGGAGGACGCCGGCATCGCGGAGACGGGAGACGGCAGGTGGCATGTTCCCCTGGAGCCGACGCTGCCGCCCGTGGCGGAGCTGCTGCAGGAAATCTATCGCGAGGACGCCGGGCGCGTGGCCGAGAGTGTCCTCGTTGGCGATGCCTATCGCGAGACGCTCGAGCATCTGGCGACGATACGCCCGCATGTGCTGGGGCGAGAGCCTGCGGCCCAGGGCGCAAATATGCCGGGTGGGGCGACGTTGGAGCATGTGCTTGTACATTCTCCGTTGAGCCAGAGACGGCTTTCGATGCTGGCAGAGGCATTGGCTTCCTCCATCGAGGCAAATGACGGGCCGATCGGGCACGTTCTTGAGGTCGGCTCGATATCGGTTGCGTTCAGTCGAAAGCTGGCAACGATCGCCGCAGCCTCAGGTGCATGTCTCGTGATCGCTGAGCCGCGCGAGCAAGCCCGTCGAGCATTGGAGATCGCTTTCGAGCGTGACGCGCATGTTATCGTTGCCGATCCCGCCAGGCTGACGGATCACCGTGTCGCCGACATCGTGGTCGTCTCCGGCGATCAGAGCCAGCATCTGATGCGCCACAATGATGAGATCAAGCGGATGGTCCGGTCGGTCGCCGCCAGCGGCGCGCAGCTGCTGCTCGTCGATCGCGCACCGAGCGCCTTCAATGATTTCGTCTTCGGTCTTTCCGAAAGCTGGTTTGCCGATAGCCAGTCGCCGGAATTCCCGGTCGGACGGCTCGGTACGCCCCAGCAGATTGCCGATCTCCTCGGAACTCTGGGCTTTGCCAAGCCTCTGATCCAGGAACAGACTTTCCCCGAAGGTGCGCTGATTACGGTGTCGGCTGTCTCCGAGCGGCAGCCGGCAGAGGATATTGTTGCGGAAGCCGTCGATCCGATCCTGATCTTGTCGGAACAAGGCCGGAAGGGTCTCGGCAAGCTGGGCAAGAATATAGCGATCATCGATCTCGACGCATCGTCTCCGGATATTGTCGACGCTCTCGATGCCATTGACCCGGCTACGCGCCGCGTCGTTTATCTTGCGGATATGAAGCGCGGCGATGCAGCGGAGCTCTCGTTGTCACGTCTCTCCGCCTTCACGCAATTGGCGAACCTGTTGTCTCAGTACGCCGATGGAGCACGGCCTCGAATGGTCATCGTGGCGCCTGGCGGCTCTCCGCTGTCGGCTGGCTCTCTCGATGGTGCCAATGCGGGCCTGTGGGCTTTCGGACGCGTCCTGCAGAATGAATATGATGCCTTTGACGTGCACCTGCTGGATGCCGATATGGCTGGCAGTCGAGCGCTATTGGTGGTCGATACCCTGATGGTCGCGGAAACGGACAATAGGGAATGGTTCCTGGATCGCGCGACCGGAAGGGTCCGGGAAGTCCGAGCTGTGGCTGGTCCCTTCGATGCCATCGAAGCGAGCCGCAGTGATTTCACAGCAGCAACGATCCGCCAGCATGTGAGCGGGCGTCTGGACAGCGTAGCCTGGGAGGAGGCGAGTCTTCCCGTGCCCGACGGGGGCGAAGTTGTCGTCTCCGTCGAAGCCACCGGCCTCAATTTTCGGGATGTCATGTGGTCTATGGGCGTTCTGCCCGAGGAAGCATTGGAAGACGGCTTTGCCGGTGCCACGATCGGCATGGAATTCGCCGGACGAATTCTTGCCGTGGGCGATGCGGTCGATGATCTCAAGCCGGGCGATAGGGTGATGGGGATCGGGCCTGCAGCATTCTCGACTCATGTGCGTGTCCATCGCGATGGCGTGACAAAGCTGCCGGAGCAGATGGAAACCGTTGCTGCCGCCACTGTGCCGGTTGCCTTTCTGACCGCCTATTACGCGATGGTCGAGCTTGGACGCATTCAGTCTGACGAGACCATCCTGATCCATGGAGCTGCCGGCGGCGTCGGTCTGGCTGCACTCCAGATCGCCAAGCACAGGGGAGCGAAGGTGATCGCCACGGCCGGCACAGTCGAGAAGCGCGGCTTCCTTGAAATGCTCGGCGCCGATCACGTGCTTGATTCCCGCTCTCTGGATTTCGTTTCCGGCGTGCGGCGGCTTACGGGCGGCGAGGGTGTCGATCTCGTTCTGAATTCGCTCTTTTCGGAAGCGATGGAACGGAGCATCGAGCTGGTCAAGCCTTTTGGCCGTTTCCTGGAGCTTGGCAAGCGTGATTATTACGCCGACCGCAAGATCGGCCTGCGTCCATTCCGGCGCAATGTCAGCTATTTCGGTATCGATGCCGATCAGCTTCTGGTCAATGTACCCGACCTGACACGGCGCATATTCAGGGAGATCGGTCAGCTTTTCGCCGAAGAAAAGCTGACGCCGCTGCCGTATCGCGCCTTCGCTTTTGACGAGATCGGCAACGCTTTCCGGTTGATGCAGAATGCCGGCCATATCGGCAAGATCGTGGTGCGCCCGCCTGTTGCGCGTGTCGACAGCGTCTTGCGAGCGCCTGCGAAATCTCTGCGTTTCGATGCCGGAGGCGTTTTTCTCGTTGCGGGCGGCATTGGCGGCTTCGGCCTATCCGCCGCCGATTGGCTTGTTTCCAGGGGTGCGCGCCGCATAGCTCTGTGCTCGCGCCGAGGCATTGCCGATACGGAAACGAAAAAGGCGATAGCCGATTGGGCCAGGCGGGGTGTGGTGACGACGCTGCATGCCTGCGATATCACCGATGCTGCCGCGGTTGAGACGCTGCTTGCCTCGCTTCGTTCCGAAGGACCGCTGAAGGGTGTCGTTCATGCCGCCATGGTTCTGGACGACGCGCTGCTCGCCAACCTGACGCCGGAGCGCAATCGTCCCGTTCTCGAGGTCAAGATCCGTGGCGCCGAAAACCTGGATCGCTCGACGCGAGACGACAAGCTGGAGCTTTTCCTGCTGTTCTCCTCGGCAACGACCATGCTCGGCAATCCCGGCCAGGCGAATTATGTGATGGCAAACGGCTACTTGGAGGGCCTGGCGCGTGCGCGCCGCGCTGCCGGTAAGCCCGCGCTCGCCGTCGGTTTCGGCGCCATCGCCGACAAGGGCTTCCTTGCCCGCAATATCGAGGTCAATGATCTCCTTTCCAAGCGCATCGGCAAGGCTGCGCTGAAGGCACGCGATGCTCTGGAGCAGGTGGAGCGTTATATGCTGGCGGATAGAGGCGCGATCGATGCAGCGGCGGTCATGATCGCCGAGATCGATTGGAATGCCGTGCGCCTGCTGCCGATCTCAGGCCGGTCGCTGTTCGAGCCGCTGATGCGCCATGCAGGCAGTCATCAGGTCTTCAACGAGGGAGACAACGTCGATCTCAGGGAGCTGATCAGGGGGAAGTCGGAAGGGGAGGCTCAGGCCGCACTGCATGCGCTCATCGCTGCGGAGATTGCCGCCATCTTGCGCGTGACGGAAGACACGGTGACGCCTGACAAGGTGTTGAAGGATATCGGGCTCGATAGCCTGATGGCCATGGAGCTCGGCATGAGCTTCCAGCAGAAGACCGGCTTCGATATTCCTCTGAGCGGCGTAGGCGAGGGTACCACCGTGGGCGATGTCGTCAGCCGCTTGCGTGATCGTGTCATGAATCGCAATGGTGATGATGCTAATGGTGACGCAGCGGGTGATGACGGCGTGGTCGAGCGTCTGGCGCGCAGCCATGCCTCAGACCAGGAAAAAAGGGCCGTCCAGTGACCACGTATAATGCCGATGATGGCAATCCGGCGGAGCGGAAGAAGAGCAAGCTGCTCGAACAGATGCGCCGAGTTGGCGAATCCTCCGGCCGCAATCGGACCGAACGGCTGAACCGGCAACCGCAGGCACAGCCGCGCCAGGTGACGCGCTTCGAGGATCTGCCGGAATACAAGCGCGTCGCAACGCAGCGCATTGCGGGGGAATTGCTTGGCGTTGCCAATCCCTTCTACCGATCGCATGATGCCGCTGCGGGAGCAACGACACGCATCGGCGGGCGCGAGTTCGTCAATTTTGCTTCTTATGACTATCTGGCGACCAATACCGATCCGCATGTCGCCGCACGTGCGAAAGAAGCGATCGACCGCTTCGGAATTTCGGCGTCGGCAAGTCGCCTCGTGGCAGGAGAGCGACCTGGTCACGTCGAGCTCGAGCGCAGGCTCGCCGCAGTCTATGGCGTCGATGCCGCCGTCTGCTTCGTCAGCGGCTACCTGACCAATGTTGCCGCAATCGGCTGCCTGATGGGGCCGCAGGATCTCGTGATCCACGACGAATTCATTCATAACAGTGCGCTTGCCGGCATCAAGCTTTCCGGCGCGGCACGCCGGCTGTTTCAGCATAATGATGTCGAGAATCTCGAAAATATCCTGAAGACGCTCTCATCGGATTTTCGGCGCATCCTCGTTATCGTCGAAGGCATCTATTCGATGGATGGCGATATCGCCGATCTCCCGGCCCTGCTGGAATTGAGGGCGCGCTACGGTTTTTGGCTGATGGTCGACGAAGCGCATGCGCTTGGCATTCTTGGCAAGACGGGCCGCGGCACGTTCGAGCATTTCGATCTCGATCCGCGTGATGTCGATATCTGGATGGGCACGCTGTCGAAGACGACCTCCAGCTGTGGCGGCTATATTGCCGGCAGCAGCGCACTTGCCGATATTCTAAAAGCGGAAGCCGGCGGTTTCGTTTACAGCGTCGGTCTCTCACCGGTTCTCGCCGCCGCCGCCATTGCTGGCCTCGATATCCTCAAATCCGAACCGGAGCGAACCGAACGCCTCAGGCGTAACGGCCATCTTTTTCTCGAAGAAGCAGAGGCGGCGGGTCTCGATACCGGCCTCAGCATGGGCCATTCGGTGGTGCCCGTGATCGTCGGCGATTCGCTTCGTGCGGCGCAGCTTTCGAACGACCTGCTCGCCGAAGGCATCAATGTGCTGCCTATCATCCATCCGGCGGTGCCGGAAGGCATGGCGCGGCTCCGCTTCTTCATCACCTGCAATCACACCGAGGAACAGATCCGGCGGGCGGTCGCGCTCACGGCCGAAAAACTCAAGAGTTTGGAGGACCGCAATTTCGGTCTTGCCTCGCTGGATATGGACAAGATGATGCAGCTGCTGCCCCTGGCTCAGGCTCCAGGCGGCTCATAAGTTCGGGGCGGTCGTCTCATGCACGTTATCGTCACGGGAGGTTCAAGCGGAATTGGTCTGGCGGTAGCGAAGCTTTATGCGGCCAGGGGCGCTCGAGTTTCGCTTCTTGCCCGCGATGTGGGGCGGCTCGAAGCGGCGCGCGCCGAAATCGCAGCGCTTCCCGGTGTCGACGGCGCCTTCATCCGGGCGGCTTCCGCTGATGTGGCCTCGGCCGAACAGACCGCGGAGGCGGTAAAGCTTTGCGAGGCGTCCCTTGGTCCGTGTGATATCCTCATAACTTCTGCGGGTATCGTCGAGCCTCGCGCCTTCGATGCAATGCCGGCATCGGTTTTCGATGAGCAGATATCCATCAATGTCGTCGGGACGGCCAATGCGGTTCGCGCTGTTTATAAAGGCATGAAGAGCCGGCGCGGCGGCCGGATCATGATGATCTCTTCGGGCGCTGCCTTGATCGGTATCTTCGGCTACACCGCCTATTGCGCATCCAAATCTGCGTTGGAGGGTTTTGCCGAAGCTTTGAGTGCCGAGGCTGGTGCTTCGGGCGTAAAGATTTCGATCTGCTTTCCGCCCGATACGATGACGCCGCAATATCGCCGGGAAATCTCGCTCAGGCCTCGCGAGGCGGAGGTGGTGATGGGGGCCGTCAAACCGTGGAGCGCGGAGGCGGTCGCGGCAAAAATCGTCCACGGGCTGGATCGTGGCAAGCAGAGAATCCATTTCGGATTTTCGCTGACGGCGCTTGCATTTTTCGGACCATTGATAAAACCGCCGCTGCTATGGTGGTTTTCGCGCACGACGCGAAAAATATTTGGTGGGGAGGGGGCGCGCGGTCTTGCCGATACCGCCGAGCAAGGCTTTGATAGTGATAAGTAATACGAAACAACTACCGGTGTTGCGCTGTCGGTGAAACACGTGCAAGAGAAGGTAAGTCAGGGAATTGGCGGCCCGTTCCTCGCGGATATGAGAATGTTATAGAGGCGGCGGGCATTTGGATGGCGCAATCTTGAAGCTTCATGATTTTCCAGTTCTTTTGACGCTCGCCTGCTTCGCGTTTTCCTGCGTCATCGTCCTGCTGACTGATCCTTTCGCAATGCCGGCTGCTGTCACCGCCGAGAATCGCCCGAAAAGAAGCTGGCGGCGGGTAGCCTGCGACTGGGCGGCGAGGATTCCGGTTATCATATTGATCTATGTCGCCTTCTTCGCCATCTCCTGGCGCCCGCTCTACAGCACGCAGGCTGTCATCAGCTTCTTCGTCATCTTCACGGGCATATCGAGGGCGAAGTTCGAGTTTATCCGTGAGCCTCTGGTTTTTTCGGACATCGCGCTCGTCGTAGATGTCTTCAAATACAAGGAGATCTTCTACGCGACTTCGCTGAACATTGTCTTCTGGATCATCGCCTTTGCTTATGTTTTCGGCCTCAGCGGCCTCTACATGTATCTCGAGCCGTCGGTTTTGCCTTCGTCGAACCAATTGCTGTGGGTCATGTTGATGTTGGTGGTTGCCTTCGCGCCATGGCTCGCGCTGTTCAGCAGGGTCGTCAGCGAACCGGTCTGTCGTTTCACACAGAAGTTTCTCGGTAGGGTTGATGTGAAGATCGATACGGTGCGGTTTGGCACATTCGCTTCCGTCGTCTTTCATTTCGTCATCTGGGTTGGTGTCCGGCGCGAGGCGATCGTCTCGGAATTGTCCGGGCGCTTCATGTCGGCGCTTCAGGAGCTTTGGGACCATGGTGAAGACGAACCGCTCATCGTCGTCTGGCAATCCGAATCCTTCATCGACCTCAGACATTTCGGCGTCGACAATATCAAGCTTCCCAATCTCGACCGCCTGCGTGAGCAGGCCGCGCAATGGGGCCGCATGACCAGCGTCTTCGAGGGTGGTTATACGCTGCGAACCGAATTTGCCGTCTTGAGTGGGCTACTGCCCGAAAATGTGCATATCGATGCCAGCTACCCCTATCTGCGCGCCAGCCACTATAAGGATGTGGTCTGGCCGGCGCGGCTGAAGAAGGCGGGCTGGAAGACGCAGTTCATCCATCCCTACGACAAGACATTCTTCCTTCGCCATAAGGCATTGCCGCAGCTCGGCTTCGACCGGATGATGATGCTGGACGAGTTTGATCACAATCCGGAACGCGATGGACCCTATGTCAGCGATCTCTCGCTGACCAAGAGTGTGATTCGGACGATCGACGACGATGGCGTGGGCAAGAATTTCCTCTTTGTCGCATCCATGGCGAACCATGGCCCCTGGGAGCCGGGCCGCTGCGGCGACCTCGTCAATCCGGTGGATATCTATGGCGAGCTCCTGATGCGCGCCGATCATGCACTCGGCAATCTCGCCCATCACCTCGACAGGCTGGATCGCCCGGTCTGGCTGCTCTTCTATGGTGATCATGCGCCCTTGCTGAAAGCCTTTGCCGATCCTTTCCCCGATCCGCGCACCGATTACGTCATCGTTCCGTTAGGCCGCGCGCGCGCCCATTCGCAAAGGCCGCAGCCACCGCAGGAAGAGGCGCCCTGGAATCTGATCGGCACATTGCTGCACTATGCCGGACTTGCCACCGAGGTCGCGGAATGATGCCCAATGGGGAAGGGGTCACGCGCCCGCGCGTCTTCCTCTTCCTGCAGGGCCCATCCTCGCCTTTGTTCGTTGAGACTGCCAGGATATTGGAAAAGGCTGGCGGCCGCTGCATCCGCATCAACTTGAATGCCGGGGATTGGATTTCTTGGCGCTGCCGCGGCGCCTCCAATTATCGCGGCGGTTTTGCCAGATGGCGCGCCTATGTCAGGCAGCGAATCGAGGCCGAGAACGTCACCGACCTGATCCTGCACGGCGAGGAGCGCCCCTACCATAAGGTTGCCATCGAGGAGGCGCGGCGTGCCGGCGTCACCGTCAATGTCGTCGAGATGGGATATTTGCGGCCTGACTGGGTGACGCTCGAGCGAGATGGCCTCTCCTCCAATTCGCACTTTCCGGCCGATCCTGCCCATATATTGAAAGCAGCGTCCAAGCTGCCGGAGCCGGAGTGGAAACGCCGCTACAATCAAACTTTCCTGGCGGAAGCCCTTTATGATCTCGCCTATTATCTCCCGACCGTCTTTCTGTGGTTCCTCTATCCAGGCTATCGGCGGCACGGGCTCTACCATCCCCTAATGGAATACGCCGGCTGGCTGAGGAAACTTCCTTTCAGGGGCAGGAGGGCACGAGAGGCAGAGGGTGTGATCAAGGATCTGATTGCCGCCGGCAAGCGCTTCTTCGTCTATCCGCTACAGCTTCAGACCGATTTTCAGTTGCGAGCGCACTCGCCCTTCCATCAGCAGCAGGATGCTATCCGGTTGATTCTTCGTTCCTTCACGGAGCATGCCGCGCCGGATATGCATCTCGTCTTAAAGCTCCATCCGCTCGACAACGGGCTCGTGGACTGGCGAGCCTATATCGAGCACATAGGCGCCTCATGCGGATTGTCATCTCGCATCCATCTGATCGATGGCGGCAATCTCGATCGGTTGATTGCCGCCGGCCAGGGCATGGTGACGGTCAACTCGACGGCGGCGCTTTCCGCGCTGCAGGCTGGGAAGCCGGTCAAAGCGCTGGGAGCGGCGATCTACGATATCGATGGTTTGAGCGATCAAGGTAGCCTGGATCGATTCTGGTGGGAGCCGATACCGCCGTCGCCGGAGCTATGCAGCGCATTTTTTCGCCTGCTGGCAGCGGCGGTACAGGTACGCGGCAACTTTTGCTCGCGCGAGGGCGCGCGCGCCGCCGCCGCGCAGATCGCGGGGAGACTGCTGTCGCGGACGGTCAACCTGCCGGATGCCTACATCGAGCCGCCGCCAAGGCAGCGACCGATGAAATTTCATGTGCCGTAATGAAGGCGCAATGGGATGGAAGAGGAATTGTTGCCCCTGCGAGGGTCTTCAGGCTGAAATTGACAACGAGGCCACTTACATGTGGACTGATACAGAACTCAGCGCAGCGATTCGACACTGGGAATGAATGTGGATAACGGTTTGCCGGGAGCAAACGCGATGGATGACAGCAAGATGGAACGATTCATGTTGAAGGAGCTGCTTGTTATCATAGCAGCCCTCGTGCTTGTTTCCGTCGTGCTTCTGGCCGTCATCATTCTCGGCAACTACTGAGCCACAGGTGTCGGGCGGACAAAGGCGTTCATCGTGATTGCTGCCTACAACCGCCGATCATTCAAACTGACAATCAAATATGTGGAGAATGGTGGGCGATGAGAGACTCGAACTCCCGACATCCTCGGTGTAAACGAGGCGCTCTACCAACTGAGCTAATCGCCCTTCTGCGAAGCGGGTCGTTGGCCCGCCGCGTTCGGTGGCCGTGATCTATGCGGAACGACGACAAACCGCAAGAGTGTTTGTGAAGATTTTTTGATTTTTTTGAATTTTACACTCTCCGGCCGTCGTCATCCACATGAGCAGATGTGAGGCTTGCTGGATTGCTCCTGTGCATATCAGGCGCGAATGAAATGCGTGGGGCGGGAACCTGCCATGTTAAATCGCCGGAACGGAAAGTTGCGGGCGAGCTTGTCCAAAACAATTCGCACTCTGTCATCGATTTGTATTCAAACCTGCTTGACACCCAAACACGAACCCCGTAGTTAGCCGCTCATCGAACGGCGAGGGCCGCTTTGATGGGTGCGGAAGCATCTGGAATGCTTGAAATGAAATGCGGGTGTAGCTCAGTCGGTTAGAGTGCCGGCCTGTCACGCCGGAGGTCGCGGGTTCGAGCCCCGTCACTCGCGCCATTTCAAGGCAAATTTCGGATCTGCACCGGCTGAAAGGCCAAACAATGCGCGGGTGTAGCTCAGTCGGTTAGAGTGCCGGCCTGTCACGCCGGAGGTCGCGGGTTCGAGCCCCGTCACTCGCGCCATTCTCTCCAAGCCATTACAATCAAACATCAATTTATTGCGATTGCGAAGAAGCCTTTTCGCGCCAGCGCTGATTTGTCGCGTTGCCGTCGCAACACATTGATATCTACCGCTCGATAGTACCCTAACAGACAGATTCAAAAGGCTTGCGCGCGCGCTCCGCCTGCGCTAACCACGGCTCTGTTGCAACGCTCTTTCGCTTGCTGGGCATTTGCTCAGATGCGCCGCCCCGGCGCTGATCGCAAGCAGGGATGGACATGATGACTGGACTGCTCAGTTCCTATATTCCGATAGCGATTTTCATTGGTATTGCCGTGGTAATCGGCTTGGCGCTGTTGATCACGCCGTTCGCCGTCGCCTTCAAGGCGCCCGACTCGGAAAAGCTGTCGGCTTACGAATGCGGCTTCAATGCATTCGATGACGCCCGCATGAAGTTCGATATCCGCTTCTATCTCGTATCGATTCTCTTCATCATCTTCGATCTGGAAGTCGCCTTTCTTTTCCCGTGGGCCGTATCCTTCGGCGCCATCGGCTGGTTCGGGTTCTGGTCGATGATGGTGTTCCTCGCGGTGCTGACCATCGGCTTTATCTATGAATGGAAGAAGGGAGCCCTGGAATGGGAGTAGCCCCAAGCAACACGACGCTCGTGGCGCCACAGCCGAAGGGGATCATCGATCCCGCAACCGGCCGGCCGGTCGGCAGCAACGATCCGTTCTTCGGCGAAATCAACAACGAGCTCGCCGACAAGGGTTTTCTGGTCACCTCCACAGATGAGCTGATCAACTGGGCCCGTACCGGTTCCTTGATGTGGATGACTTTCGGACTTGCCTGCTGCGCTGTCGAGATGATGCAGGTTTCCATGCCGCGTTATGACGTGGAGCGCTTCGGTTTTGCGCCGCGCGCGTCGCCGCGCCAGTCCGACGTCATGATCGTCGCCGGCACGCTCACCAACAAGATGGCGCCCGCGCTTCGCAAGGTTTATGACCAGATGCCTGAGCCGCGTTACGTCATTTCGATGGGTTCCTGCGCCAACGGCGGCGGCTACTATCACTATTCCTATTCCGTCGTTCGCGGATGCGACCGTGTCGTTCCGATCGACATCTATATTCCGGGCTGTCCTCCCACGGCGGAGGCACTGCTTTACGGCGTGCTTCTGCTGCAGAAGAAGATCCGGCGCACTGGCACGATCGAACGGTAAGGCAGGGGACAAGGTACTATGAGTGAAGCCCTGAACGAACTCGCAGCCTACCTCACGGAAGTTCGCAGCGCCCTGATTTCCTCGAGCGAGATCAAGTATGGCGAGCTGAACGTGACGACGACGACCGAAAACGTTATCGCCCTGCTGACCTTTCTGCGTGACGACGCCAAGTGCGGTTTCGTCAACATGACGGATATTTGCGGCGTCGACTGGCCGCAGCGCGCCGAGCGTTTTGACGTGGTATACCATCTGCTGTCGCCCAAGAAGAACCTGCGCATTCGCGTCAAGGTTCCCGTCGGCGAAGATCAGCCCGTTCCCTCCGCTTGCGGCGTCTATCCCGGTGCCGATTGGTTCGAGCGTGAAACCTGGGACATGTACGGCGTTCTCTTCACCGGCCACCCGGATCTGCGCCGCCTGCTGACGGATTATGGTTTCGAAGGCCATCCGCTGCGCAAGGACTTCCCGACGACCGGTTTCGTCGAGGTTCGTTATGACGACGCCGCCAAGCGCGTTGTCTACGAGCCAGTGGAACTGAAGCAGGAATTCCGCAACTTCGACTTTTTGTCTCCATGGGAGGGCACCGATTATGTGCTGCCCGGCGACGAGAAGGCGAAGGCATAATTTGATGGCGTGTGGCGGGCTTTCCAGCCTGCCATCCTCTGACATTCTGAAAACGCGAGCATCGCCGCCATGACAGAACATAACGTTCGCAACTTCAACATCAATTTCGGCCCGCAGCACCCGGCTGCGCACGGCGTTTTGCGTCTTGTCCTCGAACTGGACGGCGAAATTGTGGAACGCGTCGATCCGCATATCGGCCTGCTGCATCGCGGCACTGAAAAGCTGATCGAATCGAAGACTTATCTTCAGGCTGTTCCTTATTTCGACCGCCTCGACTACGTGGCGCCGATGAACCAGGAACACGCCTATGCGCTGGCCGTCGAAAAGCTGCTCGGCATCGATATCCCGATCCGCGGTCAGCTGATCCGCGTGCTCTATTCGGAAATCGGCCGTATCTTGTCGCATCTCCTCAACGTCACGACCCAAGCAATGGACGTCGGCGCGCTGACGCCGCCGCTCTGGGGCTTCGAAGAGCGCGAAAAGCTGATGGTGTTCTATGAGCGTGCCTCCGGCTCGCGCATGCACGCAGCGTACGTCCGTCCGGGTGGCGTTCACCAGGATCTTCCCGAAAAGCTCGTGCAGGATATTGGCGACTGGTGCGATCCCTTCCTGAAGGCGCTCGACGATATCGACGACCTCCTGACCGGTAACCGTATCTTCAAGCAGCGTAACGTCGATATCGGCGTAGTCTCGCTGGAAGACTGTTGGGCCTGGGGCTTCTCCGGCGTCATGGTCCGCGGCTCGGGTGCTGCTTGGGACTTGCGCAAGGCACAGCCTTACGAATGCTACGCCGATCTCGAATTCGACATTCCGATCGGCAAGAACGGCGACTGCTACGACCGTTACCTCATCCGCATGATCGAAATGCGCGAAGCCGTCCGCATCATGAAGCAGTGTGTCAATCGCCTGCTGGGTGATGCCAAGACCGGACCGGTTTCGTCGCTCGATGGTAAGGTCGTTCCGCCGAAGCGCGGCGAGATGAAGCGCTCGATGGAAGCGCTGATCCACCACTTCAAGCTTTACACCGAAGGCTATCACGTGCCGGCCGGCGAGGTTTATGCGGCTGTCGAAGCGCCGAAGGGCGAATTCGGCGTCTACCTCGTCTCGGACGGTTCCAACAAGCCGTATCGCTGCAAGATCCGTGCGCCGGGCTATGCGCATCTGCAGGCCATGGACTTCATGTGCCGCGGTCACCAGCTCGCCGACGTCGCGGCCGTGCTCGGCTCGCTCGATATCGTATTCGGTGAGGTGGATCGTTGATGCGAGCCTGGCAGGTCCTCATTCCAGCGCTTCTCGTCGCCTGCGGTGCTTCGGCACAGCAGACCGGCAAGACGCAGGGCCTGCCGAGCATCAACCTGCAGAATTCGAATTCGATCAATTCGAATTCTGCGAAAAGTGGAAGCGAGGTTACGTCGGGCGGAGATTCGACCATGGCTGACCTCCTTTCCCGCGGTTACGAGATCAAGGCCGCTGTGCCGAATGGCGGCAAGTTTGTTGTGTTTATGCAGAAAGACCAGTCGGCCTATGCCTGCGAATTCTCGTCTCTGACGAATACGCGGTGTGGGTCCTTAAACTGAGATAAGGCGTGAAAGATGTCCGTTCGTCGACTAGCCGAAGATCAATTCCAGCCTGCCGCCTTCGCTTTCAATGCGGAGAATGCGGTCTGGGCTGAAAAGACGATTCAGAAATATCCTGATGGTCGTCAGCAATCCGCGATCATCCCGCTGATGATGCGTGCGCAGGAGCAGGAAGGCTGGGTCACCAAGGCGGCTATCGAAACGATCGCCGACATGCTCGACATGGCCTATATCCGCGCGCTCGAAGTCGCGACTTTCTATACACAGTTCCAGCTGCACCCGGTCGGTACGCGCGCCCACGTTCAAGTCTGTGGCACGACGCCCTGCATGCTGCGCGGCGCCGAGGGGCTGATCAAGGTCTGCAAGAGCCGGATCAACGATCACGCTTTCGAGCGCAATGCCGACGGTACGCTCTCCTGGGAAGAAGTCGAATGTCAGGGCGCCTGCGTCAACGCACCGATGGTGGTGATCGGCAAGGATACCTATGAGGATCTGACGCCGGCACGTCTCGAAGAAATCATCGATGCATTCGCCGCAGGCAAGGGCCATGAGATTCAGACCGGCCCGCAGATCGATCGCGTTTTCTCCGCTCCGGAAGGCGGCTTGACGTCGCTGCTTTCGGATGAGGCGAAGGCAAAGAGTGTCGCAAGCAAGAGGGCCAAGGCCACTGCTGACGCCGTATCGATCCCGCCGTCGGAAGCCGGCCGTGCAAAAAGCACGGATGCCGAAACCAATCCCAGCCTGAAGACGCCGGCGACGGCGCCGAAGGAAGCAGCCAAGAATGCCAAAGCGGCCGAAACGCAGCCGCTTTCGGGCACTGCAGCCGCGGAACCCGCTGCCGGAAAGCCGTCGCTCGACGACAAAAATCGTCCCGCCGGTGTCGAAAGACCCGCGCAGCCGGACAATCTGCAGCTCATTTCAGGCGTTGGCCCGAAGATCGAAGGGACCTTGCATGAGCTCGGTATCTTCACCTTCACGCAGATTGCCAGCTGGAATGAGGCCGAGCGTCATTGGGTCGACGGCTATCTGAATTTCAAGGGCCGGATCGAGCGCGACGACTGGGTCAGGCAGGCTGAGGCACTCGCTAAGGGTGGCGAAGCGGAATATATCAAGGTCTTCGGCAAGAAGCCGCGGTAAGAGGTGAAGCATGTTACAGGATCAGGATCGCATCTTTACCAATATCTACGGCCTTAAGGACAAATCCCTAAAGGGCGCGATGTCGCGCGGCCATTGGGACGGCACGAAGCAAATCCTCGAAAAAGGCCGTGACTGGATCATCAACGAGATGAAGGCTTCCGGCCTTCGCGGCCGCGGGGGTGCAGGCTTCCCGACCGGTCTCAAGTGGTCCTTCATGCCGAAGGAAAGCGACGGGCGCCCGCATTATCTCGTCGTTAACGCGGACGAGTCCGAACCTGGCACCTGCAAGGACCGCGACATCATGCGTCACGATCCGCATACGCTGATCGAAGGCTGCGTCATCGCCGGCTTCGCCATGGGCGCGAATACCGCTTATATCTATGTGCGCGGCGAATACATGCGCGAGCGCGAAGCTCTGCAGGCTGCCATCGATGAGTGCTACGATGCTGGATTGCTGGGCAAAAACAACAAGCTCGGCTGGGATTTCGATGTTTTCGTTCATCACGGCGCCGGCGCTTACATCTGTGGCGAGGAAACCGCGCTGCTGGAAAGCCTGGAAGGCAAGAAGGGCCAGCCGCGCCTGAAGCCGCCATTCCCGGCCAATATGGGTCTCTACGGTTGCCCCACGACGGTCAACAATGTGGAGTCGATCGCCGTAGCACCGACGATCCTGCGCCGCGGCGCTGGCTGGTTCTCCTCCTTCGGCCGCCCGAACAATGTCGGCACGAAGCTGTTCATGATCTCGGGCCACGTCAACCGTCCCTGCACGGTCGAAGAAACCATGGGCATCACCTTCCGCGAGCTGGTAGACAAGCATGCAGGCGGCGTCCGCGGCGGCTGGGACAACCTGCTTGCCGTCATCCCCGGCGGCGCATCGTGCCCGGTCGTTCCGGCTGCCGATATCATCGACTGCCCGATGGATTTCGACGGCCTGCGCGAAGTCAAGTCGTCCTTCGGCACGGCTGCGGCGATCGTCATGGACAAGTCGACCGACATCATCAAGGCGATTGCCCGCATCTCGGCCTTCTTCAAGCATGAAAGCTGCGGCCAGTGCACGCCGTGCCGCGAAGGTACGGGCTGGATGTGGCGCGTTCTTGAGCGTATGGCTCGCGGCAACGCCCAGAAGCGTGAGATCGACATGCTGTTCCAGGTGACGAAACAGATCGAAGGTCATACCATCTGTGCGCTCGGTGACGCAGCCGCATGGCCGGTTCAGGGCCTGATCCGCAATTTCCGTCCCGAGATCGAAAAGCGCATCGACCAGTACACCGCCAACGCGACGAGCCACGGCGCGGTTCTGGAAGCAGCCGAATAAGGATCGAAGATGGCGAAGACCAACGATATCAGGCAGGACAGCGGAGCGACCGATCGTGCATCGGCCGATCTCGGCCGCGCCGCTGCCGATATATTTGGGAATGCGCCGATCATGCCGATCCATCCGCTGATGGCCCATCCGGCCGCGGCCATAGCCGCTGCGACCGCAATCGGTTTCGGCTTTACCTCGCAACTGGCCGGCGCATTTCTTGGCGCTTTCCAGGGTGCCGTTGAGGCGACCACCAAATTGGCCGAAGCCCTGGAAGACGAAAAGCATCAGGCTGAAGCCGCTGCGAAGCCGACTGCTGCGAATGGCGGGGCAGGGGACACAAAGCCTGTAAAGCCAGCGTCCGTGGTCAAGACAGCTGCGCCGAAGCCAGTCGCATCGAAGCCGGCTGCTGCCAAGCAGAAGGCGGTTGGCTTAAAGAAGGCTGAGCCGAAGCCTGTAGTTGCCGCGCCCAAGGCCGCGACGACAACTGCAAAGAAGACGGCGAAGGCTGAAGCCGCTTCACCGGTTGCCGCAAAGGCGGCTCCCCCGCGCGGCCGCAAGGCAGCTGAGAAGGCTGATGACCTGAAGCGGATTTCCGGTGTCGGTCCGAAGCTGGAGCAGGTGCTGAACGGACGGGGCATCAAGCGATTTGCCGATATTGCCGCCTGGAGCGATGCCGATATCGAGCGGATCGACACGGAGCTTGGCTTCGACGGCCGCATCCGGCGCGACGACTGGGTTGGCCAGGCGAAGGCGCTGCTGCCGAAGGGCCGGAGCTGAGATTTTTCCTCGGCTGGATCGCCGCCGGGGAGGGTGAATGAACGCGGGTGAGATCATTGCGGAGATGTCCGCAGTGTTTTGGTCGCAAAGCTGGTCTTGCGGGGACAAGATTCAGCAAAGCTTATTGTGAGCAAGCCGGTGCTATCAGGCGTTTCAGCCGCCCCGATGGCAACCCGGTTTGCGATCATGAAATTGTCTGCGGCCAGGTTGGGCTGGAGACGTGACATAGGACTGAGTGGACGATGGCTAAACTGAAGATTGACGGTAAAGAGATCGAAGTTCCGGATCACTACACGCTTATCCAGGCGTGCGAGGAAGCCGGCGCCGAAGTCCCGCGCTTCTGCTTCCATGAACGACTGTCGGTGGCCGGCAATTGCCGCATGTGCCTCGTCGAGGTGAAGGGTGGCCCGCCGAAGCCGCAGGCATCCTGCGCCATGGGCGTGCGCGATATTCGCGGCGGCCCGAACGGCGAGCTTCCGGAAGTCTTCACCAACACGCCGATGGTCAAGAAGGCCCGCGAAGGCGTGATGGAATTCCTGCTGATCAACCACCCGCTGGATTGCCCGATCTGCGACCAGGGCGGCGAATGCGACCTGCAGGATCAGGCCATGGCCTTCGGTATCGACAGCTCGCGCTATCAGGAAGACAAGCGCGCGGTCGAAGACAAGTATATCGGCCCGCTCGTCAAGACCGTGATGAACCGCTGCATTCACTGCACGCGCTGCGTCCGCTTCACAACGGAAGTTGCCGGTATCTCCGAGCTTGGTCTGATCGGCCGCGGTGAGGATGCTGAAATCACCACCTATCTCGAGCAGGCGATGACCTCGGAATTGCAGGGCAACGTCGTTGACCTTTGCCCGGTCGGCGCTCTGACCTCCAAGCCTTTCGCATTCACGGCTCGTCCGTGGGAACTGAACAAGACCGAATCGATCGACGTCATGGACGCTCTCGGCTCGGCGATCCGCGTCGATACCCGCGGCCGTGAAGTCATGCGCGTTCTGCCGAGGGTCAACGAGCAGATCAACGAAGAGTGGATCTCCGACAAGACCCGCTTCATCTGGGACGGCCTGAAGACGCAGCGCCTCGACAAGCCCTATGTCCGCAAGGACGGCCGCCTGCAGCCGGCGACCTGGAGCGACGCTTTCGCCGCCATCAAGTCGGCGGTTTCCGTTACCAGCGGCGACAAGATCGGCGCGATCGCCGGCGATCTCGCTTCGGTCGAGGAAATGTACGCTCTCGGCGAGCTGCTGAAGTCGCTGGGATCGGAAAATCTCGACTGTCGCCAGGACGGGACGGCGCTTGATCCGTCGCTCGGCCGCGCAAGCTACATCTTCAACCCGAGCATCCAGGGCATCGAAGCCGCCGACGCGCTGCTGATCGTTGGCGCCAATCCGCGCTTCGAGGCTGCCGTGCTTAATTCGCGCATCCGCAAGCGCTGGCGCCGCGGCAAGTTCCCGATCGGCGTGATCGGTGAAGCTGCAGATCTTCGCTACTCCTATGATTATCTCGGCGCAGGCCCGGATACGCTGGCCGATCTCGTCAGCGGCTCGCACAGCTTCGCCGACGTCCTGAAGAATGCTCAGAAGCCGATGATCATCATCGGCCAGGGCGCTCTCACCCGTGAAGATGGTGCCGAGGTTCTGGCAAATGCCGCCAAACTCGCTGCCGCCGTTGGCGTCGTCAAGGAAGACTGGAACGGTTTTGCCGTGCTGCACACGGCAGCCGCGCGCGTCGGCGGCCTTGATCTCGGCTTCGTGCCGGGCGCAAAGGGCGTCAATGCCGCTACCATGCTGTCGTCGATGGACGTCCTCTTCCTGCTGGGCGCCGATGAACTCGACTTCAGTCGCAAGGGCGCGAAGTTCACGGTCTATATCGGCTCGCATGGTGATAACGGCGCTCAGAACGCCGATGTCATCCTTCCGGCGGCCGCCTATACCGAAAAGTCGGGTACCTGGGTCAATACCGAAGGCCGCGTCCAGATGGGCAACCGTGCCGGTTTCGCACCGGGCGACGCCCGCGAGGACTGGGCGATCATCCGTGCTCTTTCCGACGTGCTCGGCAAGAAGCTTCCCTTTGATTCGCTGAGAGAATTGCGGGCCCAGCTCTATGCAGCCTTCCCGCATTTCGCCGGGATTGACGAGATTGCCGAAGGCGATAGCGCCCAAATTGCCGCACTTGCGAAAAAAGCCGGCACGATGGGCAAATCGGCATTTGCTTCGCCGATCAAAGACTTCTATTTGACGAACCCGATAACGCGCGCGTCGGCTGTCATGGCCGAATGCTCGGCATTGGCCCGCAACAATTTCCGCGTTGCGGCAGAGTAAGGGCAGAGGACTATGGATTCATTCGTTTCGACCTATCTCTGGCCGGCGCTGATCATGATCGGCCAGTCTCTGCTGCTCCTGGTCTGCCTGCTGATCTTCATCGCCTACATTCTGCTTGCCGACCGCAAGATCTGGGCAGCCGTCCAGCTGCGCCGCGGCCCGAACGTCGTCGGCCCCTTCGGTCTGTTCCAGTCCTTCGCTGACTTGCTGAAGTTCATGTTCAAGGAGCCGATCATCCCCGCCGGCGCCAACAAGACCGTGTTCCTGCTGGCTCCGCTGGTTTCCGTGGTGCTGGCGCTGTCGACCTGGGCCGTCGTGCCTGTCGCGCAGAACTGGGTCGTCGCCGATATCAACGTCGGCATCCTCTACATTCTGGCGATCTCGTCGCTCGAAGTTTACGGCATCATCATGGGCGGCTGGGCTTCGAACTCAAAGTATCCGTTCCTCGGCGCGCTCCGTTCGGCGGCGCAGATGGTGTCCTACGAAGTCTCGATCGGTCTCGTCATCGTCACCGTTCTGCTCTGCGTCGGTTCGCTGAACCTGACGGATATCGTGCTGTCGCAGCAGACCGGCCTCGGCACCAAGCTCGGCCTGCCGGCCTCGTTCCTCGACTGGCACTGGCTGTCGCTCTTCCCGATGTTCATCGTGTTCTTCATTTCGGCGCTCGCTGAAACGAACCGTCCGCCTTTCGACCTTCCGGAAGCGGAATCGGAGCTGGTTGCCGGCTTCATGGTCGAATACGGCTCTTCGCCCTACATGATGTTCATGCTCGGCGAATATGCCGCCGTCGTCCTGATGTGCTCGCTGACGACGATCCTATTCCTCGGCGGTTGGCTGCCCCCGGTCGATATCTGGATCCTGAACTGGGTTCCGGGCATCATCTGGTTCCTGCTGAAGTCGTGCTTTGTGTTCTTCATGTTCGCGATGGTGAAGGCCTTCGTGCCGCGCTACCGCTATGACCAGCTCATGCGCCTTGGCTGGAAGGTTTTCCTGCCGCTATCGCTCGCCATGGTCGTTATCGTTGCATTCGTGCTGAAGCTGACGGGATGGGCATGATGATGTCGATCCTCGCTTCAAGCAGATTTGGAGGTTGAAGATGGCCGGAATTTCCAACGCCGTCAGCTCGCTGTTCCTCAAGGAATTTGTCGGCGCATTCTTTTTGTCGATGCGTTACTTCTTCAAGCAGAAGGCAACGATCAACTACCCCTTCGAAAAGGGGCCGGTCAGCCCGCGCTTCCGCGGCGAACATGCGCTGCGCCGCTATCCCAACGGCGAAGAGCGCTGCATCGCCTGCAAGCTCTGCGAAGCCATCTGTCCTGCCCAGGCCATCACCATCGAGGCCGGGCCGCGCCGCAACGACGGCACCCGCCGCACGGTGCGTTACGACATCGACATGGTGAAGTGCATCTATTGCGGCTTCTGCCAGGAAGCCTGCCCGGTCGACGCCATCGTCGAAGGGCCGAACTTCGAATTCGCCACCGAGACCCGCGAAGAGCTCTATTTCGACAAGGCGCGGCTTTTGGACAATGGCGACCGCTGGGAACGCGAAATCGCGCGCAACATCGCGATGGATTCGCCATACCGCTGAGCGGAATTCTGAATATGCCGCGACGGGCGGCCGATTGTCGCCGTCGCGGTTGAATCTAGACCGGAGTTTTGTCGGACCTGTCGTCCGGCCGAGCTCCATCGGGCAGGGAAACTCCCGGCTGCCCGGGGGAAGACGAAAAAGGCACCAACATGGGTCTGCAGGCTCTTTTTTTCTATATCTTCGCCTTTGTCGCTGTGGCGTCGGCGTTCATGGTCATCTCGGCGCGGAATCCGGTCCATTCGGTCCTGTTCCTCATCCTGGTTTTCTTCAACGCGGCCGGCCTCTTCCTCTTGATGGGGGCTGAGTTCCTGGCGATGATCCTGCTGGTCGTTTATGTCGGCGCCGTGGCGGTTCTCTTCCTCTTCGTCGTCATGATGCTCGATATCGACTTCTCCGAGCTCAGGGCCGGCATTCTGGAATACGCACCGATCGGCGCGCTGATCGGCGTTATCCTGGCGGCCGAACTGATCGTCGTCATCGGCGGCAGCGTCATCTCGCCGACCGTTGCCAAGACCGTCGCCATGCCGATCCCGGCTCTGACGCAGCGGACGAACACCGCCGCCCTCGGCGACGTGCTCTATACCAATTACGTTTATTTCTTCGAGATCGCTGGCCTCGTTCTGCTGGTCGCGATGATCGGCGCAATCGTGCTGACGCTGAAGCATCGCACGCACATCAAGCGCCAGAACATTTCCCAACAGGTCGCCCGCACGCCCGCGACCGCCGTCGAGGTGGTCAAGGTCAAGCCGGGGCAGGGCGTCTGAGGCGAGGCACGAGGATCAAAGGAACAAGAACATGGTCATCGGACTTTCCCATTACCTCACGGTCAGCGCCATCCTCTTCGTGCTCGGCGTCTTCGGTATCTTTCTGAACCGCAAGAATGTCATCATCATCCTGATGTCGGTCGAACTCATATTGCTCGCCGTCAACATCAACATGGTCGCCTTCTCGTCGTTCCTCAACGACATCGTCGGCCAGGTTTTCGCTCTATTCATTTTGACCGTCGCTGCGGCTGAAGCTGCAATCGGTCTTGCAATTCTCGTCGTCTTCTACCGTAACCGCGGCTCGATCGCGGTCGAAGACGTCAACGTGATGAAGGGCTGATAAAGCTATGTTCTTATATAAGGCTATCGTCTTTCTTCCCCTGATTGGCGCTGTTATCGCCGGCCTTTTCGGCCGCGCGATCGGCGCCAAGGCTTCGGAATATGTTACCACCGGGCTGATGATCATCGCGGCCGTCCTTTCATGGATCGTCTTCTTTACGGTGGCGCTCGGCCATACCGATGGCCCGATCAAGGTCGAAGTCCTGCGCTGGATCCAGTCCGGCGGCATAGACGTTTCCTGGGCGCTGCGCGTCGACACATTGACCTCTGTGATGCTGATCGTCGTGAACTCGGTTTCGACCCTGGTTCACGTCTATTCGATCGGATACATGCATCACGATCCGCATCGTCCGCGCTTCTTCGCCTATCTCTCGCTCTTCACCTTCGCCATGCTGATGCTGGTGACATCCGACAACCTCGCCCAGATGTTCTTCGGCTGGGAAGGCGTCGGTCTCGCCTCCTATCTGCTGATCGGCTTCTGGTTCAAGAAGCCGTCCGCTTCGGCCGCCGCGATGAAGGCCTTCATCGTCAACCGCGTTGGCGACTTCGGCTTCGTTCTCGGCATCGCAGGCGTCTTCGTCCTCTTCGGCTCGATCAATTTCGATGTGATCTTCGGCAATGCCCAGAGCTTCGCTTCCGGGCAGGGCGGCCAGCCGACCGATATCGTGCTCAATTTCCTCGGCATGCATCTCGATCGCGGCCACGCACTGACGGCCGTCTGCCTGCTGCTCTTCATGGGCGCAATGGGTAAATCGGCGCAGTTCCTGCTGCACACCTGGCTGCCGGACGCCATGGAAGGCCCGACGCCGGTTTCGGCGCTCATCCATGCTGCAACCATGGTCACCGCAGGCGTCTTCCTCGTCGCCCGCATGTCGCCGATCTTCGAACTGTCGCCGGATGCGCTGACCTTCGTCACCGTCATCGGCGCGATCACGGCCTTCTTCGCCGCGACCGTCGGCCTCGTGCAGAACGACATCAAGCGCGTCATCGCTTACTCGACCTGTTCGCAGCTCGGCTACATGTTCGTAGCCCTCGGCGTCGGCGCTTACGGTGCTGCGATCTTCCATCTCTTCACCCACGCCTTCTTCAAGGCTCTGCTCTTCCTCTGCGCCGGCTCGGTCATCCACGCCGTCGATGGCGAGCAGGACATGCGCCATATGGGTGGCCTGCGCCCGCATATTCAGAAGACCTTCTGGATGATGATCATCGGCACGCTGGCGATCACCGGCGTCGGCATTCCGCTGACCCATATCGGTTTCGCCGGCTTCCTGTCGAAGGACGCGATCATCCTGGCGGCCTTCGCCTCGCACAACGCAGCTGCCGGCTTCGCCTTCACGCTGCTGGTCATCGCTGCGATGTTCACCAGCTTCTATTCCTGGCGCCTGATCTTCATGACCTTCTTCGGCAAGCCGCGCGCTTCGCATGAGGTCATGCACCACGTGCATGAATCGCCGAATGTCATGCTGATCCCGCTTTATCTGCTGGCGATCGGTGCTGTCGCCGCCGGTATGTATTTCAACGCCGATTTCGTCGGCCACGCCTACGAGGAATTCTGGAAGCATGCGCTGTTCACGCTCCCGGACAACAAGATCCTCGAAGAGATGGAACATGCGCCTGTCTGGGTTGAGCTCAGCCCCTTCATAGCCATGCTCCTCGGTCTCGTCACCGCCTGGTACTTCTATATCAAGTCGCCGGAAACACCGCGTCGCCTCGCCGAAAAGCAGCAGGTGCTCTACCAGTTCCTGCTGAACAAGTGGTACTTCGACGAACTCTATGACTTCCTCTTCGTCCGCTCGGCCAAGGCGCTTGGCCGCTTCCTCTGGAAGAAGGGCGATATCGGGGTCATCGACACCATCGGCCCGAACGGCATTGCCGCCCGCGTCGTCGATGTCACCAACCGCGTCGTGCGCCTGCAGACCGGCTATCTCTATCACTATGCCTTCGCGATGCTGCTCGGTATCGCAGCCCTCGTTACCTGGATGATGCTCGGGAGTTCCCTCTGATGACCGATTGGCCCATTCTTTCAACGGTCACCTTCCTGCCGCTGGTGGGCGTTCTCCTTCTGCTGTTCACGCAGGAGAACGGCGCCAATGGTCGCCGGAACGTCCTGAACATTTCGCTGGCGACGACCATCGTCACTTTCATCGTGTCGCTCTTCGTCTGGATTTGGTTCGACAACGCCAATCCTGGCTTCCAGCTCGTCGAAAAGCATGAATGGCTGACGAGTGGCATCAGCTATCACATGGGCGTCGACGGCATCTCTATGCTGTTCGTCATTCTGTCGACCTTCCTGATGCCCTTCTGCGTGCTCGCGAGCTGGCTCTCGGTCGAAAAGCGCCTGAAGGACTACATGATCGCCTTCCTCGTCCTCGAGACGATGATGATCGGCGTGTTCGTGTCGCTTGACATCGTGCTGTTCTACGTCTTCTTCGAAGCCGGCCTCATCCCGATGTTCCTGATCATCGGCGTCTGGGGCGGCAAGGACCGCGTCTACGCCAGCTACAAGTTCTTCCTCTACACGCTGCTCGGCTCCGTGCTGATGCTGCTCGCCATCATGGCGATGTACTGGCAGGCTGGTACGACCGACATCCCGACGCTGCTCGCTTACAAGTTCCCGCCGCAGCTGCAGACCTGGCTGTGGCTCGCCTTCTTCGCCTCCTTCGCCGTGAAGATGCCGATGTGGCCGGTTCACACCTGGCTTCCGGATGCACACGTTCAGGCGCCGACGGCAGGCTCGGTCATCCTGGCAGGCGTTCTCCTGAAGCTCGGCGGCTACGGCCTCATCCGCTTCTCGCTCGGCATGTTCCCGAACGCCTCGGAATATTTCGCTCCGCTCGTCTTCGCACTCTCGGTCATCGCCATCATCTACACCTCGCTCGTGGCGATGATGCAGGACGACATCAAGAAACTGATCGCCTATTCGTCGGTCGCCCACATGGGCTACGTGACGATGGGTATCTTCGCGGCCAACCAGCAGGGCGTCCAGGGTGCGATCTTCCAGATGCTGTCGCACGGCATCGTCTCGGGGGCGCTCTTCCTCTGCGTCGGCGTGATCTATGACCGCACCCACACCCGCGAGATCGCGGCTTACGGCGGCTTGGTCAACAACATGCCGAAATATGCCGTCGCCATGATGGTCTTCACCATGGCCAATGTCGGTCTGCCCGGTACCTCCGGCTTCATTGGCGAATTCCTGACCCTGATCGGCGTCTTCCGCGCCAACACCTGGGTTGCGCTCTTTGCCGCGACCGGCGTGATCCTGTCGGCGGCTTACGCGCTCTGGCTCTACCGCCGCGTCATATTCGGCGCGCTGGAGAAGGAAAACCTGAAGAAGCTTCTGGATCTGTCGCCGCGTGAACAGCTGATCCTCTATCCGCTGATCGCTTTGACGATCCTCTTCGGCGTTTATCCGGCTCCGATCTTCGATGCCACGGCGGCATCGGTGGATCTGCTGGTGAACAATTATACCGCTGCCCTGCACGCTGCGCAGAATGTTGCGCTGTCGATGAATTGATGACGGGACCTATTCGACATGACTGCTGACACAATTCTTGCAAGCCTGCATCTTTCCATTCCGGAGCTCATCCTCGCGGTCGGTGCGCTTGCGTTGCTCATGATCGGCGTCTTCTCGGGCGAGCGGTCGGGACCCACGGTCACCGGTCTTGCCATCGCGGTCCTCGCGGTGGCAGGTCTCTGGATCATCTTCGTGCCGGGCGAGGGGCTTGCCTATGGCGGTGCCTATCTCGCCGATGGCTTCTCCCGCTTCATGAAGATCGTCGCGCTGGTCGGCTCGATCGTCGCCATGTTCCTCAGCATGGGCCAGGCGCGCGAGCAGCAGCTCGATCGCTTCGAGTTCCCGGTCCTGCTCGTGCTCGCGACCCTCGGCATTCTGCTGATGATCTCCGCACACGATCTGATCTCGCTCTACCTGTCGCTGGAACTGCAGTCGCTGGCCCTTTACGTCGTGGCCGCTATCAACCGCGACAGCATCAAGTCGACCGAAGCCGGCCTGAAATACTTCGTGCTCGGTGCGCTATCCTCCGGTATGCTGCTCTATGGCATGTCGCTGGTTTACGGCTTCACCGGCCATACGACCTTCGATGCGATCGCGACAGCACTCAGCGCCGAGACCCGTTCGCTGGGCCTCGTCTTCGGTCTGGTCTTCGTGCTTGCGGGCCTCGCCTTCAAGATCTCCGCCGTGCCGTTCCACATGTGGACGCCGGACGTTTATGAAGGTGCGCCGACGCCGGTTACCGCTTTCTTTGCGGCTGCCCCGAAGGTTGCCGCCATGGCGATCCTGACCCGCATCGTCGTCACCGCCTTCCATCCGGTGCTCGCCGACTGGCAGCAGATTATCGTGTTCATCTCGATCGCCTCGATGCTGCTCGGCTCCTTCGCTGCGATCGGTCAGCGCAATTTCAAGCGACTGATGGCCTATTCGTCGATCGGTCACATGGGCTATGCACTCGTCGGCCTCGCCGCCGGCACCAAGACCGGCGTATCCGGCGTCATGCTCTATATGGTCATCTATATGGTCATGACGCTCGGCTCCTTCGCCATCATCATGGCGATGCGTCGCAAGGATGGCCGTCAGGTCGAAAGCATCGACGATCTCGCCGGCCTCTCCACGACGAATCCGTTCATGGCGGTCGTTCTGACGGCGCTGATGTTCTCGCTGGCTGGTATTCCGCCGCTCGCAGGCTTCTTCGGAAAGTATTTCGTCTTCGTCGCCGCCATCCAGGCGCATCTCTATGCGCTCGCCATCATCGGCGTTCTGGCCTCGGTCGTCGGCGCTTACTACTATCTGCGCGTCATCAAGGTAATGTGGTTCGATGAAGCCAAGGACGAATTCACGCGCACGGCCGGTTCGCTGCGCCTCGTCTTCGGTCTCTCCGGCCTGTTCGTCATCACCTATGTCTTCTTCGGCGGTGCAATCGGCGGAGCGGCCGATCTCGCTGCTGCGACACTGTTTTGATGGCGTCTGACATGAACAGCCGGAAGTCGCTCGCCGACTTCCGGCACGATGCCCTTCAAGAGACGTCCTCTACGAATAGCGTGTGCCTCGAGCGTGCACGTGCCGGCGATCCCGGGAACCTTTGGGTGACCGCCGAGCGTCAGACGGGTGGACGCGGCCGCCGCGGTCGCCCTTGGGTTTCGGAAGCCGGCAATCTCTATGCATCTCTCCTTCTGATCGATCCCGCTCCGATGGACCGCCTCGGCTCGCTGCCGCTTGCGGTCGCGGTCGCGGTGCATCAGGCGGTGCGCAGCGTGCTGCCGCTGGCAGCAGAAGCCGCCGAGATCAAGTGGCCGAACGATATCCTGATCGGTCGCAAGAAGACCTGCGGCATTCTGATCGAAGGCGAGGCATTGCCGGATGGGCGTTATGCGCTGGTCATCGGCATCGGCATCAACATTGCCGTCATGCCTGACAATCCGATGTATCCCGTCACCTGCCTCAGGCAGCAGGGCTCGATGGTGTCGCCGGACGAGCTGTTTGCCCATCTTTACGCCGATATGGCCGAGGCGCTCGGTGTCTGGAACCGCGGCAAGGGTGTTCGCGAGATCACCGCGCGTTGGCGCGAATTTGCGTGCGGCATCGGGGAAAAGATCACGGTAAATTTGCCGGATCGCTCGATTTCGGGCCATTTCTCGGGAATCGATGATAATGGCTTGTTGATGCTCGAAACCGAGGACGGCAGGATCATGCCGATCGCGGCGGGCGACGTTTTCTTTAGATAATGGTTGGGGATCACATGGCGAAGCAAGACGAACTGGTGTTTCTGCCTCTCGGCGGCGTCGGCGAAATCGGCATGAATCTCGCGCTCTACGGCTACGGCCCGGCGGAACAGCGCCAATGGATCATGGTCGATTGCGGCGTCACCTTCCCGGGGCCGGATCTGCCTGGCGTCGATCTCGTCTTGCCGGATATCCGTTTCCTCGCCAAGGAGCGCAAGAACCTCAAGGGTATCATCATCACCCATGCCCATGAGGATCACTATGGCGCATTGAACGATCTTTGGCCGGGCCTGAATGTTCCGATCTATGCCTCTGCCTTCACCGCTGGCCTTCTTGAAGCAAAGCGCGATTACGAGAAGTCGATGGGCGAAATCCCGGTGACGCTTTTCAAGGCTGGTGATCGCATCAATGTCGGCCCTTTCGAGATCGAGGGCGTGGCCGTCAATCACTCGATCCCCGAGCCGATGTCGCTGATGATCCGCACGCCGCTCGGCAATGTCGTCCATACGGGCGACTGGAAGATCGATCACGAACCCTCGCTTGGGCCGCTGACCGATGAGACCCGCTTCCGGCAGCTCGGGGACGAAGGCGTGCTGGCATTGATGTGCGATTCCACCAACGCCTTGCGCGATGGCGTTTCGCCTTCGGAAAAGGACGTTTCGGAAAGCCTGCGCAAGATTATCGAGGATGCCGAGGGTAGGGTAGCGATCACCACTTTCTCCTCGAATGTCGGCCGTATCCGCACCATCGCCGAGGCCGCCGAAGCCGCCGGCCGCGAAGTGCTGCTGCTCGGCAGCTCGCTGAAGCGCGTCGTCGATGTTGCCCGCGATATCGGCCTCATGGAAGGTATCAAGCCCTTCATCGCTGAAGACGAATATGGCTATATCCCGCGCGACAAGGTTGTGGTCATCCTGACCGGCAGCCAGGGCGAGCCGCGCGCAGCCCTTGCCAAGCTCTCCCGGGACGAGATGCGCAATGTCGCACTGGCCGCTGGCGATATCGTCGTCTTTTCTTCGCGCGCCATTCCGGGCAATGAAAAGGCGATTCAGGACATCAAGAACGGCCTGATCGAGCAGGGGGTGCATGTGGTCACGGATGCCGAAGCGCTTGTGCACGTCTCCGGCCATCCTCGCCGCAACGAACTGCAGAAGATGTACGAGTGGACGCGCCCGAAGGTCGTTATCCCCGTGCATGGCGAGGCGACGCATTTGACCGCCCATAAGGAGCTGGCCGAACAGAGCGGCATTGCCACCGTGCCGCGGGTGCGCAACGGCGATGTCGTGCGCCTTGCGCCCGGTCCCGTCGAGGTCATCGGCGAGGCGCCGCATGGACGCATCTTCAAGGATGGTATTCTGATCGGCGATTTTGACGAGATGGGCATCGGCGAGCGCAAGAAGCTCTCCTATGTCGGCCACGTCGCCGTCAATGTCGTGCTCGATGCTCGTTATGACATCGTCGGTGATCCCGACCTCGTACCGATCGGCCTGCCGGCCTATGACGACGAGGGCGAGGAGATGGAGGATACGCTCTTCGACGCCATTGTCAGTGCCATCGAGAGCATTCCGCGCGCGCGCCGCAAGGATCTGGACATGCTGCAGGAGGCTGTACGCCGCGCGGTGCGTGCCGCCGCCAATCAGGGCTGGGGCAAGAAGCCGGTCGTGACCGTATTCGTCACGCGCACTGGCGGCTGAGGTCTGAGCGGGGAGGAGAGGGTCATGTTGGGACGCATCAATCACATTGCGATCGCCGTTCCCGATATCGCCATGGCTTCCCGAGCCTATCGCGAGACGCTCGGCGCCACTGTATCCGCGCCACAATCCTTGCCGGAGCATGGCGTAACCGTCGTTTTCGTCGAGCTGCCGAACAGCAAGGTGGAGCTGCTCGAGCCCCTGGGCGAGGCTTCGCCCATCGCCTCCTTCCTCGCCAAGAACCCGGATGGCGGCATGCACCATATCTGTTACGAAGTTGCGGATATCCTGGCGGCACGCGATCAGCTGGTTTCCAGCGGTGCACGCGTGCTTGGTAATGGCGAGCCGAAGATCGGTGCGCATGGCAAGCCTGTACTCTTCCTGCATCCGAAGGATTTCTTCGGCACGCTCATCGAGCTTGAGCAGGTGTGACATCAGAGCCGGATGATTTTTGGCGGAACTGGCCTAAAATCTGAATCTGCTTTAAGTGCGCTGATCGGCGCTTTGAAAGACAACTGCTTTGCCCCTATAAGCAGTTTGGAAGAGGAGGAGGCGAGCAGGCTCGTCTCGAAGGGAGCACAATGGCACAGCAGATTGCCGCCGGTTTCGCCGTCTATTTCGTCATCTGGTGGATTACGCTTTTCGCCGTCCTGCCCTTTGGCTTGCGTACTCAGGCCGAGGATGAGCATGTCATTCTGGGTACGGTCGAAAGTGCGCCGACGAAATTTCGTGCTTGGCGGGTCGTGCTTGCTACAACGCTGGTATCGGCCCTTATTTATGGCGCGTGGTATATCGCCTCGCGTTATTTCGGGCTGAGTATAGATTCCATTCCGCAGGTCGTTCCAAGCTACAAGTGATCTGTGGCAGCTGTAAATTAAAGGTGCCCGGAATGCGGGTGCCTTGCGATCGCCATCAATTCGTCACACGCTTGTCATGAGCGTGGAGCAAAGAATTTACAATCTGTGTATATTATTTCAGCAGAAGCACGAGCCGAGTGTTTCGGGCAAATCCGTGGTCCGTCGAGGCTGAGCTGAGAAAGCAAAAAAAAACAAGGCTAAAAGCCTTGTTTTAAAGTATCGCGTGATCCTTATCCGTTACCGGGGCAGCGAACGAGCGCGCCTAAGATCTGATCCTCCCAAGACTTGACCGCGAAACGGCAAGAATTTAGCCTTCCTGCCTCTTTTGTGAGCTAAAATTAGCTCAAACATTGAGCTTTGTCATCCTTTTTTTTGCTTTTTTGCTGCAGCCGCGCAGAATTTTTCTGTTGACGAATTTCCGTCGTAAATCCTTATAAACGTGCGCTTTTTCGAAACATCGAAAATGGGCTCTATCCCCTGTATTCTCAGGCTTTTGTCAAATTCTTCTATTGAAGAATGCGGGTTTCCTTCCTGCGCCGAAGCAGTTATGAACTGCCTCCAGTACATAATTTGCTAACGATTCCGCCGCCAGCGGAACGTCAAACCATCTGGAACAAGCGTCATGCGTCTGTCTCGTTACTTCATGCCCATCCTGAAGGAAAATCCCAAGGAGGCTGAAATCGTTTCCCATCGGCTCATGCTGCGCACCGGCATGATCCGGCAGCAGTCGCAGGGTATCTATTCGTGGCTGCCATTGGGCAAACGCGTGCTGGACAAGGTCAACAAGATCATCCGCGAGGAGCAGAACCGCTCCGGCGCCATCGAGCTGTCGATGCCGACGCTGCAGTCGGCTGAGCTCTGGCAGGAAAGCGGCCGTTATGACGCCTACGGCAAGGAGATGTTGCGCATCAAGGACCGGCAGGATCGGCCTATGCTCTATGGCCCGACCAATGAGGAAATGGTCACCGATATCTTCCGGTCCTACATCAAGTCTTACAAGGACTTGCCGCTGAACCTCTATCATATCCAGCTGAAATTCCGTGACGAAATCCGTCCGCGTTTCGGCACGATGCGCTCGCGCGAATTCATGATGAAGGATGCCTATTCCTTCGATCTGACGCAGGAAGGAGCAGTGCATTCTTATAACAAGATGTTCGCCGCCTATCTGCGCACCTTCAATCGTCTCGGCCTGAGAGCCATCCCGATGCGGGCAGATACCGGCCCGATCGGCGGCAATCTCAGCCACGAATTCATCATTCTCGCCGACACCGGCGAGTCGGAAGTTTTCTGCCACAAGGATTTCGTCAATTTCGACATTCCCGGCGAAGACACCAATTTTGATGATGTTGCTGGCCTGAAGGGGATTTTCGACAAGTGGACTTCGGTCTATGCCGCCACCTCGGAAATGCATGACGAAGCCGCCTTCAATGCCATTCCCGAAGGCGATCGCCTGTCGGCGCGCGGCATCGAGGTCGGCCACATCTTCTATTTCGGCACGAAATATTCCGAGCCGATGGGCGCGAAGGTGCAGGGTCCTGACGGCAAGGAACATGCTGTCCACATGGGATCTTACGGTATCGGCCCGACACGCCTTGTTCCCGCCATCATCGAAGCATCGCATGACGAGAACGGAATCATCTGGCCGGCTTCGGTCGCGCCTTTTGACGTCGTAGTGATCAACATGAAGGCCGGCGATCAGGCGTGCGACGAAGCTTGCGAAACTGTCTATGCCGCGCTGTCGAAGGCCGGCAAGGACGTGCTGTACGACGATCGCGACGATCGCGCCGGAACGAAGTTCGCAACGGCCGATCTGATCGGCGTACCCGTGCAGATCATCGTCGGACCGCGTTCGATTGCGAACGGCGAAGTGGAAGTGAAGGACCGCAAGACCGGCGCTCGCGAAACGATGACGGTCGAGGCAGCGATCAATCGGCTGGCAGGCTGATTGACGATACAAGGGATGAAAGGCGAATGGCGGTGAGCGCGGCAGTGGAACAGCAGGAAAATTCGTTCAAGGCCGGCCCATCGTCTCGCCCGTTTTCCGGTTTCGAACGGCTTGTGGCCTGGCGCTATCTGCGCTCCCGGCGCAAGGAAGCCTCGATTTCGGTCATCGCCGGCTTCTCTTTGGTCGGCATCATGCTCGGCGTCGCGGCGCTGATCATCGTCATGGCCGTAATGAACGGTTTCCGTGCCGAGCTATTCAAACAGATTCTTGGCTTCAACGGTCATGTCGTCGTTCAGCCGATTGATTCGCCGCTAAACGACTATGCCGATCTGGCGAAGAAGCTTTCTGCCGTTCCGGGCGTCACCATGGCGCTGCCGCTGGTCGAGGGCGAAACGCTCGCCTCCGGCCGCGGCGGCTCCGGCACTGGCGCGCTGGTGCGCGGCATCCGCCCGGAAGATCTGACCAAGCTCAAATCAGTCTCCGATCACATCGTGTCCGGCGACATGGTTGGTTTCGCCTCCGGACAGGGCGTTCTGGTCGGCAGCCGATTGGCCCGGCAATTGGGCCTGACGGTCGGCGATCAGATCACCCTTACGGCACCGGATGGCGATGTGACGCCTTTTGGTGTTAACCCGCGCGTCAAAGCCTATACGATCTCCGGCATCTTCGAGGTCGGCATGTCGGAGTATGACTCCTCCGTCGTCTTCATGCCGCTCGAAGAAGCGCAGGTCTTCTTCAATGCCGAGGGCATTGTCGAGAAGATAGAGCTCTTCATCACCAATCCCGATGACGTCGATCAGCTGCGGCCGAAAATCGAAGAGGCGGCCGGGCGGCAGATCTTCCTGACGGACTGGCGGCAGGTCAACGCTACCTTCTTCTCGGCCCTGCAGGTCGAGCGCAACACGATGTTCATGATCCTGACGCTGATCGTTCTGGTCGCCGCGCTGAATATCATCTCCGGCTTGATCATGCTGGTGAAGGACAAGGGCAGCGACATCGCCATCCTGCGCACCATGGGGGCGACATCGGGCGCGATCATGCGCATCTTCTTCATGACGGGTGCGGCGATCGGCGTCGTCGGAACGTTCGCCGGCGTCATACTCGGGGTCCTGGTCTGCCTCAATATCGAATCCATCCGCCAGTTCTTCTCCTGGATTTCCGGCACGGTGATCTTCAACCCGGAGGTCTATTTCCTCAGCAAATTGCCGGCCGAGATGAACCTCGGCGAGACCATCTCCGTCATCGTGATGGCGCTCACTCTGTCCTTCCTTGCCACCATCTTTCCGGCTTGGCGCGCATCGCGGCTCGATCCGGTGCAAGCGCTACGCTACGAATAAGGATATTCCATTTGATGAAACGCAACGTCGTTCTCCAGCTCTCTGGCGTGGAGCGTCACTACGGGCAGGGCGAGACGCGGCTGTCGATCCTGAAAGGCGCCGATTTCACTTTGCGCAGCGGCGAGATCGTCGCGCTTGTTGCGCCGTCAGGCACGGGTAAATCGACGCTTCTGCATGTGGCCGGGCTGCTTGAGCATCCGGATGGCGGCGAAGTGCTCGTCAATGGTCAGGCCTGCGAAGGCTTGTCTGACGATAGGCGTACAGCCGTGCGTCGCAGCGAAATCGGCTTCGTCTATCAGTTCCATCACCTGCTGCCCGAGTTCTCGGCTCTTGAGAATATCATGATGCCGCAGCTTATTTCCGGGCTTTCGCGTAAAGATGCGAGCGAGCGCGCTTCTCAGCTTCTCGATTACATGCGCATTGGCCATCGTGGCGATCACCGCCCCGCCGAGCTCTCCGGCGGCGAGCAGCAGCGCGTCGCGATCGCCCGTGCTGTCGCCAATGCGCCGCTGGTGCTGCTGGCGGATGAGCCCACCGGCAACCTCGACCCGGCAACGGCGCATTATGTCTTCGATGCGCTGGAAGCACTGGTGCGTCAGTCGGGTCTCGCGGCGTTGATTGCCACCCACAATCACGAGCTCGCAGCCCGCATGGATCGCCGTGTCACGCTGAGTGAAGGCAAGGTGGTCGAGGTTTGATCGCTCCCGTCACGGAACGATCAGGCCACCGCGATAATCCAGCTCATAGGCCTTGTGCTCATTCACCATAATGGCTTCGTGCCCGATAAAGTGGTCGCACGATCCGGTGCTGCGGTCGATATAGCGGCCATAGACATGTTCGAATTCGAAGCCGCCTAGAAAACGTTTTTCATCCTGATAGAGGCGCAGGAGTGCAGCCTTGATAACCATGCCGGCTCGCGTTCCGTCGATCAGATCGGGCTCGACGATATGGCCGAAATAGTTCATGGCCCAGACCGGCTTGTCGTCGTGCCAGACGAGTTCCTGCCCCGCGAAATCCGTGCCGCCGAAATAGCTGTCGAGATAGCGCCAGCGGCCGCTCGCATAACCGATGTCATGCGAGCCGCTTCGGCAGGACGGCAGCCGCTCGCCGTCACCAACATAGGTCTCGGCTTTGGCGGCGACAATAAAATCGTTCAGCTCGGCAAGATCCGGCATGACCCTCTCCAATTTTGGTGAGCAGGCACAATGCCATGGATCCGAAGAAGTGTAAAGAACAAAAAGTGAACATGCGTTGTTAATGGCCGAGCCCGCAGGCCTTCTCCCCGATCTCATCCTGCCAATCCTGAATGTTGATGGTCTTGGCATCGGTCTTCAGCGTCTTGCTGTCTTTCGTCACCTTACCGGTCAATACATTGTAGTCGCAGGTCTGGCTATTATCCGGTTCGAGCGTATCGCGGGCATCGTAAGTGTAGCCGGCCACCACGAAACCGTTGTTGCGATAGGCAAGTGTTAGCGTTTGATGCCAACGATCGCGGCCGATTGCATCGTTCTGCGAGGTGATTGCGATCGAACCGTTCGGCAGCGCGGCGATCGAAGGTTCCTGGCCGTAAACACCGCTGGCTCTACCCCAGATCTTGTCAGGAGCGCTTGCTGCCAATTGCAATAGGGAATGCTCGTTGTCACGCAGATAGATGTAGATGCCGATGGAGGTTTCGGCCTGCTTGTCCGCCGGGGGAGCTACCAGAATGGCAAGGTCCGGTTTCCCGTCCTTGTTCCAGTCGCCGATCGCGGCGTCGACGATGCGCTCGGGTGCAGATGTATTTTCTGCTTGAGCCGCAGTTGCGGTCAAAAGAATGGCGAGAGCGCAGGCAAGTGATTTCATCGTGATCTCCATGTTTGCCCTTGCATAACGCTCGGTTGTGCCGGCGTCCATCTGAGGGCAGAAAACCGTCCAATGAAATTTCCTGATGCGTCTATTGACTCTCGAACAAAAATGGAACAAAAAAGAAACATAACGAGTAAGGAGCGCCTAAATGACCGACATTATTCGAGACGTTGCAGCATTCACTTCCATCGTCATGTTCGTTGCCAGCTTTTCCCTCATCATGATGGCGATGTAAGTTTTGTCCCCCATTTGCACATGCTGTTCCCATATTTGATGGGAGCAACTTCTGGACTTTACGGTCCGCAATGCCGAAAATGCCGCTGATTCATTCAGGTGTGCGGAAGGGTATGAAATGGCGGATGCAGGTGGCAACGGCGCGGCAGCGCCGGTCGGCGAAATGCCGGAATTCGTGCACCTCAGGGTTCATTCCGCCTATTCTCTGCTAGAGGGCGCATTGCCGCTCAAGAAGATATTGGCCAAGGCTGCCGGGGACAGTCAGCCGGCTATTGCCATCACCGATACCAACAATCTGTTCGTTGCCCTGGAATTCTCGCAAAAGGCGATGGATGAGGGGCTGCAGCCGATCATCGGCTGTCAGCTGTCGATCGATATGGAGGATGGCGGCGAGGGCGAGAAGCGCGGGCCGCAGCAGGCTCTGGCGAAGCTGCCATCCATCGTTCTGCTTGCCGCAACCGAGCGGGGATATGAGCGCCTCGTTGATCTCGTCAGCCGCGCTTATCTCGGCGGCGAGGGCAACAGCGCCGTTCACATTGCAGCATCATGGCTGGATGAAATCGGCACGGAAGGAATGATTGCACTCACCGGTTCGCTCACCGGTCCCGTCGATATGGCGTTGAAAGAAGGGCACGCCGCCCAGGCGCTCTCTCGGTTGTTGAGGCTGAAGCAGCTGTTCGGCGACAGGCTTTATGTCGAATTGCAGCGCCATGGCACCTATGATCGTCGTCACGAGCAGAAGATGATCAAGCTTGCTTATGAGCATGACATCCCGCTCGTTGCCACCAACGAAGCATTTTTCCCGACGCGGGATGATTATGATGCGCATGACGCTTTGATGGCGGTGGCCCACAATGCCATTGTCTCGGACGATACGCGGTTCCGCCTGACGCCGGATCATTATCTCAAGAGCCGTGCCGACATGGCGAAACTCTTCGCCAATCTGCCCGAAGCGCTGGAGAACACGGTCGAGATCGCTCGCCGCTGCTCCTTCATCCTGAAGACCCGCAAGCCGATCCTGCCGCGCTTCACCGGCGCCACGGATGATGCGGAGGAGGCGGAACGCGCCGAGGCCGCCGAGCTGCGCGCTCAGGCGATTGAGGGTCTCGACCAGCGTCTCGCCTCGCTCGGCATGGCACCCGGCTATGCGGAAAAGGATTATCGCGAGCGGCTGGAATTCGAACTCAGCGTTATCGAGCGCATGAAGTTTCCCGGCTACTTCCTGATCGTCGCGGACTTCATCAAGTGGGCCAAGCGCCACGATATCCCCGTCGGCCCGGGCCGCGGTTCCGGTGCGGGCTCGCTGGTCGCCTACGCTCTGACCATCACCGACGTCGATCCGCTGCGCTTCTCGCTGCTGTTCGAGCGCTTTCTCAATCCGGAACGCGTCTCCATGCCGGACTTCGATATCGACTTCTGCCAGGACCGGCGCGAAGAGGTGATCCGTTACGTGCAGGCCAAATACGGCCGCGAGCAGGTGGCGCAGATCATCACCTTCGGTTCGCTGCAGGCGCGCGCAGCCTTGCGCGACGTCGGTCGCGTGCTCGAAATGCCCTATGGCCAGGTCGACAAGATCTGCAAGCTGGTGCCGAACAATCCCGCCAATCCGACGCCGCTGAGCAAGGCGATCGAGGAGGAGCCGCGTCTGCAGGAAGAGGCGGACAAGGAGCCGGTCGTCGCCCGACTTCTCGACATCGCCCAGAAGATCGAAGGCCTCTATCGCCACGCCTCGACGCACGCCGCCGGTATCGTGATCGGCGATCGTCCGCTGTCGAAGCTCGTGCCGATGTATCGCGATCCGCGCTCCGACATGCCGGTCACCCAGTTCAACATGAAATGGGTGGAGCAGGCCGGTCTGGTGAAGTTCGACTTCCTCGGCTTGAAGACGCTGACTGTCCTCAAGACGGCCGTCGATTTCGTTGCCAAGCGCGGCATCTCGATCGATCTTGCCAGCATACCGCTCGACGACAAACCGAGCTATGAGATGCTCTCGCGCGGCGAGACGGTCGGCGTGTTCCAGGTGGAAAGTGCGGGCATGCGCAAGGCCCTGATCGGCATGCGTCCCGACTGCATCGAGGATATCATCGCGCTCGTAGCGCTCTATCGTCCCGGCCCGATGGAGAACATCCCGGTCTATAATGCCCGCAAGCATGGCGAGGAAGAGATCGAATCGATCCATCCGAAGATCGACTATCTTCTTAAGGAAACCCAGGGCGTTATCGTCTACCAGGAACAGGTGATGCAGGTCGCCCAGGTGCTTTCCGGCTATTCGCTCGGCGAAGCGGATCTTCTGCGCCGCGCCATGGGTAAGAAGATCAAGGCGGAGATGGACCAGCAGCGCGAGCGCTTCGTCGACGGAGCCATCAAGAACGGCGTTTCGAAGGGCCAGGCCGACGTCATCTTCGATCTGCTCGCGAAATTCGCCAATTACGGCTTCAACAAGTCGCATGCCGCTGCCTACGCCATCGTCTCCTACCAGACCGCCTATATGAAGGCGCACTATCCGGTAGAGTTCCTGGCAGCGTCGATGACGCTTGATATGTCCAACACCGAAAAGGTCAACGACTTCCGTCAGGATGCCAAGCGGCTTGGCATCGAGGTCATCGCACCTTCCGTGCAGACCTCGTTCCGCCATTTCGAGACGGGTGATAACCGCATCTACTATGCTCTGGCGGCCATCAAGGGCGTCGGTGAATCCGCCGTCGACCATATCGTCGAGGTGCGCGGTGACAAACCCTTTGCCGGCATCGAAGATTTCTGCCTGCGCATCGATCCCAAGCAGATCAACCGCCGCGTTCTGGAAAGCCTGATCTGCGCCGGCGCTTTCGATTGCTTCGAAATCGATCGCGCCCAGCTGATCGCCGGCCTCGACCGCATCATGGGCTATGCCCAGGTGGCGCAAGAAAACAAGCGCAGCGGCCAGCACGACATGTTCGGAAGTGCAGCCTCCGGTCCGGAAAAGATTGTGTTTCCCCCCTATACGCCATGGCTCGCCTCGGAGCGTTTGCTGCGCGAATTCCAGGTGCTCGGCTTCTATCTGACGGCACATCCGCTCGATACTTATAAGAGCGTGCTCGACAAGATGCGGGTGCAGCCGTTTGCCGAGTTCTCCGCCGCCGTAAAGCAGGGCGCCAGCAACGGCCGTCTCGCCGGCACGGTGATCTCCAAGCAGGAGCGCAAGACGCGCACCGGCAACAAGATGGGCATCTTCGTCTTCTCTGATGCCTCGGGCCAGTTCGAAGCCGTGCTTTTCTCGGAAACGCTCAACCAATATCGCGACGTTCTCGAAGTCGGCAAATCCTTCGTCATTACCGCCCAGGCAGATGAGCGCCCGGAAGGCATCAGCCTGCGCCTGCAGACGGCGCAGTCGCTGGAGGAGAAGTCGTTGCAGATGCAGAAGGCACTGCGCGTCTATGTCCGCGATTCCGGCCCGCTGAAAGCCGTCGCCGCGCATCTGAACGCCAAGGGCGATGGCCTGGTTTCCTTCATCGTCATCAAGGAGGAAGGAATGCGCGAGGTCGAGGTGGCACTGCCGGAGAAATATCGCATCACGCCCGAAATCGCTGCTGCCTTGCGCACGGCACCCGGCGTGATCGACGTGGAGCTGGTCTGAAGCAATTCCAGGAAAAGTGGATAGCGGTTTTCCGTCCGGAATTGCGTAAAAACAAAATGGCTCTAGCCCTTCTTACCCAGCGCGCCATTGTTGGTAATGGTGATGAAATCGGTCTCGTTGCCGGTTTCCGGTCCGACACCGGTATCGGAAATCGTCAATGACGATCCGGCTGTCAGCAAATCCTCGATGCGGTGACGGATATCGTCGGGAATGGTGATGCGATTGAGCGCCTGTCCGGCCGCGTCGAACGATTGCGATTGCTCCTCGCTGGTGATGCCGTAGCGCTTCTTCGTCTGCTTGCTCAAATCTTCTTCGAGCGTCATGCCGAACCAGTCGGCCTTTCCGCTGATCCGGTCGATCGCGTTGGCGGTGAAGAAATGCACGCCGAGCGCTTCTTGCGGCTCGGCGATAATTGCGGGGCCTTCGAAGAGCGGCTTGAAGTTCTGGCGGACCATGATCGCACCGTTCGGCGGTTCGCCCTTGCCGGCGGCGGCATAGACTGCCTTCATCAGCGCGGGACTGACAAGGCCGCCCGTCGTCTTGATATCATGTGCCTTCTTGAAGTCTTCGATCGCCTGTACCGTCGCCGGCCCGAGCATCCCGTCGGGTGTTCCGGTGATAAAGCCCATTCCGTTCAGGATGCCCTGTAGGTCGCGCACGTTTTCGCGCAGCCCGCGCCGGGTGATGAGGATGCTGAGCGGCGCTGGATCGGCCGATGGCGCTAGAGTCTCCTGCGTCTTCGGTATCTTGATCGAGCTCACGTCATTCGTCGCGACCTGCAGCGATTGTGCCTGCGGCAGGAAGCTTGCGGTCATCGGACGGAGTTCGATGCCCGAAAACAGTGCCGGCGGCGGAGCCGGCAGCGGCTTGAACAGCATCGAATTTTCGAAGAGCTGCGGCACCAGCGGCTGATCGGCGATGACGACATGCACGCCGCGCTCGGTCATCTGATAAAGCATCTTGGCAAAGGCCTTCGGCATGCGCACGCAGCCATGGGATGCCGGATAATTCGGGACGGAATTGGATTCGTGTAGCGCGATCCCTGACCAGGTCAGCCTTTGCATGAAAGGCATGGGCGAGGCCGAATAGAGATTGGATTCGTGATAGACCTTCTTTTCCAGAATGGAGAAGATGCCGCTCGGGGTCGTGTGCCCGCGCTTGCCGGTGGAAACCTTCGAAGTCGCGATCACTTTGTCGCCGTCATAGACCGCAAGCGACTGCCTGTCCTTCGACACCACGATCTGCAGGGTGCGGGCATCCGGCGCAGCAAAGACGGGATGAGAAAGGGTGGTGGCCGACAAAAGCGCCAGCCCAAGCAACAAAAATGGCTTCATAGACACAACCAGAACGCAATACTCGTTGCGCCCAAGGTTAGACTTCGAAGTTTAAGGAAGACTTGCCGAAAACTCATGCCTTTCCGCGTCCATGAAAACGTGAGTTCGCCGAACGCCACCCCAATACGGCATCGCCGAAGCGGAGCGATCAAACTCTGCTTCGGCGATGATTGAAATCTCGAGCTTATGTGCGATCAGTGGACGTTGGAGGCCACCCAGTTGTGCCAGTCCTGCTCGCTGCCGTGGAAGGCGTTGAGGTCGATCCTGCCTTCGACGCCGTGGGATACGCCGGAGCCGGAATATTGCCAGAACAGCCATTTCCGGCCCGGATAGACCTTGGACGGATGTTGAGCCACGGCGCGCAGCCAGAAGGGATAGTCGAGCAGTTCGCCGCTCAGATTATCGCGATAGAAATCCGGAGCGGTGTAGACGATCGGACGCTGGCCGTAATGCTTTTCCAGCTTGTCCATGAAGACCTGCATCTTGGCGAGAACCTGCTCGCGCGAAGGACGCCGCTTGCAGCTCGACTCGCCATTCCATTCGACGTCGATGACAGGCGGCAGCGCTCCGGCCTCCTTGGGCACGTTGCGGATGAACCAGTCGGCCTGCTCTCCCGCAGTCCGGCACCAATAGAAGAAGTGATAGGCGCCGTGCTTCAGGCCGGCCTGCTGGGCGGCACGCCAGTTCTTCTTGAACATGGGATCGAGATGATCGCCGCCATCCGTTGCCTTGATGTAGACGAAGTTCGCACCCTGTGTGCGCAGCGTATCCCAGTCGATCTCGCCCTGCCAGCGCGAGACGTCGACGCCATGGACGGCGAGCTTCCGGGGCGAGGTAGACGTACCGAAGTTGATCGGCTTGGCATCGCGGAAGCGATGGCTGTAGATCTGCATCGGCTGCTGCCTCAGGGCGCGGGGCACCGGGTTCGATGGCGAGAGCATGGCAAGCGGCCGTTGCAGCGGGACTGGCGCGTCACCGTCGCCGCTCTGGTCGGAAGGCATGATCCCCTCCGGACGGAGGTTCGTCGGCATCGCAACTGCGAGAGCCTGCTGCCGCTCGACGCGCGAAACGGTTTCGCCGATTTCGACGGATGGCACCGGCCTGCTGGTTTTCGCGATGGAACTCGTCACTTCTTTCGAAGGCGGGGCGGCTTGCGCGGCTTCGCGCTCACCTCGGGCGGCGCAGCCTGAAATCGTCAGGCAGGCGAGAAAAATGGTCGATACAGCCGATAGACGCATAGGAACCCGTACGCAAAACACACTCGGCGACTAGTTCACGCCGCCGGAAAGTTACAGAATCCAAGTCCTAATGGAAATTTACCAAAAAAGTTTGAATCCGAGCTTTTTCGCGCGAAAGAATCGCGCGCGTGGTGCGATTATTTGCGACACAGCCAAAAATCACCATGTGGTGACTTGTGCTAAATAATTGTTATTTGTGGTTTTTGTCGCCAAACGTGTAGCCGGTTTCGACTGTCTTATTGCCGAATTTTTCTCGCAGCTTGTCCATGGCTGCTTCCGCCGCAGCCCGTCGCGCAGCCTGCACGTCGATAAGATCGGGTGGATCTGCGCGTCCGGCATCGCCAAGATCGGTGACGCCGATGCCGATGAGGCGAAACTTCGTGCCGTCCGTCTCGGGCTCGAGCAGCCGCAAGCCGGTGCGAAAAATCCGGTCCGCCAATTGGGTCGGGTCCTCCAGACGGCGGTTACGCGTGCGGATCTTGAAATCCGAGGTTTTGAGCTTCAGCACGACGGTCTGGCCGGCAATGCCGCTGCGTTTCAGACGCCGTGAAACCTTCTCGGAGAGATCGCGCAGGATCGGCACGAGATCCTCATGGCGCCCGATATCTTCGAAGAAGGTGGTTTCGGAAGACACGCTTTTCGCCGCTTCGTTGGGATGCACGGTTCGGTCGTCGATCCCTCGTGAGAGACGGAAAAGCCGCTGCCCGATAACGCCGTAACGGCGCATGAGATCGCCTTCCTCCATGGCCTGCAATTGGCCGATCGTGCGGATGCCATCGCTTTCGAGCGTCGCGGCAAAGGCCTTGCCGACACCCCATATCGTCGTGACTGGCCGTGGCTCCAGAAAGGAGAGGGCCTCTTCCTTGCCGATGACGGAGAAGCCTCGCGGCTTCTGCAGGTCGGAGGCCACCTTGGCGAGGAACTTGCAGTACGACAGCCCAACGGAGATGGTAATGCCGATTTCCTGCTCCACCCGCTTGGCGAACTTGGCGAGAATGCGAGCCGGCGGATCGTGATGGAGCCGCTGCGTGCCGTCGAGTTCAAGAAACGCTTCGTCGATCGAAAGCGGCTGAACCAGCGGCGTCAGGTCCTGCATCATGCCTCGAACCTCGCGGCCGACGCGGACGTATTTCTCCATGTTTGGACGGATGACGATAGCCTGTGGGCAAGCTTCCAGCGCCTTGAACATCGGCATGGCGGAGCGCACCCCATGGATGCGGGCGATATAGCAGGCGGTGGAGACGACGCCGCGCTTGCCGCCGCCGATGATGACAGGCTTATCGGCGAGCTCCGGATTGTCGCGTTTTTCGATGGAGGCATAGAAGGCATCGCAATCGATATGCGCCAGCGTCAGTGCGTAGAGCTCCCGGTGGTAAACGAGGCGGGGGCTGCCGCAGCTCCGACAGCGCGTGCGCATGGCCGATTGCTCGCTCAAGCAATCGCGACAGAAGCCGGAGATCTTGTCGGGCGCATGGGTCATGGAACGAGAACAAAAATTGAACATCGCCACTTTATGTTCTAAGCTTGCGAGTCTCAAGCTGGAAAACTGCCGGGGAGGTGGGAGTGCAGAATTTAATCGTGCAGCCGTTGACGCCGGACCGATGGGACGATTTCGAGACGTTATTTGGACCAAGCGGCGCCTGTTATGGCTGTTGGTGCACCTATTTCCGCGTCCCGACATCGCAGCGCAAGACGATGGATGCAGCAGCAAAGAAGCAGTTGATCCGCGAGCGAATCTCGGCTGGGCCGCCGCCCGGCCTTCTAGGCTATAATGATGGACAACCCATCGCCTGGGTGCAGGTCGGCCCGCGTGCAGAGCTGCCGCAATGGAACTCGCCGAAAACGGTGTCGCGTCCGCTCGATCCCGCCGATGCGGAAGACAGCTCCGTCTGGGCGGTGAGCTGCTTCTTCATGAATTCGAAGGATCGCGGCAAGGGACACAGCCACCGCATGTTGTCGGAGGCCGTGAATTTTGCCCGTGCGTCAGGCGCGCGGTTGCTCGAAGGCTGTCCGATCGAGCGTACCAAGCAGTCGAAATCCGTCGGTCTCTATGTCGGTTCGCAGCGCATCTTCGAGGCCGCCGGATTTTTGGAAGTTGCAAAGCGCAAGGATGGCAGGCCTCTGATGCGCCTCGTGCTCTGAGGGCAGCTTGGGCGGCGTCAGCGCGCGATATGGGCCTGGATCAGCGGCGCTGCCTGGCTCCATTCATTGGCTTCTGGAATACCCGCGGCCGCTGCCGGTGCCATGCGGTGGACGATGGAATCCGGTTTCAGATTGATGAGGAGGCACTCCGGAACATGCTCGCTGACCGAATGCAGATTGTGGGCCATATCATCGACGAAGGCGAGGGGCATCTCGCGCCGCCGATGCAGCGAGCGCACGATCGGCCCCTTGGGCTGCAGCGACGCGAGCAGTGGATAGGTAAGCTCGAGTCTGTCCAGCAGTCGCCGCCTCTGTTCCCAGAACTGCGGCGGCATGGCGGTGAGGAAAACGATGTCAGCGTCTTTCGAGAATTCGCCGAGCGTATCGACCACGCGATCGAGTGGTGTCTGCCATTTTTCCTGTGCCTCGAAGAAGGCTCCGATCAGCCGATGAACATCCTTTTCTTCCAGCGCAGAGCCGTTGGCCTTGGAGACGATGTTGCCCGTCAGCCGGAAGGAACGCGGCAGGAATTCATGGCCTTCTGCCTCGATGAAGGTCAGGAAGGGCGCAAAGAAGTGCAAGACGACGTCGTCGACATCGCAAACGATCAACGGCCGCTCCTGCAGCCGGATATGCGATACGTCGAATTCGATCGGGGCATCCATGATCAGTATTCTCCAGAGGCAAGGCCTGGCGGCGAAAAATGCGCCGATGCAGCGGCGACGGCCTCCGGCGCAATGCCGCTGGCCTCGCAGAAGGCCAGCAATGTCGGTTCGTGGTTCATGAGGAAATCGAGCATACCGGCAAGAAAGGCCGGCTCGTTGATGGCGTTGCGCACCTGTGCCGGCTCTATGCCGGTCAGCGCCAAGAAGCGGCCGAACATATCCGGTTCATTGGCCAGCCAGCCGAGTACGGCAATGGCAGTCTCTTGCGGGTCGGCCGCGCTCTTCTTCGGGTTCTTGAAGTTACTTTGCATTTTGACGGGTGAGTTACCTATTTTTCAACCAAATGCCGGTAGTTTGCGATTCAAGTATTTCTGGAATCGGTTCCTCGCGACCCTATATTTCGAGAGAATGGATGCAATACCGGATGCAGGGACAGCTTTCCATGCCTAAGCAGGTAATGATTGTAGAAGACAATGAGCTGAATATGAAGCTCTTTCGCGATCTGATCGAAGCGTCCGGCTACACGACGATCCAGACCCGCAACGGCATGGAAGCGCTCGATCTCGCGCGCAAGCACCGTCCCGATCTGATCCTCATGGATATCCAGCTGCCGGAAGTTTCCGGTCTGGAGGTCACCAAATGGCTGAAGGAAGACGACGATCTTCACGTGATCCCTGTGATCGCGGTCACGGCCTTCGCCATGAAGGGCGATGAGGAGCGCATTCGCCAGGGCGGTTGCGAGGCCTATGTCTCGAAGCCGATTTCGGTGCCGAAATTCATTGAGACCATAAAGACCTATCTGGGCGACGCCTGATGATGGGGAAGAGCTGATGACCGCACGCATCCTGGTAGTCGACGATATTCCGGCCAATGTGAAGCTTCTGGAAGCGCGGCTGCTTGCCGAATATTTCGAAGTGCTGACAGCCGAAGACGGCTTGAAGGCGCTCGCCATTTGCGCGGGCACGCAGGTCGATCTCATCCTCCTCGATATTATGATGCCCGGCATGGATGGTTTTGAGGTGTGCGAACGCCTGAAATCCGATCCCCGCACCGCCCATATACCCGTCGTCATGGTCACGGCGCTCGATCAGCCTGCCGACCGTGTGCGCGGCCTGAAGGCCGGTGCCGACGATTTCCTGACCAAGCCCGTCAACGACCTGCAGCTCATTTCGCGCGTCAAGAGCCTGCTTCGCTTGAAGACATTGAGCGACGAGCTGCATATGCGCAACGAGACTGCGCGCAATTTCGGTATTGACGATCTGATGCGGGCTGGCGACGGCCGCACCGAGGAAGCTGGCCAGGTACTGCTGGTCGATGGCCGCGCCAATTCGCAGGAGCGTATCATCCGCACGCTCAAGCCGATCGCCCAGGTCGTCGCAATGTCCGATCCGCAGGCCGCTCTGTTTGAGGCTGCTGAACGGGCGTTCGAACTGGTCATCGTCAATTCGAATTTCGACGACTACGACCCGTTGCGGCTCTGCTCGCAACTTCGTTCGCTGGAGCGCACGCGTTTTCTGCCCGTGCTGCTGGTGACGGAGCAGGGCGCGGACGACATGATTGTCCGCGCGCTGGATCTCGGCGTCAACGACTATATCGTCCGGCCGATCGATCCGAACGAACTCGTCGCGCGCTGCCTCACGCAGATACGCCGCAAACGCTATAATGATCGCCTGCGCGCCAGCGTACAGCAGACGATCGAGCTTGCCGTCACCGATGCGCTCACCGGCCTGCATAACAGGCGCTATCTCGACAATCACCTCAAGGTGCTTTTCGACCGCTCCCTGGCGCGGGGCCGGCCGCTCTCGATATTGATTACCGATATCGATCGCTTCAAGACCGTCAACGACACCCATGGCCACGATGCCGGCGATGAAGTTCTCAAGGAATTCGCCGCAAGAATCCGTTCCACGGTACGCGGCGCAGATCTCGCATGCCGTTATGGGGGCGAGGAGTTCGTTGTGGTTATGCCGGATACGCCTGCCGATACGGCCGCCGCGGTCGCGGAACGACTACGCGCTGCGGTAGAAAATATGCCGGTGAAATTACGCGAAAACGGTGTTGCGCTTAACATCACCGCTTCCTTCGGAATTTCGTGCCGTTTGGAGACGATCGAGACGCCGGAGCAGTTGATGAAGCAGGCGGACCTTGCGCTTTACGAAGCCAAAAGAGCAGGACGCAATAGGGTTGTAGCTTCAGCGGCCTAGGGATGAATGGCGGAGAAATACGGCCGCCCATGAATATTGAGGGTATTTTTCAGGTTTTGAACAACAGTTCAAAATTTTTTGTCCTTTATCCTGCGGGCATCGTCACATAGCCCTGTTTTGAAGAAACGCTGCATACTTATACTTTTGAATTCGCCAGATACCTTCACTTTTCGGGTACTTTCGGAATATTCTTGTCTTATCGGCATATAGTTTTGTTTTGTTGGCGGAGTGTTGATGAGATGTCCGTTGAAAGTTGACCGATTAACTGAATGTAATTTGTATATTCAAATGCTCTTGAATATCTGTATTCGATCTTTTCTAACAAAGGAGGCATTATCACTTTATTCTTGATAGTTTCTTGAGTTAATTTCACTAAGACTATCGGACATTCCTTTCCACCAAAGTCATGAATTTTAACCATCCGAGCAGACAGGCATTTTTTATCATTAAGAATTTGTTGATTTTCTTTCGGTTTCGCGCGAATTTAGTCTCGTACCTGGACAACCCGCAAGGGTTCCGAGATACCCCATGATGCTCAGGTCCGCCGCATCTCCTGGGTCGTGGGGTCGGTCGGCTGGCAGGCAGAAAGATAACGGTTCCTCGTGCCGTTTTGCAGGCTAGCCGGCCCCCAATTTTAAAACGCCGCTCTTCGTTCATCGAAGGCGGCGTTTTTCTTTTCTGCCGACACGGCAGGCCATTGCTCCACGCGGGAGTTTTCTAACTGACGTCGCAAAATCGGACAACGATCGAGACGATGCCGCCAAAACAAAAAAGGCGCTAACCCGAGGGTTTAGCACCTTTTTGTAACCTAAAGTTTAGGAAACTTACTTGATCTTCGTTTCCTTGAACTCGACATGCTTCTTAGCAATCGGGTCGTACTTCGTCTTCGTCATCTTGTCCGTCATCGTACGGCTGTTCTTCGTCGTGACGTAGAAGAAACCGGTGTCGGCCGTCGACAGCAGCTTGATCTTGATGGTGGTAGCCTTGGCCATGGTCGTCCTGCCTTTAATAAAAATGAACGCCGTGGACGGCCAGTGCGGAGGTCCACGGCGAATTCTGGCGCGAAAATACAAATCGCGCCCGAAAAGTCAACCTCTGTTGCCCATGAAAAGCAGGCGTATCCCCGAAAGCAGGACATAAAGGCCGAAGAAAAAGGCCACAGCCCAGGCAAAGCCGCTCGGATTGGCGAGATCCATGGCGGTACCGATCGTCGGCGGCCCCAGAACCATGCCGACGGCGTAACAGAAGACGAAGGCCGCGTTGGCCGCCACCAGATCGACGCCGGTCAGCCGCGTGCCCAGATGGCTGAGCCCGACCGTATACATGCCGGAAACGCAGCCTCCCCAGAAGAGCAGGATGATCGCGAGAATGATCCAGTTCGATGCGAGGGAGGGCAGCAGAAGCGCTCCGACAAGCCCGATCGTGGCCATGATCGACAGCAACGGCCGCTTGTCGCGCATGCGGTCGGCAAGCAGGCCGAGTGGAATCTGAAAGACGAAATTGCCGACGCCCATGACGGTCAGCAGCAGTGCGGCCTGTGATTCGTTGAAGCCGAGACGTGTCGCATAGCTGGTGAAGAGCGAGCCGCCGCCGACGGTGACCGCGCCGAACACGAAGACTGCGGCTGTCGCCGTTGGCACCAGGAAGATATAGCGGACGAAGTGCAGCTCCGGCTTCTCGTCGACGATCGGGCTCTCATTGCGGGCGATGAAGATCGGGATGGCAGCAGCCAGAATGATGCAGGCGCCGATGATAAAGGGCATCAAGCCTTCGCTGCCGACAACGGAAAAGAGCAGGGGGCCGGCCGCAAAACCGAGCGAGAACACGGTGGAGTAAAGCCCGAGCACAAAGCCGCGCTTCGAAGGCGGCGATGCAGCATTGATCCAGAATTCCGACAGGATGAACAGCGTCGTCGTCGCCCCATGAAAGACGATGCGCAGCGGAAACCACAGCAGCAGATTTTCCGCATAATAGAAGCCGAGCGAGCTCAGTGCCGACAGGAAGACGGCCCAGATCATCGTTTGCACGACACCGAAGCGGTGCGCGAGCTTGGTCGTGACGACCGCTGCCAGCATCGAAGCGACGCCCATCATCGCAGTATTGAGCCCGATCAGGCTTGAGGGAACGCCGCGTTTTTCAAGAATAATACTCAGAAGCGGCAGGCCAAGGCCGATGGCAATGCCGACGGCGGATACGGACGCTATGGCTGCGACGAGCGAAGGCCAGTGAATTTCTTCGACATGGCCGGCCTTGTCGTTCGTCGGTTCAAGCATAAACTGATTCCTGGAGCATGAGACGGTCGAATCGATCCGGACGCGGAACATAGAAAGGCACGGCTCGGCCAAATTCAGGTGACGGGTCGGCTTTCATGAGATCGGTCAAACCCTCCGGAATGGTCCCCTTGACGCGGGGCATGTTCAGACAAGAAATGTTGCCGATGTCAAGCCGTTGCTGATTAACGAGCTCGCGCGAATGGCGAATATTGGTCGAATCGACGACGATTCCCGATAGAAGAGTGCGATGTGGCAAGACAACTTCGGCCATGGGCGCTGGCCGGCTGCGGGGGCGGGCACCTATCGTCACGAACGATCGTTCCCCTGATCCCATTCCTCCGGGCTGTCATCATGGCCGCCGAAGCCATGCATGCGCAGCGCCCATTGCAGGCCGATGACGCCACCCTTAATCGGCTGGATGATGGCAAGCGCCGCGATAATGGTGATCGGTGCCCAGATGGCGAGATGCGCCCAGAGCGGCAGCTTGAAGGTCATATCAGTCAGCATGTAGCCGCCGACGATGAGGTGGCCGAGAACGAGGATCACCAGATAGGGCGGCAGGTCGTCGGCGCGCTGATGGGAAATATCTTCGTCGCAGACCGCGCAACGGTCGACAGGCTTCAGGAAAGCGCGAAAGAGCTTGCCGGTGCCGCAGCGCGGGCAGCGGTTCAGCATGCCGCGGGAAATCGACCGTCCGAGCGGACGTTCGCTCTCGTCTGAACCGCCGAAGCGGATGGGAGAGTCGGATGGGCTGCCCGTCATGAATACGCTTCCTCCGTGCCGGCAGCCGTCTTTTATCTACGGCCGCGCGGCGGTCTCGTGCCTGGCGCCTTGCGGGCCGGGTTCTTGTTGCGGCGGGTCGCCTTGTGGAAGGAGCGCACCGCCGTCGGCATAGGCTTGCCGTCGCTCAGCATTTCGAAGCGCAGGGCTCCGGCAAGCGGTACGGCTTCCGCCAGTCTCACCGTGACATCGTCGCCGAGACGATAGCCGAGCCCCGTCCTTTCACCCGTCAGCGCCTGATGCGCCTCGTCATAAATGAAGTAATCGGTGCCGAGCGTAGATATAGGGATGAAACCGTCGGCGCCATAGTCCGGCAGGGTGACAAAAAGTCCCGACTTGGTGACGCCGCCGACCCGGGCCTCAAATTCCGCACCGACACGGCCGGCGAGATGATGAGCAATCAGCCGGTCCACGGTCTCGCGTTCGGCGGCCATGGCACGGCGCTCGAAGGTAGAGATCTCAGCTGCGATATCGTCGAGCGACGCCTCTTCGTCCGGCGTGATCGCACCTTCGCCGAGGCCGAGCGAGCCGACGAGCGCGCGATGCACGATCAAGTCGGCATAGCGACGGATGGGTGAGGTGAAGTGGGCGTATTTCATCAGGTTCAGGCCGAAATGCCCGATATTGTCGGGGCTGTAGATCGCCTGGCTCTGCGAGCGCAGCACCATCTCGTTGACCATGGTCTGATGCGCCGTACCCTCGGCTTTCGCCAAGATGCCGTTGAAACTGTTGGCGCGCACGTTGCCGCCCTTGGCAAGCGATATGCCGAGGGTGGCGAGGAATTCGCGCAACACCTCCTGCTTGGCGAGCGTCGGGCCATCGTGGATACGATAGATCAGTACCTGCTTCCGCTTTTCCAGCGTTTCTGCCGCGGCGACATTCGCCTGGATCATCATTTCTTCGATGAGCTTGTGCGCATCGAGGCGCGGCGGCACGAAGACGCGATCGACGGTGCCGTCCGGCTTCAACAGGATCTTGCGCTCGGGCATGTCGAGCTCGAGCGGCTGGCGCCGGTCACGGCCCTTTTTAAGAATGTTGTAGGCGTGCCAGAGCGGCTTCAGGATCGGGTCCAGCATCGGACCGGTCTTGTCGTCGGGCTTGCCATCGATCGCCGCCTGCGCCTGCTGATAGGAAAGCTTGGCCGCGCTCTTCATCATGATGCGATGGAACGTATGCCCGGCCTTGCGGCCTTCCTTGGAGAAGATCATTCGAACCGCGAGGGCAGGGCGGTCGACGCCTTCCTTAAGCGAGCAAAGATCATTGGAGATGCGCTCGGGCAGCATCGGCACGACGCGATCGGGAAAGTAGACCGAATTGCCCCGTTTCAGCGCCTCGCGGTCGAGCGGCGAGTTCGGACGCACATACCAGGAGACGTCGGCGATGGCGACGGTGACGATCACGCCGTCCGGATTGTCGGGCGCTGGGTCCATTTCGGCATAGACAGCGTCGTCATGGTCCTTGGCGTCGGCCGGGTCGATTGTTATCAGCGGCAGGCTGCGCCAATCCTCGCGATGGGACATGGTGGCCGGCTTTGCGGCATCGGCCTCCGCGATCACGGCGGGAGGGAAAACGTGAGGAATTCCATGCGCATGGATGGCGATCATTGAGATCGCCTTTTCCGAGGCGACGGAGCCGATGACCGACAGAACCTTGGCGCGCTGCAGGCCGAAGCGGCCGAGACGCGCCACTTCGACTTCGACCAGGTCGCCGTCTTTGGCGCCGCCGGTATAATCCGGGTCGATCACCATCTCCTCGCCGCGCCGTTCGATCGGCATCAGCCGTCCGCCGCCACCGGGTGTCTCGCGGAAGACGCCCATGGAGGCGCCCTGTCGCCTGTCGATGACCTTGATGATGCGGGCGGTGTAGGCCGGGCCGCCGCGATCGACGGCCGAGAAGATCTTCGCGAGGATGCGGTCACCCATGCCGGCGACCGGCGCCTTGCCCCTGCCGTTGCGGCCAGCCGGCGAGGAAGACTGCTTGATCAACACGGCAGGCGCGACGCCATTTTCCTCAGCCCATTCGGCGGGACGGCCGATCAGCATGCCATCCTTGTCGCGCGTTGTGATGTCGAGCACGGCGATCGGCGGCAGCGCGCCGGGTCGGATGAGCGACTTGCGGCTCTTCTGCACCATGCCTTCTTCTTCGAGCTCGCGCAAAAGGTCCTTCAGCGCGACGCGGCTCTCACCCTTCAGGCCAAAGGCTTTGGCAAGCTCGCGCTTGGACGCCTGCTGCGGATGATCAGCGATAAAGCGCAGGATGACCTCGCGCGGCGGCAGAACGCCGTGCATGATGGCCATCATCGGCTCTGCACTCTCGCCCCGCTTGATCGCGCGACCAGACTTGCCGGGGCGTCGCTCCGACGATGAAATCTTGCCGCGCGGTTCTCTGCTCACTCTGCACTCTTCTTTTTCGCTGCCGTCTTGGCCGCAGGCTTCTTTGCAGCAGCCTTCGGCTTGGCGGTCGTTTTCGTCGCTTTTGCGCCGGCTGCCGCGGTCTTTGCCTTGGCGGGCGCCTTCTTGGTGGTGCCGCCGCTCTTGCCCGCCTTGGCAGCAATCAGAGCCAGAGCTTCCTCGACCGTGATCGCCTGCGGATCCGTGCCTTTCGGCAGCGTCGCATTGACCTTGCCCCAGTTGACATAGGGGCCGTACTTGCCGTCGCGAACGGTGATCGCGCCGCCGCCATCCGGATGCTCGCCCAGTTCCTTCAGTGCTGCCGGTGTGCCGCCGCGTGCCTTGCCGCCAGCTGCCTTGCTCTGCTTTTCGGCAATCAGCGTCACCGCGCGGTTGAGACCGACGGTGAAGACGTCCTCGACGCTTTCGAGGTTGGCATAGCTGCCGTCATGCAGAAGGAAAGGCCCGTAGCGGCCGATGCCGGAAGAGATCATCTTGCCGGTTTCCGGATGCTTGCCGATATCGCGCGGCAGCGAGATCAGCGCCATCGCCTTTTCATAATCGATGTCCTCAGGCTTCCAGCCGCGCGGCAGCGAAGCGCGCTTGGCATCCTTGCCGTCGCCGCGCTGGATATAAGGACCGAAGCGGCCCGAACGCAGCGTCAGCTCTTCGCCCGTCACCGGATCGGCGCCGAGCGCCTTCGGCTCGTTTAGTCCGTTGGATTCGGCTTCCGCGCCGCCTTCCGACGAAAGCTGGCGGGTATAATTGCATTCCGGATAGTTCGAGCAGCCGACGAAGGCGCCGTATTTGCCGAGCTTCAGCGACAGGTTGCCCGTGCCGCACACCTGGCAGATGCGCGGATCGCTGCCATCCTCGCGCTTCGGGAAGACAAGCGGCGCCAGCGCGTCGTTCAAGGCGTCGAGGACGTTGGTGACGCGTAGTTCCTTGGTGTCCTCGATCTGGGCAAAGAAATCACGCCAGAAGTCGCGCAGCACGTCCTTCCAGTTCAGCTCGCCAGCGGAGATGCGGTCGAGCTTCTCTTCGAGATCGGCCGTGAAATCATACTCCACATACTTGGTGAAGAAGCTTTCGAGGAAAGCCGTCACCAGCCGTCCCTTGGCCTGCGGCACCAGCTTGCGCTTGTCGATGGTCACATAATCGCGATCGCGTAGGGTTGCGAGCGTCGCCGCATAGGTGGAGGGGCGGCCGATACCGAGCTCTTCCATCTTCTTGATCAGCGATGCTTCCGAATAGCGCGGCGGCGGTTCGGTGAAATGCTGGGTCGAGTTGATCTTCTGCTTGGCGAGGTTTTCGCGAGCATTGATTTCGGGCAGGCGACCGCCTTCTTCGCTGTCGTCGCTCTGCTCGCCATCTTCCTTCTGATCGGTATAGGCGGCGATGAAGCCGTCGAAACGAATGACGGAGCCGACGGCGCGCAGGCCGGCCTTCTTGCCGGCGTTATCGGCCAGGATCTCGACGGTCGTGCGCTCGATTTCGGCCGAAGCCATCTGGCTGGCGATGCCGCGCTTCCAGATCAGGTCGTAGAGCTTCAGCTGGTCGTCATCGAGGAATTTGCGGATGCGATCCGGCACGCGGTCGAAATCGGTCGGGCGGATCGCTTCATGCGCTTCCTGGGCATTCTTTGCTTTGGTGGAATAGAAACGCGCCTTTTCCGGCAGGTAACGGTCACCGAACTGGTTGGCGATGGCGCGGCGTGCCGCATCGATCGCTTCCGGCGCCATCTGCACGCCGTCGGTACGCATATAGGTGATGAGACCGACGGTCTCTCCGCCGATATCGACGCCCTCATAGAGCTTTTGCGCCACCTGCATGGTGCGCGAGGCCGAGAAGCCGAGCTTCGAGGAGGCGGCCTGCTGCAGCGTCGAAGTGGTGAATGGCGGGCTGGGGTTGCGCTTGACCGGCTTCGCTTCGACGGTGTCGACGATATAGGAGGCGCCTTCGAGCAGGGCCTTTAGCTTGCCGGCCTCTTCGCCGTTGCCGATCGCGCGCGGCTGCAGGCGCTTGCCGTCAGCGGAGACCAGACGCGCTTCGAACTCGTCGCCGCGCGGCGTCTTCAGGATCGCTGAGAGGTTCCAGTATTCTTCCGAGATGAAGCGTTCGATCTCCGACTCGCGATCGCAGACGAGACGAAGGGCAACGGACTGTACGCGACCAGCCGAACGGGCGCCAGGCAGCTTGCGCCAGAGAACCGGCGACAGGTTAAAGCCGACGAGATAGTCGAGGGCACGACGGGCGAGATAGGCATCTACCAGCGGCACGTCGATGTCGCGTGGCTCGGCCATGGCGTCGAGAACGGCCTTCTTGGTGATGGCATTGAAGACGACGCGCTTCACCGGCTTGCCGTTGATGACGCGCTTCTTGTTCAGCACGTCGAGCACATGCCAGGAAATGGCTTCGCCCTCGCGATCCGGGTCGGTCGCGAGAATCAGGCCGTCGGAGGTTTTCAGCGCATCGGCGATGTCCTTGATGCGCTTTTGCGAGGCACCATCGACTTCCCATAGCATTTCGAAATCCTGGTCCGGCAGCACCGAACCGTCTTTGGCGGGCAGGTCACGCACATGGCCGAAGGATGCAAGAACCTTATATCCGGGTCCCAGATATTTATTGATTGTCTTGGCCTTGGCAGGCGATTCCACCACTACAACGTTCATCATCAAGTCTCTGAATACGAGGTCGCGCCGGTATAAGACGCGGGAGATACCGGGTTTTTCCGTCTTCCCGGCCTTCCGACATGGACAGGGAAATCGTCGCGGTCAAGAGGCTACTGCATAATTCCTTAAATCGGAATCGATTGAAGGATAAAATTGTGCAGCACCTTTAATGTGTTACAGCGACCTTTGCTCGTCATATGTGACGCGTGGCACTGTAATGCGATTTTTGCGCTTGGGGCGACGATGCGATGCTTAGAATCGGTACGCGTGTCACAGTTTTCAATCCAGCATGGAGATCGATACCAGTCCGCCGGGGTGCCGATGCAGCCGACCAGCCATGTCGAGTTCGAGAAGAACGGAGTGAACGGCAGATATCGATAAGCCGGTGTGGCGGACGATATCGTCGATTTCGACCGGCGTCGGCCCGAGTGCTTCGACGATATGGTCGCGCTCGGCGTCATCGGGCGGCGCGGAGAGCGGTCCGCTTCTTTCAACGGGCGGCGCGGCGGGGCGCGGGCGAAAGAGGTCCGGCTCGGCGAGCGGTCGCAACGCCTCAACGATATCGTCCGGTGACGTGACGATCATCGCGCCGTCTTTCAGCAGGCCGTTCGTCCCTTCGCAGCGTGGATCGAGCGGCGAGCCGGGAACGGCAAAGACAAGCCTGCCGAATTCTCCGGCCAGGCGTGCGGTTATCAGCGAGCCGGATCGCGTTGCCGCCTCGACGACTACGACACCGAGCGATATGCCTGATATCAGGCGGTTGCGGCGCGGGAAATCGCGCGCCCGAGGTTCCCAGCCGAACGGCATCTCGCTCACGGCAAGCCCGTTACCATCCCAGATATCGTTGAGCAGGCCGATATTCTCGGGTGGATAAGGCTGGTCCAGCCCGCCTGCCATAGCGGCGATCGTGCCGGTTGGGAGGCTTGCGCGATGGGCTGCCGTATCGATGCCGCGCGCCAGGCCCGAGACCACGGCATAGCCGGCCTCGCCACAGATGCGTGCGATCATGGCCGTGAATTTGACACCGCTGATCGATGCATTTCGCGAGCCGACCATGCCGATGGCCGGGCGCGTCGCTGTCGGCACATTGCCTTTGACGGCCAGCAGCGGTGGAGCGCCATCGATCTCGCGAAGGGCAGGGGGATAGTCCGGTTCACCGATGCCAACGAAGCGCGCTCCGAAACGATGCGCCGCTTCCAGTTCTCGCAATGCATCCCGCTCGTCGGCGATACGGACGCTGCGCGTCGAGCCACCGCGTTGCGAGAGCTCCGGCAGCATGGCGAGCGCAGCTTCGGCGGAGCCGTAGTGATTGATGAGATCGCGAAAGGTGGAGGGACCGACATTGTCGGAGCGGATGAGCCTGAGCCAGGCGATCCTCTGTTTTTCGGTCAGCGCAACTCCCGTCCGTCTTGCGCTGCCTGTGTCCATTATCCCTTTGCTCCGATCTTGCCTTCCGTTCCCGCAGTCAGCCGGGCAATATTTGCCCTATGCTTATACCAGGAGATGACGGTCATCAGCGCCATGACAGCGGCGATCTTGTCGACGCCCAATATCCACAATACAACCGGGATGACAAGAGTTGCAACCAGTGCGGAAAGTGAGGAATAGCGCGTGGTAAAGGCGATCGCCAGCCAGACGATGGCGAAAATCAAAGCCATCAGCGGCGCGAGGCCGAGCAAGATGCCGAGATAGGTGGCGACACCCTTGCCGCCCTTGAAGCCGATCCAGACCGGGAAGATGTGGCCGATGAAGGCGGCGAAGCCGGCCAGCACGCCGGCATCCTCCCCGAAGAAATGCGCCGCGATCAGGACTGCTGCGGTACCCTTGAAGGCATCGAGCAGTAGGGTCGCGGCTGCAAGCCCCTTATTGCCAGTGCGCAGCACATTGGTTGCGCCGATATTGCCCGAACCGATATTGCGCACATCGCCAAGACCGGCCATGCGGGTCAGCAACAGGCCGAAGGGGATGGAGCCGAGCAGATAGCCGATGATGAGGGCGGCAAGCGCGGTCTGCAGGGTAAGCTGCCAAGTCCAGAAATCAGCCATCGCGTCTTATTCTCCGTAAACCCTGGCGCTTGCCTCAGAGACTGTGAACCAGCTTACCGGCGACATAGGTTGCAACCGCCCGGCCGCTCATTCTCGCATCCTCGAAGGGCGTATTCTTCGAGCGCGACAAAAGCATGTCTTTTGCGACAAGCCAAGGCTCGTCGAGATCGACGAGAGCGATATCCGCTTTAGCGCCGGGCTTCAGCGTACCAGCGGGGAGCCCGAAGATCTGCGCTGGCCGCGTGGAGAGCGCATCGACGAGCCGCATCAGGCTGACCTGACCGCTGTGATAGAGCCGGAGCGCCGCCGGAAGTAGGGTTTCGAGTCCAACGGCACCGTCTTCAGCCTCGCCGAACGGCAGACGTTTCGTATCGACATCCTGCGGATCATGCGAGGAGACGATGATGTCGATCGTGCCGTCGGCCAGCGCCTCGATCATGCCCATACGGTCATCCTCGGAGCGCAGCGGCGGATAGAGCTTGAAGAAGGTGCGGTACTCGCCGATGTCGTTCTCATTGAGCGCGAGATTGTTGATAGAGATGCCGCAAGTGACTTTGGCGCCGCGCGAGCGGGCGAGGCGGATGGCCTCGGCCGATTCCGGCACGGAAATCATCGCCGCATGATAATGACTGCGCGTCAGCGTCGCGATTCGGAGGTCGCGCTCCAGCGGGATCAGTTCGGCTTCTTTCGGAATGCCCGAAAGGCCCAACCAGCTTGCCAGAAGGCCTTCATGCATGACGCCATTGGCGCCGAGATATTTGTCGCGTGTTTCGCAGGAAATCACGGCGCCGAATTCGCGCGCATAGGTCATGATGCGACGCAGGACCTGACTGTCGTGGACACTGGAATGGGCATCGGTGAAGACGACGGCACCGGCTTCCCGCAGCAGGCCGATCTCCGTCATCTCCTCGCCGGCCAGCCCCTTGGTGAGGGCGGCGGCCGGATAGACGTTGACGACGGCCGTGTCGCGCGCCGTCTTTCGGACGAATTCGACAAGCGCGATGTCGTCGATGACCGGATCCGTGTCCGGCATCATGATGAAGGAGGTGACCCCGCCCGCTGCTGCCGCACGGCTGGCAGACGCGATGGTTTCACGATGCTCGCCGCCGGGTTCGCCGACATGCACACGCGCGTCGACGAGGCCAGGAATGGCGACGAGGCCATTGCAATCGCGAACCGTCGCGCCTTTGGGAATGCCGTGGCTCTTCGCATCCTTGCCGGAGGCAACGATCACGCCGTCTTCGACGACGATCGTACCGACCTCATCGAGATCGCGCGAGGGGTCGATGATCCGGACGTTCTGGAGGACGATCGAGTTGCTCATGCGCCCACTCCCTCGGTGCGAGGTCCCTGGTTCTGTGAAACGAGCAGGGTCTCCATCACGGCCATGCGGACGGCGACGCCCATCTCCACCTGTTCGGCAATGACGCTTTGCGGGCCATCGGCCACTTCGGAGGCGATTTCCACCCCGCGGTTCATCGGGCCTGGATGCATCACGAGCGCATCCTCCTTGGCGGCCTTGAGCGTCTCGGCGTCGAGGCCGTAGAAGTGATAATATTCGCGCACCGAAGGCACGAAGGCGCCCGACATGCGCTCGCGCTGCAGCCGCAGCATCATGACGACGTCAGCATCCTTCAGCCCCTCTTTCATCGAGTGGAAGACTTCCACGCCCATGTCGGCGATGCCTGCCGGCAGCAACGTGGCGGGGGCAACGACGCGGACGCGCGCCCCCATGGCGTTGAGAAGCAGGATATTGGAGCGGGCCACGCGCGAATGCAGCACGTCGCCGCAGATCGCCACGATGATGCGCGAAAGCTTGCCTTTGGCGCGGCGGATCGTCAGCGCGTCGAGAAGCGCCTGGGTCGGATGCTCGTGCTGGCCGTCGCCGGCATTGACGACCGAGCAGGAGACTTTCTGCGCCAGAAGTGCTGCGGCACCCGCGCTCGAATGACGGATGACAAGCACATCAGGCCGCATCGCATTCAGCGTCATCGCCGTATCGATCAGCGTCTCGCCTTTTTTGACCGAGGAATTGCCGACCGACATATTCATCACGTCGGCGCCGAGCCGTTTGCCGGCAAGTTCAAAAGAGGATTGCGTGCGCGTCGATGCTTCGAAGAAGAGATTGATCTGCGTCAACCCGCGAAGCGTCGACGTCTTTTTCTCGCGCTGGCGGCTGATCTTGACCGCCTCGTCAGCCTTGTCGAGAAGATAGGTAATATCCTGCTCGGTGAGGCCCTTGATGCCGATGAGGTGGCGGTGGGGAAAGAAGACCATGAACCTGCCCTCTGGATTTCGTCAGGCGGTCTATAAAGAGGGAGCGCCGATGGGGCAAGCGGCGGCGTGCGCCGAGGCTGCGTGTTCCCCATGCAATTTCGCTCGAATCCCGCTACAGGAGCTATGCCGGTGGGAGACGTAACTTCCAGTTTCCCTTTGCAACCTACTTGCTCTACAAGCGATTCATGACCCAACCGACCCGGACTGACGACCCCTTTGCCGACCTGAACCAGCCGAGCCTCTGGACTGGCATCAATGCCTATCGTTCCGATCCGCTGATCGTCGATCTCACCTCCGGCCTGCCTCGTTCGATCCGGGAAGAGCTGGAGCAGCATGGTCGTTTCGTCACCTCGCACGAGGCGCAGGAACTGGCGCGCATGGCGAACCAGGGCACGCCGCAGCTGCGCACCCATGGGCCGCGCGGCGAGCGTCTGGATGTCGTGGAATTCCATCCGGCCTGGCACGCGCTGATGCGCCGCTCCATGGCGATGGGCCTGCATTCCTCGATCTGGGATGCGCAGGCCGATCCGGAGGCGAAGGGTCACTCGCACAAGGTGCGCGCCGCTCGCTTCTATCTGACGGCTCAGCTCGAATGCGGCCACCTCTGCCCCCTGACGATGACCAGCGCCTCGGTTGCCGCCATGATGGCTTCCCCGGCGGTGCAGAAGGATTGGGCGCCGAAGATTCTGTCGCGCAAGTACGATTCGTCCAACAAGCCCGCCATGCAGAAGAGTGCCGTCACCATCGGCATGGGCATGACGGAAAAGCAGGGCGGCACGGATGTGCGCGCCAACAAGACGAGTGCCGACAAGGTCAGCGAAGGCATCTATAGGCTCTCGGGCCATAAGTGGTTCATGTCGGCACCGATGAGCGATGCCTTTATCATGCTTGCCCAGACCAAGGACGGCATGGGCTGCTTCCTGGTACCGCGGCTGCTTGAGGATGGCTCGGCCAACGGCCTGCACTTCCAGCGCCTGAAGGACAAGCTCGGCAATCGCTCAAATGCCTCCTCCGAAGTCGAGTTCACCGACACGTTCGGCTTCCTGCTCGGCGCACCCGATGCTGGCATCCGCACGATCCTTGATATGGTGACGCTGACGCGGCTCGACTGCGCGCTGGCCTCCGCCGGTATCATGCGCGCCTCGCTCGCCGAAGCTGTGCATCATGCGCGCGGCCGCAGCGTCTTCGGTAAGATGCTGGTCAACCAGCCGATCATGACGCGCGTGCTTGCCGATATGGCGCTCGATGTCGCCGCCGCAACCGCGCTCGCCTTCCGCCTGGCCGAGGCCTTCGACAAAGCCAGCGGCAGCAGCGAAGATGCCGCCTATGCGCGCGTCATGACGCCGGTTGCCAAATACTGGTGCTGCAAGATCGCGCCGGCGCTGATCTACGAAGCCATGGAGTGCATCGGCGGTAGCGGCTACATCGAGGAGCGCCCGATCGCCCGCCATTACCGCGAAGCCCCTGTTAACGCGATCTGGGAAGGCTCCGGCAATGTCATGGCGCTCGACGTACTGCGCGTACTCAACCGGGGCAGGGACCTGTTCGAGACTGTCTTTGCCGGCCTTGCCCGCGATCTCGGCCCGGCCGGCAAGAAGACCATCGATGTCCTGCGCGCCGCCATGGCGCTATGCGAGCAGGATGAGGGCGCTGCCCGCCTGCTGGTCGAGCAAATGGCGCTCGCCGCCGGTGCCGCCGAGCTCTATCGCCTCGGAGCCGGCAAGATTGCTGACGCCTTCATAGAAACCCGTCTCGCCGGCGGCTGGCGCGCCACCTATGGAATGCTCGATTCACGCTTCGATGCCAGCTACATCGTCGATCTGCTGTATCCGCCGGCGACATAAGCGATGGTCTCCGTTCGAACCGTTCGGCCCGAGGATATTGATCAGCTCTACGCCATCTCGCTCCTGACCGGCGATGCCGGCAAGGATGCGACGTCGCTCTACCGCGACGGCCGGCTGATCGGACACATCTATTCCGCGCCCTATGCCAAGCTTCATCCCGAACTGGTTTTCGTTGCGGAGGATGGCGAGGGTGTTTTCGGCTATATCGCTGGCGTCTTCGATACGATCGCCTTTGGGCAGCGGCTGGAGCGCGAATGGTGGCCGCATCTGCGGCGGCTTTATGCTGATCCAGAGGGTGATCCAGCCCTTTGGAATGAGGATCAGAAACGGATATCGGCGATCCATCATCCAAAACAGGCGCCGGCGATCCTTGTCGAACGGTTCCCCGCACATATTCATATGAACCTGCTCCCACGCGCCCAGGGCAGAGGCATCGGAACAGCATTGCTGGATCGCTGGATGGCGAATGCTCGGGCGAGCGGCGTTAAAGGCGTTCATCTCGGTGCCAATAGCAGCAATCACAACGGCATCCGCTTCTGGTCGTCGCGCGGTTTTGTTCCCGTAGAACTGCCTCCAAGTCTGGCGTCCGAAACGACAGTATGGTTTGGTCAATATCTCTAATCTGTGGATTCGCGCGGTTTGACGGACAAGAGCCCCGCTGACGTCATTGTTCGAGGCGACTTGGCTTGCTATTCACCGCTCGGTGACAGATTGGAGTCGAGTCGATGTCCCCTGCAAACGCTGCCGCTAAAATCCCCCTGGAAGCGCCCATGCCTGAAAAGCGCGTGCGCAATCGCGCCGCGACGGAGCAGGCAATCCTCGATGCCGCCAAGCGGCTGCTGGCGGAGGAGGGATTCCAGAATTTCGGTATCAATGCGGTGGCCCGCGGTGCCGGCTGCGACAAGCAGCTGATTTACCGCTATTACGGCGGCTTGAATGGCCTTGTGGAGGCCATCGGCACCGATCTCGGCAGCTGGGTCACCGATCGCATCCCCGACGATACCGGCGGCATGTTCCTTTTGACCTATGGCGATCTGATGGAGCGGCTTTCGATGCTGTTCCTCGATGCTTTGCGCGCCGATCCCCTCATGCGCCGCATCGTCGCCTGGGAAGTCTCCGAGAATAGCGAGCAGGTGCGCCGCCTGTCCGAGGCTCGATCCAAGGCGCTCGCCGGCTGGATCGAGCGCATGCGCGGCTCTCTCGTGCCTCCCAAGGGCGTCGATGCTCAGGCCGTCAATGCCATGATCTTTGCGGCCATCCAGCATATCGTCCTAGCTGCGGCCGTTAGCGACCAATGCGCCGGCCTCGTCTTGAAGAACGGCAAGGATTGGGAGAAGGCGGCAACGGCCTTGAAGCGGATCGTGCGCGGCGTTTACGGCTGATGCCAGCCGTCGGGCAGGGATATCCACAGGCTCGCTTCGCCATTAACCTTAACAAATGGTTTACATTGCGCCGCAGCGGTTAACTCGTCACTGTCGGAGAACGATTAATTAACCATCAAGCGTGCAGCCATGGGGTTGAAACCCGCTAAATTAGTGTTTCTTGTTACGGCGGTGATGTTCTTTGCCGTGCTTGCACTAGATATAACGCTGCCCGCGATGGTGTTGAGCGCCATGGCGCTGTCGAACTGGCTCGTCCTTTCGGCTGGCACGACGCAATTTCAGCGTCGAAGGGGTACCGCATGAAGTGGTTGTTGATTTGCTGGGCCGGACCGGTCTCGTTTCTCGGGGCATGGTATTATCTGTCGTACTACGACATGAGCTTCGGCATCTTCATGCTGACGCGGCAGATGCATGACCTGGTCTTCGATATCTACGGCAAGATCCTCGGCATTCCACCCGAGACCATTCCGCCGCTGGTGGCGCGCGCCATCGCTTTCGACAGCTTTCTGGTCTTCGCGATCTACGGCTTTCGCCGACGGGCAGCCATCATCGGATGGTGGAAGCACCGTCAGGAGGCGTCCGAATCGGGCAAGGCGGCCCTGCCGAGCGCCGATAGCCTGTCCAAGGCTCCCTGAAGAATGAAGCTTGCCGCCGCCGAGTCGATGCGCTCGGCGCGCTTGGCCCGCGAGACGTCCATTTCCAGCAGCGCCCGCTCGGCCGCCACGGTCGAAAGCCGCTCGTCCCAGAAGACGAAGGGAAGGGCGGTCTTTTCCGACATGCTGCGCACGAAGGCGCGCGTTGCCTGCACGCGCGGTCCGGCAGAGCCATCCATGTTCATCGGGAGCCCTATGACGAAAGCTGCGACCTTTTCCTTCTCGGCGAAGGCGAGCAATGTTTCGGCATCCTGGGTGAATTTCACGCGCTTGATGACGGGGCGGGGCGTGGCGAAACGCCGCCCGAGATCCGACATGGCCAATCCAATCGTCTTTGTGCCGAGATCGAGACCGGCAATCGGCTGACCGGGCAGGAGCATCACGGCTAGATCTTCGATGGTCAGCGTCGTCATCAGGGTACTGCTCCTGTCAAAACAAATTGAAGTCCTAACCGCTTTTCTTTGTTGCGGTTTGAGATATCTCCTAGACACCAGCCTGACATTTCAAATCAAGTCATAAGGAGAAATCCAATGAAGATCACCTGGCTCGGCCACTCCGCTTTTCGCATTGAAACGGCGACGGCAAAAATACTGATCGATCCATTTCTGTCTTACAATTCTTCCTTTGCGGCCGCCGGTCTCAACATCAAGGAGGTTGCTCAGGGCGTGACTCATATCCTGCTGACACACGGCCATGGCGACCATGTCGGTGACACGGTTCAGATCGCCAAAGATACTGGCGCCGTCGTTCTCGCCAATGCCGATCTCGCCTCCTGGCTCGGCACCAAGGGCGTCGAGAAGCTGGAAATGGGCAATACTGGCGGCACCGTCGGCCTCGGCGGCTTCTCGGCCACCTTTACCAATGCGCTGCATTCCTCCGCCCAGATCACCGAGGACGGCGTTTCCCATGCGCTCGGCAATCCGAATGGCCTGATGCTGCATTTCGATGACGAGCCGACGCTGTTCCATATGGGTGATACGGATATCTTCTCGGATATGGCGCTGATCAATGAACTGCATCAGCCCGATATCGGCATCCTGCCGATCGGCGACCGCTTCACCATGGGCGGTGCGGTGGCGGCACTCGCCTGCCAGCGCTTCTTCAACTTCAAGACCGCCATTCCCTGCCACTACGGCACGTTCCCCATCATCGACCAGACGCCGGAAAAGTTCATCGCCGGCATGGAAGGCTCGAAGACGGCGGTTGCCGCGCCGAAGGTGGGCGAGAGCGTTTCTGCCTGACGATACCCGTTGCGTATGGCGGGCATGGCCTTTATAGCGTGAAGCAAATTCACTTTAGTGGATAAGTCACCTATCCGGAGAATGCCATGTCCGTCGATCTCGCCACTGTCAAACGCGTCGCCCATCTTGCCCGCATCGCCGTCAATGAAGACGAAGCGCAGCGGATGATGGGTGAGCTTAACGGCATTCTTGGCTTCGTCGAGCAGCTCTCCGAAGTGAATGTCGATGGCGTCGAAGCCATGACCTCGGTAACCCCGATGGCGATGAAGAAGCGCGCCGACGAAGTAACGGACGGCAACAAGGCTGCCGACATCGTCGCCAATGCGCCGAATACCGATCAGAATTTCTTCCTGGTGCCCAAAGTCGTCGAATAACGGTTCCTTCGAGCCTTTCCGACCCGTTGCCCAATTCCAGATCTGAAGCGAAACAAAATGAGCGAACTGACCAGCCTGACCATTGCCGAAGCCCGCGACAAGCTGCGCGCCAAGGAGATTACCGCCACCGAACTGACCGAGGCCTATATCTCGGCGATCGAGGCTGCCAATGCTCAGCTCAATGCCTATGTGAAGGTGACGCCTCAAAAGGCGCTGACAATGGCCAAGGTGTCGGACGCTCGCCTTGCGGAAGGCAAAGCCGGCCCGCTCGAAGGCATTCCGCTTGGCATCAAGGACCTGTTCGGCACAGAAGGCATTCATACGCAGGCCTGCAGCCACATCCTGGACGGTTTCGAGCCGCACTATGAATCGACCGTCACGCAGAATCTCTGGAACGACGGCGCCGTCATGCTGGGCAAGCTCAACATGGACGAGTTCGCCATGGGCTCCTCCAACGAGAGCTCCTACTACGGCCCGGTGATCAACCCCTGGCGCGCCAAGGGTTCGAACCAGCAGCTCGTTCCTGGCGGCTCGTCGGGCGGTTCAGCCGCTGCCGTCGCCGCCCATCTCTGCGCCGGCGCAACGGCCACGGATACGGGTGGCTCCATTCGCCAGCCCGCGGCCTTCACTGGTACCGTCGGCATCAAGCCGACCTATGGCCGCTGCTCGCGCTGGGGCATCGTCGCCTTCGCCTCGTCGCTCGACCAGGCCGGCCCGATCGCCCGCGACGTGCGCGATGCCGCCATCCTGCTGAAGTCGATGGCAAGCGTCGATGCCAAGGACACGACCTCGGTCGACCTGCCGGTGCCGGACTACGAAGCCTCGCTCGGCCAGTCGCTGAAGGGTATGAAGATCGGCATCCCAAATGAATACCGTGTCGATGGCATGCCGGAAGAGATCGAGACGCTCTGGCAGCAGGGTATCGCCTGGCTGAAGGATGCTGGCGCCGAGATCGTCAACATCTCGCTGCCGCACACCAAATACGCGCTGCCGGCCTATTACATCGTCGCGCCCGCCGAGGCCTCTTCGAACCTTGCCCGCTACGACGGCGTTCGCTACGGCCTGCGCGTCGACGGCAAGGATATCATCGACATGTACGAGAAGACGCGCGCTGCCGGCTTCGGCCAGGAAGTGAAACGCCGCATCATGATCGGCACCTATGTTCTCTCGGCCGGCTACTACGACGCCTATTACCTGCGCGCCCAGAAGGTGCGCACGCTGATCAAGCGCGATTTCGAACTGGCCTTCAACGCCGGCGTCGATGCGATCCTGACGCCCGCCACCCCATCCTCGGCCTTCGGTATTGCCGACGAAGACCTCGCTTCCGATCCGGTAAAGATGTACCTGAACGACATCTTTACGGTGACGGTCAACATGGCCGGTCTCCCGGGCATCGCCGTCCCTGCCGGCCTCGACCCGAAGGGCCTGCCGCTCGGCCTGCAGCTCATCGGCAAGCCATTCGAAGAAGAAACCCTCTTCAAGACCGCCCACGTCATCGAACAGGCCGCCGGCAAGTTCACGCCGGCGAAGTGGTGGTAAGCACCACAAGGAGACGAACGGCTTGATGACCAATCTCGTCAAGCTTCGCGACATCTGACGCCGCTTATCGGAAGGGCCGTCCGGAAATCCGGGCGGCCCTTTTTGCACATGCCAATATTCCGCCCGCGCTCCATCACACTTTGGACCGAAATACGATCATAAATTGCAGCAGGCCGCGTGGTCTCGTCCTCTGCAACCGAATCGGAAGGTCTCTTCATGCTCAAGCAAGTCACGGCGATCCTGCTCCTCAGCGTGTCATGCCCAGCGATCCTGCTGGCGGCCGATAATGGGGCCATTCGATCCATCACCCTGTCGTCGGGCGGCCTGGCCCAGGTGTCTCGATCGGCCGATATCAGCAGCAACGGCGTGATCCGGATCGAGGTTCCCCTTGATCAGATCGATGACATCCTGAAGAGCCTTGTGGTCAACGGGTCCGCAGGTTCAGTGGCAGGCATGACGCTGGCGGGGCCGCAGCCATTGCAGGAGACGTTCAAGGGCCTGCCGTTCAGTCTGGAAGCGCTCTCCTCGGTGCCGTCGCTTCTGACATCGATGCAGGGCGCCAAAGTTTCGGTCACCAGCGGCGGAAAGACCGTCGAGGGAAGCATTCTGGGAATCGAGCAGAGGAAGGCGGAGGAGAAGACGACGGTTTATCTGCTGACTGTCATCGATAGGGATGGCGCGGTGGAGACGCTGGCGCTTGGTGAAGATGCCTCCGTCGGGTTTGATGACCCCGACGTAAGAGCAAAGCTCGCCCAGGCGGCCGCAGCCATCGCCCGCGGCAAGAACGACCGCACCCGCACCATCGATATCAAGGTGAATGGTGTAAAGGACAGCGGCGATATCGGCCTCACCTATGTCGTCCCGTCGCCGATCTGGAAAACGGCTTATAAGGTCGTGATCGACGAAAAGAACAAGGCGCGCCTGCAGGCATGGACGGTGCTGGAAAATGCCAGCGGCGAGGACTGGAAGGGCATCAAGCTGACGCTGACCTCTGCGGAGCCGGTGACGCTGAAACAGGGTCTGCACCAGCTCTACTGGAAAGAGCGGCAGGAAGTGCCTGTCAACACTGCGTCCAACAGTGGCCCTGATCCCGATAGCGGCGATCTGTCCAACAGGCAGCGTCTCGCTTCGAATGCCGAGGAACGAGCCGCGCCCGCACCTGCCAAGGCGATGATGGGTGGCGTCAGCAGAAAGGCATACGCGGCTGACGAGCTGGAAGGTTCGGTCGCGCCGATGCAGATTGCCGCGTCCAATCCCGCCAGCGCGACCGAGAGCGATATCTCGGCCACTTTCGAGCTTCCGGGGACCTACGATCTGGCCAATGGCGATACCTTGTCGGTGCCGATCATGGATGCAGAAGTGGAGGCCGACATGGTGGATATGTATCGAGCCGGCAGCAGCCTGCGCAATCCCATCGCCGCGGTAATGCTGAAGAATGCCACCGGCGTCAGCCTGCCGGCGGGAATCCTGACGCTTTACAACGGCAAAACCGGCTATATCGGCGATTCTCAGCTATCGGCATTACCCAAGGACGACACGCGCCTCGCCAGTTTCGCGACCGATCGCAAGGTAACGATCAGCGAGCAGCAAACGCCGACGGAGGAGATCGCCTCGCTGAAGGTTGCCGACGGCGTGATGAACGCTACCGTCAAATATCGCCAGACGACGACATACACCGTATCAGGCGCGCTGGACGGCGAACGGACTGTTGTCATCGAGCACCCCATCCGGGACGGCTGGTCATTTTCTTCGACCGAAAGCTTCGGCAAGACGGCAACGCACCAGCGGCTCAAGGCGGTGGTACCAGCTGGGGCGGAAAAAGTACTGACGGCAGTCGACGAGCAGCTTCAGAGCAACAGCTACGCCTTGGTCGATACCGATCCGGACATGCTGCTCGGCTGGTCGGCCTCGACCCATGACAAGGAACTGACGGACAAGCTTACAAATCTCGCCGACGCCCGTAAAAGGCAGGTCGCGATCCAGAACGAACTGGCGAGCCTCGATAGCGAAATCGAAAAAACCGTCAACGAGCAGGAGCGGATAAGGCGCAATCTCAGCGCCGTGCCCGACAACAGCGATCTGAAGAAGCGCTATTTGAAGGCCTTAGCGGATAGCGAGGATCAAATCGCCGCCATGAACGAAAGGCGCGATACGGTGCAGCAGGAAAGCGATCGCCGCGGCGACCATGTGACTGACATCATCAGGACATTTTGATCGCTATCGGAGCGTCTTGCCCGAGCCGCATCGGCAGATGAGAGCCACCCACCGGGCGGCTCTCATGCTTTCGCTATCTGTTATCCAGCTGTGCCCTTACCAGCTTCAGTCCCTTTTCCGTAATCCGGTAGGGTTGGCCGTCCGTAGACCGGATGGCCTTCAGACGCCTGAGCCTGCGAAAGAGCTCAATACCGAAATCGGGATAGACCCAGCCGTCCCGCGTGAAGCAGTAAACGGTATCGATCTTCTTCTTTTCGGTGCGTTCGAGTTCAATGCGCCCGCCCTGAGCGAGCAGGTGGAGAATGCGCTGTTCCGCGCGTGAAATATCCATTGGAGTCAGAATCCGTAATGCGCCATAGGGCGCGACAAAACGATCCGAAGCTTCCCTCAAGGGAAGTCGGGGCTTCGTTTTTCAGGCCCGGCACGCAAGAGAACCTGCGAGCGAGGCCTTTACCGGCACTGACAAAAGGTGGACATCAAAACTCCATTGATGCGCCTCTCTAAAACAGGTTGCGCTCCGCAGTCAAGCTTCAACCCGTCTTTGCCTTTTACCACTAGCTAAAATGATTGAGTCTCTCCGCTGGCAAAAGCCTTTCGCGGGTGCTTTACTGTCTCCAAATGGCGGGGGCCCGATGATCCACATTCGCAATGCCCATGAAGGTGAAACTGCGGTATTGGCGAGCATTGGCTTGCGCTCCTGGCAAAGGGCGATGGGCGCGATCGGTGGCACGGGCGAGCTGCTGGAAAGTGCAAGCGAAGCCTTTACCAATTTCACCCGCAATCTCTGGCTGACGATCACGGTCATCGAGCTGAACGGCGAGGCTGTGGGATGGGCGGCGCGCGAGGCGCTGGACGAAGCGATTTCCGATTTCTGGATCGATCCGGATTTCGTCAGACGCGGCCTCGGCTCGGCACTTTTGGCGCGGATCGAAGCGGATGTGCGCGGGCAGGGGCTGGAGAAGGTTTCGCTGCAGAGCCATGCGGGCAATACCGATGCCATCGCCTTCTTCAGGGCGCGCGGCTATGAGATCCGCTGGCTGTCGATCGTCTATTCCCCCAAGCTCGACAGCGATGTTCCCACAGTCGGGCTTTCGAAATCGCTGGTCGATGAAAGCGATGGCGCCTATGCCCCGGGCATATAGCACGCAGCCGATGCCGAAAGCCTTGCGCCGCCTCGCCAATTGCTCTACCTCACCAAAGCAGAAAACAGCATTATACAAGAGCTTCCCATGACCATTGTCGACGTCCGTACGCCAGATCCGAAACGCCTCATTCCCGGTGCCACGGGTGATTGGGAAGTCGTTATCGGGATGGAAGTCCACGCCCAGGTACTGAGCAAGTCCAAGCTCTTCTCCGGCGCCTCGACGGCGTTCGGCAATCCTCAGAATTCCAACGTGTCGCTCGTCGATGCAGCCATGCCCGGCATGCTGCCTGTCATCAACGAAGAATGCGTGAAACAAGCCGTGCGCACCGGTCTCGGCCTGAAGGCCAAGATCAATAAGCGCTCGATCTTCGACCGCAAGAACTATTTCTATCCCGACCTGCCGCAGGGCTATCAGATCTCGCAGTTCAAGGATCCGATCGTCGGCGAGGGCAAGATCGTCATCTCGCTCGGTCCGGACCGTCAGGGCCAGTTCGAGGATATCGAGATCGGCATCGAGCGCCTGCATCTGGAACAGGATGCCGGCAAGTCGATGCACGACCAGCACGCCACCATGTCCTATGTCGATCTGAACCGCTCCGGCGTCGCGCTGATGGAAATCGTCTCCAAGCCGGATATCCGCTCCGCCGACGAGGCGAAGGCCTATATGACGAAGCTGCGCTCGATCGTGCGCTATCTCGGCACCTGCGACGGCAATATGGACGAAGGCTCCATGCGCGCCGACGTCAACGTTTCCGTTCGCCGTCCCGGCGGCGAATTCGGCACGCGCTGCGAAATCAAGAACGTCAACTCCATCCGCTTCATTGGTCAGGCGATCGAATATGAAGCACGCCGCCAGATCGGCATTTTGGAAGACGGCGGTACGATCGATCAGGAAACCCGCCTGTTCGATCCGAACAAGGGCGAGACGCGGTCTCTGCGCACGAAGGAAGATGCGCATGATTACCGCTATTTCCCCGATCCGGATCTGCTGCCGCTTGAGTTCGACGATGCCTTCGTCGCGGAGCTTGCCGAGCATCTGCCTGAGCTGCCCGACGATAAGAAGGAGCGTTTCGTCCGCGAACTCGGCCTCTCGGTCTACGACGCCTCCGTGCTCGTCTCGGAAAAGGCGATTGCCGATTATTTCGAAGCAGTTGCCGCCGGCCGCGACGGCAAGATGGCGGCAAACTGGGTTATCAACGACTTGCTGGGCGCTCTGAACAGAACCGGCAAAGATATTGAAGAGACTCCGGTTTCGCCCGCCCAGCTCGGCGCGATCATCGACCTCATCAAGGCCGAAACCATCTCCGGCAAGATCGCCAAGGATCTGTTCGAAATCGTGCTCAATGAGGGCGGCGATCCCGCGGAGATTGTCGAGGCGCGCGGCATGAAGCAGGTCACCGACACCGGCGCGATCGAAAAGGCCGTCGACGAGATCATCGCCGCCAATCCGGATCAGGTCGCCAAGGTCAAGGCCAAGCCGACGCTTGCAGGCTGGTTCGTCGGCCAGGTGATGAAGTCGACTGGCGGCAAGGCCAACCCGCAGGCGGTGCAGGCGCTGGTCAAGGCCAAGCTCGGCATCGAAGAGGAATAAGCGGTGTTCTTCGTCCGCACCGCCAGCGAGCAGGACCTGGAAAAGGTCCGCGCTCTGCTCGGCGAAACCTGGCATGCGACCTATGACCGGATCTACGGGCCGGAGAAGGTCAGCGAGCTGCACGCCTCCTGGCATTCGCTTGCCTCGCTGAAGGCGCGGCTGGCGAACAAGAATTCCGAATTCCTGGTGGCCGACGACGGCAGGACGATCGGCGGCATGGGCTATGCGGCCATGTCCAAGGAGATGACGAAAACCGTCATGCTCCACATGCTTTATGTCAGCCCCAGGCATCAGCGCGAGGGTATCGGCCGCGATATTTTCGCTGAGCTGGAGACCTGCTTCCCAGATGCGGAGATCATGCGCCTCGAGGTCGATCCGCAGAACGCGCCTGCGATCGCCTTTTACCAGGCCCACGGCTTTGTCGAGGTTGGCCGCACGGAAAACTGCGGCAACGGGCAGTCGGGCATTCCGGCGCTGATATTCGAGAAGCCGCTGGCGGGCCACTGAAAGAATAGGCGAGATCATTCATGGAAGCCGGCCGCCTGCTAATCCGCGAAGCGAAAGAGTCCGACCTTCATGCCCTGATCGCGCTCTTCGCCGCCGACACCATGGGCGGTCATGGCGATACCGCCGAGCCTTCGGCCTACGATGATTATGCCAATGCTTTTCGCGTGATTGCCGCATCGTCGAACCAGATGCTTTACGCCGCTGAGTTTGCCGGCGAGGTCGTCGGCACCTTTCAGACAATTGTCGTCACCTCGCTGCACGGTCGGGGATCGTCCGTGATGATCATCGAGTCCGTCCAGACGCGTGGCGACATGCGCGGGCAGGGGATCGGGGCGGCGATGATCAACTTCTGCATCGAGGAGGCGAAACGCCGCGGCATGCGGATGGTACAGCTGACCTCGAATGCGGTTCGCAAGGATGCACATCGCTTCTATGAAAGACTCGGTTTCAAGCCGACGCATCTGGGCTTCAAGATGACATTGAAATGAAGCCGTTTGCCTGCTGGAATCACTGGACAAGCAGGATCAGGGGCGGCATAAGCAAACTATCGAATTCTGGTATCGCTCGCCGCTTAGCGGGTATCGAGGAAAAGACATGTGGAATTTCATCGTACAGACCTTCACCTGGTGGAACAGTCAGACCATGGGGACGCGCTTCGCGACTTGGCGGTTTGGCAAGCGTGTCGGCGAGGATGAGTTCGGCAATGTCTATTACGAAGGCGGCACGTCCTCTTACGGCCTTCCAAAGCGCTGGGTGATCTACAAGGGCTATACCGAAGCCTCCGCCATTCCTCCGGGCTGGCACGGCTGGATGCATCACCGCACCGACGTTCCGCCGACCAAGGAAAACTATGTCGCCAAGGACTGGCAGAAGGAGCATCGCGCTAATCCCACAGGCTCGCCGCAGGCTTACCGCCCGCCGGGCTCTCTCGCCGTTGCCGGCGAGCGTCCGCGCGTGACCGGCGACTACGACGCCTGGACCCCGGGCAACTGAGCGCGGCAGCCGGCTCGTCCTTTGGCCACAATTGGGCTTTAGGCGCGACATATGCCGGCGCGAGCTCGGCGCCTTGACCGAGACCAAGCGGAGACTGGCGGATATGATGTTTTTCACGCGGAGCGCTTCTTTGCGTGCGGTGGCTGCAGCGGGAATCACCCTCTTCGCCGGCATCATGGCAGCCCCTACTGCCGAGGCTGCCCGCATATCGAATCCAGTTGCGGTCTTCTCGGGCCTCGACAAGATCACCGGCCGCATCACCACCTTCGATGTTTATGTCAACGAAACCGTGCAGTTCGGTGCATTGCAGGTGACGCCGCGCGCCTGCTATTCGCGAGACGATACAGAGCAACAGAAGGTGGACGGTTTCGTCGAGGTGGACGAGATCACTCTCGATCGCCGTATCCGCCGCATCTTCACCGGCTGGATGTTCGCCGACAGCCCCGGCCTCAACGCCGTCGAGCATCCGATCTATGACGTCTGGCTGAAAGAGTGCAAGCAGAAGTCCGACGTTCCGGCGCCGGATACTGCCGGCGCGAAGTAGTCGGTTTCGAGACATTCACAGCAGGATTATGCAGCCCGCAGAAGCCTTTCTCCTGCGGGCATAGTTTCATTCTCGCTCGGTATTTGCCGCCGCTTCACCTATCGCCAGACGATCGGCCACCTCCGACAAGTCGAGTACGATCCGCACGCCGTCTTTGATCTTGTGCCGCAACAAGTCGTTGCGGTCCGGATAGGCTTTCAATTTGCCTCGATCACGAAGGCCCTGAAGCCGCGAGCGCGAGATTGCCAACTCCGATGCAAGCAGCCGATCAAGGCGCAGGTTTATCGGGAATTGGGCTGATATCCCGATATCAAGCAAAGTCCAGCCGCTTGCCACACCTATAGCCTCTTTCAGGATGGAGACATCGGGCGGCTCCTCGATACGTTTGGCTTTCCGCCTCAGCGCGTCGAGATCGAATTCCTGCGCGCGTACCCAGTCCGGATCGCTGCGCTGCAGCGCCTCGAGCGTGGAAGGGGCGAGGTCGTGAACGGTCCGGCGCTCGAAGAGCGTTCGGTTCCATGTCTTGTCGCAATCGCTGCACTTATAGACAAGCCAGGCATCGAGCCGCTTGCCATTGGCGTTGAGCCTGATCTTGCCGCTCGATCTGAAGGGTTTTGGAGATCCGCAGCCGCTGCAGGCGATCCATGGTTGAGGCGATGTTTTAGGCGTAAGGGTCCAACGGACCTGAAGAATATTGCACATACCGTCTTGGTCTTCCGTCTGGAAGTCCACCAAGCTGGCGGTGAGACAAGCCCCTCAGGGCGCGGTACGGCGATATTGCGGGACGGCTGAAGAGCTGAGACAGCGGTGGCTGCATTAGGCGCGTTTTGACAATGCCAAACCGGTCTCAGGCCATCACCCGATGGACATGAATATGCGTCGGACGGCATTGAACCGTCCCGATGCACTGGGTGATTTGGATGAGACCGGTATTTACGACGGCAAAGTGGAACCTCTATGCACCAACGCTCTTCGCTTGCAGGGATAGCAGACCACAATCAGGATTTGAAGCGGTAAAAAACTTCAGGCGTGGATTGCTTCAGGCGTCACTATTTCCTTTGCGGCGGAACAGACTCAGGATCTTGCGGCCGGCCGCTACGGCACCCGCCAGCACAACGATGAGGCCTTTCTTCAATGCCAGAAGTGCGACGCCAAAACTCTTGAAGAAGCCGAGAACGACTGCAAGCAGGCCAAGCTTTGCCGCAACCTTTACGCCCGCACCGGCAGCGATCATGCCCGCCATACTATAGGCGGCGATCTTGTCGCCATTGGTGAAATCGGCATAGCGCTTGCCGCTATCATATTGCACGGTGTTGATGACGTTGGGGATAGCGGCGTTGATTTCCTGCAGCTGATCCAGTCCGGCGACGAAATCGAGCTCGGTGACGCCCTCGCGTCCCAGCACGCGCACGGAATAGTTCAGCGTGTGACCGGCATTGGGATCCTTGCCGAAAATCAGATCGCGCGCCCAGTGGAGGGCATGGGTCGCCTTATCGTAATGTGGCGGTTCTGCCCAGCCGACCAGTGTGATAGGGTCGAAGCCCTGCTGTTCGCGTTCGGGATTCGCTTCCTTGATGGCGTCCTGGATCTTCTTCAAAAGATCGTCGTAATCGGTCGATGCTGCATCCTCATCGGAGACATAGCCGCTGCCGTCATAGTCGATGACGGAACCCCAGGAATGTGGGTCGGTCGGCGGATATTTGGCCGGGAAGATCATGCCGAGCGGATTACCCACCGAACTTTCCGGATTGCCCCAGAGCTCGACCAGCACCTTCTTCGAATCCTGCGGATTGAGATAGTAGAACTGGTCAGAGACAGTCAGTGTGGCATTGGCGGTGGGGATCTTGATCGCGCCCTGCTGGAAATCCAGCGTTTTAAGCACGGCGCCTTCGTCGCCTACCGGCGGCTCGACTCCGAACATGTCGTGGAATGATTTGGCGTTGGTCTGCGTCGCGATGGTCAGCGCGGCGAGAAATGCAATTGCAATATGATTCTTCACGATTCTACCCTCGGCTGTTGTGCCGAACTTAGGGCAGTCCGTTTCGTAATCAATTCATTTCGGGCAGATTTCCACCATCGGAGAAGCTGAGATTGGGCGATTCCATCGCTTTCTCCAGCATCTTGGCATAGGCATCCTTAGGCACGTCGATGGCGCCGAATGTCTTCAGGTGCTCGGTGGTGAATTGCGTGTCGAGCAGGGTGAAGCCGCGTTCGCGCAGGCGCTCCACCAGATAGACGAGACAGATCTTGGAGGCGTCCGTGCGACGGGAAAACATGCTTTCGCCAAAGAACGCCGACCCTAGCGAAACGCCATAGAGCCCGCCAACCAGCCGGTCGCCGTCCCAGGCTTCGACAGAATGAGCATGGCCGATATGATGCAGGGCGGCATAAAGCGTGCGGATCGTATCGTTGATCCAGGTGCTGGGGCGATCGCTCGTCTCTTCAGCGCAGGCGGCGATGACCGCTTCGAAATCCGTGTCGAAGCGAATATCGAAGGGGTGTTGACGGATCTTCTTGGCGAGGCTCTTGGAGACGTGAAACGTATCCAAAGGGATGATGCCTCGCAATTCCGGCTCGACCCAGAAGATCTCCGGATCGTCTGCCGATTCAGCCATCGGAAAAAGCCCGATGGAATAGGCGCGCAGCAAAATCTCCGGGGTAATGCCGGGACGTTTGCCGCGCGCTCCGGGCACAGGCTAGGCCGATGTTTTTGCCAGGTAGTTTTCCAGCCAATGGATATCGTAATCGCCGTTGGCGATATCCTGATTGGAAACCAGATCCTGGAAGAGCGGCAGGGTGGTCTTGATGCCGTCCACAACGAATTCGTCAAGCGCACGGCGCAGGCGCATCATGCATTCGACGCGGGTGCGCCCGTGCACGATGAGTTTGCCGATCAGACTGTCGTAGTAGGGAGGGATCCTGTAGCCCTGATAGGCACCGGAATCGATCCGAACGCCAAGGCCGCCGGGCGCATGGAAATGCGTGATCGTGCCGGGCGAGGGGACGAAGGTGCGGGCATCTTCGGCATTGATACGGCATTCGATGGCATGGCCTTGGAAATGCACCTCGTCCTGCGTGACCGAAAGACCGCCGCTGGAAGCGACGCGAATCTGCTCGTGCACGAGGTCGATGCCGGTGATGGCTTCCGTGACCGGATGCTCCACTTGCAGACGGGTGTTCATTTCGATGAAGTAGAACTCGCCGTTCTCATAGAGGAATTCGATGGTGCCGGCGCCGCGATACTTCAGCTTCTTCATCGCGTCGGCGCAGATCTGGCCGATCTTCATGCGCTGCTCGACGTTGAGGGCTGGGGAGTTGGCCTCTTCCCAGACCTTCTGGTGGCGGCGCTGCAGCGAGCAGTCACGTTCGCCGAGATGGATCGCATTGCCTTCGCCGTCACCGAAAACCTGGATTTCGATGTGGCGCGGCTTGCCGAGGTACTTTTCCATATAGACGGATTCGTTGCCGAAGGCGGCTGCCGCTTCCGTGCGTGCCGTCGACCAGGCCTCGATCAGGTCTTCTTCCGTGCGGGCGACCTTCATGCCGCGGCCGCCGCCGCCGGCAGTTGCCTTGATGAGCACCGGATAGCCGATCTCGCGCGCTGTCTTCAGCGCATCCGCCTCGGTCTTCACTTCGCCATCGGAACCGGGAACGACCGGAATGCCGAGCTGCTGCGCCGTGGTCTTGGCGGTGATCTTGTCGCCCATGATGCGGATATGTTCCGCCGTCGGACCGATGAAGGTAATGCCGTGCGCCTCGAGAATATCGGCGAACTTGGCATTTTCCGACAGGAACCCATAGCCGGGATGCACGGCGTCCGCGCCGGTGATCTCGCAGGCGGCGACGATCTGATGGATATTGAGATAGCTTTCGCGCGACGGCGGCGGGCCGATGCAAACGCTCTCATCCGCAAGCCGTACATGCATGGCATCGGCATCGGCCGTGGAGTGCACCGCAACGCTCGCAATGCCGAGCTCCTTGCAGGCGCGCAGCACGCGCAGAGCGATCTCTCCGCGATTGGCTATGAGAATCTTCGAAATCATGGGCATCGGGCCGACCTTACTCGATGACGACCAGGGCTTCGCCGTACTCGACCGGACGGCCGTCCTGAACGAGAATTTCAGTCACCGTGCCGGATTTCGGAGCGGGGATCTGGTTCATCGTCTTCATTGCTTCGATGATGAGCAGCGTCTGACCTTCCTTGACGGATGCGCCGACCTGGATGAAGGCAGCCGAGCCCGGAGCCGGCGCCAGATAGGCTGTGCCGACCATCGGCGCGCTGACGACGTTGTCGGGGTTGCGGGTCTTGCCGGCGGGAGCGGCGGCGGCCGGCGCTGCTGCGGCGGCAGCAGGAGCGGCGTAAGCGGCCGGGGCGGCAATCGGCGCCTGAACATACTGCGTCGTGCCGGCGCGCGACACGCGGATGCGCAAATCTTCCTGCTCGACTTCGATCTCGGTGAGATCCGTGTCGTTGAGAATATTGGCGAGATCGCGAATCAGCGCCTGGTCGATACCCGATTTCTTTTCAGCCATTGGATTTCTTGCCCTGTATTTTTGTTATTGGGTGATGGATTTCAGCGCTTGAAGCGCCAGGATGTAGCTATGAGGTCCGAAACCGCAGATCATGCCCTTTGCTGCGGGCGCAATCATCGATTTGTGCCGGAATTCTTCGCGTGCGTGGATATTGGAGATATGTACCTCCACGACGGGAATGGAAATGGCGCGGATCGCGTCATGCAGCGCGATGGACGTATGACCGTAGGCACCGGGATTGATCGCGACACCGGCGGCCTTGTCGCCGGCTTCGTGCATCCAGTCGACCAGCACGCCTTCGTGATTGCTCTGGCGGAAATCGACGATGAAGCCCAGGCTTTCACCTGCGGCCTTGCAGTCGGCTTCGATATCCTTGAGCGTCTTGCCGCCATAGATGCCCGGCTCGCGCTTGCCGAGAGCATTCAAATTGGGTCCGTTCAGGACGAAAATAGTTTGCGCCATTAGAGGTTCCGTCAAAGTGCAGCGCAACCTATAGACTCCCAAGGCTCTGTAGGAAAGCCCTGGCACGAAGGTTGCGTGCCTCTAGGTGTGGAAACGCCGCGATTTTGGCATTTTTGCGCCATGCTGTGTCGCGGCGCCGTTCCGAAGCTCGTAAAAAAGCGAATAGGCCACTTGCTTACCCGCTTTTGAGAGTGGGCTTTTGCGCCGTTCAGCAGCTCGTCTTGCCGCAGCTGCGAACGTTGGCGATCTTTTCCTTGATAGCATCGAGGCCGATCGCGCCCGAAACCATCTCGTTGCCGATGACATAGGCCGGCGTGCCCGTCACGTTGAGATCGGAGGCAAGCTTATAGGTCGCCTTGATCATGTCAGTGTTCGGCGCTTTTGCCATTTCGGCGCGGATGGCCGCTTCGCTGACACCGAGCGAGGTGGCGACATCGATGGCGGTGTCTTCGGAGGCGCGGCCGTCGCTGCCAAGCAGCTTGTGATGGAACTCGGCATATTTTTCCGGCGCGAGCAGGCGGAACGCGCTGGAGACCCGGGAAGCGGCAACTGAATCCTGACCGAGGATCGGGAATTCCTTCAGCACGAAACGAACACTCTTGTCCTGCTGCAGAAGCTTGTCCATATCGCCGAGCGCATGCCGGCAATAGGTGCAGTTATAGTCGAAGAACTCGACAACGGTGATATCGCCCTTCGGATTGCCGATGGCCACGTCATCCTTGGAGTTGAAGATCGCATCCTTGTTCTGGGTGATCACCTGGGCCGACTGCGCAATGCGGGCTTCATCCTGTTTCTTTTCAAGCGCGGCCTGTGCATCCAGCAGTACCTCCGGGTGCTCGACGAGATATTCCTTGATGAAATCCCCGATTTCCTTCTTCTGCTGGTCGTCCAGCGCGGCGGCCGGCTGGATCGTGGCGAAGGACGCTGTCAGGGCAATCGCCGAAACCGTCAGCAGGCTTTTGAGAGAAAAGGTCATGGGGTCCTCGTTTGGATCTGAGCGGAGACGTCATTCTCGGATGCGCAATAACATCGTCGGGTTAACATCCGCAAATAAGCATCGACAATTTACGGTGCGTCCTTACTTCCAGAAACAGGAATTTTCACGACAAAGCCGCAATCGCAGGATTGTGAACGAGCCGATATTGCGGCAAATGTCGCTTGCCAATCCGATCCGAGAGAGAATTGACCGTGTTTTCCCTATCCAAGCGCAGCGATGTCGAACCCTTTCATGCCATGGATGTGCTGGCGGAAGCGACACGGCGCCGCCAGGCAGGGCATTCCGTCATTTCCATGGCGGTTGGGCAGCCATCCCATCCCGCGCCCCAAGCGGCGTTGGAGGCGGCGCGCGCAGCTCTCGGCCACGGCCGGATCGGTTACACAGATGCGCTCGGCACTCTGGCCCTGCGGCAGGCGCTTTCCGCGCATTACCAGGTACGCCACGGCCTCAACATCGATCCGAAGCGCATTGCGATCACGACCGGATCGTCGGCCGGCTTTAATCTTGCCTTTCTGACTCTGTTCGATGCCGGCGATAGCGTTGCCATCGCACGGCCGGGCTATCCGGCCTATCGCAATATCCTCGCCGCACTCGGTCTCGATGTCGTCGAGGTGCCGGTCACAGAGGAGACGCAGTTTACGTTAACGCCCGAGAGCCTCGAGGCAGTGCAGGCTGAAAGCGGTAAGCGCCTGAAGGGTGTGCTGCTCGCAAGCCCCGCCAATCCCACAGGCACGGTGACGGGCAGGGCGGCCCTGAAGGCGCTGGCTGATTATTGCGCGGATCGTTCCATCGCCTTCATCTCCGACGAGATCTACCACGGGCTGACTTTCGTCGGTGAGGAGACGAGTGCGCTGGAGCTGACGGACGAGGCGATCGTCATCAATTCCTTCTCGAAATATTACTGCATGACCGGCTGGCGTATTGGCTGGATGGTCTTACCGGAACGGCTCGTTCGTCCCGTCGAGCGCGTGGCCCAGAGCCTTTACATTTCCGCGCCGGAACTGTCGCAGATTGCCGCCGAAGCGGCACTCGACGCAGGCGCGGAACTGGATGTCTATCGCGAGAGCTACGGCCGCAACCGCGATTTCCTCATGCGCCGGCTGCCGGAAATCGGCTTCCGTATTGCCTCGCCGATGGATGGCGCTTTCTACGCCTATGTCGATGTCAGCCGCTTCACGAACGACAGCATGGTCTTTGCGCAAAAGATGCTGGCCGAAATCAACGTCGCCGCCACGCCCGGCCTCGATTTCGATCCTGTGGAAGGACACCGCGCGATGCGTTTCTCCTATGCCGGCTCGAATGCCGAGATCGAGGAAGCCACCGAGCGCATGGCCGCTTGGCTGAAATAGAATCTACAATCAATGGTTTGCGCGAGCTTGCGGAAGCATTTTCGCAAGCGTGGAACCGCTGCGCTTTGGCTTCTTATGCAGCGTGAATGACGAATAAATCGCGCAACGGAAACGAAAAATCCGGCCGCGTTGCCACAGCCGGATTTTAAGTTCATCACGAATTGATCTTCTTAGAAGAAGCCGCGGCGTTGCCACCAGCCAGCTTTCTTCGGCTTGGTCGGCTCTCCGTCGCTCTCGCTACCTTCGTTAGCGCGGGTGGATTTCACCACCGGAGCAGAGGAGGAAACGTTGGATTCGCGGTTGGCGCGGGCCGGTTTGGCTGCATCCTCAGACGCTTCGGGCGCCGCCGTGTCTGCCGAATTGTCCATAACTTCGGCGATCTCGGCAACAGCCTCGATTTCGACATCCGCTGTGGGCGCTTCCTCGACAGCGGGCGTCTCGACCGGCGATGCCTCGACAGCCTTCGCCTTGCGGCGACCGCGGCCCTTGGCGGGCTTGACGTCTTCGGTAACGACCGCTGCCGTTTCGACCGCTGCCATGGCGGGCTGCGCCTCGACGGCGGCTTCGTCTTCGGCAACCGCGATCTCGGCCACCGTTACGGTTGCGTCGTCACCCTCTTCTGCATCGTTCTCATCAGCTTCGCCGGAACCGACTTCCTCGCCTGCTGCAGTCTGTTCGTTGCCTTCGTTTTCACGATTGCGTCGGCCACCACGCTTGCCGCGACGACGGCGCTTGCGCTTCTGCTGTGTGTCATCGTCACTGCCCGGGGATGCGGTATTTTCCGCACCAACATCAGCTTCGTCGTCGTCACCTTCTTCGCCGTCCGCATCCTCGGCGACACTGGCCGCTGAGCCTGCCTCGGAAGCCGGAGCGGCTTGGGTGTCGTTGCCACGGCCGCGGCGCCGGCGACGACGCTTGCGCTTGCGGTTGCCGTCATTGCCTTCGGAGCGAGCCGATGGCTGCTGCTCGGTGCTCGCAGCCTTTTCTTCCAGCTCTTCGTCTTCCTCTTCGTCCGCTTCGATGACGATATCGTCGTCATCGTCGTCCGGGATGGCTGCGAAGTTGAACAGGCTTTCGATCTTCACCGGATTGGCGACCGGCTCACCGCGGTCGATCGCGAAATGCTGCGTGCCGACGGCATTGTCGGCATCGATGACGATCGCGACGCCGAAGCGGCTTTCATAGTCGATGATCGTCTGCCGCTTGTGGTTGAGCAGATAGAGCGCAATGTCCGGCGTCGTGCGCACGGTGATGTCGTGCGTCGTGTTCTTGAGCAGATATTCCTCGATGCCGCGCAGGACATGCAGGGCAACGGAAGACTGCGAGCGCACGTGACCCGTGCCGCCGCAATGCGAGCAGATCTGCGTCGTGCTTTCAAGAACAGAAGCGCGGATACGCTGGCGCGACATTTCCAGAAGACCGAAGTGCGAGATACGGCCGACCTGGATGCGGGCGCGGTCGTTCTTCAGGCATTCCTTCAGCTTCTTCTCGACAGCGCGGTTGTTGCGCTTTTCTTCCATGTCGATGAAGTCGATGACGATCAGGCCCGCAAGGTCGCGCAGGCGCAGCTGGCGCGCGATTTCCTCGGCCGCTTCCAGGTTCGTCTGGAGCGCGGTGTCCTCGATCGAATGTTCCCTGGTCGAACGGCCGGAGTTGACGTCGATCGAGACCAGCGCCTCCGTCTGGTTCATGATTAGGTAGCCACCGGAACGCAATGTCACCTGCGGCTGCAGCATGCGGTCCAGTTGTGCCTCGATGCCGGAGCGCGAGAAGATCGGATGGATGTCGCGATAGGGCTGAACCACCTTGGCGTGGCTCGGCATCAGCATCTTCATGAAGTCTTTCGCTTCACGATAGCCTTCTTCGCCGGCAACGATGATCTCGCCGATATCCTTGTTGTAGAGGTCGCGGATCGAGCGCTTGATCAGGCTGCCTTCTTCGTAGACGAGGCACGGCGCGGTCGAAGCCAGCGTCAGCGTGCGGACGTTTTCCCAAAGGCGCATCAGATATTCGAAATCGCGCTTGACCTCGACCTTGGTGCGGTTGGCACCGGCGGTACGCAGGATGACGCCCATGCCCTGCGGCACTTCGAGCATTTTGGCGATTTCCTTCAGGCGCTTGCGGTCCTGCGGATTGGTGATCTTGCGGGAGATACCGCCGCCGCGTGCCGTGTTCGGCATAAGAACCGAATAACGGCCTGCGAGCGAGAGATAGGTGGTCAGCGCCGCACCCTTGTTGCCGCGTTCTTCCTTGGCCACCTGCACCAGCAGGATCTGGCGGCGCTTGATGACTTCCTGGATGCGGTATTGCTTGCGCGGCTTGCGCTGGGCGCGATCGGGAACCTCTTCCATCGCGTCTTCGGCGCCGACGGATTCGATCACTTCCTCTTCGTGGTCATGATCGTCATCATCATCGTCGTCATCGTGGCGGCGCTTGGAGGTCGTGACGTCTTCTGAGATCGAATCGGTTTCGACCATTGCAGCCATTTCGCCGGACGGTCCTTCCTCTTCCTCGCTCGGCGCATCGACGGCAGCCGTAGCTTCGGGAGTTGGCGTCTCTTCGGCGGGCGCGTCCGCTACTGCCTTCTTGCGGCTGCGGCGCGGCTTTGCCTTCTTGGCCGGAGCTGCTTCTTCGGCGGCCGCGGCTGCCTCTGCGGCAGGGGCCTCTTCGCCGATCGCAGCCGGCACCTCGGCTTCTTCGCCTTCCTTCGCCACGATGCCGATATCGGGCTGTTCCTGCTGCGAAAGATCGAGCGCTGTCTCGACATGCTCGACATCATCGTCGCGGCGATGCTCCTCGGCCTCGGCCTTCAGCAGCGCCTGACGATCGGCGAGCGGGATCTGGTAGTAATCGGGATGGATTTCGGCAAAGGCCAGAAAGCCGTGCCGGTTGCCGCCGTAGTCAACGAAGGCGGCCTGAAGCGAAGGTTCTACCCGCGTTACTTTTGCAAGATAGATGTTGCCGCGAATTTGCTTCTTGTGCTGTGACTCGAAGTCAAACTCTTCTATGCGGTTCCCGCGAACGACAACGACGCGCGTCTCTTCCTCGTGAGACGCATCGATAAGCATTTTGTCTGCCATGAAAGCTGTGCTCCTCGGCGCAGACAACCGGATGGGGGCCTGCCTGTCGCTGGGACAGGCCGGATATGATCCGCAATTGTTGCACCGGATAATGAAAGTCGCGATTGGTTCGGCGATGACAGCATCCAGACGGCAGCCGGGGCATCATTTCCCTGGGGTCTGTTCACTTTCTGAAAAAGCTGCTGCGGTAACATCCGTAACCAAGCGAGATCGACTATGCCTTAGACCCAAAAGGGTCCGATGAATGTGCTCTCTAAAGAGCGTTTGGTGGCTCTCCACCGATGAATTTCCCGTTTGAAGCCGGAAATTCAGATATCCACTGTTTCGAGCAAAAGTACTGCAGACGGCGGATGAATGCCGCTTATTGGCGCCTGGTACTCGAGGCGGCTGCCTTTGCGACGACTCTATCCCGTCAACACTTCTACCCTAATATGCGTTGTATGTTTTATCTGTCACAATAGCAAGGGAAAAGCCAAGTATGCCATAATATTGATGGATTCGTCGGATGATGAGGACGCGGGAGGGTGTCTGGTCGATTCGTCTCCCGGCGCATCATCGATGCGGCCATCAGGTCAAACCTGGTTCCCGTTATTGGGACTTCAAAAACAACGTCGAAACCAATATGGGGCGCGTTGGTCACTTGGTAAAGGGATTGCGGCATGTGGCGGAGAGTGGCGTGAGGGCTTTGCGATTTGCGGCAGCGGCCTTCGCTCTGGTGATTCTGGGTTCGGTTTCGACATTTGCGCCCGCCGCGGCGGCGGATGATTCCGTGCTCGCCTATGGTGCCCGCATTGCCGGTGATGATGCCCGCACACGTATCGTCATCGACATGGACCGCGCTCCCACCTTCACGGTTCATTATCTTGACAATCCCGTCCGCATCGTCGTCGATCTTCCGGCGACCGCATTCGGCTTTCCGACCGCCAATCTCAAGCCGACCGGCCTCTTCAAGGATATTCGCTACGGCACGATGGATGCGGACAGCGCCCGCATCGTGCTGACGGCAAAGAAACCAGTAAAGCTGGTCACGGCCAAGGTTCAGGCTGATGAAAGCGGCAAGGGGCAGCGCCTCGTGCTGGATGCCGAGATGCTGCCGGCGGAACAATTCGCAGAACTGGTGAAGAAGCAGAACTGGACGAGCGACGATACCGCCAAGGATGTCGGTCCGGTCGAGCCGGCGCAGAGGGCCGATCCGAATGTGTTCCTCGTTGCCGTCGATGCCGGTCATGGTGGTATCGACGCAGGCGCAACCGGTACGGATGGCGTCACGCAGGAAAAGGATATCACGCTCGCATTTGCGAAGATGTTTGCCGACAAGCTGAACGCGCAGCCTGGGATCAAGGCCTTCCTGACGCGCGACAAGGATCAGTATCTATCCCTGTCCGAACGCGTGACGATCGCCCGCCAGAATCGCGCCTCGCTCTTCATCTCGCTGCATGCCGATACGCTGAAGCAGAAGGATATTCGCGGCGCGACCGTCTATACCATCTCGGACAAGGCGTCGGATCGGCTCGCCAGCGAAGTCGCCGATCGTGAAAACAATTCCGATCAGATCGCCGGCGCCGAGGCTCAGACGCAGCCGGCCGCCGTCAACGACATTCTGATGGATCTGACGCGCCGCGAGACACAGGCCTTCTCCATTTCACTGGCGCAAGACGTATTGTCCTCGTTCAACGGTCAGATCGCCATGATCAACAATCCGCATCGCCATGCCGGCTTCCAGGTTCTGACGGCGCCGGACGTGCCCTCGATCCTGCTTGAACTCGGCTTTCTCTCCAACAAGGAGGACGAAAAGCTGTTGCTCGATGCCGACTGGCGGCAGAAGGTCGCCGACCGGCTGACGGAAGCGGTGAAGCAGTATCGCGTATCGATTATCGCAAATGGCGGCTGACGGCTCCGAAGGGGCGATCCGCCGTGGCTTCCATGTAACAGCGATGTACTTTAGAACTGGATGAAATTGGAATGCTGGCGTCGGGCCCTATTTTGCTCACATTCCCGCCGTTACAGCGAAGTATCATTTGCTCGCGTATGAAGCACGGCTTTGTCCCATTGCCGTCTTGCATTCACGCCGCGAGCGTGCAAAACGCCCGTGATTATGCGATGATCTCGCGCACGTGCAGCATGAAGAACAAGCACCGGTAGTATCAGATGATCAGACTGATTGGATATTTCTTTGGCCTGGGCTGCCTCCTGTTTCTGGGTGCTGCGGCTGCGGCTGCCATCTATCTGAGCGTGGTCTCGAAGGAACTGCCCGATTATGAGGTGCTTGCCAAATACGCGCCGCCGGTAACGACCCGCATTCACGCCGGCAACGGCGCGCTGATGAAGGAATATTCGCGCGAGAACCGGCTTTTCGTGCCGATCCAGGCCATTCCCGATCGCGTCAAGGCCGCCTTCCTTTCTGCCGAAGACAAGAATTTCTACAACCATCCCGGTGTCGATGTCGGCGGCCTTATCCGCGCCGTGGCCGTGAACTTGCAGAATATTGGGTCCGGCCGCCGCTTCGTCGGTGCGTCCACCATCACGCAGCAGGTCGCCAAGAACTTCCTGCTGTCCGCCGACCAGACATTTGACCGTAAGATCAAGGAAGCGATTCTCTCCTTCCGCATCGAGCAGGCCTACAGCAAGGACAAGATCCTCGAGCTCTACCTGAACGAGATCTATTTCGGCCTCAATTCCTACGGCATCGCCGGCGCAGCGCTCACCTATTTCGACAAGTCGGTCAACGAGCTGACGATCGCTGAATCGGCCTATCTGGCCTCGCTTCCGAAAGGCCCGTCGAATTACAATCCCTTCCGCCGTGCCGAGGCAGCGCTCACCCGCCGTAACTGGGTGATCGACCGCATGGTCGAGAACGGCTATGTCAGCCAGAGCGACGGCGAAGAAGCGAAGAAGCAGCCGCTCGGCGTCGTGCCACCAAAGAGCGGCCCTTCGCTGTTTGCATCCGACTATTTTGCCGAAGAAGTTCGACGCCAGCTCATCGACCAATATGGCGAAAAGACCCTATACGAAGGTGGCCTTTCCGTTCGCACATCCCTCGACCCGCAGATGCAGCTCGAAGCCCGCAAGGCGCTGCAGGATGGTCTGGTCGATTATGACGAGCGCCGCGGCTATCGCGGCCCGATCAAGCAGATTGCCACTTCGCAGGATTGGGGTGCCGAGCTCGCCAAGGTTCCAAGCCTGAGCGATGTGCCGGAATGGCAGGTCGCCGTCGTTCTTTCCGTATCGGATCAGGGTGTCGATATCGGGCTGCAGCCGCGCGTCGATGCCGCCGGCAAGGTATCGACGGAGCGGACGCGCGGTACGATCGCTCCCGCCGACATGCGCTGGGCCTATCGCTCGGCCGGCGGCAAATCGGTCAAATCGCCAAGCGGCGTTTTGAGCCCCGGCGACGTGATTTACGTGCAGAAGAGCGGCAATGCCGATTCGAGCAGCTATCGCCTGCGTCAGCCGCCGAAGGTGCAGGGCGGTCTTGTTGCCATGGACCCGCATACCGGCCGCGTGCTCGCCATGGTCGGCGGCTTCTCCTATGCACAATCGGAATTCAATCGCGCCACGCAGGCTAAGCGCCAGCCGGGTTCGTCCTTCAAGCCCTTCGTCTACGCGGCCGCCATGGATAACGGCTATACGCCGGCCTCCGTCATTCTGGACGATCCGCTGCAGATCACGCTCAGCAATGGCGATGTCTGGAAGCCGACGAATTACGAAGGCGAGGGCGGTGGCGTCCATACGCTTCGTTTCGCGATCGAACATTCGCGCAACCTGATGACGGTGCGTCTCGCTTCCGACATGGGCATGCCGCTGGTTGCCGAATATGCCGAGCGCTTCGGCATCTACGATCATATGAACCCGGTACTGGCCATGTCGCTCGGCGCCGGCGAAACGACGGTGCTGCGCATGGTTTCGGCCTATTCGGTCATCGCCAACGGCGGAAAGCAGATCAAGCCGACGCTCATCGACCGTATTCAGGACCGCTACGGCAAGACCATCTTCAGGCATGAGGAGCGCGTCTGCGACAATTGCAACGTCAGCGCCTGGCAGAATCAGGACGAGCCGGTCATCGCCGACAATCGCGAACAGGTGCTCGATCCGATGACGGCCTATCAGGTCACGTCGATGATGCAAGGCGTCATCATCCGTGGTACGGCGGCCGGCAAGATCAAGCTCAACACTGACGTCGCCGGCAAGACCGGCACCACCAACGATGAGAAGGATGCCTGGTTCGTCGGCTACACGCCGAGCCTCGTCGCCGGCCTTTATATCGGCTACGATACGCCGGCCACGCTCGGCCGCGGCGGCACGGGCGGCGCGCTTGCCGCTCCGATCTTCAACGAATTCATGCAGGCCGCCACGAAGGATGAGGCGCCGGAGAAGTTCCAGGTTCCGGCCGGCATGACGATGGTTGCGGTCAACCGCGCGACCGGCATGGCCGCGCAGCCCGGCGAGCCGAATGCCATCATGGAAGCCTTCAAGCCCGGCACCGGCCCAGCCACCAGCCTGCAGGTCATTGGCGGCGGCGATGCGGCGGCTCAGGTGGCGCCCGAGGAAATCCTCAGGACCTCGCCGCAGGCGAACCAGGCGGTCACCTCCGGATCCGGCGGTCTCTTCTGATCCGATCCTATTTGTCTGATCGACATGCCGCGGGGCTTTACACCAGCGGCATGTATATCTATGTCACCAGCACTCTTTGAATTGGATGACCGCTTGTCTTGAGCGGTGAACTGAAGAAGTGGGATTATGCGAGCCGAAATCGAGAAAGTAGTTGATGAAACCAAGCAGGCTATCACCCTGCTGAGGAGGCATCTTTGACTGGGACCAGGCGATAAGACGACTGGACTGGTTGAACAATAAGTCAGAGGATCCGACCCTCTGGAACGATGCTGCCGAGGCGCAGAAGCTGATGCGCGAGCGCCAGCAGCTTGACGATGGCATCAGCGGCGTGCGCGCGCTGGAACAGCAGCTTGCCGACAATGTCGAGCTGATCGAGCTTGGCGAAGAAGAAGGTGACGCTGATGTCGTCCGCGAGGCTGAAGAAGCGCTCAAGGGCTTGAAGGCGGAGGCCGCACGCCGGCAGGTGGAAGCCATGCTTTCGGGCGAGGCCGACGGCAACGATACCTACCTCGAAGTCCACTCCGGCGCCGGCGGCACCGAGAGCCAGGACTGGGCGAACATGCTTCTGCGCATGTACACCCGCTGGGCCGAGCGCCAGCGCTTTAAGGTGGAGCTGCTGGAAGTCCATGACGGCGAAGAAGCCGGCATCAAGTCCGCAACTCTGCTCGTCAAGGGCCACAATGCCTATGGCTGGCTGAAGACCGAATCGGGCGTGCATCGTCTCGTGCGCATTTCGCCCTACGACAGCAACGCGCGCCGCCACACGTCGTTCTCGTCGATCTGGGTCTACCCGGTCGTCGACGATTCGATCCAGATCGAGATCAACGAAAGCGATTGCCGTATCGATACCTATCGCTCGTCAGGCGCCGGCGGCCAGCACGTCAACACGACCGATTCGGCCGTCCGCATCACGCATATCCCGACGGGGATCGTCGTGCAGTGCCAGCAGGAGCGTTCGCAGCACAAGAACCGCGCCAAGGCGTGGGACATGCTGCGCGCCCGTATGTACGAGGCCGAATTAATGAAGCGGGAAGAGGCCGCCAATGCCGAAGCCGCCTCCAAGACGGACATTGGCTGGGGTCACCAGATCCGCTCCTATGTCCTGCAGCCTTACCAGTTGGTGAAGGATCTGCGCACCGGCGTTTCCAGCACGGCGCCGAGCGACGTTCTGGACGGTGATCTCAACGAGTTCATGGAAGCAGCCCTTGCGCATCGCATCAGCGGTGCTGCCGATGCCGTCATCGACGACGTCGAATAAGGTCGCATTCGTTCACGCATGAAAAAAGCCCCGTCTCCGGGGCTTTTTTCATGGTACATCCTGCCTGGCTGCCTCTGCCCTCCTGGGCTTGGCGCAGATGTCTCGCTCAGTCCGAGAATTGTTCCGCCAGGATCCTATCCGACCAAGACCTGTCCGGATCGGACAGAATGCGGGCCGTCGTATCTTCGCTCTGGCGGATCTGAATGCCGAGGACCGACTTAACTTCGGTATTGTCAGCGGCAGCGTTGACCGGACGCTTCTCCGCTTCGAGCACGGTGATGTCGACCGTCACCTTGTTCGGAAGCAGCGCGCCGCGCCAGCGGCGGGGACGGAAAGCGCTGACGGGCGTCATGGCAAGCAGCGGCGCTTCCAGCGGCAAGATGGGGCCGTGCGCGGAAAGATTGTAAGCGGTGGAGCCAGCCGGCGTCGTCACCATCAGCCCGTCGCAGATCAGTTCCGGCAGGCGGACCCGCCCGTCGATCTCCACCTTCAGCTTTGCTGTCTGATAGGACTGACGAAACAGCGAGACTTCATTGATGGCGAGCGCGACACAGGAGCTGCCATCTGCATTGCGCGTCGTCATCTGCAGGGGGTGAAATGCGTTTTCGACAGCTGCTTCGATGCGGTCGGCCAAGCCATCCGTGCGGTAGTCGTTCATCAGGAAGCCGATGGAGCCGCGATTCATGCCATAGACGCGTTTGCCGGTGTTCATCGTCTTATGCAGCGTCTGCAGCATGAAGCCATCGCCGCCGAGAGCCACGACAATATCCGCATTTTCCTGCGGTGCCTGGCCGTAGAGGCGAATAAGCTCCTCCTGCGCCGCTTGGGCCTCTGGCGCGGTGGAGGCGAGAAAACAAACGGATTGAAGATTGCGCGGCATGCAATGTCCTCTGAATAGCGATTCTTCGTAATGTTATTCCCCTGCCGCGACAAGACGTTTCGCTCGAACTGGTGAATCGGTCGATCCCCAGCTTTAACGTGGATCGGCCGATTTTCCCTTTACAGGATTTCAAAGTCTGTTATTTGGCATGCCCATACGCCCTTGTAGCTCAGTTGGTAGAGCACCTGATTTGTAATCAGGGGGTCGCGGGTTCGAACCCTGCCGGGGGCACCATTTTTTCCTGAATATCGTCGATCGTTTCATCTCCGGTATGGAAAACCGGCGGCAACGACATAATATCTCTTTGCTAACGGGCTCCGAACGCTCGTCACAGTCATCAATCCCATATTCGTGTGCCTGGAACCATATGCCGAGCAAGCCCAAGAAGCCTAAACTCGAACACTCCGAGCTTTCGGGTGAATTCACCGACGATGGCGTGACTGTCCTGGTCGATATCTTTCGCCCGGCCGGCACCAATGCCGACTGGCGGATGGAGGTCATCACGCCGGAGGAAGACCTGATCGAATGGGAAGAGCCCTTCGCGACCGACCGCGAGGCATTCGACGAGTTCCTGGCGACGATTGCGCGCGACGGTATCCGGTCGTTCTTCGACGAAGCGGACCCTATGGTTCACTGAACCTACCGATAGGTCCTGGCGAGCGCATCAAATCGTCCCCCGATTCTTCATGCATCCATTCGCCTGCCTGCTCGGGATTGTAGACGCATTTACAACGTCGGAAATCGGCATACACTTCATCCATCTGTGGTGGGGAGGATACGTTCATGCGCGAGATATCGCGGCATGTCGTCTTGGGATTGCCGCTTGTCATGATCACGGCGTTCACAGGCGCATCAGCGTTGGCTGGTGAAAACTGCTACTGTAAAAATGCGGATGGAAAGCAGCATGCGGTCGGCGAGGTCGCCTGTATGACCGTCGGGGGGCGGAGCTACCTCGCGCAATGCGAGATGAACCTCAATGTCACCTCCTGGGCGAAGCTGCAGGATGGCTGCCCCGTTACCGAGAGGGTGCTTTGGCGCCAATCGGCCTGGCACCCGGCGGCGATGATCGTACGATAAGCATTACGCGCTTGATTTAGCGCTCGCGGTGAGCGTGCTTAGATATGCTTCAGCCGGCTTATTTGCGGACCAGCAGCAGCGGCTCGCCTTCCTCTTCCTCGGACTTCTGGAAACTGCCGTCGGGTTTCATATCAAAAGAGAGCGAGGAGCCATCGCTGCCCAGCATGACAAGTCCGAACCCTTCTGTCGCCCAAAGGGAAAGCTTGAGGTCGCCGACTTCGCCGGCGCAGTTGCCGCTCGATGACATCTTGGCGGTGCCGTCCTGATCCTTTTCGGTGGTGAGCGTGATATCGCAGACGGGCTTGCCGTCCGGCGTCTGGATGCGCCAGGCGCCGGCAAGGCTTTCGGTGGTCGGCACGTGATCGACATCGCCGAGCGCCGGCAGCAGCCAGGTCCGATCGCCGCCTTCGCTTTCCCATGGCGAGCCTTCCTCCTGCTGGAAGCGCATGAGAGGCTTGCCTCCACTATCCGCGATCGCCAGCGATCCGTCATCGGTGAAATTCCAGATCTTGGCTGCGGCGAGCGTGGGAAGTGGCGTCGCGCAGGCGTCCGCCCCCGTAACCTCGTAGCCGCCAGACACGGTATTCGTGCCGAAGGTAAGGCGGCAGCCCTTGGCGCCGTTTTCCGGCGCAACCAGCCAGACGCCGGCTTGCGCCTGGATCATTTCGTCATCGGCAGCGCGTGCCGGCTGGATCATTGTCAAGGCAAGGGCGGCGGCAATCGCCGCAGGACCAAGAAGACGGATCAAAGCAAATTCTCCCAACGTGCTGCGGCCGCCAAAGGCGCCACTATGATTTGAGATAGGACCGCGTCGCATATAGCGCGATCGCGGCTGCATTCGAGACATTCAGCGACTTGATGGCGCCTGGCATATCGAGCCGAGCGAGCGCATTCACCGTTTCCCGCGTTTTCTGGCGCAGGCCCTTGCCCTCGGAGCCGAGCACGAGGGCGATCTTGTCGCCGCTAAAGGTGCCTTCCAGCGGAGCCGGACCTTCCGAATCGAGCCCGATGGTCGTGAAGCCGAGACGATGCAGTTCTTCGAGCGCATCGGCAAGATTGGTGATTTGTATATAAGGTATGAGCTCGAGCGCGCCCGAGGCCGATTTTGCCATTACGCCTGATTCGGTCGGGCTGTGGCGCTGCGTGGTAATGACCGCACCCGCATCGAAAGCGACGGCCGAACGCATGATGGCGCCGACATTGTGCGGGTCCGTCACCTGATCGAGAACGAGGAGCAACGGGCTGTCCTTCAATGCCTCGAGGCGGCGCACGGGCAGGGGGCGCGTTTCCAGCATGACGCCCTGATGGATCGCTTCCGGGCCAAGCACCTTGTCGATATCCTGCGGCGAGACGATCTCGACCGGGATGCCGAGTTGATCGGCCGGGCCAACCTCCAGCCGTACCAGCGCATTCTGGGTGGCCGACAGCTTGACATTCTTGCGCTGTGGGTTGGTCAGCGCCGCGCGAACCGTATGCAGGCCATAGAGAAAGACCTGGTCGGGCGCGAGCGCCGGCGGCTTCCAATCGTCAGCGCCGGCCTTCTTGCGCTTTTGCGGCGTCGGCGTCGGTATCTCGCCACGCTCGCGCTTGGCATCGCGATGCGCGCGGCGCAGCGTTGCATAATGAGTGTCCTTGGCCGAGCGGTCGCCGGCCGTGCTGTCTTGGCCCTGACGGCCGGATGATTTGTCTTTGCTCATGCGGCTTTATAACCAGCGCCTTCCTGAGCGCCTAGCCTCTTTCAGTGCCGGGCTTTTCCCACAGGCTGAAATTTTTTCGTCATTTTTGGCAATTCCTTGTGTTGACAGACGGAAATCGTCCGGTCATATACGCGGCGCAGATGACGGCGGCGACGCCAACATCTAGCAAGCTTGGTCGCAAGATCCAGTCGGAAAACTGGAGGGATGCCCGAGTGGTTAAAGGGGACGGACTGTAAATCCGTTGGCTCAGCCTACGTTGGTTCAAATCCAACTCCCTCCACCATTCCGAGCCGGATCTTGACCATCCCGCGGGTATAGCTCAATGGTAGAGCAGCAGCCTTCCAAGCTGAATACGCGGGTTCGATTCCCGCTACCCGCTCCAAGATTTTCAAATCGTTGCTTGCTGATTGTCTCCCCTCGAGGTTGAGCGAGCCTGTTGTTTGCCTCCCGGTTACCCCTCGTGCAAACGCGCCTTTCATTTCCATACTCGCTCTGGTGCAGTCTTTGCATATTTGACATGAAGGGTTGCTTATATTCGCGCGAGCGATACATATTGCTCGGGCAACCGAAACGGGAGAGCGAAAATGGGTATCTTCGACAAGATCAAGGGTGCAATCTGGGGTGAGGCGAAGGCTGCAGAGGCTGCTCCTGCACCGACGACGACAGCTGCAACTGACAATCCGGCGCCTGCGCCGACGCCGGCTCCTTCAGCGACGACGGCAGCAACGTCGCCCGCGACCAGCGCGCCATCCGCTCCAGTGGATATCGCCTCGATCCTCGACGCCGCCGTCAAGAAGAGCGGTCAGAAGCTGGACTGGAAACATTCGATCGTCGACCTCATGAAGGCACTCGGCATGGATGCGAGCCTTTCCGAGCGCAAGGAGCTCGCTCAGGAGCTCGGCTATACCGGCGATGCCGGCGATTCCGCCAAGATGAACATGTTCCTTCACAAGGCTCTTCTGAAGAAGCTCGCGGACAATGGCGGCAAGGTGCCGGCCGATCTTCTCGATTGATCGCTGCAAAGCTTCGGCGTGTCCGATCGGCTGCGTCGAATGATGGATCGTGACAAGCGACGCTTGATCGTCTGATAATTCTGCGCCCTTTCCTGTCGGGAAGGGCGTTTTGCGTTCGAGAGCGGACGAATGCCTCGCCCTCTATCGGCACTGGAATTCTTAACCGTGCCTCCCTATCTAAGCGCCTGAACCGGCAAATGCTTTTTTGTCTTTCCGGATCGGCCGGCGGACCTTACGCGGCGAAGGAATGTTGATGGCTTGAGATCATCCGCCATCGGCCAGGCTTCGCCCGGAATAGGGCCTGCAATTAAGTCTTGCGCAAATGCGATGAAAGCCTTAAACGGCGGCACTAAACCGGTTCGCCGGGGTCACTCATTACGTTCACAGGAAGCATTCAAATGGCAAAGAGTAAGTTTGAGCGCAATAAGCCGCACGTTAACATCGGGACGATCGGTCACGTTGACCACGGCAAGACGTCGTTGACGGCAGCGATCACGAAGTACTTCGGCGAGTTCAAGGCGTATGACCAAATCGACGCGGCTCCGGAAGAGAAGGCTCGCGGCATCACGATCTCGACGGCCCACGTTGAATACGAGACGCCGAACCGTCACTATGCGCACGTTGACTGCCCCGGCCACGCCGACTACGTGAAGAACATGATCACGGGTGCCGCCCAGATGGACGGCGCGATCCTGGTTTGCTCTGCTGCTGACGGCCCGATGCCGCAGACGCGCGAGCACATCCTGCTCGCCCGCCAGGTTGGCGTTCCGGCGATCGTCGTATTCCTGAACAAGGTCGACCAGGTTGACGACGCCGAACTTCTCGAGCTCGTCGAGCTCGAAGTTCGCGAACTTCTGTCGTCCTACGACTTCCCGGGCGACGACATCCCGGTCGTCAAGGGTTCGGCGCTTGCTGCTCTTGAAGATTCGGACAAGAAGATCGGCGAAGACGCTATCCGCGAGCTGATGGCTCAGGTTGACGCCTACATCCCGACGCCTGAGCGTCCGATCGACCAGCCGTTCCTGATGCCGATCGAAGACGTGTTCTCGATCTCTGGCCGTGGTACGGTTGTGACGGGCCGCGTCGAGCGTGGCGTGATCAAGGTTGGTGAAGAAGTCGAGATCGTCGGCATTCGTCCGACGTCGAAGACGACGGTTACCGGCGTTGAAATGTTCCGCAAGCTGCTCGACCAGGGCCAGGCCGGCGACAACATCGGTGCGCTGATCCGCGGTGTGAACCGTGACGGCGTCGAGCGTGGTCAGATCCTGTGCAAGCCGGGTTCTGTCAAGCCGCACAAGAAGTTCAAGGCCGAAGCCTACATCCTGACGAAGGAAGAAGGCGGCCGTCATACGCCGTTCTTCACGAACTACCGTCCGCAGTTCTACTTCCGTACGACGGACGTGACGGGCATCGTGACGCTTCCGGAAGGCACGGAAATGGTTATGCCAGGCGACAACGTTACGGTTGACGTCGAGCTGATCGTTCCGATCGCGATGGAAGAAAAGCTTCGCTTCGCGATCCGCGAAGGCGGCCGTACCGTCGGCGCTGGCATCGTCGCCTCCATCGTCGAGTAATCCCAGGATTATTCCTTATAAGAAGGCCCCGCTGGAAACAGCGGGGCCTTTTTGCATTGGGAGATGGTGCATGAGCCTGATCATTCTGACCGGCGCCTCCGGTTCGGGAAAGACTGCTATCGCGCAGGCAATAGCCAGGGACCACGCGCGAAGGTTAGCCGTCTATCATTTCGACAGCATCGGCGTACCGTCGCTTGATGCTATGGTCCGGGATCATGGTTCGCCCGAGGCCTGGCAGCGCGACAAGACCATCGAATGGCTGGAACGGCTTGTGCCGCAAGCGCAGAAGGGCAGGGGCGTTCTTTTCGAGGGGCAGATGCGCCCATCCTTCGTTATCGAAGCTGCAGCGGCTGCCAGGGCCGATGACTATCGCCTCATATTGATCGATTGCGATGATGCAACGAGGACACATCGCTTGTCCGCTGAGAGAGGCCAGCCGGAACTTGCCGATGCGAACATGATGAATTGGGCCGCTTATCTGCGCCGCGAAGCCCAAGCATCCGGCCTTGAGATTCTCGATACGAGCCATCTTTCGCTCAGGCAGAGCGTGGATAATGTGCTGAGGCACCTGCTCGATTAGTCGGAGGATATTGTCACCCGCCGGCGATATTTTTCGTTGATCCGAATTCGGCCTTCGCGCGGCGCACGATATCGGCAACGAAATCGCTTTTGCCGCCGGTGTAGTGGTTCCAGTCGCCATTGGCCTCTTCGGCCAGACGCCGTTTCAAGGTCGCATAATCCGCCGTACGTTCGGGATGGGTGCGCAAATAATCGCAAAATAGAAGGCGCTCCCGATGGGCCTCGTTATCAGGCAGACAAAGATAAAGTCGCGTGCCGTAAGGCATCTCATCCTTGGTGAAAGCCCATCGGCCGGCTCTGTGAAGATCGCCGTGAAAGCGATATCCGTCTTCTCTCAAACGCTCCGTCGCGGCGAGTCTTGCGTCTTCCGAGAAAAGGACCGCATCGATATCGAGTTTCGGTTTGGCGCATAGCCCGGCGATGGCAGTGCTGCCGATATGATGAAACGTGGCGGGATGGCCAAGCAGCAGGCCAATTGCCCTGCTTCTGTCCTCGAAGAGAAAGGGCCATTGCGGATCATATTCAACAAGCGTGATCGGCCGCATCCCACTCATCTCCTTTCGTCCTGTTTGCCACGCGGCATATGCTTTACCGAGTCGTCCCGTTTATTTTGCCGGGAAAGTGGGATGTCACCAAGCCGTGTCTTGCGAAACGGATACAAGGGCCTATTTATCGCTCGATTTTATCCGGAGGAGATTTCATGAAGAAACGTATTTTGTTCACGGGCGGCAGCGGCAAGGCTGGACGACACACGGTTCCTTGGCTGGTCAATGCCGGCTATGAGGTCCACAATGTCGATCTCGTGCCGCTGAATAGCCCTGGCGTCACCAACCTGCAGGCCGATGTCACCGATGCGGGACAGGTCTATAATGTCCTGACCATGCATCGTGATTTTCCCGATCTCGATGAAGGCAAGGGTGTGCAGCCTTTCGATGCCGTCGTGCATTTCGCCGCCATTCCGCGCATTCTGATCAAGCCGGACAATGAGACCTTCCGCATCAACACGATGAGCACTTATAACGTCATCGAAGCGGCGGCAAAGCTCGGCGTGAAGAAGATCATTGTCGCCTCCAGCGAGACGACCTATGGCGTCTGTTTCGCCGAAGGCCATCGCGACTTCCATCAGTTCCCGCTGGAGGAGGATTATGACGTCAATCCGATGGATTCCTATGGCCTGTCCAAGGTCGTAAACGAGAAGACGGCTCGGGCTTTCGCTGAGCGTTTCGGCATCGATATCTACGCGCTGCGTATCGGCAATGTCATCGAGCCGCATGAATATGAGCGGTTCCCCGAGTTTTTCGCAAACAGCGAAATCCGCAAGCGCATCGCGTGGAGCTATATCGACGCCCGCGATCTCGGCCAGATCGTTCATCTCTGCATCGAGAAGAATGGCCTCGGATTCCAGGTGTTCAATGCCGCCAACGACACGATTTCGGCTAATACGCCCTCACGCGAACTTGCCGCCAAGCATTTTCCGAATGTGCCTTTCACCCGCGAGATCGGCGAATATGAGGGGCTGCTATCCAATCGCAAGATCCGCGAGGTTCTGGGCTTCAAGGAAGAGCACGACTGGCGGAAATATGTGAAGGTTTGAGGGCGCGCAGCTCATGCGATCGGCCGGGCGCTGTGTGTTGGCGTCCGGCAAAGGCATCGATCCAGAGTAGGGTGCCTCTCCATTTGTTACGCAACAAAACCAAAAATGCTTCCCCAAACACTCGACAAATACAGCCGTTTATTTAAGTAGGGTTGCGTTCGCGAAGCATCTCCTAGAGATTGCAGCGCATGGTTCGGTATATCCGCGCGCCTGTTTCGAACCAGCGCCCTCCGGCTGATGGGCCTTGAGGGTGAGCAGCGTGCGATTTGCGTCGCGACGAAAGATAATAGCCGGCTGGCCTGCAGGCGCTTAGCCGTTTCGGAGGTATCATGAAGGATAATGTTGCACGTATTTTCGTCGGGTTCGATTCCAAGGAGGTCGTGGCCTATCACGTCCTGACCCAGAGCATCATCGAGCGCTCGTCTATTCCGGTGGTCTTCTCGCCGATCGTGCTCAACAATCTCGAGGGCATCTTCACCCGCGAGCGCAATCCGCTACAGTCGACAGAATTTTCCTTCTCGCGCTTCCTGGTGCCTTACCTCAGCGATTACCAGGGGTGGAGCATCTTCATGGACTGCGACATGCTCGCCCGCGCCGATATCGCCGAGCTTTGGGCGCTGCGTGACGATCGCTATGCCGCCATGTGCGTCAAGCACGACTACCAGCCAAAGATCGAAACCAAGTTCCTCGGCCAGACGCAGACGAAGTATGAAAAGAAGAACTGGTCGAGCATGATCCTGTTCAATAACGCCAAGTGCACGGCGTTGACGAAGGATTTCGTCAATACGGCGACGGGCCTTCAGCTTCATCAATTCAAGTGGCTGGAGAACGACGATCAGATCGGTGAGGTGCCGGTCGTCTGGAACTATCTCGTCAACGAATACGATTATCGCGAAGATGCGAAGCTCGTGCATTTCACCGATGGCGGCCCGTATTTCGACGAATACCGCAACGACGACTACGCCGAAGAATGGTTCGCCATGCGCGACCGCATGCTGCACGTCCAGCAGAAGTGAGCGATTTGGATCATAAGACGACCGGAAATATTGAGGTCGGCATACCGGCCGCGGGTTCCGCGGCTGGTTTGAGCAGCACCGACGAATGGCGGACCATATTGATGGGGTTTTCCCATATCGTCCTAGTCGCCAATAGCGATGCGGTCGATATCTCAAGCCTGCAGGCGCAGTTTCCTGAGACTGCGCTCTTCGTCTTCTTCAACAAGGTCTACAAGGTTCTGGATCGCCCGTTCCATGGGCATTCACTGCTGATCTCTCGTGGCCAGCCGCGGGGCGCCAACATCGTCTATCGCGGCGAAGTGGGCGAGGTGGTCAAATTCTTTCCGAAGGAATATTTCCTTGGCATCATGAATATCCGCCTCGGTCCGGAAGAGAAGCTCAATCCCGCCGCCGATTTTCAGGGGGCGCCGACTGGCCATCTCGATCTCGTCGGCTTCTGCTCCGATTTCTATACGGAGGGCAAGACGCCGACGAGCGGCTTTGCCATGGCGCTTTGGCTCAGCGATCTGAAATTGCCCGGCAAGATCGTACTTGCCGGCTTCTCGGCCCGGCGCAGTCAGAAGTGGAGGGTGGTTTCCGCCCACGATTGGAGTTTCGAGCAGACCTTTCTGCGCTTGTTTATGCGGCTGGGAAAGATCACCATCCATGGTGGGATCGCACTGAACCCTTATATCAGCCTTGCCCAGCGCTTCACGGAAGTGCCTCCGGCCGAGATTGCCTTGGCTGCAGCCGAGGTTTTGTCTGAGCGGCTCGGAAATACCGACGCCGAAATAGACAAGCTGATCTCCCTGACCAATGTGATTCGCTCCGCTGACAATTTTATGCGTCGCCTCAGGCCGAAATTTCTCAAGCGCAAGCCGAAAGGTTCTCCCGGAGAGTAATGAGGGCGAGGGGGCATCCTTTCCGCAGGATTCGCGGCCGATTTGACCGTCCGGCAGATCTGTCCGCTCGGACATGTCCCATGTGAAGTTGCGGGCTCTATTGGGAAAAAGCAAAAAACGCTCTTGCCAATCGTTTCGTCCCGCCTTAAAGGGAGCGCCATGTCTTCGAACTGCTCGGGCGGTCCACCGCCTGGAGCGAATATTCGAAGGAAGAAGGGGTATAGCTCAGTTGGTAGAGCGGCGGTCTCCAAAACCGCAGGTCGTAGGTTCGAGCCCTGCTGCCCCTGCCATTTTCCTTGATTTGACTGGCGCGTCGTTTCGCAGCTTCTTGGGTTGAGGGTCATGCCGGTTTGTCGGCAAATTTTAGAAAACACCGTATTGCCTCTTGTTAAATCGGGAATCGGTGTTTATGTAGGGTTTAACAGACACGCGGTGCGTGGGGCTGATATGTTCAGCTTTACGCGCCGTAATTGCGTGGGCAGTCAATGGCATCCAAAACGAATCCACTAGCGTTTCTGCGGCAGGTGCGCTCCGAGACGTCGAAAATCACTTGGCCCTCGCGTCGCGAGACGATGATCTCGACGGTGATGGTGCTCGTCATGGTCGTTTTCGCCTCGCTGTTTTTCTTTGCTGCCGACCAGCTCATTGGCTGGATTCTCAGCTACGTGCTGAATACCGGCAACTGATATCGGGTGGAGATGAACATGGCGGCACGTTGGTACATCGTCCACGCTTATTCTAATTTCGAAAAGAAAGTGGCTGAATCCATCGAGGAGAAGGCCAGGCAGAAGGGTCTCGAGCATCTGTTCGAGAAGATCCTTGTGCCGACCGAAAAGGTTGTTGAGGTTCGTCGCGGCCGCAAGGTCGACAGCGAGCGCAAGTTCTTCCCGGGTTACGTGCTCGTGCGCGCCAACCTGACGGATGAAGCTTACCACCTGATCAAGAATACGCCGAAGGTCACTGGCTTCCTCGGCTCCGACAATAAGCCCGTTCCGATTCCGGATTATGAAGCCGAGCGCATTCTCGGTCAGGTCCAGGAAGGCGTCGAGCGGCCGAAGGCTTCTGTATCCTTCGAGATTGGCGAGCAGGTCCGCGTATCCGACGGTCCGTTCGCATCGTTCAACGGCACGGTTCAGGATGTGGACGAAGAGCGTTCGCGCCTGAAGGTGGAAGTGTCGATTTTCGGCCGCGCTACGCCGGTCGAGCTGGAATACAGCCAGGTCGAGAAGGTCTGATTGTGATTTCTACGAAAGGTTGGCCTGGCGGCTGGCCTTTTGTTCGAGTTTGGATGTAAGCAAATGCTTGCTTATGTCTCGCGGCCAAGCCGCAATTCGCGTGGAAGGGTAGGGTCTTAGCCGGGCCTGGCGATCCGCACCACGCAACCGCAGCCGCCGGAGCGATCCGGCATAGTAGGCCGGGCAACCGGTCATGTAGAAAGGCAGAGAGAATGGCTAAGAAAGTTGCAGGCCAGCTCAAGCTGCAGGTCAAGGCCGGCTCGGCGAATCCGTCGCCGCCGATCGGTCCTGCGCTTGGTCAGCGTGGCATTAACATCATGGAATTCTGCAAGGCGTTCAATGCCGCCACGCAGGAAATGGAAAAGGGTATGCCGATCCCGGTCGTCATCACCTACTACCAGGACAAGTCCTTCACCTTCGTCATGAAGCAGCCGCCGGTCAGCTACTTCCTGAAGAAGGAAGCGAAGATCCAGTCCGGCTCGAAGACCCCGGGCAAGGGCGCCAAGGCTGGCACCCTGACCAAGGCTCAGGTCAAGGCGATCGCCGAAGCCAAGATGAAGGATCTGAACGCCGCCGATATCGAAGGCGCAATGGCCATGATCGAGGGCTCTGCCCGCGCCATGGGTCTGGAAGTGGTAGGTTAAGACCATGGTAGCAAAGCGTATTCAGAAGATTCGTGAAGGCGTTGATCCGACCAAGCTCTATGCTCTGGATCTGGCCATCAACATGGTCAAGGAACGTGCCGTCGCCAAGTTCGACGAAACCGTCGAAATCTCGATGAACCTCGGTGTTGATCCGCGTCACGCCGACCAGATGGTTCGCGGCGTCGTCAACCTGCCGAACGGCACCGGCCGTACGGTTCGCGTTGCCGTCTTCGCTCGTGGCGCCAAGGCTGACGAAGCCAAGGCTGCCGGCGCTGACGTCGTCGGTGCGGAAGACCTGGTCGAAATCGTTCAGGGCGGCAAGATCGATTTCGATCGCTGCATCGCCACCCCGGACATGATGCCGCTCGTCGGCCGTCTCGGTAAGGTTCTCGGCCCGCGCGGCATGATGCCGAACCCGAAGGTCGGTACGGTTACGATGGACGTCAAGGGTGCTGTTGAAGCTTCCAAGGGCGGCGCTGTCGAGTTCCGCGTCGAGAAGGCTGGTATCGTCCATGCCGGTATCGGCAAGGCTTCCTTCGACGCCAAGGCTCTGGAAGAAAACATCCGCGCTTTCGCCGACGCCGTCATCAAGGCGAAGCCGGCTGGCGCCAAGGGCAACTACGTCAAGCGCGTAGCGATCTCCTCGACCATGGGGCCGGGCGTCAAGATCGAGCCGTCGACGGTTACGGCGCCGAGCGCCTAATGATTATGCCGGGCTTTGTGCTCGGCGTTTAAGAATTCCCGGCCTTTCGGGGCCGGGATTTCCGGAGAAATCCGGAATTCCTGTCCGAGATTGCAGGTGGTTATCCCTTAATCACTCAAGCCTGCATGAGACGGGTAAGACCCGAATTTTGAAGAAGCTTCGCTTCGATGAACTCGGTTCGAGCCTTGGATGCCTTGTGCCTCGGAGCCGTCAGGCTCGAGCGCGAGGGGACAGGATCCTCAAGCGTCGCTTGGGATCTCATTGATCCCAGGAGGCAAAAGGCAACCCGGCAGGCCCGCTAACCCGGTCCTGTCAACTGGAGAAAAGCAGTGGAAAGAGCGGAAAAACGCGAATTCGTCACGGAACTGAACGAAGTCTTCAAGGCTTCGGGCTCGGTTGTCGTGGCCCACTATGCTGGTGCTACAGTCGCTCAGATGAACGATTTTCGTTCCAAGATGCGCGCTGCTGGCGGCACCGTCAAAGTCGCGAAGAACCGCCTGGCCAAAATTGCTCTTCAGGGCACGGATGCGGAAGGGATTTCCAATCTCTTCACCGGTCAGACGCTGATCGCATACAGCAATGACCCGATTACCGCTCCGAAGGTCGTCGTGGATTTCGCCAAGACCAACGATAAGATCGTTGTTCTGGGCGGCGCCATGGGAACAACAACGCTCAACGCCGAAGGTGTCAAGTCGCTCGCGACCCTGCCTTCGCTGGACGAGCTGCGCGCGAAGCTGCTGGGCATGATCCAGACTCCGGCTACCCGCATCGCAGGTGTTGTTGCAGCGCCGGCAAGCCAGCTTGCTCGCGTGTTCTCGGCCTACGCCAAGAAGGACGAAGCCGCGTAAGGCGGTTTTTCGCTGTTCATAACCAACCAGTTCGAACCGAACAAAAGGAACTACTAAAATGGCTGATCTCGCAAAGATCGTTGAAGACCTCTCCTCGCTGACCGTTCTCGAAGCCGCAGAACTGTCGAAGCTTCTCGAAGAAAAGTGGGGCGTTTCCGCCGCTGCTCCGGTAGCTGTTGCTGCCGTTGCTGGTGGTGCTGGCGGCGCTGCTGCAGCTGCTGAAGAAGAAAAGACTGAGTTCGACGTCATCCTCGCTGATGCCGGCGCGAACAAGATCAACGTCATCAAGGAAGTCCGCGGCATCACCGGCCTCGGCCTCAAGGAAGCCAAGGACCTCGTTGAAGCCGCTCCGAAGGCTGTCAAGGAAGGCGTTTCCAAGGCTGAAGCCGCTGACATCAAGAAGAAGCTCGAAGACGCCGGCGCTAAGGTCGACGTTAAGTAAGCTTGAAACTGCTTTGGGAGGTGGCTTTTTGCTACCTCCCATTTGCCGTTTTTCTGAACGAATTACCCAAAAGCCGCGGGCAAAACGGCTTTTGGGTAATGGGTTCTTCAAGAGGATGGTCTCAAACCGAACCGCGACGCAATCCGGCTGAGCGGTTTTCGGTTAGATAGACGAGATTGAACTACTCATTGATTGATGGGGTCGCCTGGCCAGCGGTTCCCATCCGTTGCAGGCCCGGGTGCAGGATTTTAAAGGAGCGACGATGGCTCAGACCCTTTCGTTCAACGGTCGCAGGCGCGTACGCAAGTTTTTTGGTAAGATTCCCGAAGTCGCAGAGATGCCGAACCTCATCGAGGTTCAAAAGGCATCCTACGATCAGTTTCTCATGGTCGAAGAACCGAAGGGCGGCCGCCCGGACGAAGGTCTTCAGGCTGTCTTCAAGTCGGTTTTCCCGATCACCGATTTCTCCGGCGCTTCCATGCTGGAGTTCGTTTCCTATGAGTTCGAACCGCCGAAGTTCGACGTCGATGAGTGCCGCCAGCGCGACCTGACCTACGCCGCGCCGCTGAAGGTGACCCTCCGTCTGATCGTGTTCGATATCGACGAGGATACGGGCGCGAAGTCCATCAAGGACATCAAGGAACAGAGCGTCTACATGGGCGACATGCCGCTCATGACGAACAACGGTACGTTCATCGTGAACGGCACCGAGCGCGTGATCGTGTCGCAGATGCACCGTTCGCCGGGCGTCTTCTTCGATCACGACAAGGGCAAGAGCCATTCTTCCGGCAAGCTGCTCTTCGCCGCTCGCGTCATCCCGTATCGCGGCTCCTGGCTCGATATCGAATTCGACGCCAAGGACATCGTCTACGCCCGTATCGACCGCCGCCGCAAGATTCCGGTGACGTCGCTGCTGATGGCGCTCGGCATGGATGGCGAAGACATCCTGTCGACCTTCTACACGAAGTCGCTCTATCAGCGCGACGGCGATGGCTGGCGCATTCCCTTCAAGCCGGAAACTCTGAAGGGCGCCAAGACCGTTGCCGACATGATCGACGCCGACACCGGCGAAGTCGTTGTCGAAGGCGGCAAGAAGCTCACGCCGCGCCTTCTGCGTCAGCTGCAGGACAAGGGCCTGAAGGCTCTGAAAGCGACCGACGAAGAGCTGTATGGCCTCTTCCTGGCGGAAGACATCGTCAACTTCCAGACCGGTGAGATTTATCTCGAAGCCGGCGACGAAATCGACGAGAAGACACTGCCTGTTATCCTGAACGCCGGTTTTGACGAGATCCCGGTTCTCGGCATCGACCACATCAATGTCGGCGCCTACATCCGCAACACGCTCGCAGCCGACAAGAACGAGAACCGTCAGGATGCTCTGTTCGACATCTATCGCGTCATGCGTCCGGGTGAGCCGCCGACCATGGAATCGGCCGAAGCCATGTTCAACTCGCTGTTCTTCGATGCGGAGCGCTACGATCTCTCCGCCGTCGGCCGCGTCAAGATGAACATGCGCCTCGACCTCGACGTCGAAGACACCGTCCGCATCCTGCGCAAGGACGACATCCTGGCCGTGGTCAAGATGCTCGTCGAGCTGCGCGACGGCAAGGGCGAGATCGACGATATCGACAACCTCGGCAACCGCCGCGTCCGTTCGGTCGGCGAGCTGATGGAAAACCAGTACCGTCTGGGTCTGCTGCGTATGGAGCGTGCGATCAAGGAACGCATGTCCTCGATCGAAATCGACACGGTCATGCCGCAGGATCTGATCAACGCAAAGCCGGCTGCCGCCGCTGTCCGCGAATTCTTCGGCTCTTCCCAGCTGTCGCAGTTCATGGACCAGGTGAACCCGCTTTCGGAAATCACCCACAAGCGCCGTCTTTCGGCTCTCGGCCCAGGCGGTCTGACCCGCGAGCGTGCCGGCTTCGAAGTCCGCGACGTTCATCCGACGCATTACGGTCGTATTTGCCCGATCGAAACGCCGGAAGGTCCGAACATCGGCCTCATTAACTCGCTGGCGACCTTTGCCCGCGTCAACAAGTACGGCTTCATCGAAAGCCCTTATCGCCGCATTATCGACGGTAAGGTGACCAACGACGTGCTCTACCTCTCCGCCATGGAAGAGGCGAAGTACTACGTTGCTCAGGCCAACGCCGAGCTCGACGCCGACGGTTCCTTCATCGAGGAATTCGTCGTTTGCCGTCATGCCGGCGAAGTCATGCTCGCTCCGCGCGACAACATCAACCTGATGGACGTCTCGCCGAAGCAGCTGGTTTCGGTCGCCGCCGCTCTGATCCCGTTCCTGGAAAACGACGACGCCAACCGCGCTCTCATGGGCTCGAACATGCAGCGTCAGGCCGTGCCGCTTCTGCGTGCCGAAGCCCCGTTCGTCGGTACCGGCATGGAGCCGGTCGTGGCGCGTGACTCCGGTGCTGCTATCGGCGCCCGCCGCGGCGGCGTGGTCGACCAGGTCGACGCAACGCGTATCGTTATCCGCGCCACCGAAGACCTCGATCCGTCGAAGTCCGGCGTCGATATCTACCGCCTGATGAAGTTCCAGCGCTCGAACCAGAACACCTGCGTCAACCAGCGTCCGCTGGTCACCGTCGGTGACGTGGTCAACAAGGGCGACATCCTGGCGGACGGTCCGTCGACCGATCTCGGCGATCTGGCTCTTGGCCGCAACGTGCTCGTCGCGTTCATGCCTTGGAACGGTTACAACTACGAAGACTCGATCCTGCTCTCCGAGCGTATCGTTGCCGACGACGTGTTCACCTCCATTCACATCGAAGAGTTCGAAGTGATGGCGCGCGACACCAAGCTCGGTCCGGAAGAAATCACCCGTGATATTCCGAACGTTTCGGAAGAAGCGCTGAAGAACCTGGACGAAGCCGGCATCGTTTACATCGGCGCCGAAGTTCAGCCGGGCGATATCCTCGTCGGCAAGATCACGCCGAAGGGCGAAAGCCCGATGACGCCGGAAGAAAAGCTCCTGCGCGCCATCTTCGGTGAAAAGGCATCAGACGTTCGCGACACCTCCATGCGCATGCCGCCCGGCACCTACGGTACGGTCGTCGAAGTTCGCGTTTTCAACCGTCACGGCGTCGAAAAGGACGAACGTGCCATGGCGATCGAGCGCGAAGAGATCGAACGCCTTGCCAAGGACCGTGACGACGAACAGGCGATCCTCGATCGTAACGTTTACGGCCGTCTGGTCGAGATGCTGCGTGGTCAGGTTGCTCTTGCTGGTCCGAAGGGCTTCAAGAAGGGCACGGAACTGTCGAACGCCGTGGTTTCCGAGTATCCGCGTTCGCAGTGGTGGATGTTCGCCGTCGAGGACGAAAAGGTCCAGAGCGAGCTCGAAGCCCTGCGTGGCCAGTACGACGAATCCAAGTCGCGCCTCGAACAGCGCTTCATGGACAAGGTCGAGAAGGTCCAGCGTGGCGACGAAATGCCTCCGGGCGTCATGAAGATGGTCAAGGTCTTCGTCGCTGTGAAGCGCAAGATCCAGCCGGGTGACAAGATGGCAGGCCGTCACGGGAACAAGGGCGTGGTCTCGCGCATTGTTCCGGTCGAGGACATGCCGTTCCTGGAAGACGGTACGCATGTCGATATCGTGCTGAACCCGCTCGGCGTTCCCTCGCGCATGAACGTCGGTCAGATTCTCGAAACGCACCTTGGCTGGGCTTGCGCCGGCATGGGTCGTCAGATCGGCGAACTGATCGAGGCCTACAAGGCAAGCGGCAACATCGAGCCCCTGCGCAAGACGATCGACCTCGTCGTCGGCGACGGTCCGAAGAGCGACGACGTTCACGAGTACGATGATGCATCGGTGCTGCGTCTGGCCGATCAGTGGAAGCGTGGCGTGTCCATCGCGACCCCGGTCTTCGACGGTGCTGGCGAAGCTGACGTCAACAAGATGCTGGCAATGGCAGGTCTCAAGGAAACCGGTCAGTCGACGCTGTACGACGGACGTACCGGCGAGCAGTTCGACCGCCAGGTTACGGTTGGCTACATCTACATGCTGAAGCTGAACCACCTTGTCGACGACAAGATCCACGCCCGTTCGATCGGTCCGTACTCGCTCGTCACCCAGCAGCCGCTGGGCGGTAAGGCGCAGTTCGGCGGTCAGCGCTTCGGCGAAATGGAAGTCTGGGCGCTCGAAGCTTACGGTGCAGCTTATACGCTGCAGGAAATGCTCACGGTCAAGTCGGACGACGTGGCCGGCCGTACCAAGGTCTACGAAGCCATCGTTCGTGGCGACGACACCTTCGAGGCGGGCATTCCGGAAAGCTTCAACGTTCTCGTCAAGGAAATGCGCTCGCTGGGCCTCAGCGTCGAATTGGAAAATTCCAAGGTCGACGATCTGCAGACGGCAAGCCAGCTTCCGGACGCAGCCGAGTAATAGCCTGTCAGGGTGCGCGCTGTCGGTCAGCGCGCACCGCTTGGAATATTGCAGCGCCGTTGGCGTCCCTTTGGATGCATGGCGCCGCAAGGCGGTTTTAAAGCGTCAGTCCGGTTCCCGGGATTTGCCGGCACTGCACGCAATTCGAGGGCGTTTCGCCCCTAAAGGAGATAGGCATGAACCAAGAGGTCATGAATCTTTTCAATCCGCAGGTGCCTGCGCAGAATTTCGATTCCATCCGGATTTCGATTGCGTCGCCGGAGAAGATTCTTTCCTGGTCTTATGGCGAGATCAAGAAGCCGGAAACGATCAACTATCGTACGTTCAAGCCGGAACGCGATGGTCTTTTCTGCGCGCGAATCTTCGGACCGATCAAGGACTACGAATGCTTGTGCGGCAAGTACAAGCGCATGAAGTACAAGGGCATCATCTGCGAAAAGTGCGGCGTCGAAGTCACGCTGTCGCGCGTTCGCCGTGAGCGCATGGGCCATATCGAGCTCGCCGCTCCCGTTGCCCACATCTGGTTCCTGAAGTCGCTGCCTTCGCGCATTTCGACGCTGCTCGACATGACGCTGAAGGATGTAGAGCGCGTTCTCTACTTCGAAAACTACATCGTCACCGAGCCGGGTCTCACCGCGCTCAAGGAGCATCAGCTCCTGACGGAAGAAGAGTACATGCTCGCCGTCGACGAATATGGCGAGGACCAGTTCACCGCCATGATCGGCGCTGAAGCGATCTACGAGATGCTGGCGAGCATGAATCTCGAAAAGATCGCCGGCGACCTGCGCTCCGAGCTTGCCGACACGACGTCGGATCTCAAGCAGAAGAAGCTGATGAAGCGCCTGAAGATCGTCGAAAACTTCATGGAATCCGGCAATCGCCCGGAATGGATGATCATGAAGGTCGTCCCGGTCATCCCGCCGGACCTGCGTCCGCTGGTTCCGCTCGATGGCGGCCGTTTCGCGACCTCGGATCTGAACGATCTGTACCGTCGCGTCATCAACCGTAACAACCGTCTGAAGCGCCTCATCGAACTGCGCGCTCCGGGCATCATCATCCGCAACGAAAAGCGCATGCTGCAGGAATCTGTCGATGCGCTGTTCGATAACGGCCGTCGCGGCCGCGTCATCACCGGCGCCAACAAGCGTCCGCTGAAGTCGCTGTCCGACATGCTCAAGGGCAAGCAGGGCCGCTTCCGTCAGAACCTGCTCGGCAAGCGCGTCGACTATTCCGGCCGTTCGGTCATCGTGACCGGTCCGGAACTGAAGCTGCACCAGTGCGGCCTGCCGAAGAAGATGGCACTCGAGCTGTTCAAGCCGTTCATCTATGCCCGTCTCGATGCGAAGGGTTACTCCTCGACCGTCAAGCAGGCCAAGAAGCTGGTCGAAAAGGAAAAGCCGGAAGTCTGGGATATCCTCGACGAGGTCATCCGCGAGCATCCGGTTCTCTTGAACCGCGCACCGACGCTGCACCGCCTGGGCATCCAGGCCTTCGAACCCACGCTGGTCGAAGGCAAGGCCATCCAGCTGCACCCGCTCGTCTGCACGGCTTTCAACGCCGACTTCGACGGTGACCAGATGGCCGTTCACGTTCCGCTCTCGCTGGAAGCCCAGCTTGAAGCCCGCGTGCTGATGATGTCGACCAACAACATTCTGCACCCGGCAAACGGCGCGCCGATCATCGTTCCCTCGCAGGACATGGTTCTCGGCCTGTACTATCTGTCGATCCTGAACCAGAACGAGCCGGGCGAAGGCATGGCCTTCTCCGACCTCGGCGAGCTGCATCACGCACTTGAGAACAAGGTCGTGACGCTGCATTCGAAGATCCGCGGCCGCTTCAAGTCGGTCGGCGAAGATGGCAAGCCATATTCGAAGATCTATGAAACGACCCCCGGTCGTCTGCTGATCGGCGAACTTCTGCCGAAGCATGCAAAGGTCACCTTCGACATCTGCAACCAGGAAATGACCAAGAAGAACATCTCCAAGATGATCGACACGGTCTACCGTCATTGCGGCCAGAAGGACACGGTCATTTTCTGCGACCGCATCATGCAGCTCGGCTTTGCCCATGCCTGCCGCGCCGGCATTTCGTTCGGCAAGGACGACATGGTCATCCCGAACACCAAGGCCAAGATCGTCGGCGATACCGAAGCGCTCGTGAAGGAATACGAGCAGCAGTATAACGACGGTCTGATCACCCAGGGCGAAAAGTACAACAAGGTTGTCGACGCTTGGGGTAAGGCCACCGAAAAGGTCGCCGAAGAAATGATGGCCCGCATTAAGGCCGTCGAATTCGACGAAAAGACCGGTCGTCAGAAGCCGATGAACTCGATCTACATGATGAGCCACTCGGGTGCTCGTGGTTCTCCGAACCAGATGCGCCAGCTGGGCGGCATGCGCGGCCTCATGGCCAAGCCGTCGGGCGAAATCATCGAGACGCCGATCATTTCGAACTTCAAGGAAGGCCTCACCGTTAACGAGTACTTCAACTCGACGCACGGTGCCCGTAAGGGTCTGGCCGACACCGCCTTGAAGACCGCGAACTCGGGCTACCTGACCCGCCGTCTGGTCGACGTCGCGCAGGATTGCATCGTCACGCAGATCGATTGCGGCACCGAAAACGGCCTCACCATGACCGCCATCGTCGATGCCGGTCAGGTCGTTGCCTCGCTCGGCGCCCGCATCCTAGGCCGTACGGCCCTGGACGACATCGATCATCCGGTCACGGGTGAGCGCATCGTCGATGCCGGCAAGATGATCCTCGAGCCCGATGTCATCGAGATCGAGAAGGCTGGTATCCAGTCCATCCGCATCCGTTCGGCTCTGACCTGCGAAATCCAGACGGGCGTATGCTCGGTCTGCTACGGTCGCGACCTTGCTCGCGGTACACCTGTCAACATCGGTGAAGCTGTCGGCGTCATCGCCGCACAGTCGATCGGTGAGCCGGGCACGCAGCTGACCATGCGTACCTTCCACCTGGGCGGCACGGCGACCGTGGTCGACCAGTCGTTCCTGGAAGCCTCTTACGAGGGCACGGTTCAGATCAAGAACCGGAATATGCTGCGCAACTCCGAAGGCAACCTCGTTGCCATGGGCCGCAACATGACGGTGCAGATCCTGGACGAACGTGGCGTTGAACGCTCCTCGCAGCGCGTTGCCTACGGCTCGAAGCTTTATGTCGACGATGGCGACAAGGTAAAGCGCGGTCAGCGTCTCGCAGAGTGGGACCCCTATACCCGTCCGATGATGACGGAAGTGGCCGGTACGGTTCACTTCGAAGATGTCGTCGACGGTCTCTCGGTCCTCGAAGCGACGGACGAATCCACCGGCATCACCAAGCGTCAGGTTATCGACTGGCGCTCGACGCCGCGCGGCTCGGATCTGAAGCCGGCGATCGTCATCAAGGACGCCAGCGGCAATGTCGCTAAGCTCTCGCGCGGTGGTGAAGCACGCTTCCTGCTTTCGGTCGACGCGATCCTGTCGGTCGAGCCGGGGCAGAAGGTGTCTCAGGGTGACGTTCTCGCCCGTTCGCCGCTGGAAAGCGCCAAGACCAAGGACATCACCGGTGGTCTGCCGCGTGTTGCCGAACTGTTCGAAGCTCGTCGTCCGAAGGACCACGCCATCATCGCAGAGATCGATGGTACGATCCGCCTCGGCCGCGATTACAAGAACAAGCGTCGCGTCATCATCGAGCCGGCGGAAGACGGTGTCGAGCCGGTCGAATACCTGATCCCGAAGGGCAAGCCCTTCCACCTTCAGGAAGGCGACTATATCGAAAAGGGTGATTACATCCTCGACGGTAACCCGGCTCCGCACGACATTCTGGCGATCAAGGGCGTGGAGGCTCTGGCTTCTTACCTGGTCAACGAAATCCAGGAAGTCTACCGCTTGCAGGGCGTTGTCATCAACGACAAGCACATCGAAGTGATTGTCCGTCAGATGCTGCAGAAGGTGGAGATCACCGACGCGGGCGACAGCCAGTACATCGTCGGCGACAACGTCGACCGTATCGAGCTGGAAGACGCCAACGACCGCCTGATCGAAGAAGGCAAGAAGCCTGCTTATGGCGATCCGGTTCTGCTCGGCATCACCAAGGCATCGCTGCAGACGCCGTCCTTCATCTCGGCTGCATCCTTCCAGGAAACGACGAAGGTGCTCACCGAAGCTGCAATCGCCGGCAAGACCGACGGTCTGCAGGGCCTGAAGGAAAACGTCATCGTCGGTCGCCTGATCCCGGCCGGTACCGGCGGTACCATGACGCAGATCCGCCGTATCGCTACGGCTCGCGACGAGCTCATCCTTGAAGAGCGCCGCAAAGGCACGGGTGCCGGCGTTGCAACACCGATGCTGCAGGATCTCGCCAGCGAAAACAGCCCGGCTGAATAAGCTGGTCTGAATTGACAAAAATCAAAACCGCCCGGAGCGATCCGGGCGGTTTCTTTTTGTGCATAATGAAATCGGCGAGGCGAGGGGGCGCCGTCTCCCTCAGACGGTTGTCCGATCAGCGGAAGCGGATGATTGCGACTTCGCCTTCGAGTGCGCCTTGATAGGCGGAGGCATGCGGCTCCTCGTCCGGAATATCCGTCAGGAGTCCGATCTGGTCGAGGTCGGCCTCGATGAAGCCCTCTTCGGCAAGAGCGTTCAGTGCCTCGCGCACGGCGGTATCATCGTCGGGCGCTTTCAGCATGACGTGCAGGTCGATGCCTTCGCCGCCATCGGTCTCATAACCCTTGCCGATGATGATGAAGACCATGGGGCCGTCGGAATTGTTGTCATTGTCTGGCGCAGTAATCATGGATCTTCCTTCGGGAGTATCGAATCGACCCGGCGATTCCTTTTTGCCGCGCGGGTCCGTCAGATGGAAATGTTCTTCCGTGATTCCTTATAGGGATTTTGCCGAAATACCAAAGTCCATCTTGCCGAAGGGGCGGCATTTCCCTATCCAATGCGCCAAATGGCTGGTTTGGCCGGGGTTTCCGGGCTTTATGACAAAGATAATTTCTTAACCGGCCTTGACGAACCGGTGGGAAACCAGTAGTACCGCCGCCATCGGAACCCATGTGAGGCATGGCTATTCGGGGCGACGCGCCCTGGAGTTCACCTCAAACAAGGTTCTAAACGCACGTTGAAGACACGAATGCTGCTCGCACGACGCCACCTTCGGTGTCCTCTGCTTTTCTGTGGTCCATCTGCGAGAGCGGATCGGGCCACGTTTTGCGCATTGAGACGAACGTGTGTCGTGCCGGTGACGGCGAAAGTCATGCCCGCAAGGGTGTCGAGATAGATTTACAAGGGATGGTTGAATGCCTACCGTAAACCAGCTGATCCGCAAGCCTCGCCAGGCGCAGGTAAAGCGTAACAAGGTTCCCGCTCTTCAGGAGAACCCGCAGAAGCGCGGCGTTTGCACCCGCGTCTACACCACGACGCCGAAGAAGCCGAACTCGGCTCTGCGTAAGGTCGCAAAGATCCGCCTGACCAACGGCTTCGAAGTCATTGGTTACATCCCCGGTGAAGGTCACAACCTTCAGGAACACTCTGTCGTCATGATCCGTGGCGGCCGCGTCAAGGACCTTCCGGGTGTTCGCTACCACATCATCCGCGGCGTTCTCGATACCCAGGGTGTCAAGAACCGCAAGCAGCGCCGTTCGAAGTACGGTGCAAAGCGTCCGAAGTAATTCGGATTTTTAGATAATCCGGCGCTGCGCGAGGTTCTCCGCGTGGTTAAGCGTCGCAACAGTTGAGAGACGAGAAGTTACATGTCCCGACGTCATAGAGCAGAAAAGCGCGAGATCAATCCGGACCCGAAGTTCGGCGATCTGGTTGTTACCAAGTTCATGAATGCCATCATGCTGGACGGCAAGAAGTCCGTAGCAGAAAACATCGTATATGGCGCGTTTGACGCCGTGCAGGGCAAGGCAAAGCAGGAACCGCTCGGCGTGTTCCATCAGGCTTTGGATAACATCGCTCCGCACGTTGAAGTCCGCTCGCGCCGCGTTGGTGGTGCTACGTACCAGGTTCCGGTGGATGTGCGTCCTGAGCGTCGCCAGGCTCTGGCCATCCGCTGGCTGATCACCGCTGCTCGCAAGCGTAACGAGACGACGATGATCGACCGTCTGTGCGGCGAACTTCTCGATGCCTCCAACAACCGCGGCGCTGCCGTCAAGAAGCGCGAAGACACGCACAAGATGGCTGATGCCAACCGTGCGTTCTCGCATTATCGCTGGTAATCCCGAACGGTTTCGGAAAGGCAGTCCACAATGGCTCGCGCATATAAAATCGAAGACTACCGCAATTTCGGTATCATGGCGCATATCGACGCCGGCAAGACCACGACGACCGAGCGTATTCTTTACTACACCGGTAAGTCGCACAAGATCGGCGAAGTTCACGATGGCGCTGCCACGATGGACTGGATGGAGCAGGAGCAGGAGCGTGGCATCACGATCACTTCTGCTGCTACCACGACCTTCTGGAAGGGCCGTGACGGCAAGACCCGCCGCTTCAACATCATCGACACCCCCGGCCACGTTGACTTCACCATCGAAGTCGAGCGCTCGCTGCGTGTTCTCGATGGTGCCATCGCGCTGCTCGACGCCAACGCCGGCGTTGAGCCGCAGACGGAAACCGTTTGGCGTCAGGCTGAGAAGTATCATGTTCCGCGCATGATCTTCTGCAACAAGATGGACAAGACCGGCGCCGACTTCTACCGCTCGGTTGAGATGATCAAGACGCGCCTCGGCGCGACCGCAGTTGTCATGCAGCTGCCGATCGGCGCTGAAAGCGACTTCAAGGGCGTTATCGATCTGGTCGAGATGAACGCTCTGATCTGGCGCGACGAGTCGCTCGGCGCCCAGTGGGACGTCGTCGAAATCCCGGAAGACATGAAGGCCAAGGCTGAAGAATATCGCGAAAAGCTGATCGAGACCGTTGTCGAGATCGACGAAGCCGCGATGGAAGCCTACCTCGAAGGCAATCTGCCTGACAACGACAAGATCCGCGAACTCGTTCGTCGCGGCACGATCGACGTCAAGTTCCATCCGATGTTCTGCGGCACCGCATTCAAGAACAAGGGTGTTCAGCCGCTCCTCGACGCCGTTGTCGATTACCTGCCGTCGCCGCTCGACATTCCGGCGATCAAGGGCATCGATGCCAAGACGGAAGCCGAGATCGAGCGTCACGCTGACGACAACGAGCCGCTTTCCATGCTCGCGTTCAAGATCATGAACGACCCATTCGTCGGCTCGCTCACCTTTGCCCGTATCTACTCCGGCAAGCTGGAGAAGGGCGTTTCGGTCATGAACACGGTCAAGGACAAGCGCGAGCGCGTCGGCCGCATGCTGCAGATGCACTCCAACTCGCGTGAAGACATCGAAGAAGCCTATGCTGGCGACATCGTTGCTCTCGCCGGCCTCAAGGAAACCACGACGGGTGACACGCTCTGCGATCCCCTGAAGCCGGTTATCCTCGAGCGCATGGAATTCCCGGAGCCGGTCATCCAGATCGCGATCGAGCCGAAGTCCAAGGGTGACCAGGAAAAGATGGGCCTCGCGCTCAACCGCCTGGCTGCAGAAGACCCGTCCTTCCGCGTCAAGACCGACCAGGAATCCGGTCAGACGATCATCGCCGGCATGGGCGAACTGCACCTCGACATCATCGTCGACCGCATGCGTCGTGAGTTCAAGGTTGAAGCAAACGTAGGCGCGCCGCAGGTTGCCTACCGCGAAACCATCACGCGCCTGACGGAAAAGGACTACACGCACAAGAAGCAGACCGGCGGTACCGGTCAGTTCGCACGCGTCAAGCTCGTATTCGAGCCGAACCCGGAAGGCGAAGACTTCAAGTTCGAATCCAAGATCGTTGGCGGTGCTGTTCCGAAGGAATACATCCCGGGCGTTCAGAAGGGTATCGAAAGCGTTCTGTCTTCGGGCCCGTTGGCAGGCTTCCCGATGCTCGGCGTTAAGGCGACGCTCATCGACGGTGCCTTCCACGATGTCGACTCGTCGGTTCTGGCCTTCGAAATTGCCGCTCGCGCTTGCTTCCGTGAAGCAGCTCGCGAAGCCGGTGCTCAGCTCCTCGAGCCGATGATGAAGGTCGAAGTCGTAACGCCGGAAGACTACGTCGGTGACGTTATCGGCGACCTGAACTCTCGCCGTGGTCAGATCCAGGGCCAGGAGAGCCGCGGTATCGCCGTCGTCATCAGCGCGAACGTTCCGCTGGCGAACATGTTCAAGTACGTCGATAACCTGCGCTCGATGTCTCAGGGCCGTGCACAGTACACGATGACCTTCGATCATTATGCGCCGGTTCCGTCGAACGTCGCACAGGAAATCCAGGCAAAGTATTCCGGTCAGAAGTGACCGGAATACCAATTGACCGATAACAAGAATTGATCCCTCAGGGGACAGGAAAACGGAGAGCCGAAAATGGCAAAGAGTAAGTTTGAGCGCAATAAGCCGCACGTTAACATCGGGACGATCGGTCACGTTGACCACGGCAAGACGTCGTTGACGGCAGCGATCACGAAGTACTTCGGCGAGTTCAAGGCGTATGACCAAATCGACGCGGCTCCGGAAGAGAAGGCTCGTGGCATCACGATCTCGACGGCCCACGTTGAATACGAGACGCCGAACCGTCACTATGCGCACGTTGACTGCCCCGGCCACGCCGACTACGTGAAGAACATGATCACGGGTGCCGCTCAGATGGACGGCGCGATCCTGGTTTGCTCTGCTGCCGACGGCCCGATGCCGCAGACGCGCGAGCACATCCTGCTCGCCCGCCAGGTTGGCGTTCCGGCGATCGTCGTATTCCTGAACAAGGTCGACCAGGTTGACGACGCTGAGCTTCTCGAGCTCGTCGAGCTTGAAGTTCGCGAACTTCTGTCGTCCTACGACTTCCCGGGCGACGACATCCCGGTCGTCAAGGGTTCGGCGCTTGCTGCTCTTGAAGATTCGGACAAGAAGATCGGCGAAGACGCGATCCGCGAGCTGATGGCTCAGGTTGACGCCTACATCCCGACGCCTGAGCGTCCGATCGACCAGCCGTTCCTGATGCCGATCGAAGACGTGTTCTCGATCTCGGGCCGTGGTACGGTTGTGACGGGCCGCGTCGAGCGTGGCGTGATCAAGGTTGGTGAAGAAGTCGAGATCGTCGGCATTCGTCCGACGTCGAAGACGACGGTTACCGGCGTTGAAATGTTCCGCAAGCTGCTCGACCAGGGCCAGGCTGGCGACAACATCGGTGCGCTGATCCGCGGTGTGAACCGTGACGGCGTCGAGCGTGGTCAGATCCTGTGCAAGCCGGGTTCTGTGAAGCCGCACAAGAAGTTCAAGGCCGAAGCCTACATCCTGACGAAGGAAGAAGGCGGCCGTCATACGCCGTTCTTCACGAACTACCGTCCGCAGTTCTACTTCCGTACGACTGACGTGACGGGCATCGTGACGCTTCCGGAAGGCACGGAAATGGTTATGCCAGGCGACAACGTCACGGTTGACGTCGAGCTGATCGTTCCGATCGCGATGGAAGAAAAGCTGCGCTTCGCGATCCGCGAAGGCGGCCGTACCGTCGGCGCAGGCATCGTTGCCTCCATCGTCGAGTAATTCGAAGACGGCCACTCCATCCGAGTGGCCGATTCGATGACAATATTATGATGCAAGCGGCTCTAGCCGCTTGCTTATGACATAGAAATGTTGCAAATGGCGCGCGAGCGCGATTTGCGCGCTGCTTCGGATGACGAAGCGGCCAATGAAATTAACAATAAGGTGGGCCGGAAGGCCTAAAGAGTGGATGGGGATGCCGTAGCCGGCGTCCCTCTCGATCTTTGAAACCGGTGGTCCGCCTTAGGAAACAGAACAAACCGTGCCTTTTCGAAAGGCACGCGAGATAACAAACACAAGGATAACGTCGAATGAACGGCCAAAATATCCGCATTCGCCTGAAGGCGTTCGATCACCGGATTCTCGATGCTTCCACGCGCGAGATCGTGTCGACGGCGAAGCGCACCGGTGCAAGCGTCCGGGGCCCCGTTCCGCTTCCGACTCGTATCGAGAAGTTTACGGTAAACCGGTCCCCGCACATCGACAAGAAGAGCCGCGAGCAGTTCGAGATGCGCACGCATAAGCGCCTCCTCGACATCGTTGACCCGACCCCGCAGACGGTAGACGCGCTGATGAAGCTCGATCTCGCCGCCGGTGTCGATGTTGAGATCAAGCTCTAAGGCCTCCGGTCCTCGAGCTGAGTGAGAAGGATTGAACCGATGCGTTCAGGTGTGATTGCACAGAAGGTGGGAATGACCCGCGTCTACAACGACGCCGGCGAGCATGTCCCGGTTACCGTATTGCGTATGGAAGGCTGCCAGGTCGTAGCCCAGCGCACAGTTGAAAAGAATGGCTACACCGCAGTTCAGCTCGGTGCCGGCCAGGCTAAAGTTAAGAACACGACGAAGGCTCTTCGCGGCCATTTCGCCGTCGCAAGCGTAGAGCCGAAGGCCAAGCTCGCAGAATTCCGTGTCACGGAAGACAATCTGCTCGCAGTGGGCACCGAGCTCAACGCAGGTCACTTCACGGCGGGTCAGCTCGTCGACGTGACCGGCACGACGATCGGTAAGGGCTTTGCCGGCGCCATCAAGCGCCACGGCTTCGGCGGTTTGCGCGCCACGCACGGTGTGTCGGTTTCGCACCGCTCGCACGGTTCGACCGGTTCGCGCCAGGACCCGGGCAAGGTGTTCAAGAACAAGAAGATGGCTGGTCACATGGGCCAGACCCGCGTCACGACGCAGAACCTTGAAGTGGTATCGACCGATGAAGATCGCGGTCTGATCCTGGTCAAGGGTGCGGTTCCCGGCTCCAAGGGCGCCTGGATCATCGTGCGCGACGCCGTCAAGTCGGCAGCGAAGTAAGGGAGCCAAACCAATGGAATTCAACGTCAAGACCCTTGAGGGCAAAGACGCCGGGAAGGTTTCCCTTTCTGATGCGATTTTCGGCCTCGAGCCGCGTGAAGACATTCTCGCTCGCGTCGTTCGCTGGCAGCTTGCCAAGAAGCAGCAGGGCACGCATCAGGCCAAGGGCCGCGCAGACGTAGCGCGCACCGGTGCCAAGATGTACAAGCAGAAGGGTACGGGCCGCGCTCGTCACCATTCGGCTCGCGCTCCGCAGTTCCGCGGCGGTGGTAAGGCTCACGGCCCGGTCGCTCGCAGCCACGAGCATGATCTGCCGAAGAAGGTTCGCGCCCTCGGCCTGCGTCACGCTCTCTCTGCCAAGTTCAAGGCTGAAGACGTGATTGTCATCGACAATCTCGTCGCTACCGAAGCCAAGACCAAGGCACTCGCTGGCGCTTTCGAGACGCTCGGCCTGACGAACGCTCTGTTCATCGGCGGCGCTGAGCTCGACAGCAACTTCAAGCTCGCAGCCCAGAACATCCCGAACATCGATGTTCTGCCGGTTCAGGGCATCAACGTTTACGACATCCTGCGCCGCGGCAAGCTCGTGCTGTCCAAGGCTGCAGTTGAAGCTCTAGAGGAGCGTTTCAAGTGACGGATCTTCGCCATTATGATGTGATCGTTTCTCCGGCGATCACCGAAAAGTCCACGCTGCTGTCGGACAATAACCAGGTTGTTTTCAACGTTGCGAAGACCGCGACGAAGCCGGAAATCAAGGCTGCCGTCGAAGCGCTCTTCGGCGTCAAGGTGACGGCCGTTAACACTCTGCTGCGCCTCGGCAAGACCAAGCGGTTCAAAGGTCTCGTCGGCAAGCAGAAGGACGTGAAGAAGGCTGTTGTGACGCTCGCCGAAGGCCAGTCGATCGACGTCTCCACCGGTCTCTGAGGAATAAGAAAATGGCATTGAAAACATTCAATCCGACGACCCCGAGCCAGCGTCAGCTGGTCATTGTCGATCGCTCCTCGCTCTATAAGGGCAAGCCGGTCAAGTCGTTGACCGAAGGCCTCACCTCCAAGGGTGGCCGTAACAACACCGGTCGTATCACCGTCCGTTTCCAGGGCGGTGGTCACAAGCGCAGCTATCGTCTGGTCGACTTCAAGCGTCGCAAGTTCGACGTCGAAGCAACCGTCGAGCGTATCGAATACGATCCGAACCGTACCGCTTACATCGCTCTGGTGAAGTACACGGACGGCGAACTGGCCTACATCCTCGCTCCGCAGCGTCTCGCTTCGGGCGACAAGGTCATCGCTTCGGAAAAAGCAGTGGACGTGAAGCCTGGCAACACCATGCCGCTTCAGTTCATCCCGGTCGGCTCTATCATCCACAATGTGGAAATGAAGCCTGGCAAGGGCGGTCAGATCGCTCGCTCCGCCGGCTCCTACGCTCAGCTCGTCGGCCGTGACCAGGGCATGGCGATCCTTCGCCTGAACTCGGGTGAACAGCGCCTCGTGCACGGCACCTGCCTTGCCACGATCGGTGCGGTTTCGAACCCGGATCACGGCAACATCAACGACGGTAAGGCCGGCCGTTCGCGTTGGCGTGGCAAGAAGCCGCATAACCGCGGCGTTGTCATGAACCCGGTCGACCATCCGCACGGCGGTGGTGAAGGCCGCACCTCCGGTGGTCGCCATCCGGTGACCCCGTGGGGCAAGCCGACCAAGGGCAAGCGTACGCGGTCGAACAAGTCGACCGACAAGATGATTATGCGCTCGCGCCATCAGCGCAAGAAGTAAGAGAGGAAGTCTCAAGTGGCTCGTTCAGTATGGAAAGGTCCGTTTGTTGACGGCTATCTTCTCAAGAAGGCTGAGAAGGTGCGTGAAGGCGGACGTAACGAAGTAATCAAGATGTGGAGCCGTCGCTCCACCATCATGCCGCAGTTCGTTGGTCTCACCTTCGGCGTCTACAACGGCAGCAAGCACATTCCGGTCAGCGTCAATGAAGACATGGTCGGACACAAGTTCGGCGAGTTCGCCCCGACCCGTACCTATTATGGTCACGGTGCGGACAAGAAGGCGAAGAGGAAGTAACAATGGGCAAGGCAAAAACCGAACGCCGGCTGAAGGACAACGAGGCGCAGGCAGTTGCGCGCACGCTCCGCGTCAGCCCGCAGAAGCTCAACCTGGTCGCGGCTTCGATCCGTGGCAAGAAGGTTGACCGCGCGCTCGCAGAGCTGGAATTCTCGCGCAAGCGTATCGCTGGCGCTGTGAAGAAGACGCTCGAATCTGCGATCGCCAATGCAGAAAACAATCACGATCTCGACGTTGACTCGCTGGTCGTTGCAGAAGCTTACGTCGGCAAGTCGATCGTCATGAAGCGTTTCCACGCTCGTGGCCGCGGCCGCGCATCTCGCATCGAGCGTCCGTTTGCGCACCTGACGATCGTCGTTCGTGAAGTGGAAGCTCAAGGGGAGGCCGCATAATGGGTCAGAAAATCAATCCGATCGGCTTTCGTCTTGGCATCAACCGTACCTGGGATAGCCGCTGGTTCGCGGACAATGCCGAGTACGGCCAGCTCCTCCACGAAGACCTGAAGATGCGCAAGTTCGTCATGAACGAACTGAAGCAGGCTGGTATCTCCAAGGTGGTCATCGAGCGTCCGCACAAGAAGTGCCGCGTCACGATCCACTCGGCTCGTCCGGGCCTGATCATCGGCAAGAAGGGCGCTGACATCGACAAGCTCCGCAAGAAGCTGTCGGACATGACGAATTCCGAAACGCACCTCAACATCGTTGAAGTTCGCAAGCCGGAAATCGACGCGACGCTGGTTGCCCAGTCGATCGCTCAGCAGCTGGAACGCCGTGTTGCTTTCCGTCGCGCCATGAAGCGCGCCGTTCAGTCTGCGATGCGTCTTGGCGCCGAAGGCATCAAGATCACCTGCGCCGGCCGTCTCGGCGGTGCTGAAATCGCTCGTACGGAATGGTACCGCGAAGGTCGCGTGCCGCTGCATACGCTGCGCGCCGACATCGACTACGGTACGGCTGAAGCAGAAACCGCTTTCGGTATCTGCGGCATCAAGGTCTGGATCTTCAAGGGTGAAATCCTTGAGCACGATCCGATGGCCTCCGAACGCCGCGCGCTCGAAGGCGACGCCCAGGGTCCGGCTAGCCGCGATCGCGATAGAGACCGTCGCCGCGACAACGCTTGATAGCGTACGTGGCAGATAAGTTCGGAGAATAAGAAAATGTTGCAGCCAAAGCGTACGAAGTACCGCAAGCAATTCAAGGGCCGCATCAAGGGCGTTGCCAAGGGTGGTTCTGATCTGGCGTTCGGCGAATTCGGCCTGAAGTCGCAGGAGCCTAACCGCGTCAACGCTCGCGAGATCGAAGCGGCCCGCCGCGCGATCACGCGCTATATGAAGCGCGCCGGCCGTGTATGGATCCGCGTGTTCCCGGATGTTCCGGTAACCGCAAAGCCGACCGAAGTCCGTATGGGTAAAGGTAAGGGCTCTGTCGAATACTGGGCATGCAAGGTCAAGCCCGGCCGTATGATGTTCGAGATCGACGGTGTGAGCGAAGAAATCGCTCGTGAGGCCCTGCGCCTCGGCGCTGCCAAGCTCTCGGTCAAGACGCGCTTCGTTCAGCGCATTGCAGAGTAAGGAAGAAGCTCATGAAAGCCGCAGATGTTCGCGCCCTGAGCGCCGACCAACTCAAGGACGAGCTTGCCAAGCTGAAGAAGGAGCAGTTCAACCTGCGCTTTCAGAAGGCGACCGGCCAGCTCGAGAAGTCCTCGCGCATCAACGAAGTCCGCAAGGACATCGCTCGCGTAAAAACCATTGCCCGCCAGAAGGCGGCAGAAGCAAAGGCCTAAAGGAAGAATAACATGCCGAAGCGCATTCTGCAGGGCGTCGTGGTCAGCGACAAGAACGAGAAGACGGTAGTTGTCCGCGTTGAGCGTCGTTTCGCTCACCCGCTGCTCCAGAAGACCGTTCGTCGTTCCAAGAAGTACAAGGCTCACGACGAAAACAATCAGTACAAGACCGGCGACGTCGTTTCCATCGAGGAATGCGCGCCGATCTCCAAGGATAAGACCTGGACGGTCGTTTCCGCCCAGTCCAAGTAACAGAATTTCGCTCAGGCCCTTGCGCTTGGGCGAAATATCTGTATGAAGCACGAGCTTGGAAGCAGAACGCTCGCGAACGGGCGTTCTTTTGCTTTATTGATGGCCGGCAGAGGCGACCCGTTGCGGTTCCGAAGCCCAGGCATAATCAGACAAGACACTAGTCCATAAGCCGGGGTAGGGGGTCGATTGGCCCAACCATTCCGGTAACAACAAGAAGGCGACCTGACATGATTCAGATGCAAACAAACCTCGACGTGGCGGATAATTCCGGCGCACGTCGTGTCATGTGCATCAAGGTGCTGGGCGGCTCGAAGCGCAAGTATGCCTCGATCGGCGACGTTATCGTCGTTTCGATCAAGGAAGCTATTCCGCGCGGCCGTGTGAAGAAGGGTGACGTGATGAAGGCGGTTGTTGTTCGTACCGCCAAGGACATCCGTCGTCCGGATGGCAGCGTCATCCGCTTCGATACCAACGCAGCAGTCCTCATCGACAACAAGAAAGAGCCGATCGGCACCCGTATCTTCGGACCGGTTCCGCGCGAACTTCGCGCCAAGAACCACATGAAGATCATCTCGCTGGCTCCAGAAGTACTGTAAGGAGCGGAGCGATGCAGAAGATCCGTAAAGGCGACAAGGTTGTCGTATTGACCGGTAAGGACAAGGGCCGTACCGGCGAAGTCATTCAAGTGCTGCCGAAGGAAGACCGTGCGGTCGTTCGTGGCGTCAACGTCATCAAGCGCCATCAGCGCCAGACGCAGAACCAGGAAGCCGGCATCATCAGCAAGGAAGCCCCGCTTCACCTCTCCAACATTGCGATCGTCGACAAGGACGGCAAGCCGACCCGCGTCGGTTTCAAGGTTGTGGATGGCAAGAAGGTCCGTGTGGCCAAGACCTCGGGAGAAGTGATCGATGGCTGAGGCAAAGTACGAGCCGCGGCTCAAGAAGGAATATGTTGCTCGCATCCGTGCAGCCATGCAGGAGCAGTTCTCCTACGCTAACGAGATGCAGATCCCGAAGCTGGACAAGATCGTGATCAACATGGGTGTTGGCGAAGCGACGGCTGATTCGAAGAAGCCGACCGTTGCTGCTGCCGACCTGGCGGCCATCGCTGGCCAGAAGCCGGTCATCACCCGCGCACGCAACTCCATCGCTGGCTTCAAGGTCCGCGAAAATATGCCGATCGGCGCGAAGGTTACCCTGCGCGGCGCCCGCATGTATGAGTTCCTGGATCGTCTGGTCAACATCGCGCTTCCGCGCGTTCGCGACTTCCGCGGCCTGAACCCGAAGAGCTTTGACGGTCGTGGCAATTTTGCCATGGGCATCAAGGAGCACATTGTGTTCCCTGAGATCAACTACGACAAGGTTGATCAGATGTGGGGCATGGACATCATCGTTTGCACGACGGCGACGACCGACGACGAAGCACGGGCTCTTCTGAAAGAGTTCAACTTCCCGTTCCGTCAATAACCGTAACGACGAGCGTAGAAAAGGAACCCTGATATGGCGAAGACAAGCGCAGTTGAAAAGAACAAGCGCCGCCGCAATACGGTTGCCAACCAGGCCGCGAAGCGGGCTGCTCTCAAGGCAATCATCATGAACCAGTCTCTCTCGATCGAAGACCGGTTCAAGGCCACTCTGAAGCTGGCATCGCTCCCGCGCGATGGATCGAAGACCCGTATTCGCAACCGTTGCGAAGTGTCTGGCCGTCCGCGCGCCTACTACCGCAAACTGCGCATGTCGCGTATCGCGCTGCGTGAACTCGGCAATCTCGGCAAGGTGCCGGGCATCGTCAAGTCCAGCTGGTAAGGAGCAGATTAGATGTCTATGACTGATCCTTTGGGCGATATGCTCACCCGCATCCGCAATGGCGCTTCGCGCCGCAAGTCGTCGGTTTCGACGCCTGCGTCCAAGCTCCGTGCACGCGTTCTCGATGTGCTCCAGGCTGAAGGCTACATCCGTGGCTATTCCGTCGTCGATTTCGGCAACGGCAAGTCTGAGCTCAACATCGAACTCAAGTACTACGAAGGCGCTTCGGTGATCCGCGAGATCGGCCGTGTGTCCAAGCCGGGCCGCCGGGTTTATGTCTCGGTCAAGTCCATTCCGCAGGTCGCGAACGGTCTCGGCATTACCATCCTTTCGACTCCGAAGGGTGTGATGGCCGATCACCAGGCTCGCGAACAGAATGTTGGTGGCGAGGTTCTCTGCTCGGTCTTCTAAGATCGGACAGAGATATCTCCTTCGAAACAGACAGGTTTGAAAAATGTCTCGTATCGGTAAGAAGCCCGTTCAGGTACCTGCAGGGATCACGGCCACGGTTGATGGCCAGAAAGTGACTGCCAAGGGCCCCAAGGGCGAGCTGTTTTTCGTCGCTAACGACGAAATCGGTCTCAAGCTGGAAAACAATGCAATCGTCGTGACGCCGCTCAACGACTCCAAGGATGCTCGCGCAAAGTGGGGCATGTCCCGCACGATGATCGAGAACATCTTCAAGGGTGTTAAGGACGGCTACGAGCGCAAGCTCGAAATCAACGGCGTCGGCTACCGTGCCTCCATGCAGGGCAAGAACCTGCAGCTGGCGCTCGGCTTCAGCCACGACGTGATTTATCAGCCGCCGCAGGGCATCACCATTGCTGTGCCGAAGCCGACGGAAATCGTCGTCACCGGCATCAACAAGCAGCAGGTTGGTCAGGTTGCCGCTGAAATCCGCGAATATCGCGGTCCTGAGCCCTACAAGGGCAAGGGCGTTAAGTATGCCGAAGAGCGGATCGTCCGCAAAGAAGGCAAGAAGAAGTAAGGAACACGCGAAATGGCTAGCAGGAAAGAAGCACTTGCGCGTCGCGCCAACCGCGTGCGCCGTCAAATCAAGGCGGTGGCCAATGGCCGTCCGCGCCTGTCGGTTCATCGCTCGTCGAAGAACATCTACGCTCAGATCATCGATGATGTGGCTGGCAAGACCCTCGCGGCTGCCTCTACCCTCGACAAGGATCTGCGCGGTTCTCTGAAGACCGGTGCCGATACCGCAGCCGCAGCCCTCGTTGGCAAGCTCGTTGCCGAGCGCGCCTCCAAGGCCGGCGTGAAGGAAGTCGTGTTCGATCGCGGCGCTTTCATCTACCACGGCCGCATCAAGGCCCTGGCTGAAGCAGCCCGCGAAGGCGGCCTGACCTTCTAATCAGATTTCCGGCCGGTGATCTCAAGGATGCCGGCCGGATATTCACCGGACCGCAAATCTCCGTGGGGAGGTTGATACGGTCTTCGTTTTGTTTGCCCGTTGCACCCGGAAAAGAAAAAGGAAGAGGACAATGGCACAGGAAAAGAGGGCTCCGCGGGAAGACCGTCAGAGCCGTGAAGAGCGCGATAGCGAATTCGTCGACAAGCTGGTCGCGATCAACCGCGTCGCCAAGGTTGTTAAGGGTGGCCGTCGCTTCGGCTTCGCCGCTCTCGTCGTCGTTGGCGACCAGAAGGGCCGCGTAGGCTTCGGCCATGGCAAGGCACGCGAAGTGCCGGAAGCCATCCGCAAGGCAACCGAAAGCGCCAAGCGCGACATGATCTTCGTACCGCTGCGCGACGGCCGTACGCTGCATCACGACGTTCATGGCCGTCATGGCGCCGGCAAGGTTCTGCTGCGCTCGGCCAAGGTCGGTACCGGTATCATCGCCGGCGGCCCGATGCGCGCCGTTTTCGAAACGCTCGGCGTTCATGACGTCGTTGCCAAGTCGACCGGTTCGTCGAACCCGTACAACATGGTTCGCGCCACGTTCGACGCCCTGAAGCACCAGGTTCACCCGAAGGACATCGCAGCTCAGCGCGGCATCAAGTATGCCACCCTGCAGGCTCGCCGCGCCGCTTCGGGCAACGCCTCCGAAGAATAAGGGAGTTTGACCTATGGCCAAGACGACCAAGAAGGCTGAAGCTAAGGCGACCGTTACGGTCGAGCAGATTGGCAGCCCGATCCGCCGTCCGGATGTTCAGCAGAAGACGCTGATCGGTCTCGGACTGAACAAAATGCACCGTCGCCGCACGCTGGAAGATACTCCGGCTGTTCGTGGCATGATCCGTGCTGTCCAGCATCTCGTTCGCGTTGTCGACGAGAAGTGAGCCGGAGGTAATTCGCTATGAAACTGAATGAAATCAAGGATAACGAAGGCTCGACCCACAGCCGCAAGCGCCTCGGCCGCGGCATCGGCTCCGGCTCCGGCAAGACCGGTGGCCGTGGTGTGAAGGGTCAGAAGTCCCGTTCGGGCGTTGCGATCAACGGCTTCGAAGGCGGTCAGATGCCCATCTACCGTCGTCTGCCGAAGCGCGGCTTCAACAACATCTTCGCATCCGACTACGTTGTCGTATCGCTGGCACGCATCCAGGCTGCCGTCGATGCCGGCAAGCTCGATGCCAAGAGCACTGTTGATGCAGCAGCTCTCAAGGCTGCCGGCGTTATTCGCCGCGTCAAGGACGGCGTTCGGGTTCTCTCGGACGGCGAACTGAAGGCGAAGCTTGCTCTTGAAGTTGCAGGCGCTTCCAAGTCCGCAGTCGAGAAGATCGAAAAGGCTGGCGGTTCCGTCAAGCTGCTCGCTGCTGCCGCAGAATAATATTATCAACAATCGCCCGAAGTGACTTCACTTCGGGCGATTTTGCTCCCATATGTGAGCCTCACGAATCTGATCGATGCGGCAAGTGTCTTTCCGATCGATAACGGGAACCAAGGGTGAGGCGCCCGATTGCAGCGCAATCCGTCCGAAGCCCGGCTTTTGAACAATTTACAGACCGATTCCGGACTTGGCCGACTATGCCGGAATTGGTGATGCGGGGATTTGCATGGCTTCTGCAGCGGAACAATTGGCGTCCAACCTCAATTTTTCGACCTTTGCCAAAGCCGAGGATCTCAAGAAGCGCCTGTGGTTTACCCTCGGCGCTCTCCTCGTCTACCGGCTCGGCACCCACATTCCGCTTCCTGGCCTCAATCCTGCCGCCTATGCCCAGGCTTTCCAGAATCAGTCGGGCGGCATTCTCGGTCTCTTCAACATGTTCTCGGGCGGCGCCGTGCAGCGCATGGCGATCTTCGCGCTCGGCATCATGCCTTATATTTCTGCCTCGATCATCGTTCAGCTGATGACGTCGGTCGTTCCCTCGCTCGAGAACCTGAAGAAGGAAGGCGAGCAGGGCCGCAAGATCATCAACCAGTACACCCGCTACGGCACGGTGCTGCTCGGTGCATTGCAGGCCTATGGCATTGCGATCGGCCTGGAGCATGGCAACGGCGTCGTTGTCGATCCCGGCTGGTTCTTCCGCATTTCCACCGTCATAACGCTGCTTGGCGGCACCATGTTCCTGATGTGGCTTGGCGAACAGGTGACGTCGCGCGGTATCGGCAACGGCATTTCGCTGATCATCTTCGCCGGTATCGCTGCCGGTCTTCCGACTGCGCTCGCCGGCACTCTTGAGCTTGGCCGCACGGGCGCGCTTTCCACGCCTCTTATTCTCGCCGTTCTGGTCGTCGCTATTCTGGTCATCGCGCTCATCGTCTTCGTCGAGCGCGCGCAGCGTCGCCTTCTGATCCAGTATCCGAAGCGCCAGGTTGGCACGCGGATGTTCCAGGGCGATACGTCGCACCTGCCGCTGAAGCTGAACACTTCGGGCGTCATCCCGGCGATCTTCGCGTCGTCGCTGCTTCTGCTGCCGGCAACCGTCGCCGGTCTCGGCAACAACACCGCGCTTCCGGCCTGGGTAACGTCCATCGTTGCAGCGCTCGGCCACGGACAGCCCGTCTATATGGTGCTCTATGCCGCTCTGATCGCCTTCTTCGCCTTCTTCTACACGGCTCTCGTCTTCAATCCGAAGGACACGGCCGACAATCTGAAGAAGCATGGCGGCTTCATTCCGGGTATCCGCCCGGGCGAGCGCACCGCTGAATATATCGATTACGTGCTGACCCGCATCACGGTCATCGGCGCGATCTATCTTGTCTTCGTCTGCATCCTGCCCGAAATTCTCGTATCCCAGACAGGTATTCCCTTGTCTCTGGGTGGCACTTCGCTTCTGATCGTGGTTAGCGTAACGCTGGATACGGTGGCGCAGATTCAGGGTCACCTGATCGCACAGCAATATGAAGGCCTGATCAAGAAATCGAAGTTGCGTGGAGGAAAGAGGGGGCGATGAGACTCATACTTTTAGGGCCGCCGGGAGCAGGTAAGGGGACCCAGGCCCAGCGCATCGTGGAAAAGCATGGCATTCCGCAGCTTTCCACTGGCGATATGCTGCGTGCGGCCGTTCAGGCCGGCACGGAAGTTGGCAAGCGCGCCAAGGCTGTCATGGACGCCGGCAAGCTTGTTTCGGATGAGATCGTCAACGCGATCGTTTCCGAACGCATCGATCAGCCGGATTGTGCCAAGGGTTTCATTCTCGATGGTTTCCCGCGCACTCTTGTACAGGCTGATGCCACGGAGAAGATGCTTAGCGCGAAGGGCCTCGAGCTCTCCGTCGTGATTGAGCTCAAAGTGGACGACGCCGAACTGATTCGCCGCGTCTCCGGCCGCTATTCCTGCTCGAACTGCGGCAGTGTCTATCACGACACTGACAAAGTTCCGGCAAATGCCGGTGTCTGCGACAAATGCGGCTCGACGCATTTCAAGCGCCGCCCAGATGACAACGCCGAAACCATGGCGACCCGTCTTCAGGTCTACTACAAGGAGACCTCGCCGCTGATCGGTTACTACTATGCCAAGGGCAAGTTGCAGAGCATCGACGGCATGGCCGATATCGAGCATGTGACCGACAGCATAGAGGCTATCCTGGCTAAGCTTTAGATAGCCTAAAATAAACTTGCCGGAGCGGTTGCTTTTTTGCGCTGATTCCGCTAAACACCGCGCCAACTCGCGACATGCTATGCGATCGGCGCGGATTTCCAACGGGAAGTCCGAGCACGGTCGTTTTGACATGTGGCGGACACACATCGAACAAGCAGCTCCCGGGCTGCATAACAAGACCTTTGCCAAGGCAAAAGGAATGCAAGGAGAACAGGCGTGGCTCGTATCGCTGGCGTCAACATCCCGACTGCAAAGCGCGTAGTTATTGCGCTTCGTTACATTCACGGGATCGGACCGAAGTTTGCACAGGAAATCTGCGAGAAGGTCGGTATTCCGGCCGAGCGTCGCGTCAACCAGTTGACCGATGCTGAAGTTCTGCAGATCCGCGAAACCATCGACCGTGACTATCAGGTCGAAGGTGATCTGCGTCGCGAAACCGCGATGAACATCAAGCGTCTTATGGACTTGGGTTCTTACCGCGGTCTGCGTCATCGCCGCGGCCTGCCGGTTCGTGGTCAGCGCACGCACACCAATGCCCGCACCCGCAAGGGTCCGGCAAAGGCGATCGCCGGTAAGAAGAAGTAATTTCCGGGCAACCGGATTTGGGAGGCTGGCGGTCCGCCGGCCTCTTTTGAGTTTGAAGCGGTGCTCCATGGGTGTCGCTTCGGTGTAGCCGCTGGGATTACGGCGGTGCAGAGATCCAAGAAAGGACTAACATGGCCAAGGAAGCCGTCCGCGTTCGTCGTCGCGAGCGCAAGAATATCACGTCGGGCGTCGCACACGTCAACTCGACCTTCAACAACACGATGATCACCATCACCGACGCACAGGGCAACGCGATTGCCTGGTCGTCCGCTGGTGCCAAGGGCTTCAAGGGTTCGCGCAAGTCGACCCCGTTCGCCGCCCAGATCGCTGCCGAAGATTGCGCCAAGAAGGCTCAGGAACACGGCATGAAGTCGCTCGAAGTTGAAGTTTGCGGTCCGGGCTCCGGTCGTGAATCCGCTCTGCGCGCGCTCCAGGCTGCTGGTTTCATGATCACGTCCATCCGCGACGTGACCCCGATCCCGCACAATGGTTGCCGCCCGCGCAAGAAGCGTCGCGTCTGATCATCGCCACTCACGACACCGGCCGGGGTAGATGCGCCCGGCTTGGTGTTACTCAAGCTCGGTTGCCACGATTGGATGGTGGCAACGAACGGAAGGCAAAAACATGATTCAGAAAAACTGGCAGGAACTGATCAAGCCCAACAAGGTCGAGTTCACCTCGAGCGGCCGCACCAAGGCAACGCTCGTGGCGGAACCGCTGGAACGTGGCTTTGGTCTCACCCTCGGCAACGCGCTGCGTCGCGTTCTGCTGTCCTCTCTGCGCGGTGCCGCTGTGACGGCCGTGCAGATCGACGGCGTATTGCATGAGTTCTCCTCTATCCCGGGCGTCCGGGAAGACGTGACGGATATCGTGCTGAACATCAAGGAAATCGCCATCAAGATGGACGGCGATGACAGCAAGCGCATGGTCGTCCGCAAGCAGGGCCCAGGCGTCGTAACGGCTGGCGACATCCAGACGGTCGGCGATATCGAAATCCTCAACCCCGAGCATGTCATCTGCACGCTCGACGAGGGCGCCGAAATCCGCATGGAATTCACCGTCAACAACGGCAAGGGCTACGTGCCCGCCGAGCGCAATCGTGCGGAAGACGCTCCGATCGGCCTCATCCCGGTCGACAGCCTCTATTCGCCGGTCAAGAAGGTGTCCTACAAGGTTGAAAATACCCGCGAAGGACAGGTTCTCGACTACGACAAGCTGAGCATGTCGATCGAAACCGACGGTTCGATCAGCGGTGAAGATGCCGTCGCTTTCGCGGCTCGCATCCTCCAGGATCAGCTTGGCGTGTTCGTCAACTTCGACGAGCCGCAGAAGGAAGCCGAAGAAGAAGCAGTCACCGAACTCGCTTTCAACCCGGCGCTCCTCAAGAAGGTGGACGAGCTGGAACTGTCCGTTCGCTCGGCAAATTGCCTGAAGAACGACAACATCGTCTACATCGGCGACCTCATTCAGAAGACCGAAGCAGAAATGCTCCGCACGCCGAATTTTGGTCGCAAGTCGCTGAACGAAATCAAGGAAGTTCTCGCTTCCATGGGCCTGCACCTCGGCATGGAAGTGCCGGCATGGCCGCCCGAGAACATCGAAGATCTCGCCAAGCGCTACGAAGACCAATACTAACCAATCAAACTGCGGGCGAACGATGCCTGCAAGTGAAGGAGAATAGCCATGCGCCACGGTAAAGCCGGCCGCAAGCTGAATAGAACCGCTAGCCATCGTAAGGCGATGTTCGCCAACATGGCGGCTTCGCTCATCACCCATGAGCAGATCGTCACTACGCTTCCAAAGGCGAAGGAAATTCGCCCGATCGTCGAGAAGCTGGTAACGCTCGGCAAGCGTGGCGACCTGCACGCTCGTCGTCAGGCCATCTCGCAGATCCGCGACGCAGCCGTCGTTTCGAAGCTGTTCGACGCGATTGCAACCCGCTACGCCACCCGCAACGGCGGCTACCTACGTATCATGAAGGCCGGCTTCCGCCAGGGCGACAATGCCGCTCTCGCAGTCGTCGAGTTCGTCGATCGCGACGTCAATGCCAAGGGCGCAGCCGACAAGGCTCGCGTTGCCGCTGAAGAAGAAGCCGCAGCCGCTTAAGGCTAAGCTTCGGATCAGAAATTGAAGGCCGGATGAGCGATCATCCGGCCTTTTGCCGTTTCCGCTACGGGAGCGGCCTTTCAATCTCCCTGATTGCTTTGGAGTATCGCAATCAGCCTTGCTGAGTCGCATTCGGCTCAGGTGGCGTTAGAGCAGGGAGCGTCGTGGGACATGCAGCGAAAATTGACGCGTGAGAGACCGCTTCTGTTCCTCGCGCTCTTGGTGACCATCGCCGCCGGTCTTGCATTGCGGCGCTATGGTTACGCGCTCGATCTGCCTTTCGCGATCGTCAAATATGGCGGCTCGACCTTGTGGGGAGCGATGGTCTATTGGCTGTTGGCGACAATATTCGTGTCTTCGGGACGTTTCAGGATTGCCGTGGCGGCGCTGCTCGTCGCGATCGCCGTAGAGTTTTTCAGGCTTTGGCACACGCCTGATCTTGACGCCTTTCGATTGACTGCCGCCGGAGCCCTGTTGCTGGGCAGGGTATTCTCGCTCTGGAATATCGTCGCCTATGCCGCTGGCATCGCGCTGGCGTTGGCGCTCGATTACGCGCTGTCGAAGCCCAAACTGTTGTGAAGAGGCAAAATGCCAGGGTGGGGCTCATTCAGCCGCAGTGGCCAGCCTGCGCGTTGGTTCGCTACGATGAAGATGAACGGCAAGGGTGTCCCAGGGCGGTGTAATGGAAAGCTGCGCCAGAAGCCGACCGATTTCGCCCCTGTGGTAGCCTCCATGCGTGACGACATGGAGGAGCATCTCCCAGCGCGTCATGCAGCCCTTGTCGCCATCCGTGAAGACGAACGGCACTGGAGCTGACAGAAGCTCCGAGTCGACGGTTTCGAGATAGGTCAGATACCATTGATCCGAAGCCGTCAGCGCCGCGCGAAGATCGGGCAGGGATGGCGTCTCCGGCGTATTGTCGTCCGCGTAGCCGTGCTCCCTTCCGGTGAGGTGAGCCGCGAATATGCGGCCGACGACCAGCGAGTGGTTCATCAGGCGTATGGAGAGATGACGTTCCCTGCCGTGGCGATCGGGATCGAGGCGACCGATAGCGTCGAGCAATTCCTCGTTCGCCCAGACCTGATAGCGGAACAGAGTTTGCAGCAATGATATTTCGCTCATGATGAAACACCTTTCGTCATTCGATGAAATGCGAGTAATCTGTTCACATTTTCATGGAATGGGTGCCGCATGTCTACTCGCATTAAGAAACCGCGCTCGCCGATGCGAAAAGAGCCGAGCCAGGCGCGTTCGCGGGCAACGGTCGATGCGATTGTCGAATCGGGTGCTCGCGTTTTAGGGGAGCGCGGATGGGCCGGCTTCACGACCAATACTGTCGCGGCGGTTGCCGGTATCAGCATCGGCTCGCTTTATCAGTATTTCCCTGACAAGCTTTCCTTGGTCGAAGCCGTCAGGCGTCGTCATTTTGATGAGGTCCTTATGGTCATGCGCAAAGCGATGGCCGGCGCACTGCCGTTGCCGCAGCGCGCGGAGGCGCTCGTGCAAGGCATGATCGATGCTCACAATGTAAACCCGGAGCTTCACAGGGTGCTGCTGGATGAGGCGCCGGGCCACGATGGTTCGAGGGTGGCGCACGATGCCTTCCTGGCCGAATATCACGCTCACTACAAAGCTTTCGTTGCCACGCATCGCAATGACCGCAACGGCCCCTCCGACGATGTTCTTGCGCAGCTGCTATCCGGTGCGGTGGAAGGAGTGATCCACAGCGCAGCTCGAAAGCATGTGCTGGGCTCGCCGGAACTGAAGCGGGAGCTCGTCAGAATGATATGTTCCTATCTGAGCAACTCCGATCGATGAAAGACGGGTCGAGTGGCTGGGCCTATCTCCACGCCTGCAATCTCGGCCTCCTTACTGTCTTGGTTATCGCTGAGTGCATAGCTGCTTTCCCATTTGGAATAGCGCTTTCGATAATAATAATTTGAATCCTAATTAGTTTAGTGCTAATAGGTTCTCATGAACTCGTCCAATGCCCTGCAACGCGTATTCACTGCAAACCTGCTGACGACCGGCCGCCAATGGCGGCGGGCGGTCGATCTCGCGCTGAGCTCCCATGGCATATCTGAGGCGGTGGCAGCGCCGCTGCTTTGGATCGGTCGCCTGGGAGGCGGCGTGCGGCAGGTGGTGCTCGCCACTTATGTCGGAATCGAAGGCCCGTCTCTGGTTCGGCTGATCGATCAGCTTGAAAGCATGGATCTTGTCATCCGCAAGGATGATCCGACGGATCGTCGCGCGAAAGGCCTGTGGCTGACGCCGGAAGGGGAGAAGCTGGCCTCCCGCATGGAAGACGTACTTGATGAGCTGCGTGGCAAGATCCTCGCCAATGTCGACCCCGCGGATATCGAAGCCGCGGTTCGCGTCCTGAAGGCTTTCGAGGAGTTTGAGGCATCCAAAGCCGTCGAACCGGAGCCGGAGAAGGTCTCATGAGCATTCCATCCTGGCGCGAGTGGTTATTCTCCGTCAAAGCCTTCATGGCTGCGATTATGGCGCTGTTCATCGCCTTGTCGCTCGATCTGCCGCGGCCCTATTGGGCGATGGCCGCCGTCTATGTGGTCGCCAATCCTCTTGCCGGCGCGACCAGCTCCAAGGGGCTTTACCGCGCGCTCGGCACGCTTATCGGTGCCACCGCATCGGTGATCTTCATCCCGCTCTTCGTCAACGCGCCGGAACTGCTTTCGATCGTTGTCGCGCTGTGGACCGGCACCTTGCTGTTCATCTCGATGCTCGACCGCACGTCGCGCAGCTATGTCTTCATGCTGGCCGGCTATACGTTGCCGCTGATCGCGCTGCCGACCGTCGGCTCGCCCGAAACCATTTTCGATGTCGCGCTTGCCCGCTCTGAGGAAATTCTCATCGGCATCGTCTGTGCGAGCGTGGTTAGCGCCGTCGTCTTTCCGAGCAGCGTCGGCACCGTCCTCGGCCAGCGCATAGGTTCCTGGCTGGACGACGCCGGCACCTGGGCCGACGAGATCCTGCGCGGCGAGGGCGCTTCGCCGGCAACGCCCTTGAAGCGGCAGAAGCTTGCCGCCGACGTTTCCGGCCTAGATCTCGTCATCAGCCAGTTGCGCTATGATGCCGGCAGCCGCGACATCGTCAGGCATTCGCGCGAGCTGCGCGGCCGTCTGCTGATGCTGCTGCCGCTCTTCTCCTCTCTTGCCGATCGCCTGCACGCCTTGAAGGCCGGTGGCAAGCCGCTGCCGCAGGAATTGGTCGTTGTTTTGAACGAGGTGGCCGACTGGCTGGGGCAGGGTGGTCGCGGCAAGGCCGACGAGACCGCTGAGACCTTGTCGCGGAAGATCGAGGAGTTGCAGGAGAACGACCTCGATATCGGCTGGGACGACCTCGTCCGGTCGAGCGCTCTCGCCCGCCTCAAGGAAATTGTCGATTTATGGCAGGATTGCCTGACATTGCGTGCCCAGATCGTATCGGGGCAGCAGGTCGGCACCTGGCGCCCCGCCTTCCGCTACCGCAATGTCGTCGGCCGCAGCAGGCATTATGATTACGCCCTGCTTGCCTTCTCGGCCGGTAGCGTCATCGCCGGAATTGCCGTCGCCTGCTTCTTCTGGATCTATTCCGGCTGGGCGGATGGCGCCGGCTTCATCGCCATGGTGGCCGTTGCCTGCTCGTTTTTCGCCGCGCTCGATCGTCCCGCGCCCTTCATCACCACCATGTTCATCTGGACTGCGGTGAGCCTGGTCATTGCCTGCGTCTATATTTTCGGCGTGTTGCCGTCGATTTCCGGCTTCGAGATGCTGGTGCTGGTCTTTGCGCCGCCCTTCCTGGTGATAGGCATCCTGATTACCCGCCCGCAGACCAACATGCTCGGTATGCTGCTGGCGGTGAACGGCGCAAGTTTCATCGCGCTGCAGGATCGTTACACCGCCGATTTCGCCAGCTTCACCAACAGTGCGATCGCCGCTCTGGCCGGTGTTGGCTTCGCCTTGGTCTGGACTTTGCTTACCCGCCCATTCGGCTCGGAGCTTGCCGCGTGGCGGCTGGTGCGGGCCGGCTGGAGAGATCTGGCCGAAACTGCCGCCGGTATCCGCCGCGCCGATCATGAACGCCTCTCCGGCCGCATCCTCGACCGCCTGGGCCAACTCGTGCCCCGGCTTGCAGGCATCGAGGACCGCGAACTGAAAAAGGTCGACGGTTACGCCGATGTCCGTCTCGGCTTCAACGTGCTGATGCTTCAGAAAGAGCGTGGCCAGCTGAAGCCGGCTGCCGCTGCATCGGTCAGCGAAGTCCTGATCGGCGTATCGGATTTCTATCGTTCGCGGCTGAAGGCAAAACGGGCCGTGGATCCGGCCGAGGAACTGCGTGTGTCGATCGACCATAGCCTCGAAGCCGTCGCACAGGAAAAGCGAGATTCCGGTCGGGCGAGCCTTGATGCGCTCGTCGGCCTTCGCCGGGCGCTCTTCCCCCATGCCGAGCCGCCGGCGAGCTGGCGGCCACCGCTATCCGATACAACTCAACCTCTTCCCATTGCCGCCGAGTAATATCATGCCCGCAGAATTCGATCTTTATGGCGTTTATATCCCGCGCCTTCTCGTTCTCATGCTCCTGACGCTGTTTGTCGTCATTGTCGTTCGACGCCTGCTGGCATGGATCGGAGTCTACACTCTGGTCTGGCATCGCGGTCTTTTCGATCTCGCGCTTTACGTCCTGCTGCTCGGCGCCGTCTCCTCAGTCTCCCGTTGGTATTTCACATGAACGCGTTCAAACTCATCGGCCGTGTGGCCGTCACTCTCATCTTCGTTATTGCCGCCGTCTATGTCGGCCGCCAGCTCTGGGGCCATTACATGGATGAACCATGGACGCGCGATGCACGCCTCAGGGCCGATGTCGTCGGCATCGCCCCCGATGTCTCCGGTCTCGTGAGCGAGGTCCTCGTCAAGGACAACCAGACCGTCAAGAAGGGCGATATCCTCTTCCGCGTCGATCGCGATCGTTTCGCCATCGCGCTTGAACAGGCGGATGCAGCCCTTGCAAGCAGCAAGGCGGCTCTTGAGCAAGCTCAGCGCGAAAGCGCGCGGCAGGCTCGCCTTGGTGATGCCGCCTCCCTGCAGCAGAAGGAGCAGGCGCTGACCACCGTGCAGCAGGATGAGGCTGCCGTTCGTCAGGCGACTGCCAATCGCGAACTCGCCCAGCTCAATCTCGACCGCTCCGAGGTTCGCGCCACCGTCAACGGCACGATCTCGAACCTCAGCCTGCGTCCGGGCGACTATGTTTCCGCCGGGACCGCAAAGGTCGCGCTCATCGACAGCGATTCCCTGCGCGTCGAAGGCTATTTCGAAGAAACCAAGCTGCCGCGCATCCAGATCGGCGACGAAGTTCATATCCACTTGATGGGGCAGGCCGAGAAGCTGACCGGTCATGTCGAGAGCATCGCTTACGGCATCGAGGACCGCGAGCGCACCTCCGGCAGCCTGCTTGCCAATATCACGCCAACCTTCAGCTGGGTACGCCTGGCGCAGCGTGTGCCGGTGCGCATCGCGCTCGACAAGGTACCCGATGGCACGAAGCTCATCGCCGGCCTCACGGCGACCGTCGAAGTGCAGGAACAGGGCCAAGCCAAGATCGCCAGCGCTGCGGAATGACTTCGCTTGAAGGGAGAGCGGCCTCCCTCAGGCCGCTCTGGAGCTAGAGGCCGCAGCTGGCCTACGTGCTGCCCGCCGCCTCTCCATCATGATCGGCCGGTAGGATCTGTATAGGATCATGGCGATCAGCAGGCCGATATAGATGAACTGCTCCACCGAGAGGACCTTAGTTGATAGCGCAAAGTGCAGAGCACCGCAGGCGGCGATGATATAGACGAGGCGATGCAGCCAGATCCATTTCTTGCCGAGACGCTTGATCGAGAAATTGTTCGACGTCACGGCCAAGGCCAGCAGCATGACAAGCCCTGCCATGCCGAACATGATGAAGGGCCGCTTCAATACGTCATCGATGACGGCCTGCACGTCCAACGCCTGATCGAGAACCATATAGACGGTCAGGTGCATCAGCGCGTAGTAGAAGCAGAGCAGACCGAGTGCGCGGCGATAGCGCAGATAGTTCCAGCCGAAGAGATCGCGAAGCGGCGTGACAGCAAGTGTCAGCAGCAGAAAGCGGATCGCCCATAGTCCCAGGAAGAGCTCGAACGTCTTCACCGCGTCGGCGCCGAGCTGATCCGTCGCCCCGAGATAGAACTCCCAGGCGGCCGGTAAAAGTCCGACAAAGTAGAGCGCCCAGACGGAGGCGGGTTGCCAGCGTTTTGGGAGAGCGAAGGAGAGGGCCATCAGAAATTCACCCTGAGATCCATGCCGCTATAGAGGCTGGCAACCTGATCGGCATAGCCGTTGAAGGGCAGGGTGGGGTGACGATTGGAGCCGAAGAAGCCGCCTTCGCCGATGCGCCGTTCCGTCGCCTGGCTCCAGCGCGGATGATCGACAGCCGGATTGACGTTGGCGTAGAAGCCATATTCCTGGCTGTTGGTCGCCTGCCATGTATTCAGCGGCTGCTTGTCGGTGAGCGTGATGCGCACGATCGACTTGATGCCCTTGAAGCCATATTTCCACGGCACGACGAGCCGGATCGGCGCGCCGTTCTGGTTCGGCAGGGTCTCGCCATAGAGGCCGACGGCAAGCAGCGTCAGCGGATTGCGCGCCTCGTCCAGGCGCAGCCCCTCGACATAGGGCCAGTTGAGAGATTGCAGGAGGCCCGATTGCCCCGGCATTTCTTCCGGCCGCACGACAGTCTCGAAGGCCACATATTTGGCGCTGCCCTGCGGCTCCACCTTGTCGAGCAGGGCGGAAAGCTGGAAGCCGTCCCATGGGATCACCATCGACCAGGCTTCGACGCAGCGCATGCGATAGACCCGCTCTTCCGGCGGAAACTCCTTGAGCAGCGCATCGACATCGAACGTGCCGGGCTTGTTGACCATGCCATCGACCTTGACCGTCCAGGGACGCGGCTTGAACTTGCCTGAGAGGCTGGCCGGATCGGACTTGTCGAGGCCGAATTCGTAGAAATTGTTGTAGGTGGTGACGTCCTTGAGCGGCGTCAGCTTCTCATCGACCGTGTAATTGCTCTTGGTCGCCGTCAGGGCTTCGGCCAGCGCCGTCTTGCCGCCGATAGCCGCCACGCCGATACCGGCCGCGGCCGCCGTCAGGAACTCGCGCCGCTTCAGATAGATCGAGCGGGGTGTGATCTCGGAGGATGCGATTTTCGGCGGGCGATAGGCGGTCATGGAGCAATTCCTCTATGCGATAGCAGCTTCGATATGAGCGATACGCAGTGGATGCAGATTTTGTTACACTCTTAGGCCGGCATTTCTTTGGAAGTGAAAGCAACTTTTTGTGTGCGCTTGTGATCGGGCTGTTTCGTTCCCAACTTTGGTCGAGCGACTTGTTTGCCCGGACGTGGCCCTTGCCCGGCAGCGTACCGGATTCGCTTGAGTTGATAGTGACAGTACTGCACGATTGGATTAGGACAATTCCAAAAAGCGGAGTTGCCGGCGCTCTTTGGCCTGAAACCCTTGGCCGATGCCCGACGCCGCACAATTTCCAGGATGACGAGGAAGACACCATGCCAGCTTATCGTTCCAGAACAACCACCCACGGCCGCAACATGGCCGGTGCGCGCGGCCTTTGGCGCGCGACGGGTATGAAGGACAGCGATTTCGGCAAGCCCATTATTGCGGTGGTCAACTCCTTCACTCAGTTCGTGCCCGGCCACGTTCACCTCAAGGATCTCGGCCAGCTGGTCGCGCGCGAAATCGAGGCCGCCGGCGGTGTTGCCAAGGAATTCAACACCATCGCCGTCGACGACGGTATCGCCATGGGCCATGACGGCATGCTCTATTCGCTGCCGTCGCGCGAGCTGATCGCCGACAGCGTCGAATATATGGTCAATGCGCATTGCGCCGACGCCATGGTCTGCATCTCCAACTGCGACAAGATCACCCCCGGCATGCTGATGGCCTCGCTGCGCCTGAATATCCCGACGGTCTTCGTGTCCGGCGGCCCGATGGAGGCCGGCAAGGTCGTCCTGCACGGCAAGAAGCATGCGCTCGATCTGGTCGACGCCATGGTTGCCGCCGCTGACGACAAGATCAGCGACGAAGACGTTCAGGTCATCGAGCGCTCCGCCTGTCCGACCTGCGGCTCGTGCTCGGGCATGTTCACGGCCAATTCGATGAACTGCCTGACCGAAGCGCTCGGCCTGTCGCTGCCGGGCAACGGCTCGACGCTCGCCACCCACGCCGACCGTAAGCGCCTCTTTGTCGAAGCCGGCCATCTGGTCGTCGATCTCGCCCGCCGTTATTACGAGCAGGACGATGCATCGATCCTGCCGCGTTCCGTTGCCTCCAAGCAGGCCTTCGAGAATGCCATGGCGCTCGATATTGCCATGGGTGGCTCGACCAACACGGTTCTGCACATCTTGGCAGCCGCGCATGAGGGCGAAGTCGATTTCACCATGGCTGACATCGATGCGCTGTCGCGCCGTGTTCCCTGCCTCTCAAAGGTTGCGCCGGCAAAGAGCGACGTTCACATGGAAGACGTCCATCGCGCGGGTGGTATCATGTCGATTCTCGGCGAGCTCGATAAGGGCGGTCTCATCAACCGCGATTGCCCGACCGTGCATTCCGAGACCATCGGCGATGCCATCGATCGCTGGGACATCACCCGCACCAACAGCGAAACGGTGCGCGAATTCTTCCGCGCGGCTCCGGGCGGCATTCCGACCCAGGTTGCCTTCAGCCAGAACGCCCGCTGGGAAGAGCTGGACACGGACCGCGAGAAGGGCGTCATCCGCTCCGTCGAGCATCCCTTTTCCAAGGATGGTGGTCTGGCTGTCTTGAAAGGCAACCTGGCGCTCGATGGCTGCATCGTGAAGACGGCCGGCGTCGATGAATCGATCCTGAAGTTCTCCGGCCCGGCCAAGGTCTTCGAAAGCCAGGATGCTGCCGTCAAGGGCATTCTCAGCAATGAGATCAAGGCCGGCGACGTCGTCGTCATCCGCTACGAAGGCCCGAAGGGCGGCCCCGGCATGCAGGAAATGCTCTATCCGACGAGCTATCTGAAGTCCAAGGGTCTCGGCAAGGCCTGCGCGCTCATCACCGACGGCCGCTTCTCCGGCGGCACCTCGGGCCTGTCGATCGGTCACGTTTCTCCGGAAGCAGCCAATGGCGGCACGATCGGCCTCGTGCGCGAAGGCGACATGATCGATATCGACATCCCGAACCGTATCATCAGCCTGCGCGTCGACGACAAGGAACTTGCCGCTCGCCGCGACGCCCAGAATGCTAGGGGTTGGCATCCGGCCGAAGTGCGCAAGCGTAATGTCACCACGGCGCTCAAGGCTTACGCTGCGTTTGCGACCAGTGCGGATCGTGGCGCGGTTCGCGATCTGGGTGGGAAGTAACTAGACCCCTTCGCCCCGCACAGCGGGGAGAAGGTGGACTCGAACGGTCGAGCATAGCTCGGCCGCGAGAGGACGGATGAGGGGCTTTTCGAGCTTTATCGCAGCGGCGGAGTTTGGCTGTCGCTGCGCTTGCCCCTCTCCCCGCAGGAGGGGACTTGTTGGGGCAAGCCTCTAAATCACAGCAAATCAAACTCTTACAGCGGCCGATTGATCTGCTTGTAGGTGTCGTTCAGCACCTTCAGGCGCTCCTCATAGGACGCCTTCAAGCAGGCGACATCTGCCTCACAAGCCTGCCGCTTCTTCAGCCATTCCGTCTGCTGGTCCTGCATCGTGCCCCGTGCACCCATGGCGAGGAGGCCCGAGAGCAGGTCGAAGGTCGTCACCATCTTCACATCGGCATCGTTAAGGGCACGAACGTCGCATATCGTCTTCTCGTCCGGCTTCAGGTTCTGCGCCTCGCAATCGAAACTGGCAGCACGGGAAGTGCCGGCCATGCTGAGCGAGGCGAGGAAAGCGGCGGCGGCAAGATGGATCAATCGCATTTGTGGCTCCCTTTTAACGATTCCCAACGCGAAATGCATCACAGCATGTTTTTGTTCGGCGAGCCTGTTTTTTATCACAGGAAACTTCCATTTATGCTTCATGGTTCCGCCCTCTTTTCTTTCTAGCGTCGGGCGCTACAACGTTGTTTAAAGAGAATTAAAAAGGGAAATTTCATGCACCTCCTCCTGAAGCGCACTGCCGTTTCGATGATTGCCCTCGTCATGGCGATGCCGCTTTCCGCTGAGGCTCAGACAGCGAAGACGCTGCCGCAAAGCCAGACGCAGATGCAGCTCTCCTTCGCCCCGCTGGTCAAGCAGACGTCCGGCGCCGTGGTGAATGTCTATGCCGAGCGTGTGGTGCAGCGTCAGTCTCCATTTGCCGGCGACCCGTTCTTCGAACAGTTCTTCGGACAGCGCATGCCGAATCGCACCGAGAAGCAGTCTTCGCTCGGTTCCGGCGTCATCGTGGAGGCGAATGGTACCGTCATCACCAATAACCACGTTGTCGACGGCGCTGACGACATCAAGATCGCGCTTTCGGACGGCCGCGAATTTCCCTGCAAGGTCGTGCTGAAGGACGATCGTGTGGACCTCGCCGTCCTGAAGATCCAGTCGAAGAACGAGACTTTCCCGGTTCTGCCGCTCGGCAATTCCGATGGCATCGAGGTCGGCGATCTCGTTCTCGCGATCGGCAATCCCTTCGGCGTGGGACAGACGGTAACGAGCGGCATCGTTTCGGCGCTTGCCCGCAATCAGGTCAAGAACGAGGTCGGCTTCTTCATTCAGACCGACGCTTCGATCAACCCCGGCAATTCGGGCGGCGCGCTCGTCAACATGACCGGCGAGCTGATCGGGCTGAATACGGCGATCTTCTCCCAGGGCGGCGGCTCCAACGGTATCGGCTTCGCCATCCCCGCCAATCTGGTCAAGGTCTTCCTCGCCGCCGCCGATCGTGGCGACAAGTCTTTCGAGCGGCCCTATATCGGCGCCTCCTTCGAGCCGGTGACATCCGATGTTGCCGAAGCACTCGGCCTTGACAAGGTGCGCGGTGCGCTGGTGACCAAGGTCGTCGATGGCGGTCCGGCGGCCAAGGCGGGCCTGAAGCCCGGTGAGGTGATCACGGCGCTGAATAACATCTCCATCGAGCATCCCGATGCGCTAGGCTATCGCCTGACGACGGCTGGCCTTGGTGCGACAGTGGCATTGACGGTGCTCGACAATGGGAAGGAGCATCAGGCCACGATGACGCTCGCCGCCGCTCCCGAATCCACGCCGCGCGACGAGCGGGTGATCGAGGGTAACAATCCTTTCTCCGGCGCGACCGTTGCCAATCTTTCGCCGCGCGTTGCCGATGACCTGCATATGCCGCCGGATTCCACGGGTGTCGTCATCGAAAGCCTGAAGCCGAATTCGCCGGCCGACCGGCTTGGATTTGCCGCCCGCGACATCGTCATTTCCATCAACGGGGTCGCGATCAACACGACGGAAATCCTTCAGAAGACCGTCACGTCGAACCCCAGCTTCTGGCGCGTCGAGATCGAGCGCGACGGCCAGCGTATCAGGCAGTTCTTCCGATGAGCGATGACCTGTTTGCACCGCGGATACCGGAGGAGGTCGCCAATAAGCGGCCTCTCGCCGACCGTCTGCGGCCGCAAACATTGGCCGAAGTCACCGGTCAGGCACATCTGACGGGCGAGGACGGCGTATTGCGCCGGATGATCGAGGCGGGCTCGCTGGGATCGATGATCTTCTGGGGGCCGCCAGGCACCGGCAAGACGACCGTTGCAAGACTGCTTTCGGGCGAGGCGGGTCTCGCCTTCGAGCAAATCTCGGCAATTTTCTCCGGTGTCGCCGATCTGAAGAAGGTGTTCGAGGCGGCAAGGTTGCGGCGAATGGATGGCCGCCAGACCCTGCTGTTTGTTGACGAGATCCATCGCTTCAATCGCGCCCAACAGGATAGCTTCTTGCCCGTTATGGAAGACGGCACCGTCATTCTCGTTGGCGCAACCACGGAAAATCCATCCTTCGAACTCAACGCCGCTCTTCTTTCCCGGGCCCGCGTTCTGACATTCCGTTCGCATGATGAGGAAAGCCTGGAAGAACTGCTGCGCCGCGCCGAAACGGTGGAAGGCAAGCCGCTGCCGCTGACGGAGGATGCTCGCGCCAGCCTGATCCGCATGGCCGACGGCGATGGCCGCTCGGTGCTGACGCTGGCGGAAGAAGTCTGGCGTGCTGCCCGCAAGGACGAGCTTTTTGATCCCGACATGCTGGTCAAAATTGTCCAGCGCCGCGCGCCCGTCTATGACAAGGCGCAGGACGGTCACTACAATCTGATATCGGCGTTGCATAAATCTGTCCGCGGTTCCGACCCCGATGCCGCTCTCTACTATCTCGCCCGTATGTTCGATGCCGGCGAGGATCCGCTCTATCTTGGACGCCGACTGGTGCGCATGGCGGTGGAGGATATCGGTCTTGCCGATCCGCAGGCGCTTGTCATCTGTAATGCTGCTAAGGACGCCTATGATTATCTGGGGTCGCCGGAAGGTGAGCTGGCGCTGGCCCAGGCCTGCGTCTATCTCGCTACCGCCCCGAAATCCAATGCCGTCTACACGGCCTTCAAGGCCGCGACCCAGGCCGCCAAGCAGAACGGCTCGCTTCTACCGCCCAAGCACATTCTGAATGCACCGACCAAGCTGATGCGTACCGAAGGCTATGGCGATGGTTATCGCTACGATCACGACGAGCCAGATGCCTTTTCAGGCCAGAATTACTTTCCGGAGAAGATGGGTCGCCAGACCTTCTACGATCCGCCGGAGCGGGGTTTCGAGCGTGAGATCCGCAAGCGGCTGGACTGGTGGTCGAAGCTGCGCAAGGAACGCGGTGAACGCTAGTCCATATATCACCTGACGGTGACGGATTGCCGCTATGCTTTTTGCATGCGTGGAACGGTTACCCTGTCCACCATTTTGACGCTCGATTCCGCCAGGCTCTTATGACCTTCCATATCGACCACCAGATGCCAATGGCCGGCCTCCGGAATGACCAGCCGTATCGGCGATTTCTTGGCGACACCGCCGAGAAACTGATGCTTCAGCGTTTCGGTGAAGCGCTCGAAATTCGAGCCGTTCATCAGCCTGACATTGGCAACGGCCGAGAGCGTGATTTCGATCACCGTTCCGGCGCGCTGTTCCCCGAGATCGTAGTGGCTGTAGCGGAAGGCAGGCTTCGACATGGCTTTCTGTTCTTTGGATATCTGGCCGAAAGCTTACCTAAGGGCGGTTAAGGAAGCGTTGGGCGAGATGCTGTCGAAGCCTGCCAAGGGTCAATTCAGTGCAGATTGGAAGCGGCTTGGACGAAGCTGTCCAGATCGAGGACAGCACCTTCGGGCGCCAGGCAGATATCAGCCGGATTGTGGTTGCATTCTTCAGCTGCGAAGTGCAGGGCGGCTGCTTCATTGCGGAACAGGCCGCCGACAAGGCCTTGCCGGTCCTGAACGATCCAGCTGCCGCGGCGGTCGCGGCCGATGATGAAGCGGGCCGGAGCCGGGGAAATCGTGCTGTGAGCCGAGCGCCGCTGAATATGCTGTGCGTTTGCCATTGTTATTTCCTCTTGGATCTCTTCGATTTTACTCAGTGTCCGGTCAGATACAGCGCCATTTGCAGAGCGGCAGCGATCAGAAGGACAAGTCCGAGGCGCGGAGCGACGGAGCGAATTCCGTCCAGCAATGCGTCCGAAGAGAAGAGCCGCTCGTTGCGCGCAAACACGGCGGCACGAGGGCGTTGGAGAGGGTCGGCGGATAGGCCGACATGCCTGTAGCGTGACATCATAGTTCCTTTCAGTGCCACCAGCACCATGGGTCCGATAAGACCATTTCCGGTGCTACGCTGTTGAATCTATGGGGGAGTTGCTAGGTTTTCCATTTGCCTGAAGCGGCAAAAATATAAAAATCTCATAGGGATGCGGCGATTTCACAATCCCAGGCGATAGCCATGACGCGAGGCGAACCGGCCGCTGCCGTCGAGTTGAAACGGGGTGATTGCCGCCTGGATGGCCGCAGCCGTCTCTGTGCCGACGCGGACCAATGGCAGGCGAACTTCCGCCTCGATATCTCTCACCAGTGACAGGGCGTGCTTGACCGTCGCCGGCTCGCTTTCGCGGGCGAGCGCGCTGAACAATGGCTGCAACCGCTCGTCGATGGATTGTGCCGCGCCGACATTGCCGCAGGCAGCCGAATGTTGCATCGATTGAAAGAGCCGCGGAACGATATTGGCCGCACCCGAGAAGCAGCCATGACCGCCCGCAGCCGTAAAGCCGAGTGCGCTGGCGTCATTCGAGGTAAACAGGCCGAACCGCTCCGGCAGAAGGGGGCGCCAGAGGTCGACGCGCGAGATGTCGCTGCTGCCGTCGGCGATCCCGATAATCCCTCGAATTTCGGCGAGCCGCGCGACGGTTGCGGGAGCGAGATCGACTGCGGTATGCGATGGCTGGTTATGCACGATGATGGGCAGCTCGGTCTGCGCCGTCAGCTGCTCGAAATGATGGATGATCCCCTTCTGCGTCGGCTTGGAATAATAGGGGACCGTCACGAAGGCCGCATCGGCGCCAAGGCGCTGTGCCTGTATCGTTTCCTCCAGGGTCGTCTTCGTGTCGTTGGTTCCGGTCGCGACGATGATGGGCACCTTGTCTTCCGAAAGCTCGATGCAGATTTCGATGGCACGAATGCGCTCGGCCTCAGTCAACGTCGGGCCTTCGCCAATCAGCGAACAGACGAGAAGCCCATCGATCCCGCTTAGCAGCTGCCACTCGATATGGGCCATCATGTCGATGCCATCGAAAACGCCGTCGCGGAAAGGCGTCACAAGCGCGGTGATCGCACCGCCGATGCGCCTTTGAAAAATCGGTCTAGTCATTTCTGTGAGATCTCAGAGGTAATGCAGCACGATGTACAGCTCGAGGGCGCCGAGCAGCAGCCCGAAGGCGAACATCGCCTGAAAGGTGCGCTTTTCCCGGACCTGGCGCGAATGAAGCGGGCGCTTGCGTGATCTTTTCGTTGTTGCTGCCGATGCAGTAACACGATGATGCTTCTCGTCGCTGTTGTGAACGAGGACGCGGATGGATTCCGTAAGATTGGGGGCGTGCATGTCGAGCATGGGATTGTCTCCATATTCCACCGTAAGCGTAACGCCGGCTCCCATAGGAAATCCATTCGGGGCCAAGGACGAAGGCGTAAGTGAAATATAAAGAACCGACATGCTCGGAGTTCCTCCGGAGACTGGCCTGTGGACCGCTGCCGGAGCATCGAAGAATTATCTGGTGTAGTCTGCCGCCGCTTACTCGGCGCCTTGCCGGTTCTTGCGGTCGAGCTGCGTCACCAGCGCCAGGATCGTCGCCGAGACCGGAGTCGGCACATTTACGAGCTTGCCGAGCGAAACGACGACACCGACGAGAGGCGTGATTTCCAGCGCCTTGCCGGCAAGCAGATCCTGCAGCATCGAGGTGCGCACAGGGCCGATCTGACGGGAACGCTCAAGACGTTCCTCCACGGACATGGCGATGTTCGATCCCAAAGCCTCGGCAACGGCTTTTACCTCGCTCATCACCTGGCCGACCATGGTCGCAAGCGCGGGATCGTCCATGATATCGGACATCGAACCCCGGGTGAGCGCGCTGATCGGATTGAAAGCGGCGTTGCCCATGAGCTTGCTCCAGATATCGTCGCGGATGCGCGAGGAAATCGAGACATTGACGCCGGCCCGCTGCAGCAGTGCTGCGATGGCTTCGATATCGCCCGTCGTCTCGCCGGAAGGTTCGCCAAGAATAAAATGTCCGTTGTTGGCGAGCTTGACCTCGCCGGGTGCGACGACTTCCGCTCCCTGATAGGCAACGCAGCCGATGACGCGCTCCGGCCCGATCAGGCGCCAGAGATCGCCGTTCGGATCGAGCTCTTCCATCTGGTACTCGGCATGGCCGCTTTGACGGTCCCGGTGGAAATACCACCATGGAACGCCGTTGAGGATCATGACGACGCGGGTGCCCGAATGCAGCAGTTTCGCAATGCCGGGGACAGCTGCCGCAAGCTGATGGCCTTTGAGGCCGGTGATGACAAGATCCTGCGGCGGAAGTTCGCCAGCATCGGCCGTTGCGGTCATCTGCGCGACGAGGGGACTATCCGCATCCGCCTCCCACAGGCTTATGCCGCCTGCGCGAATGGCCTCCAGATGGGCTCCGCGCGCTACGACGGAAATCCTGGTCTGCGCTTCTTTGGCGGAGGCGAGCTTGGCCGCGATCGCCCCGCCGAGTGCGCCGGCGCCGTAGACACAGATGTTCTTGAAGGGAGAGGGCGTCATGATTTGATGCTCCGAAAGAAGTCGCATGCTCTGCCAAGATATGGCGAGCCCGTGATTCAGCGAGTGGTTTATCAGATTGTCGGCAATTGGAATTGAAAATCGCCAGACCTTCCGACACACTACAGCCTTATCGAAATTTCACCATACTCGTCCGAGCGCGAATGGGGTTAACAGGTAAAGGAAATACCTTCTCAGCCGTCGCTGCTTCACCCGGATTTTGTGAACAGATTATGTTTTCACTCCATACATTTGGCGGTTTGAAGCTTTTGGACGGCGATGGTCACGAGGTCGCCTTTCCCGAAAAGGGTCTGTTGATCCTGGTCTATCTGATGCTGGAGCCAACGTCGCGCGCGTCGCGCAGCGCGATCGCCCGGTTTTTGTGGGGAGACGACAATGGCAGTGCGCAGGTCAATCTGCGCAAGCTGGTTTCGCGTGTCAGGGTTCGTCAGGAAGCACTCGGGAGATCATTTCTGCGTTTCAGCGAGACAGCCGTCGAACTCGACGCGCCTCCAACCACCTCCGATCTCTGGTTCGCGCGCACGGATGATGGCAGACCGATCTTTGTAAGATTGCAATCGCTGGTGAGGACGCTCGCGGCGGAGTTCCTGCAGGGTACAGATTGCCAGAGCGCGGTTTTCTTTCATTGGCGGGAGGCGCAAAGCGGCAGGCATCTGTCGGCACTGAAGGCGGCGCTGAATGCCGCTGCCGTCGAAGCCAATGGTATGGCGGATGTCGCTCTGGTGAGAGAGGCGGCACTCCTGGTCTTTGGTATAGATCCCGAAGATCGCGATATTCATCGCATCCTGTTGCGGATATTCGATGCGGAAGGTGAGGTGGAGCACTTCAGGCAGATTTTCGCGCAGCGTGCCGCGCTGCTGGCCTCATGGTCGGCGCAGCGGGATTATGCTTCGGAAATTCGAGCCGGGGATGCCCACCATGAACGGATTTCAGCTGCGCGAGCGAGGGTGAAGATACCCCTCCTGCTCCTGCCTTCCACGGAGGGTCAAGGGAAAGATTATGATGCCTCATCCCTCGTGAACGATATCACAATCGGTTTCTGCGCGCTGGACAGTCTTCAGATTGCGGATCGTTACACGGCGGTCCGGGTTGGCAGGGCTGGGGAACGTGCCGTTGCAACTTTCGACCAATGGGATCGCTCCTACCTTCTCGAGATGCGGCTTAGCCTTCGCGACAACGGATCGCTGCTGTTTTCACAACTGGTCGACGCCGCAAGCGATGAAATCATCTGGGCCGAGCGCACCAGCCTCGGACAATCCTCGCCCGAAGAGCGGAGACAGGCGGTCGCACGTCATATCGTGCTGTCGCTTGCAGGGCAGATCGAAAGGCGGGAGATGATGAGGTCGCATTTCGAGGAAAATCCAGCGGCCTATCAGCGCTATCTCGCCGGCAAGCGTTACATCGAGCGCCTCTCCGTACCCGATCTGCAGAGGGCGCGTGGGGAGCTTGAGATGGCGCTGCGCATCGGCGGCCACTTCGCGCCTGCCTTGAGCTCAATGGCCCGCACCTACTCCAAAGAATGGGTACTGACCTTCGGTGGCGATGCGGCCTTGCTGGACGAGGCGGAAAGCTATGCGATGCAGGCCATCGCAGCGCGGCGCGATATTGCCGACGGCTATCGCGAGCTTGGCATGACGAAGGTCTTCCGGAAGGCGAGTGAGGAGAGCATCGAGGCCTTGAAACTGGCTGAAGCCCTTAATCCGGGCCATGCCGGCATCATTGCCGACCATGCCGAGGCTTTGCTTCATGCGTCCCGGCCGGATCTGGCGCTGACGAAGATTGAAAGCGCTATGGCGCTCAATCCGGTAAGCCCCGATACCTATCTTTGGACTGCTTCCGTGGCGAGCTATACGCTCGGTCGCTTCGAAGCTGCCCTCGATTATATCGGCCGAATGGCGAATGCACGCCTGGCGGACAGGATTTCCGCGGCCAGCTGGGCGATGCTCGGGCATGAGGAAAAGGCAGGCTTTTTCGTTCGGCGCGTCCAAAGAACCAGCCCGGATTTCGATGTGGATCGATGGCTTTCCGTCGTGCCGTTCAAGGAGCAATGGCAGCGTGACATCTATCGGGAAGGGCTGCGCCGAGCAGGTTTCTGGAAGGCAATCCCGAACGTGACCATGGCATAGCAGCAGTCCGCCATCGGGTAAAAGTGTCGTCCTTACTCACCTCAGTGTTTTCCGATCGACACGGGGTCGGGCTAGTCTTTACCACAATCGCATCCTAACCTCTGCCATATCGCTCTGGACCGTGGACAACCGGTGCGGTATCGATTTCTCAATTGTCCTTTCTAAGTTGATGAATTCGCCGGGGAAGATCGTTGCGTTTCGAAGCCCTCAACCGTCTCTGGGATAGTGTTCGGGAGACCAGCCATGATTTCCGCGCCTCGACGGATGTGTTTCCCGTCGTCGATATCGAAAAGCTCGGCACCACCCTCGACCTGAAGGAAAAGGGTGCCGCTGCCGGGCGTCAGAACCGGCCACCGTCGGATGCCCAGTCGCTTGACGAGACGGAGCAGCGCATCGTCGCATGGGTCGAGGCGGAAAAGAAAAGCTCCTACCAGATCCTCGAAGATCAGTTTCAGACCTTCGATAGCCGCCTGCGCAACCTCGATTTCGAGGGGCAGTTCGGACTGATCCGCCAGGCGAACGTATCAAGCGTTTCGGATTTCAAGGCGGAGGTTGCAAGCGGCGTCGACGAGCTTCATGGCCTGCGCCGCAAGCTGAAGACGGCCGAGGATGAAATGGTGGGCTTTAAGGCCAGGCATAAGCTGCAGCGCGCCGCGAAGGTTTCAAGCAGGGCAGCCTGGGGCTTCAAGGTCTCGCTGATCGTCTTCCTCGTGCTCATCGAAATGGTGATGAACGGTAGCTTTCTGGCTAAGGGAAGCGAACAGGGCATCGTTGGCGGTGTGACGGAGGCGGCTGCCTTCGCTATCCTGAACATCGGCACAGCGTTGATGTTTTCCTTCTTCTGCGTCCGCTTCCTCGTGCATCGATCCCTTGCGCTGAAGCTGCTTGGCCTGCTCGGGCTTGTCGCCTATGTCGCCGTCGCCCTGGGGATCAACATCGCGCTGGCACATTATCGCGAGGTTTCAGCGACGATCCTGAGCGGAGCCGGTGCCGAGGTGATCCAGCGGCTCAAGACCGCACCGCTCGGGTTGCAGGAGCTGAACTCCTGGATGCTCTTTGCCATTGGTCTGATGTTCTCGCTCGTCGCCTTCATCGATGGCTGCTATCTCACCGACCCCTATCCCGGCTTTGCCGGCGTCCAGAAGCGTCTCGATGCGGCCAGAGACAACTACATCGACCGCAAGCTTGATCTGATCGAAGATCTTCGCGAGATCCGCGACGAGCACAACAGCAAGATCGAGGAGATCATCCGCGACCTCTCGCTGCGCCGGCAGGAAACGGCTGCCATCATCGCGCATCGCGCCAGGACCGCAGGCCTCTTTGCCGAACACCAGAACCATCTCGAGCGTGCCGCCAATGTGCTGCTCACCTCTTATCGCGATGCGAACCGGGCCGTGCGCACCGAGCCGGAGCCGTCATACTTCAAAGCCGCTTACAAGATGGAGCGCCTGACGCCCGTTATTCGTACGGAAGAAGAATGGGACGACAAAGTGCTGGGCTCGCGTATCCAGAGCGCCCAAGCGGAGCTTTCGGAGCAGATCAAGCGGATCGGCGACGAATTCGAGCGCGCCATCGAAAAATACCATCAGCTCGATAATCTTTTCCCGGAGAGCATCCTTGGCGCGACGCAAGCGGCGTAGCCGGCGCGGCGGATCCGCCGGTCTCATCATCGCAACGGTTTGTCTCGCCGTCCTGTCCCTCGGGATCGTCGGCGCCTATGGTTGGCTGCGCTACAAGGCAAGCGGCAATGTCGCCGTCGACCAGGCCTCGCTCTGCCCCGTGGATGGCCCGAAGGCGGAAACGGCCATCCTGCTCGATGTCACCGATCCGATATCAGACACGACGGCACTCGATCTGCGCAACCAGTTCCAGAAGATCGTCGCGGACGTGCCGATCGGCGGCGCCATCGATATCTATGCGCTCACCGAGAAGGAAGGTGAGCTGATCCAGACCTTCCACGGTTGCAATCCTGGAAGCGGCGCGAATGTCGACGAATGGACCAGCAATCCGCGGCTGGCGCAGGCGCGATGGGAGAAGGGTTTCCAGAAGCCGCTCGCCGATATCGCCGGCAAGCTGACGGCGGGCGAGTCCGGCAGGTTGTCGCCGATCATGGCCGCCATTCAGAAGATCAATCTGGAGGTTTTCGCAAATGCACCGATCGGCATCTCGAAGCGGCTCTACATTGCCTCCGACATGATCGAGCACACGGCCGCCTTCTCGAATTATCGAGATGGGGTCTCCTATCAGAAATACCAGCAAAGCCCGGCAAATGACCGCTTCCGCACGTCACTGGACGGTGTCACGGTCAAGATCCTTGCCTTTCAAAGGCCCAACATGAAGTTCAGCATGGAGGATCTTGCGAATTTTTGGGCGCAATGGATCAAGAACAACAAAGGTGATTTTGGCGGCTTCGTGCGGCTGGAGGGGATACGCTGATGGCCAATACCGACGCCAGATATCTCGTCCGGGATTATGGGCCGATGGTGCTATTCGCCTCCATCACCATTGGCGGCATGATTTTCATCTGGTCGTCGAAGCTCATGGGCTGGTCGCTGCCCATCGTAACCGGTGTGCCGCTGGTGCTGATGGCGATCTACTTCATCGTATCGCTGGCCGTCGCCGGGTTCCGGCTGCACAATGAGCAGGCGGGCGACAACCTCTATTACATGGGTTTCCTCTTCACCCTATCGAGCCTCGGTGTATCGCTCTATCTCTTTGCCGGCGAAACATCGATCGAGACCATTGTCCGCAATTTCGGCATCGCTGTCACTTCGACCATTGCTGGGGTGACGCTGCGCATCCTCTTCAACCAGATGAGGCGCGATCCGATAGACATCGAGCGCAGCGTACGCCATGAGCTTGCCGAGATGACGCGGCGTGTCCGCACCGAACTCGATTCCTCCTCGCGTGAATTCTCCCATTACCGCCGCGTCAGCAACCAGATGCTGTCGGAAGGGTTCGAGGAGATCGCGCGGCAGGCCGAGCGCAATGGCCAGGAGATCAACAAGATCCTGGAATTGCTGGCGAAGCAGGCGGTAACCCCGATCAACGACGCAGCCGCCCAGTTGACGACGACGACATCGCAGCTGTCCGAGATCATCGGCACATTCGGTACTGCCGTCGAGAATGTCGGCAAGAAGCTCGAGGAAATCCGCGCGCCGGAGGACGTCGTACGCGCCGAGCTGGCACCAGCGATTGCCGCCATCAAGGAGATGTCGGAGGCGCAATTACAGCCATTGCGCAATATCGAGCTGGCGCTCGGTCGTGTGGCCGAAGCGATGGGGCAAGCGCCGCTGCCGAAGCCCGATGGCGATATCGCTGCTGAGCCCGAGGCCGTGCCGCGAAAACGCTGGTGGCATCTATGGTAGCTGGAGGCTCGGACAACAAGCCGAAACTGGAGCACAAGGGCTATAATCGTGGCCTCATCCTTGGCCTGACGATGGCCGAATCCATGCTGCTTCTGGTTTTCTGCCTGCTGCTCGTGGCTGCCGCCATGATTTCCGCTGAGAGAAACAAGCGCTACGAGGTCGAGCGGAAGCTTGAGAAGGCTGAACAGCAAGTCGCTGTGCTGGAGAAGAAGCGAGCTGAGCAGGCGGCTGAGATCGTGCTTCTCCAGTCCAAGGTCGTCTCCGGCGATCTCTCCGCTGCCGACAAGGCCGTGGTGGACAAGCAATGGCGGGAACTGGTGCTAGCGAAAGAAACACTTGACAGCATGGCGGATCAGGGCGCGACAACGGCCGATCTGCAATCGCTTTCCAAGGTTGCCGCCGTTCTGAAGGAGCATGGTGTTTCGCTGGCGGCAGCACCCGATGAGGTCAACAAGCTCTTGGCCGGCAACGCGGGCGGGAAGGGCGCACACGACTGGCCGCCCATCATCAATCTCGACGATGCCAAGAAGAACTATTTCCAATCGGGCAGCGCCGAACTGACAGGCACTTTCTCCCAGCTTCTGAGCACGACCATCACGGATGAAATCGCCGGCAATTTGAGCCTCTATGGTGCCAATATCGTCGAAGTGATCGGCCACACCGACGAGCAACCGGTGGCGCGCGAAAAATCCAATCTCGATGATACGATCATCGGCGCAATGGACGGCAAGCTGCCGGTCTCCGCCCTGCTGCCGGCCGACAATGCCGGGCTTGGCCTTGCCCGTGCCATTGCCGTCGCCAATGTGCTTAAGGCCAATCCGAAGCTGAAGAGCGCCACCATCCTGCCGATGTCCGCCGCGCAGCTTATCTTGCCCGGCGATACCGTCACGTCTGGCCAAAGCGGCGCCGTCGAGGCACGACGCCGCATCGAAATCCGCGTGCGCGGCAGGACGGCGCCCGTTGCGGTCATCAACGCCGGGGCCGCCCCATCAGTGAATACGCAATAGCGCCGATTTGGCGAGGCATCAGTTTCTGAGGCCAGGTGCCTCGTAGCCGGTACGCTCGACATATTCCGTATAGCCGCCGGGATATTGATGGATGCCTTCGGGTGTCAGCTCCAGTACCCGGTTGGAGAGCGCGGCCAGAAAATGCCGGTCGTGCGAGACGAACAGCATCGTGCCTTCATATTGCGAAAGCGCCTGAATGAGCATCTCCTTGGTGTCGAGATCGAGATGGTTGGTCGGCTCGTCGAGCACTAGCAGGTTCGGCGGATCGAAAAGCATGATCGCCATCACGAGCCGCGCCTTCTCGCCGCCCGACAGCACCCGGCATTTCTTTTCGATATCGTCGCCAGAGAAGCCGAAGCAGCCGGCCAGCGCCCGCAGCGAGCCTTGACCGGCCTGCGGAAAATCATGCTCGAGCTGCTGGAATACAGTGCGCTCTCCATCTAGCAGATCCATGGCGTGCTGGGCGAAATAGCCCATCTTGACGCTGGCGCCGAGATTGACACTGCCTTCATCCGGCTCTGCTGCGCCTGCCACCAGCTTGAGCAGGGTGGATTTACCGGCGCCGTTGATGCCCATGATGCACCAGCGCTCGCGGCGCCGCACCATGAAATCCAGCCCTTCGTAGATGGTGCGGCTGCCATACTTCTTGTGCACGTTCTTCAGCACGGCCACGTCTTCGCCCGAGCGCGGCGCCGGCTGGAATTCGAAGGCGACGGTCTGTCGGCGCTTCGGCGGCTCGACGCGATCGATCTTCTCCAGCTTCTTCACGCGGCTTTGCACCTGCGAGGCATGCGAGGCACGCGCCTTGAAGCGCTCGATGAACTTGATTTCCTTGGCGAGCATCGCCTGCTGGCGCTCGAACTGCGCCTGCTGCTGCTTTTCGTTCTGGGCGCGCTGCTGCTCGTAGAATTCATAGTCGCCCGAATAGCTGGTGAGATTGCCGCCATCGATTTCGATGATCTTGGTGACGATGCGGTTCATGAACTCGCGGTCGTGCGAGGTCATCAGCAAGGCGCCTTCGTAGCCCTTCAGGAAGGATTCGAGCCAGATCAGGCTTTCGAGATCGAGATGGTTGCTCGGCTCGTCAAGCAGCATGACGTCGGGACGCATCAGTAGGATGCGGGCGAGCGCCACGCGCATCTTCCAGCCGCCAGACAGCCCGCCGACATCGCCGTCCATCATCTCCTGGCTGAAGCTCAGGCCATCAAGCACTTCACGGGCGCGGCCCTCAAGCGCGTAACCATCGAGTTCCTCATAGCGCGCCTGCACTTCGCCATAGCGCTCGATGATCTCATCCATCCTGTCGGCCTGGTCCGGATCGCTCATTGCTGCTTCGAGTTCGCGAAGTTCGGCGGCAACGGCGCTGACGGGACCGGCGCCCTCCATCACTTCCGCGACGGCACTGCGTCCCTCCATCTCACCGACATCCTGATTGAAATAACCGATGGTGACGCCCTTATCGACGGAAACCTGCCCCTCGTCGGGCTGCTCCTGGCCGGTAATCATCCTGAAAAGCGTCGTCTTGCCTGCGCCGTTTGGCCCGACGAGACCGACGCTCTCGCCCCTGTTGAGCGCCGCGGATGCCTCGATGAAAAGGATGCGATGGCTATTCTGCTTGCTGATATTTTCGATACGAATCATGGTTACGCGAGGCCCAAAGAAAGTTTTTCGGGGCCTTATGCCACGGGTTATGGGCTCTGTCGCAAGTTTTCGGGCGGAGATGTGAGATCAATAGCGAACTGACGTTCAAGGGCGACAATTTCCGCCAAGCCTACTTGCCCTACGGAAAAGAAACTTTTGACGGGACGACGGATTCTGGCCCACGCGCTCGTTCAATCAACATGGCTTCCGGGAGGACCGGCGCGCGGTCGGATCGCCGGCTGCTTTCCGCTCGATCGGAAGCAGCTATATTCATTGTCATTCCTCTCAGCCGAGTTTTGCAGATGAAAATTCTGAAAAGCATTCGCAGCCGGGTTTTCTTCCGACTGTCGATCGCAGCATTGGTCGTCATCGGGATGTCGAGCGAAGCTCAATTAACCAATGCCGCCTCCCAGCACGCGCGGCTCAACGAGCCAGTCAAGGAGGTTGCGGATCAGCATCTGCTCCTCGATACGCCCGAAGGGAAGGGAGAGCTGCCGGTCTACGCGGATCATGCGATCGAAGCGGCGTCGCCCGACGTGACGAAGGTGCTGATCATCGTCCACGGCACGCTCCGAAACGCCGATGCTTATTATGCGACCGGGCAGGAGGTGCTCGCAAAGGCAGGCGATCTCGCTGACGGTACTATGGTGGTTGCGCCGCAATTCCTGATAAGACCGGATGTGAACGCTTTCTCGCTGTCTGCGCAGACGCTGGCCTGGACGCAGAATGGCTGGAAAGGCGGAGAACCCGCCCGCCAGCCGGCGCCGATCAGTTCCTTCGCCGCGCTCGATGCCCTGCTGCAGCATTTCGCCGACCGTCGCCTGTACCCTTCGCTGAAGACCATTGTCGTGATGGGGCACTCGGCCGGGGCACAATTGGTCCAGCGCTATGCCGTCGCCGGACGGGAGGCGGAAAATCTGACGAGCGTCGGCATCGCCGTGCGTTATCTCGTCGCCAATCCGTCGAGCTATGTCTATTTCGACAACGAGCGGCCGGCCTTACCGGATCAGCAGGCCGGGTTGGCTTCCTGCCCGAAGGCGACGCAATGGCGATACGGCCTCGCCGGCGCACCACCATACGTATCATCGCAGGACCCGAAGCTTCTCGAAACGAGATATGCCGCGCGCAACGTGGTCTATCTGCTGGGCCAGGCGGACACGAATCCCTATACCCATTTCATCGACCGCTCGTGCGGGGCGATGGCGCAAGGGCCGTATCGGCTTGCGCGCGGGCTCACCTATTTTGACTATATGAAGAAGCGGCATCCTTCCGATCTCGATCAGAAGGTCATCGAGGTGCCCGGCGTGGGGCATGATGATGAAGGGATGTTCGCCTCGGATTGCGGCATTGCCGTTCTGTTCGATCGACCGGTGCCGCCGTCTTGCCCCGTTATCGATGGGACTGCAAAACTATCCGGAGCGGTGCCGTAAGTTTTCTCGAGTGGTCGATCCCCATCGTGATCCCGCCGTCTATTTTCATGCGTCAGCTGCGATAGGCCGGCTGCGGGCGCGATGATCGGATTTTTCGCTGTATCGGGCGCTCGATGCCTAGGTAGCAAACGATGGCAAAGGCCAGCGAACCCAATGCGATAGGCATCGGCTGCATATCGTGCGGCACTCCGATGCGCAAAAGCAGTGCAGTGACCAGGATGCCGGTCAGGACGTGCCAAACATAGATGGAATAGGAGGCATCCCCCAGGAAATGCAGGAACGCCAGCTGTGGCACGCCTCGTTCCCGCTCGGCAAAAACAGCGCCTGACAGCAGCAACACTGCCGGTATGCCCCAGCGTACCGCCCGCTCCAAATGGATCAGCGGGTCGCTCGCCACAAGCAGCACAACGCCGACGATCATCAAGCCGATGGCGACGGGAAAAGGCAGTCGAAAACCCTGTTTCCACAGGCGCCCGATGATGATGCCGGCGGCAAATTCCAGAATGACCGGCTGTGTGAAAACACTGAGGTAGCCAGGAGGCAGCAGGTAATGCGCAATCACAATGGTCACCAGGGCCACCATCAGGAACCATAGCCGCCTGAATTCCGGCACAAGCAGCGAAATTGAAAAAATGAGATAGAAGAACATCTCGTAGGACAGCGTCCATCCCTGCTCGACGACAGGGTGCAGGGCTTCGTCCTTCATGAAGGGCACGAAAAACAGCGAGCCAATCAAGTTCTCGATGCTCGAATTCGCGTCGAAGAAGAATTGCGGCTTCAGCACGGCAACGATGAAGGTTGCCGCCGTCGCGATCCAGTAAAGCGGCACGATCCTGATGAGCCGGCGCCACATGAATTCCTGCGGACCGAGCGATCTTCCGTCGGTCGTGACCCACATGATGAAGCCGCTGATGACGAAGAATATATCGACCCCAGCCGCTCCGCTCTTGAACTCCAGGCCATATGTTTCGCAGACATGGAAGCAGAGAACGGAAATCGCGGCGACGGCCCGCAGATATTGAATGCTCGCGATATCGCTGCCGATTTTCAAAGCGCTGCCTCACACGATTGAACTGCTATCTCCGATGCCCCGAGGGCCCGATTCAGCGATAAAATGTGTCGAAAGGCCGGGCACCGTGCATGACGGGTTTGAGGCTCGGCAGACCGAATATTGCTGCATGTTGCTGCAGCAACAATTTCAATGAAAATGGATCATTTCCCGCCGGTTTCGTGGCCGAAATCGGGCAATTGGGACGCTTTGACGTGAAAGGCGATAAAGCCGAGGGCTTCCGTCATGCCGCCGACATCGCTCAGACCGCTCGAACTTCGGCAAGCCGCTTGACCGAGTATTCGTCCTGCCAACAGACAGCAGCTTCCCATGCGGCTGATGCCTGTGCGGCGATATCATATGCACCATCGTCAAGATCGGCAGCGTTGTCGGGCAACACGAGGTCGAGGTCTGGAACGTCGACATGTGACTCATCCCAGTCGATCAAAGCGACGCGATCTGCAGTCATGCGGATGTTGCCAGGGTTGTTGGGATTTCCATGGACGACGCATGTTTGACGCCCGACGAGCCGCGCCCAAGCTGCTCGGCATCGGGTGACGCCCTCGGATGGCATTGCGGCAAGGTTGACCCTCGTTCCCGTTTCGACATGCAGAAGGTCGGTTGACGATCTCCAACCGGGACGCTGCGGCCAGCCTCGCGTCAATCGGTGCAGCTTGCGGAGCGTCTCGGCAACGCGACGCCAATCGGCCCCCGTTTCGGGCGGCCCGCCCTCCATGTATTTCATTACCACCAGACCATCCACGAAGAGCCGGCCATCCGTCGTCGGGATCGGCGTCGGAACGGTCATGCCTTCACGGTCGAGGTATTGGAGTAGCTCGGTTTCCCATGCGAGATCGGCGTCGGTTCTGGAACCGAGACGACCGACCGCAATCTGCCCGTCGACGCGAATACTCCATACGTCGTTGGCAACTCCGCCAGTCAGTGGTTCGATGCGAACTGCGTCCTCACCCCATTGCCCGAGTGCTTCCCATCCCATTGGCGATACCTTTGGCGCGTTATTGGTGCTGATTTGGCCTCGGCCGCAGGCGCGGACAACACCAATTAACGCGAGTTTGGCAAACTCGGCAAGTTGTGTTGTTACGTCTGCTCCAGGGACATCCAGGCGTTTGCAGTGCCATTCAAAGCCGCGATTCCTCGCTATCGGATCGAATGTTTCCTGACAGGATGCAGTTGCGTGCAGTCAGCGTCTCGCTCATCAGGAAGCACTGTAGCGACGCTCGCGATGATAGCTCCGAAACGAATTCACCGGGCCATTGCGGACCCGGTGAGGTTTTGGATGATGCCACTGATTTTGCGATAAACGTAACGCCAATACGGCAACGTTCATGTCATCCTGGACGATCCGTTGAACACTCAGCTGCAGCCGCTCGTCGCGCCGCAGGTGTCGCACTTCTCGCAGGTGCCGTTGCGGACCATCGTAAAGTTCTGGCATTCCGTGCACATGTTGCCAGTGTAGCCCTGCATGATGGAGCGGGCGCGGCGTTCGGATTCGAGCTTCTTGGCTTCCGTCTTGGCACTAGCAGCTTCGCTTGCCGCGTTATCGGTGAAGAGGCCCGTCGCGGATTCGGAGATGACTTCCTCTGCGATCTCTTCGGCCAGCTCCTTCGCACGCTCCTCATAATCGCGCTTGAAGGCGACGACTTCTGAGGTCGAGACCGAGCTTGCCGGTTCCAGCTTGCGGACCGTGTTGCCGGCAAAGGCGGTAACAGTCGAAAGCGAGGCGGCGCGGGCAGGGGCGGCCGTTGCCGAACCCTTGGCTTCGGCTGCCGGACGCTCGCCGCCGGTCGGAACCAGCGTCGGCTTGTAGCCGCGGGTCAGGCCCTTGGAGACGACATCGGCCTTGCCTTCGGAAACGCCGCGGCCAAGCGCCGTGTTGTTGAAGTCGGACGTGTCGACGTGAGCGAGATCGTGGCGGCCGAGATAGGAGATCGCCAGTTCGCGGAACACGTAGTCGAGGATCGACGTCGCATTCTTGATGGCGTCATTGCCAGTGACGATGCCCGCCGGCTCGAACTTGGTGAAGGTGAAGGCGTCGACATATTCCTCGAGCGGCACGCCATACTGCAGGCCGAGCGAGACGGAGATCGCGAAATTGTTGATGAAGGCGCGCAGAGCCGAGCCTTCCTTGTTCATATCAAGGAAGATTTCGCCGAGACGGCCGTCGTCATATTCGCCGGTACGCAGGAAGATGGTGTGACCGCCGATCTTGGCCTTCTGAGTATAGCCCTTGCGGCGGCTCGGCAGCTTTTCCTGCGTGCGGACGACCTTTTCGATCACCCGCTCGACGATCTTTTCCGTGATGGTCACGGCCTGCGCGGCTGCCGGAGCCTGCAGGAATTCCTCCAGCGCATCCTCATCGCTGTCATCCTCGATCAGCGAAGCGTTCAGCGGCTGGCTGAGCTTGGAGCCGTCGCGATAGAGCGCGTTGGCCTTCAAGCCGAGCTTCCAGGAGAGCATGTAGGCATTCTTGCAATCCTCGACGGTTGCCTCGTTCGGCATGTTGATCGTCTTGGAGATGGCACCCGAGATGAACGGCTGGGCTGCAGCCATCATGCGGATATGGCTCTCGACCGAGAGATAACGCTTGCCGATCTTGCCACAGGGGTTGGCGCAATCGAAGACGGCCAGATGCTCGTTCTTGAGGAACGGAGCGCCTTCCAGCGTCATCGCACCGCAGACATGGATGTTGGCGGCTTCGATATCCTTCTTGGAGAAGCCGAGGTGCTCAAGCAGGTTGAAGCTCATGTCGGCCATCTGCTCGTCGGACACCTTCAGCGTGCCCTTCAGGAAGTCGGCGCCGAGCGTCCACTGGTTGAAGACGAACTTGATGTCAAAGGCGCTCTTCAGTGCAGCGTTGACGGCATCGACCTTTTCAGCGGTGAAGCCCTTGGCCTTCAGCGTCGATGGGTTGATGGCCGGAGCCTGGTTCAGGTTGCCGTGACCGACGGCATAGGCCTCGATTTCGGCGATCTGGCTTTCGGAATAGCCGAGCGTGCGCAGGGCTTCCGGAACGGCGCGGTTGATGATCTTAAAGTAGCCGCCGCCGGCAAGCTTCTTGAACTTCACCAGGGCGAAGTCCGGCTCGATGCCGGTCGTGTCGCAATCCATGACGAGGCCGATCGTGCCGGTCGGCGCGATCACGGTTGCCTGTGCGTTGCGGTAGCCGTGCTTTTCGCCGAGTTCCAGCGCCTTGTCCCAGGCCGCCTTGGCATGGGCGACGAGATCCTGGTCCGGATTGTCGGAATGGATCAGCGCCACCGGATTGACCGACAGGCTCTCATAGCCCGAAGTCTCGCCGTAAGCGGCGCGGCGATGGTTACGGATGACGCGCAGCATGTTTTCGCGGTTCGGCTTGAACATCGGGAAGGTCCCGAGTTCGGACGCCATTTCGGCCGAGGTCGCATAGGCGATGCCGGTCATGATCGCCGTCAGCGAGCCGGCGATGGCGCGGGCTTCGTCCGAGTCGTAGGGAATGCCCGACGACATCAGCAGGCCGCCGATATTGGCGTAGCCGAGGCCGAGCGTGCGGTATTCGTAGGAAAGTTCTGCGATGCGGCGCGAGGGGAACTGCGCCATCATGACAGAGATTTCGAGAACGACGGTCCAGAGGCGGACGGCATGTTCGTAGTCGGCGATGTTGATGCGCTTCGTCGCTGCGTCCTTGAAGGTCATCAGGTTCAGCGAAGCGAGATTGCAGGCCGTGTCGTCGAGGAACATGTATTCCGAGCACGGATTGGATGCGCGGATCGGGCCGGCAGCCGGGCTGGTGTGCCAGTCGTTCATCGTCGTGTTGAAGTGCAGACCCGGATCGGCCGATGCCCAGGCGGCGTAGGAGATGGACTCCCAGAGGTCGCGAGCCTTCAGCGTCTTGACGACCTTGCCGTCCTTGCGGGCGGTCAGGTTCCAGTCGCCGTCATTCTCGACGGCACGCAGGAAGTCGTCCTTGATGGAGACGGAGTTGTTGGAGTTCTGGCCGGATACGGTGAGGTAGGCTTCCGAGTCCCAGTCCGTGTCGTAGGTCTTGAATTCGAGATCCTTGTAGCCCTGGCGAGCGAACTGGATGACGCGCTGGACGTAGTTTTCCGGAACCTGATCCTTCTTGGCAGCGCGAATCTCGCGCTTCAGGGCAGGGTTCTTGGCCGGGTCGAAGCAATCGTCATTGTCGCCTTCGCAATTGACCGTCGCCTTCATGATCGCCTTCAGGTGCTTGGCGACGATCTTCGAGCCGGTCACAAGGGCGGCAACCTTCTGCTCCTCCTTGACCTTCCAGTTGATGTAGTCCTCGATATCCGGATGGTCGATGTCGACGACCACCATCTTGGCGGCGCGGCGGGTCGTGCCGCCCGACTTGATAGCGCCGGCAGCACGGTCGCCGATCTTGAGGAAGCTCATGAGGCCGGAAGATCGGCCGCCGCCGGAAAGCTTTTCACCTTCGGCGCGCAACATCGAGAAGTTCGAGCCGGTGCCGGAGCCATACTTGAAGAGGCGGGCTTCGCGAACCCACAGATCCATGATGCCGCCTTCGTTGACGAGATCGTCTTCGACGGACTGAATGAAGCAGGCATGCGGCTGCGGATGCTCATAAGCCGACTTGGACTTGGTGAGCTTGCCGGTGAAGGGGTCGACATAATAGTGGCCCTGGCCGGGGCCGTCGATGCCGTAGGCCCAGTGCATGCCGGTGTTGAACCATTGCGGGGAGTTCGGCGCGACGCGCTGGGTGGCGAGCATATAGGCAAGCTCGTCACGGAAAGCGGAGGCGTCTTCTTCGGACGAGAAGTAGCCGCCCTTCCAGCCCCAGTAGGTCCACGTGCCGGCGAGGCGGTCGAAGACCTGGCGCGCATCGGTTTCGGAACCGCTCTGCTGATCCTTCGGCAGATCCTTCATGGCCGCATCGTCGGGCACGGAACGCCACAGGAAGGAAGGAACGTCGTTTTCCTCGACCTTCTTCAGCTTGGCAGGCACGCCCGCCTTGCGGAAATATTTCTGCGCCAGAATGTCGGCGGCGACCTGCGAAAACTGCGCGGGTACGTCGATGTTTTCGAGGCGGAACACGATCGAACCGTCAGGATTCTTGATCTCGCTCGTCGCCTTGCGGAATTCGATGTCCGCATAGGGTGACTGGCCGGCCTTCGTAAAACGACGTTCGATGCGCATGGTCCCAATCCTTCATTCGTTGGTATGCGCCTGCATGAAAACAGGGCGCAAAAATTCTCATTCCGGCATCGCGAATTCAACGCGCAGCCAGCTTCCGATCCGCTCTTTGACAGGAGGTGTCACCCGGAGATGTCTTTCCTGTATCTTGTGGTGATGGTGGCTGCAAACACTAAATATAGTATTAACAGCTTATTGCCGCCAGTCCCCGCATGTGTTTTTTCGACAGCTCGAGATCGACACAAAAATCCTCACGGCGGGCCACCTGCACAGGTGAATCGCCTTGAATCCAAATCCGATTTCGAATTGAGAACCAGTCCTCGTAACCCCGCCTGGTCCAGTCACCGCCGCAACGTCGTCCATTAACTTTGAAAGACCCGATTCCGTCAAGGGGTGGTTTGTAATGGATTGCTAACCACAATATCTTGTGGGCTCGCCTGTGGAAACTGGGGAAACGTCAGTAGGCTAAGAGATTCAAGAGCTTGAGGAGGGATGCTCGCCCTTCGCGCGACCGTTGGTGCAGCAAGTATCATCACCGGCGGTGTCGAAAGCGACAAAATTGTGACCGTGACCTCGATGCCATTGGCAGCGCGGCAAATTCATGCCGTGTCGCATCATGATTCGCACGGAAAGCCTTGAATCTCACGCTTTCTCGCCTTTGTGACGCCCACTAAATCTAGTGGGCGCCGTAGCGCCCACCTCTATTACCACTATTCGAATCACATTTCGCGACGGCGCATGAATCGTGACTGATTCGCGTGCCGGCAGCGGGAGATCAGCCACGATGGCCCTTGGCGATCGGCTCCTGATAGGTGAAGCCCATGTCCCAGGGGAAGTAGATCCAGGTGTCCTGGCTGACCTCGGTGATGAAGGTGTCGATCGTGGGAACGCCGGTCGGCTTGGCGTAGACGCAGGCGAAATGCGCCTTGGGCAGCATGGCGCGGACTTCGAGAGCCGTCTTGCCGGTATCGGTGAGATCGTCGATGACAAGGACGCCTTCGCCGCCATTGACCGATAGTTCCGGTGCGATGCCCTTGAGCAGGTTCATTTCGCCCTGGCTGGAATAATCGTGATAGGAAGCGACACACACCGTCTCGATCAGCCGGATATTGAGCTCGCGAGAGATGATGGCGGCCGGCACGAGGCCGCCGCGGGTGATGCAGACGATTGCCTTGAATTCACGGTTCAGGCCGGCAAGCCGCCAGGCAAGCGCGCGCGCATCGCGATGGAACTGATCCCAGGATACGGGAAAGGCTTTATCGGGCAGAGACATGGCAGAAAGCTCCGGGGCATGGAATAACGACGCACCGGCAGCGCCGGCGACCCTGAGCAGACCCCGCGGCGGGCGCGGACCAAGAACCAAATCCGGAACGCGATTCGCTTGCTATCTGCCTGAACGGGATCTTATCCGGGAAAGCCTGGGCTTTTCGGGATCATGCCCCTTCGACCGCGCGAACGGTTCCCTGGCGGGAATTCTGTCATCGGTCGCTGCTTTCTGCTGGATTTACGGGCAAAAGGCAATAGCCGCGAAGCGGCCAACCGATGCACATTTGCACCGGTTGACACAGGATTTGAGCTTTCAGCCGCTCAGCGGGCCAGCAGCGTCATTGCTGTCATCGATTGCAGCAGAGTGCGCGTCGTGCCACCGAAGATCATCTGCCATAGCCAGGAATGCGTATAGGCGCCCATAACAAGCAGGTCGATGCTGTCATCCGCCAGGCGGTTTTCGATGACCTGCGACGGCGTCGACTTGCCGCTGCAGGCTGCCGTTTCGAACTTGGCGCGCACGCCGTGGCGCGTCAGCGCCGCGGCTATCCGGACGCCGGTCTCCTTGGACGGATGAGGGTCCTTTTCCGACGTGCTGACGGAAAGGATCTCGACCGAATCCGCAGCCTTGAGGAAGGGCAGGGCGTCGAAGGTGGCGCGGGCCACTTCCTTGGAGCCGTTCCAGGCGATCAGCACGCGGCGGACGGGCTTCGGCTCCTTGAGAATATAGGGGATCAACAGGACCGGCCGGCCGCTGTCGAACAGGAAGGTTTCGACATCGACCTGGGTATCGGCATATTTCGACGGGTCCGGCTGCACGGCCACCAGCAGATCGGCACTGCGGGCACTTTCGATCAGCGGTTCGGTGCCGTAGCCGACCGTACTGGCAAAGCTGTGCCATTCATAGTCGATACCAGCGGCTTCCATCCTTGAGCGGAACACCCGTTCGATTTCGACGGCCTGATTATGGGCGACATCCTGAAGCGCCTGAACCGCAACGGGGTCCGGAATCTCCATCGGCGCCACCAGCGGCACGGTCGAGACGATTTCCGCATGAAGCCCGACGATATGGGCGCCGTGCTCCTTTGCGAGCGCCGCCGAAAACGTGGCAGCGATGCGCGTATTGTCGGGATTGTCGAGAACGGTCACTATCGTTTTGTAGGACATGAAGAGATCTCCCATGCGGAAGGGTTGGATCGGATCATGATATCAGCATTCCGCTACAAGATAATGCTCCGAATGGTCTCAGAGTTCCCTGGAAAGTACACACCTTCGTTAAAGGTCAGGCCTCAGCTGACTGATTTTCCTTGGCTTTCGACTGTCGGATGGCTTCGATCATTGCGCGTACTTCCGCTGCGACACTTTCGACCAATTCCGCCGAGCGGCCCCTGACGACGATCTCGGTCGAGAAGAATTGGCCGACATAACGCGGGTAGGAGCCAATGCTGGTATCTGGATGTGCCTTCTGGATAAGGCCGAGCGGCGTGCCGATCTCACCTTCGCCATAAGGGCAGGAAATCGCTGTTGATAGCACCTTTGCGCCAGTCCTTAGCGTCGGTATGACATTGTCGAGCATCGCCTGAAAAACCTGCGGCACGCCGGCCATGACGTAGACGTTGCCGATGTTGAAGCCGGGCGCAGTCGAGACCGGATTGGCGATATGCTTCGATCCCACAGGCATCCGGGCCATGCGCTGGCGAGCCTCGGTGAATTCCATCTCGCGCCGTGCGTACATTTCGCCCATGATCCGCATGGCTTCGGCATCGTGCTCGCAGGGCACGCCAAAGGCCTTGGCGACGGCATCGGCGGTGATATCGTCATGCGTCGGGCCGATGCCGCCTGAGGTGAAGACGTAATCATACTGAGCGCGCAGGGCGTTCAGCGCCGAAACGATCGCCTCCTCATCATCGGCGACGATGCGAACTTCCTTCAGGTCGATGCCGGCCAGCAGCAGCACATCGGCAAGATGGCCGATATTCTTGTCCTTCGTCCGGCCGGAGAGCAGTTCGTCGCCGATGGCCAGCATGGCGGCTGTGACAATGATTTCGTTCGACATGAAGATATCCAGGACAATGCGCAGTCGGCGCGTTCAAAAGTGTTCGAGATAGGTAGCGCTGTTTGCAGCGATTGCAAACGCTCGTTTTCACTCGACCGCAGGTCCCGGCAAATATTGCAAATGAAATTGCGTCTACGCAGGATGAACAGTGCGTTCTGAGCGTGGGGGCTGCGCCCTTGTCGCATCGCTGATACAAGATTCCCCGACATTCAACGCGTCCAACAAACGGGAGACGTTCTTATGGCTAAGGTTCTGGTTCTCTATTATTCTTCCTACGGTCACATCGAGAAGATGGCCTATGCCGTCGCAGAAGGTGCAAAGTCCACCGGTGCCGAAGTCACCGTCAAGCGCGTGCCGGAACTCGTTCCGGAAGAAGTCGCAAAGGCCTCTTATTTCAAACTCGATCAGGAAGCCCCGATCGCAACGCCGGATGAACTGGCAGACTATGACGCCATCATCGTCGGCGCCGGCACGCGCTTCGGCACCGTTGCCTCGCAGATGCGAAATTTCTGGGATCAGACCGGCGGCCTGTGGTTCGGCGGCAAGCTCGTCGGCAAGGTCGGCTCGGTCTTCACCTCATCCGCAACCCAGCACGGCGGCCAGGAATCCACCATCCTCGGCTTCATTCCGACGCTTCTCCACCACGGCATGGCCGTCGTCGGCCTCCCTTATGCCTTCCAGGGCCAGATGGGCACGGAAGAAGTCAAGGGCGGCTCGCCCTACGGCGCCTCCACCATCACTAACGGCGACGGCTCCCGCCAGCCATCCGAAATCGAACTGGAAGCAGCAAAGTTCCAGGGCGCACACGTCGCCAAGATCGCTGCCAAGCTCACGGCTTGATTTGAATCTGCATATCGATTGAGGGAGGCGCGGCGAAGGCTGCGCCTCTTTTCATTGGGATTTTGATGAAGTTTGATTTTTGGTGCGGACGACGGGGGTCGAACCCGTACAGCCAAAGGCCGAGGGATTTTAAGTCCCTTGCGTCTACCAGTTTCGCCACGTCCGCGTGCCTCTCCCCATCAAGCACTTGAGCGATTCAGTCAAGGAAATGTTTTGCAGGAAGGGGCCGATCGGCGTCAGCCTGACATGCTCGGCTCAGCGACCCTTGAGAACGCTGACAAGCGCCGGTGTCACCTTCTTCTGTTGGAACATGGCCTTAAAATCGGCATAGCTGATCTTTCCCGATACCACACCGTTCATCAGTCGCTGACAAAAGAGCCGCTTTGCGTCGCTTCTTTGAGATTTGACGTAGAAAGCGATTTCATCCAGCGTTTCTGGTGGCAGGCGCTGCGACATGCACTTGTCGATGACCTGCGCTCGTGCCGTCGGGCTTTCCTTCATAATGGGGATGTTCTTCTCGAAGCTTTTTTCCTGCGAGGCGCAGGAAGCAAGCACCGCAAGAGTGAAAGCGATTATAGCTGGGCGCATAAGGCGCATGACGATGTTCTCCCCTTGAACAAAACTGGGATAAACATCTTTCGCGCGATTCTCAATCCTATGTGCAAGTATAAGTTAATGCCAGCATGGATAAGCGAAGCCCGCCGTAGCCGACGATCGGATTTAAGGCGGGCCTCTAACCATCATCATGATGGCTGTGTCATATTGGACGCAGGGGGAGCTTGGCTGTCAATTCACAGATTTAGGGGTTTCGACAGTCAGGGGCATAAATGGTTAATGACTTGTTCGGTGCGGCCAATCTTGCCATTGCAGGACCGAAAGCGCGATAAAGAGGCTTTCTTTGCTCATCTTTCCTGTGTCATAGCGGGGGTGATTGAAGAAGGACGGACAAGCCGTGGACAACCAGACTGTTCTCGAAGCCACAGAGGCCATGCGTGGCCTCTTTCCCGCAACGCCGCTGCAGCAGAACGAGCATCTTTCCGCGCGCTATGGCGCCGACATCTGGCTGAAGCGTGAGGATCTCACACCGGTTCGCTCTTATAAGATCCGCGGCGCCTTCAATTTCTTTCGCAAGGTGATTGCCGAGGGTGGTACGGGAAAGACCTTCGTCTGCGCATCCGCCGGCAATCACGCCCAGGGCTTCGCCTTCGTCTGCCGCCATTTCGGTGTGCCCGGCGTGGTCTACATGCCTGTGACGACGCCGCAGCAGAAGATCGACAAGACCCGCATCTTCGGCGGTGAGTTCATCACCATCAAGCTCTTCGGCGATTTCTTCGATCAATGCTATCAGGCCGCGCGCGATCACGTCGAGAGCATTGACGGCGTCATGGTGCCTCCCTTCGATCATGCCGATATCATCGAGGGGCAGGCGACGGTCGCTGCCGAAATCGCCGAGCAGCTGCCTGATGGCGTTATCCCCGATCACATCCTTCTTCCTGTCGGCGGTGGTGGTCTTGCCGCCGGGATCACCGGCTATTTTGCCGATAAGCTCCCGCGTGATGCCTTCACCTTCGCCGAACCGGCCGGAGCGCCGAGCCTGCGCCGCAGCATCGAGGCGGGGCAGGTGATGACGCTCGCTAAGGTCGACAATTTCGTCGATGGCGCTGCCGTCGGTCGTATCGGCGAGCTGAATTTCGCGGCCCTGAAGGGTTTTGCGGCCGAGCAGGTGAAGCTCATCGAGGAGAACGCCATCTGCGTCACCATCACCGATATGCTGAATGTGGAGGGCGTGGTGCTAGAGCCGGCAGGCGCTCTGGCGATCACGGCGCTGGAAAAGCTCGATCGCGACAGCATCCGCGGCAAGACCATCGTCGCCGTCGTCTCCGGCGGCAATTTCGATTTCGAGCGCTTGCCTGATGTCAAGGAGCGCGCCATGCGCTATGCGGGCTTGAAGAAATACTTCATCCTGCGCCTGGCGCAGCGCCCCGGCGCGCTTCGCGATTTCCTCAACATGCTCGGCCCGGAAGACGACATCGCCCGCTTCGAATATCTGAAGAAGAGCGCCCGCAATTTCGGCTCCATCCTGATCGGTATCGAGACGAAAAATCCGGATAATTTCAAGCAGCTTATCGCCAATTTTGAAAGCTCAGGCATGGGCTACGAGGACATCACCGAAAACGAGATCCTGGCAAACCTGATCATTTGACTTTGCGACCCTGCAACCTTCATGCTAAAGGCGATCCATGGCTTCGTTCTTTTCAAATATCCTTTCGATTTTCACCGGTGGCGCATCGCAAGCTGGCACTGAAAAATCCGGCGGCTCGACTGTTAGCGTCGAACCGCAGGTACATGCCGGCTGCACGATCTATGCGACGCCGCAGCGCGAGGGCAATCAGTTCCGCCTCATGGGCCGGATTGAGAAGGATGTGAATGGTGAGATCCTGGTGCGCAATTTCATCCGCGCCGATGTCTTCACCTCGTCCGATGATGCCGTGGAATCGACCTTCCGCAAGGGCCAACAGATTATCGATCAGAACGGCGCCGGCCTCTTTGGCGACGGCGAAAAGGTTCGCCAGGTCTGAAGCAGTTAAACTCCTTTAACATGCATTAGATGCAAGGCCGCCTCTGCATCTGCTTTGGCGGCCCATAACACTCATTGAAAATTGATGGCTGATAATTCGCAGGCTTCAAGCCGCGCGGAATATCTTCGCGCCGGACGGAGCGTTGATCGCGCCGCCGTCGACCGTGATCTCAATGGCCGTCACGTTGGCGGAATCATCGGAGGCGAAATAGAGCGCTGCCTTGGCGATTTCATCCGCTTCGCTCATGCGGCCGAGCGGGCTGAGGCTGCCAAAGCGGGCTTGCAGCGCATCCAGAGCCTCCGGCGTGCTGGCGCGGGGTTCCCAGATCGGGGTCTTGGTGGCGCCCGGTGTGACCTGGTTGACGCGGATGCCGCGGGGCGCAAGTTCGGAGGCGAGATTGCGCGTCATGGCGCGAACGGCGCCCTTCGTGCCGGCATAGGCCGAAGCGCCGGGAATGCCGAGAACGGCATGGACGGAGCCGTTCAGGATGACGGAGCCGCCGTCGTTCAGATATGGCAGGGCGGCCTGTACGGTAAAGAAGACGCCGGTGAAATTGACGCGAACGATGGTTTCAAACTGCTCAAGCGTCGTTTTGCCGAGCGGCGTATCCCCGGCAATACCGGCATTGGCAAAGACCACATCAAATTTCCCAAGCTTCTCCGCAGCCTCGGCAAAGGCCTTTTCCATGGCCGGGATATCGGTGGTGTCGGCCTGCAAAGCCAGCACGCCGCCGCCGAGCTGTTCGGCCGCCGCAGCCAGTGTCTTGGGATTGCGGCCTGTGATGGCGACCTTCGCGCCTTCGGCGAGGAAGAGGCGGGCAGTGGCGAGGCCAATGCCGCTGTTTCCACCGGTGATGACGGCAACCTTGTTCTTGAGACGCATGTTCGTAGCTCCTGTTGGCTTTTGTCACGATCTGGATTATGATCGTTATCTATAAGGATTATGATCGTAATCCATTTTGTCAAGCCAGGCATGAAAGGATTTTCGATGGGCCGCTCACAATTGGAAAAGCAGAAGACGCACGAACGCATCGTGACGCTCGCCGCTAAGCGTCTGCGTGAGGAAGGATTGGAAGGGATTGGTGTCGCCGACCTGATGAAGGAGGCGGGGCTTACCGTAGGCGGCTTCTACAAGCATTTCGCCTCGCGCGACGAACTGGTGGCGGAAGCCGTGGAATCGGCGATCGGGTCGTGGCGGCGACAGCAGGAGGAAAAGGGGATCGATCCCGAAAGCATCTCGCTCGACGATTATGTCGATACCTATCTCAGCGAGCGTCATCGCGATCATTGCGGCGAGGGCTGCGCCTATGCCGCGCTGACGGCGGATATGGCGCGCAGCAGCGATGCGGTCCGTACCGTCGCGACGGATGGCCTGCGAAGGAATTTCGATGCCATGACGGCGCGCATGCCGAAGCCGGAGACAGCCGAAGCCAGGCGCAAGGCGATCATCGCCTCCTGCCTGATAACCGGAGCCCTCGGCCTCGCGCGCGTGGCGAATGACGAGGCGTTTTCCAATGAAATTCTGGAGACCGTGAGGTCGTTCGTGAAGGAGTTGCCACAGGCGGAATAGCAAAGCGGCCGGCTGATGCCGGCCGCCTGTCAATGCCTGGAAGCTGCAGTCGATTAAGCGGCGAGAGCCAGCTCCGAGGCGCGAGCCTGGGCGGCACCGACGGCCTTTTCGGCAGCTTCCGGACCAAAAGCAACGCCTTCGATGTAAACGGTCTCGACATCGGTGATGCCGATGAAGCCGAGAACCGACTTCAGGTAGGGAACGGCATGGTTCAGCGGGGCGGCCGGGCCTTCGGAATAGACGCCGCCGGAAGCGAGCACGATATAGGCCTTCTTACCGGTCGCCAGACCCTTCGGGCCGGTTTCCGTGTAGGTGAAGGTGCGGCCGGCGCGAGCGATGTTGTCGATCCAGGTCTTCAGCGAGGAATAGATATTGAAGTTGATGAGGCCGGTGCCGATAACAAGCGTGTCGGCTGCCAGCAGCTCGTCGACGAGTGCGTCGGAAACCTTGACCAGTTCCTGCTGCTCGGGCGTACGGGCGTCGGCCGGCGTGCGGATGGCGGCGGTGAAGGGGCCATCGATATGCGGCAGGTTGTCGGCAGCGAGGTCGCGCTTGACGAGCGTCTTGCCCGGATTGTTGGCCTTGATCTTCTCGGCCAGTTCGGTGGCGATCTTCGTGGAGAGCGAGTCCGGACGCGGGCTGGAGGTCAGAAGCAGAATGGAGGACATATCCGTTTTCCTTTTCAATGAGTTGCTAAATCGGCTGGGAGAGTCCGATCACGTTCGCCTCCATAAATAAGTCGTCAGTGCTATCGAGAAAAACTGTGATAATATGGATCGGAATTATCGATAGAATGGATGGCAGATGCTCCCCAATCCCACCCTCGACCAATTGCAGGTCTTTCTGACCGTCGCCGAGTCAGGCAGCTTCTCGGCCGCTTCACGAATGCTGAACCGCGCGCAGTCGGTCATCAGTTACACGATTGCCAATCTGGAGGCTCAGCTCGAAATGCCGCTGTTCGAGCGCTCCGGCTCGCGCCAGCCGAAGTTAACGGACGCGGGCAGGGTAATGCTGGAGGATGCCCGCCGCATTCTTTCCGATCTGCAGGTAATGCGCGCACGCGTGAAGGGCTTGAAGAGCGGCCTTGAGGCGGAGGTGGCCGTCGCTATCAGCGTCATGGTGCCGGTGCATGCCACGGTCGATGTGCTGCGGGAATTTCGCGATCGCTTCCCTTATGTTTCCCTGCGCCTCGACACCGGCGAACTTGGTTCGATGCTGGAGCTGGTTGCCAGCGGCAAGTCGACCATCGGTATCGGCGGCTCGGTGTTGAAGCAGGATGATGCCCTGGTTATCGAGCGCATCGGACATTCCTTCATGATGCCAGTTGCCGCTCCGACGCATCCGCTCGCTCTGCTGGGGCGGCCGCTGACGCTGGCCGATGTGCGCGAAGAAGTGCAACTGGTTGTCACCGACGCATCAAATCTCACCAATGGCAAGGATTTCAACGTCCTGTCCTACAAGATCTGGCATCTCAGCGATATCGCCACCAAGCATCAGCTGATCCGCGGCGGTCTTGGCTGGGGCGGCCTGCCGGCCTCGTTCATCATGGAGGATCTGCAGAAGGGACGGCTGGTGCCTTTGGCTCTCGATGCCTACGACCAGAGCGAATATCCGCTCTATGCCATCCGTAAGGTGGACAATCCCCCTGGCCCTGCGGCTGCCTGGATGATCGAGGCTTTCCGTGATCGTCTGTCGCGATGCCCGAGTCAGGAGGACTTCAAGTCCACTGTCGAGATGTTCCATCCAGACGACAAGCGTCTGGCGGCGGAGTGAAAAAGTCCTCTCCCCAAATGAGAGGAGAGGACGATAGCATTCGTGCTTACAGAACCAGCCGGTAGTTGCGGAAGCCGTCGGCACCTTCGCCGGCGTCTTCGATCTTGACGCTCTTGACCTGATCGAGAAAATCCTTTGCCTTCGGCGAGCTCTGGAACCGCACGGTCGTGTCCGCCAGCGGCTTGAAGATCCAGTTGCCGTCGGCGGTCGGGTTGATCGTGCCCTGCTCGTGGACATAGCGCACGATGACGTCACGGTTGGTGTCCGGCGCCTGGTAGACGACCTTGTCCGCCGCGATTTCCGGGAAGTTGCCCCCGCCGCCGGCGCGGTAGTTGTTGGTGACGACCAAGAACTTCTGTGCGGGGTCGATCGGCTTTCCATCGAACTGCAGGTTCTGGATGCGGTTTGCATCGGCATTCAGAACCTTGCCGTCATCGCCGAAGCGGCGCGGCTGCGAGACATCGATCTGGTAGGTCACGCCGTCGATGACGTCGAAGTTGTAGGACGGGAAGCTGCTGTTGATCAGATCCGCGTCCTTGGCGCCCGGCTGTACCTGGTTGAACATCGCGGCCGACATTTCCAGCCAGTTCTTGACCTGCGCGCCGTTGATAACAACGGCCTGGACGGTGTTCGGATAGAGATAGAGGTCGGCGACGTTCTTGATGGCGATATTGCCCGCGGGAACGTCCGTATAATAGTCGGCGCCGTTGCGCCCGCCGCATTTGAAGGGCGCTGCAGCCGACAGAACCGGAAGGTCCTTGTACTGCGTCTCCTTCAGTATGTTCTTGATGTACCAGATCTGCGCCTGGCTGACGATCTGCACAGAGGGATCGTCGGCGACCAGCGCGAAGTAGGAATAGAGCGGCGCAGACGTCTTGCCGACGGGCGTGCGGACATAGGTCAGCGTCGCCTCATGTTCGGCCTTGGCGGCTTCGACGACTTCCTTCTTGTCGGTGACGTCAGCGATGACCTTCTTCTTGTCGTCGCGATGGTAGATCGGGCGTGCTTCGGAGGTGAAGTCGACGATCTTCCAGCTCTTGCCATCCTTTTCGAGCAGCAGGTCGATGAGGCCGAGATGCGAGCCCCAGAAGCCGGCCATGACGGCAGGCTTGCCGTGCAGCGTGCCCTTGACCGGATCGGCGTCCTTGATGCCATCCCAGGTCTTCGGGCCGGGGAAGACAAGATGCTGGTGGCCAGTGAAGACGGCATCGATGCCGTCGACCGCAGCGACGTAAAGCGAAGCGTTTTCCATCTTCTCGCTCGGGCCGCTGCCGTCGATGCCGGAATGGGAGAGGGCGATGATGATATCGGCGCCTTCGGCCTTCATGACCGGAACCCAGGCCTTGGCGGCTTCGACGATATCGCGGGTCTGCGCCTTGCCTTCGAGGTTCTTGATGTCCCAGAGCATGATCTGCGGCGGCACGAAGCCGATGAAGCCGATCTTAATCGGGCTTTCATTGCCGGAGCCGTCCTTGATCTTCTTTTCGAGGATCAGATAGGGCTTGAAGAACAGGTCGTCCTTGGTGGGATCGGAGGCGAGCTTGCCCTTGGTCAGGTTGGCGCAGACGAACGGGAAATTCGCGCCGGCCAGCACCTTGAACATGAAATCGAGGCCATAGTTGAATTCGTGGTTGCCGAGCGTGCCCACAGAGTAGCCGAGCGTGTTCATCGCCTTGATGACCGGATGGACGTCGCCTTCCTTCATGCCGTGCTGATAGGCCATGTAATCGCCCATCGGATTGCCTTGCAGCACGTCGCCATTGTCGATCAGGAGCGAGTTGGTGGCTTCGGCGCGGATATTGTCGATGATCGTCGCCGTGCGCGTCAGTCCCATCGTGTCGTTCGGCTTGTCGGCATAATAGTCGTAGGGGAAGACGTTGACGTGAATGTCGGTCGTTTCCATGAGGCGCAGATGCGCCTGATTGCTCGCAGCGCGGGCTGCGAAAGGATGCAGCACGATCAGCGCCGCCGTGGCGCTGAGGCCTTGCAGCAGGGAACGGCGCGACATGCTGGGCAAATCCAGAATGGAAGACATAAGGCACTCCTTCAACGATGGGGCTATGGTCCGTCGATCATCTCTCGGGCGAGCGAGATTAGGACGATTTTTGAAGGTGTGCACCAGGAATGTGACAGGCTTATTGTGGATCGTAGCCGGCTTGTGCCGACATTCGATCAGCGCTTGAGAACCGGCTTTATGTCCTTGTGGAAAAAGCGGAAATAGGACGCGACCTTGGCCGAGGCATTGGACGAGCGATCGAACTCGATGCCGATACGGCCGTTATGAGCCCAGCGCACGAAACCATCCAGCAGGCCGATATCGTCGCATTCGACGCGAACCTTGCTGCCCGCCGCTGCATAGAGCGGCGCCTGCAGATCGAGCGCGATGCCGCTTGTCGAAATATCGACGACGCGGCCGGCGACAAGCTTGGTGAAATATCGAACCTGGCCCGTGAGCCGCGCATGATGGCGCGGCGAGCCGCGTGTCTTTATTTTCAGATTGCCCTGAACGGGAGATTTCGAAGAGAACTGCATGATGTTATCCCGGCTCATCCGTCTTTTTCTCGATTTGGATATCAGATATGCCTTGCGGGATGTTTAGCATAATCGCTAAAATTGTAGCCGGGCGTCCCGAATGGGTACCGCATCGAAATGGCCGCTGCGATCGGCCATGTGACTATGAGAGGTGCGGGATATGCGTATCGTTTCTTTGAATGCATGGGGCGGCCGGCTGCATGAGCCATTGATGCCCTATCTCGTCGATGTCGAGGCGGATGTTCTGTGCCTGCAGGAAGTGGTCCGCACGCACAACGCACAATCCGAATGGCTGGTTTATCGCGATCACGGAATCGAGCTCCCGCAGCGTGCCAATCTTTTCGAGGAGCTGAAGGCTGCTTTGCCGGCTTACGATGCCTTCTTCCTCCCTGTCGCGCGAGGCGATCTCTTCGACGGTGACACGCGATTGGACTCTGAATTCGGACTGGCAACCTTCGTGCGCAGGACCTATCCGATCATCGGCCAGGGAGCCGGTTTCGTTCACGGCGAATTTTCTGCTGATGGCTATGGACCGCATCCGCGCTCCCGCAATGCCCATTGCATCCGCCTTTTCCACTATGAGCGCGGCTATCCCGTCACCATTGCTCATATGCATGGCCTTCGGGATCTGGAAGGCAAGGGCGATACGCCGGCCCGGCGCCATCAGGCGCAAGCGCTGGTTGAGATCATTCGCCAGGTTCGGCAAGAGGGCGACCGGCTGGTGGTTTGCGGTGACTTCAACGTGCTGCCGGATAGCGAGACCTTCGAGATCCTCGGCAGCCTGGGGCTTGTCGATCTCGTCACTTCACGGGGACATGACGACACGCGCACCTCGCATTATAAGAAGCAGCCGCGTTTTGCCGACTACATGCTCGTGACATCGAATGTCGAGGTCATCCGTTTCGATCCTGTCGCGGAGCCAGAGGTGTCCGATCATCGCGCATTGCTGCTGGATATGTGCTGACGAAGATCACAAGCCGACATTCGGCCGGTCGATGATCTCGCGCAATGCAAAGCTGGAATTGATCTTCACGACATGGGGCAGGGCGGAGAGCCAGTCGCGATGGATGCGCTCGTAGTCCTCGAGGTCGCGCGCGGCGACCCGCAATATGTAATCATATTCGCCCGACATGAGGTAGCAGGAGAGCACGTTGGGGCAGCGCTTCACCGCGGTCTCGAATTCCGAAAGCGTCTTTGCGAACTGGCCGGATAGAGAGATGTGCACGAAGGCGATCATCTTGTAATCCAGCGCCTTGTGCGAGAGATGCGCGTGATAGCCGTCGATGACGCCGCTCTTTTCCAGGATATCGAGCCGCCGCGAACAGGCCGAGGGCGACAGGCCGACCTTCTCGGCCAGTTCCGCATTGGTGATCCTGGCATTCTGCTGCAGCATCCGCAGAATCGAATGATCGATAGCATCGAGGTCGGACATTCGAAGGTCTTTCGAAGAAATTCCTATCTGCGCAATAAATCACGAAAAATGACTGCAGCGCAAATCGTCTTTGCAAGGACATTGCGGGGCGGAGGTGGTCTGATTTCACTTGGAGAAAATGAAAGACGCAAAAGCATTCGAGGAGGAATGAAATGCGCGTTGGTTGCCCCAAGGAAATCAAGAACCACGAGTACCGCGTCGGTCTGACGCCGGCATCCGTGCGCGAATATGTCGCCCATGGCCACGAAGTCTGGGTCGAGACGAAGGCCGGCGCCGGCATCGGTGCTGATGACCACGCCTATGCGGCTGCCGGCGCCAAGATCGCTGCAAGCGCCAAGGATATTTTCGAAAAGTGCGACATGATCGTGAAGGTCAAGGAGCCGCAGCCCTCGGAATGGGCACAGCTCCGCGAAGGCCAGCTTCTTTACACCTATCTGCATCTGGCCCCTGATCCGGAACAGACCAAGGGCTTGCTCGCCTCGGGCGTGACCGCTGTTGCTTACGAGACCGTGACCGACGAGCGCGGCGGCCTGCCGCTGCTGGCGCCGATGTCCGAAGTCGCCGGCCGCCTGTCGATCCAGGCGGGTGCAACCGCTCTGCAGAAGGCCAATGGCGGCCTCGGTATCCTGCTCGGCGGCGTGCCCGGCGTGCTGCCGGCAAAGGTCGCGATTATCGGCGGGGGCGTCGTCGGCCTGCATGCGGCCAAGATGGCAGCCGGCCTCGGTGCCGACGTCAGCATCCTCGATCGCTCGCTGCCGCGCCTGCGCCAGCTTGACGATATCTTCAACGGCCGCGTTCACACGCGCTATTCCAGCATCCAGGCTCTGGAGGAAGAGGTCTTTTCCGCCGATCTCGTCATCGGTGCCGTGCTGATCCCCGGCGCCGCCGCGCCGAAGCTGGTGACGCGCGAAATGCTCTCAGGCATGAAGAAGGGTTCTGTTATCGTCGATGTCGCCATCGACCAGGGCGGCTGTTTCGAAACCTCGCATGCAACGACGCATTCCGATCCGACCTATGTGGTGGAAGGCGTCGTACACTATTGCGTCGCCAATATGCCGGGTGCCGTTCCCGTGACCTCGGCCCATGCGCTCAACAACGCCACGATCTATCACGGTCTCGCCTTGGCCGATCGTGGCCTGCGCGCCATCGCGGAAGACAAGCACCTCCGCAATGGCCTCAATGTCCACAAGGGCCGCATCACCAACCGGCCAGTGGCCGAGGCGCTCGGCTATGAAGCCGTTGCAGCGGAGAGCATTCTGAACGTCGCGTAAAGCCCAACGCGTGCACGTCAGATGGAGGCGCCGGCATCCGCGTATGCCGGCGCTCCCATTTTATCGATCCGGCACTGGTAGCAATTGTTGCGGGCCGAGCGGACATGGACATAGGCTATGTCGGGACGCTCAAGCAGCGAAGCTGCATAGGCTGGGATATCGCCGGTCGGCGTCACAGCACCGGTCCCATAGACGATGCGGTCGTTCTTGCCATAACCACGCACGATGAAATCCTTGCTGGTCGTCAGCACCGGCGGCAGGATTTCTTCTGCTTCGTAGCGCTGACATGGCGTCTTATGCAGGAAGATTGGACCCGTCTCCGCATAGGGCTGCAATTCCGGGAAGGGGCGATAGGCGAAGACGAACAGCTCCTCGCCGGCATCGATATTGCGCAGGCAGTGGCGGCAGGGATGGCCGGGACCATCGGAAATCACGGTCTCTGGCCGGTGACCATAGGCATCGACGCCGCCGTTCCACAGAACTTCGGCATCGGAGGTGGGCATGGCTGCAAAAGCGATGGAAGGCATGGCAAAGCTCCTTTCGAGACTTGCCATGTGATGCGCCCGAACAAGAACCGAAGCCACCCGATTCCTGCCGAAAGCGAACCCTTAGCTCTTCTTGGCGAGCTCAAGCAGTTCCTTGTCACTCAACGGCCGGACGATGCCTTCGCCGGTCGAAATCGGCGAAAAGCCGAACATCTGATAGAGCTGTAATGCCCTGGGATGATCGAGATTGTTTGTCGTCGTGATGATCCGTTGCGGGTTCAGCGTCCATATGGCGTAGAGCGACTGCAGCAGGAACCATTTGCCGATACCGAGGCCGAGTGCGTGTTCGATGAGGCCGAAATGGCTAAGCTCGATCGTCTCCTCGTCCTGGCGGAAATATTCGAAGAATCCACCCGGCGCGCCATTGACGTAAAGCACGCTGATATCGTTGCGTTGGTCGTGAAGAATAGCAGTCAATTGCTCGTCGGAGAGGCGCAGACGCTCCACCCAATGCCAGCGAGCGCCCACCTGGCGATAGAGATAGCGATAGAAGGGCAGCGGAATGCCAGGCGCCCGCATGATCGCAGTCTGGATATTGACCGGCACCGGCAGGCTGGCCTTGGGTGGCGCAGTCATTTCCAGGCGGGTGATGTGAACCTTGATGGAGGAGGGCGTCTTCACGATCGATACGCTCAATCTTGACCTGTGACGATGGGCGTATCCGCCCGACTGCCCCATTCCGACCAGGAGCCGTCATAGAGCTTATTGTTACCGTGGCCGAGGGATTCGAGGGCCAGCGTGATGATGGCGGCGGTAATGCCGGACCCGCAGGTCGTCACCACAGGCTTGTCGAGATCGATGCCGGCCTTCTCGATGGTTTCCCTCAATTCTGGTAGCGACTTGAACTTGCCATTCGTAGCAAAGACGCCGGATGGCAGACTTCTCGCGCCCGGCATATGGCCCGAGCGCATGCCTTCGCGCGGCTCTGGCTCGGTCGCTGCAAAGCGTCCGGCGCTGCGGGCATCCGCGATCTGCAGGGAATGGCTGTCGACGATTTCTCGCATCTCTTCAAACGAGACGACGCGGCTGCCGTTGAACTTAGGCTTGAACGTTGCGGGCGCGAAGGCAGGCACCGCCGTCTCCAGCGGTCGCCCTTCGGCCTTCCAGCCGTCCAGGCCGCCGTCGAGCACGAAAACATTCGGCGCACCCATGACGATGTGGAACAGCCACCAGACGCGCGGCGAAGCAAACAGGCCCGGACCGTCATAGATCACGATCCGATCGCTCTCGCTGATGCCGAGCTTGCCGACTTCGGACGCGAAGAATTCGGGCGAGGGGACCATATGCGGCAGGTTGGTCGAATGATCCGCGATCTTGTCCTGGTCGAAGCGGACGGCGCCGGGAATATGGCCGCTGGCATATTCGGCATCGGCATCGCGCTTCTGGGCCGGCAGATAGAAGGACGCGTCGAGGATGCGCAGATCCTTGGCACCCAGCTCGGCCTGCAGCCAGTCGGCAGATACGACGAAACGGCTCTTGTCCGCTGCCATGATGATCACTCCCTGCTATGGTTTATTGGTCTTGATATCGAGATATAGGCGCTTGCCCGGTCAATTCTCGTCGGTCGGCGCGCCGAAGCGAATGCGGAAGCGGCGGTTTTCCTTGCCCTTCTTCTCGATCTTGGCGATGTGGATCGCGCCGACCTCCTGCGTTTCCGACACATGCGTGCCGCCGCAAGGCTGGCTGTCGATGGCCGAATCCTCGCCGATACAGACAAGGCTGACACGACCGAGGCCCATTGGCGGGCGCACATTCTTGGATTTGACGATACCGGGATTGGCAATCAGTTCTTCATCCGTGATCCACCGGACGAAGACGGGATGGTTCTCGTTGACGAGCGCCATCAATTTCGCCGTTACTTCATCCTTGTCGATCGTCTCGCTCATGTCGAAATCGACGCGGCTTTCATCTTCGCCGACTGCCGCGCCCGTGATCGGATAGGGGCAGACCACCGAAAGAAGATGGCAGGCCGTATGCATGCGCATCAGCTTATAGCGCCGCGCCCAGTCGATGTGCAGCACCAGCTTTTCGCCGACGATAGGCAAGGGCTGATTTTCGAGTGGGACATGGATGATGATGTCCTTGATCGGCCCATGCTTCGTTTGACCGAGCATGATCCTAGAGCCGTCGCCGCGCTCCAGGAAACCTGTATCGCCCGGCTGACCGCCCGAGGTGGCGTAGAAGCAGGTCTGATCGAGCTCGATGCCCCCATCTTCGTGGATCGCGGTGACGACGGCTTCCGCAGTCGAGAGATAGAAATCGTCACGATAAAGGGCATGGACGGTCATATGATCACGCTGTTGTTTCGTATGGGACGGCGATTTCAGCCCGTTTTTCCAAATAGCTTGGCAGCGGCAAACCCTTCGACTTCAGGAAGTCGGGATTGAAGAGCTTGGACTGATAGCGATTGCCGTAATCGCACAGGATGGTCACGATCGTATGCCCGGGACCGAGATCCTTGGCGAGACGAACCGCGCCGGCGATATTGATGGCAGTCGAGCCGCCGAGGCACAGGCCCTCGTGTTCAACCAGATCGAAGACGTAAGGAAGCGCTTCGGCATCGGTGACCTGATAGGCGAAATCGGGCGTGAAACCTTCCAGGTTCGCCGTGATGCGACCCTGGCCGATGCCTTCGGTGATCGAGGAGCCGGAGGATTTCAGCTCGCCGTTCTTGTAGAATTCATAAAGGGCGGCGCCTTCCGGATCGGCGATGCCGATCTTGATGTCCTTGTTGAAGGCATGCAGCCCCATGGCGACACCCGCCAGCGTGCCGCCGGAGCCGACCGAGCAGATAAAGCCGTCGATCTTGCCGTTGGTGTCGGCCCAGATCTCCTTGGCGGTTGTCTCGATGTGGGCCTGACGGTTGGCGACATTGTCGAACTGGTTGGCCCAGATCGCGCCGTTCGGCTCGGTCTTTGCGAGTTGTTCGGCCAGCCGGCCCGAAACCTTCACATAGTTGTTCGGGTTCTTGTAGGGAACGGCGGGAACCTCAACCAGTTCGGCGCCGAGCAGCTTCAGCGCATCCTTCTTTTCCTGGCTCTGCGTTTCCGGAATGACGATGACGGTGCGGTAGCCGAGAGCTTTGGCAACCAGCGTCAGGCCAATGCCGGTGTTGCCGGCCGTGCCCTCGACGATCACCCCACCGGGTCTCAGCAGACCTTTTTTCTCGGCGTCGCGAATGATATACAGCGCGGCGCGATCCTTCACCGATTGGCCGGGATTCAGAAACTCGGCCTTGCCGAGAATGGTCGAGCCCGTCGCCTCGGAGGCGCCCTTGAGCTTGATCAACGGCGTATTGCCAATTGCTTCGAGGACGGAGGGATGGACGGTCATGGAATCTGCCTTCTGTTCGCAACTACTGTAAGAACGGTCTTTTCCCTTCACAAGGCGGCATAGGCAAGAAATTCTGTTCCTTGCTATTCCTTTGCCTCGCAAAATTCGACTTGGCGGGCCTCTTGGTCTCTCTCTTTCATCCAAGTCCGCAGTCTCCAGTTGGTGACATTGTTTTCCCGATGAAGCCGTCAGTCTGGCCGAAAGCGGCCACAATGCTACGCTATTTCTAAAATGCCACGACGGTCGCTGTTGAAAGCGTTTGATGTAGGCGGCCGCCAGCCAAGGAGAAGAGCCATGAGCCCGTTCATCGCACGTCCTGAACATGGAGTGGTCTGGATCACCGGCGCCAGTTCCGGTATCGGCCGCGCGTTGGCGCTGAAACTGGCTGAAGAAGGATATAAGGTTGCCGTTACGGCTCGCAGCCACGACAAGCTTCTGGCGCTGCAGGCAGAGGCCAGCGCGCTTGCCGGCAGCATCGTCGTGCTCGATGGCGATGTATCCGACACGGAGGATATGGAGCACACTGTCGCCGCGATCGAATACCAGCATGGCCCTATTGCCTTGGCGGTTTTGAACGCCGGCATCTATCTGCCCGCGCGGGGCGAAGATCTCAATCACGAAGTCTTCGAGCGGAGTTTCGCTGTCAATCTTCACGGTGTCGTCAATTGTCTCGTTCCGGCGGTGCGGCATATGCGGGCTCGGGGATATGGCCAGGTTGCCCTCGTATCCTCCGTGGCCGGTTATGGCGGTCTGCCCGGCGGTGCGGCCTATGGGGCCAGCAAGGCTGCACTGATCAACATGGCCGAAAGCCTGAACTTCGAGCTCGACCGCATGGGCATCCACATCCAGCTCATAACTCCAGGCTATGTCGACACGCCATTGACGGCACAGAACAAGTTCGTGATGCCTGATATCGTGTCGGCACAGCAGGCGGCTGACGCGATCGCTGCCGGATTGAAATCCCCATCCTTCGACATCAGTTTCCCGAAGAGCCTGGTCTATCGGGCAAAACTGTTGAAGTTGCTGCCCTACGGCCTCTATTTCAAGGCGCTCAGGTATTTTCTCGGGAGCGGCAGCAAGCGCAGATCGGTAGGGCCGCACATAACCGCGCATCCGGCCGAATAGCGCCTATCCGCCATCTTTGAGCGATGCATGGGCGGCGAGCGCCCGCTGCCGCGCCATGGCATGATCGACGATCGGCCGAGGATAGTGCTTGCCGAGTTCTATGCCCGCACGCTTGAGCACGTCATCAGGCGCCTCGAACGGCCGATGGATATATTTGCGGTCGAGGGTGGCTAGCTCCGGCACGAAGGTCCTGACATAGCCGCCCTCCGTATCGAATTTCTCGCCCTGCAGCACCGGGTTGAAGATGCGGAAGAATGGCGAGGCATCGGCGCCGGAGCCCGCAACCCACTGCCAGTTTGCCGTATTGGCGGCCGGATCGGCATCGACGAGCGTATCGCGAAACCAGGCTTCCCCGTTACGCCAGTCGATCAGCAGATCCTTGATCAGGAAGGAAGCCGCGATCATGCGGACGCGATTATGCATCCAGCCATGGCGCCATAGCTGCCGCATGCCGGCATCGACGATCGGATAACCGGTTTGCCCGCGCTGCCAGCTTGTGAGCAGCTTGGTATCGGATAGCCAGGGAAAATCATCGTAGCGATCGTTCCAGTTTTCTGTCCTGAGCTTCGGGAAATGAAAGAGCTGATGATAGCAGAATTCGCGCCAGACCAGCTCCTTGCGGAAGCGGACGACGTTGTCCTTGGCGATATTGTCGGGCAGTCCGCGCGTCGCATGCCAGATACGGGCAGGCGAAATCTCTCCGAGCGCCAGATGCGGTGAGAGCAGGGAGGTTGCCGGTCTATCCGGAAAATCGCGGCCGACCGCATAATCATCGATGGCGCCATCGATGAAGTCCTTCAGCTTCTCTTGTGCCGCGGCTTCGCCCGGCTTCCACATGTCCGTAAATTCTGATGCCCAGTTCGGCTTGGTGGGCAGCATTGACCAAGAGGCGAGCGCGTCCGATTGCGGCCAGCGGCCGGGCGCGAGGAGCTTTGCCGGCGCTTCTATCGGAAACGGCGGTTCGCCGGATTGCTCGAATGCGCGCCAGAAGGGCGTGTAAGTCTTGTAATGGTCGCCTGCGCCCGTGCGCAGGCGTGTCGGTTCATGCAGCAGCTGGCCGGCAAAGCTGTTGGCCTCGATACGCTTGCTCCGCAACGCCTTCTTGATTTGGGTGTCCAGGTCGATCCCGGCCGGGTCGTATCGACGGTTCCAGACGACGGCCTCAGCCTTGGTTTCCTCAATAAGTTTTTCGAGCACCGTCAGCGCATTGCCCTGGCGGAGGATAAGCCTGCTCCCGAGGCCATCGAGGGCGGTTTGCAGGGCGGCGAGCGAATGATGTAGCCACCATTCCTGCGCTCCGCCAAGCGGCCCGCGCTCCGTCACGCCCGGCTCGCGAATATAGACGGGAATTACCGCGTGGCCTGAAGTTGCCGCCGCCTGTAACGCGTGGTTGTCGTCGAGGCGGAGATCCTTGCGAAACCATAGGAGAACGGGGCTTGGCTCTTTTGTCGGTATCGTCATGGTCCTGGCCGATCGCCCATCCTCTGTTGCGTCTCGCATGCCTTATAAAGGCAAAACCCTTATACGGTGCCAGCCGTCAAATGGTTCCACTACCGCGTGGTTCCACTACCGCGCGTTACATAGGCGAATGCCACACGCAACTCTCGTAAGGAAAACTGGATGCCGCTTATGATATAAGGAATGCGTGTCACTGTTCTGTAATGCAAATTCGCTAGCAGTCCACCCGATTGACGTGCCGAGAATGGACAGGCGGGGAAGATTAAAATGGCGGAAATCCGCATCGAACAAGTTCGCAAGGCCTATGGACGCAACCCGGTCGTTCATGGCGTCGACCTGAATTTCCGATCGGGCGAATTTGTCGTCATCCTCGGACCTTCCGGCTGTGGCAAGTCCACGCTGCTGCGCATGATCGCCGGCCTTGAGGACATCACCTCGGGCGAGATCATTATTGACGGCAAGGTTGTCAACAAGCTCGAGCCGCGTGAGCGCGGCTGCGCCATGGTCTTCCAGAACTACGCGCTCTATCCGCACATGGATGTCGCCGCCAACATGGGCTATGCGCTCAAGGTTGCCGGCGTGCCGCGCGCAGAGCGTGATCGCCGCATCAAGGAAACCGCCAAGATCGTCGGCCTCGAGGATTTCCTCGCTCGCAAGCCGGCCGAACTCTCCGGCGGTCAGCGCCAGCGCGTCGCCATGGGCCGTGCCATCATCCGCGAGCCGAAGGTCTTTCTCTTCGACGAGCCGCTTTCCAATCTCGATGCCAAGCTGCGCGTGCAGATGCGCGTCGAAATCCGCCGGCTGCACAAGCGCTTGTCGGCAACATCGGTCTTCGTGACGCATGATCAGGTCGAAGCCATGACGCTCGCCGACAAGCTCGTCGTCATGTACAAGGGCAATGTCGAGCAGGTCGGCACGCCGCTCGAGGTCTACAACACGCCGCGCACCCGTTTCGTCGGTTCCTTCATCGGCTCTCCGGCCATGAATTTCCTGGAAGGCACCTTCGCGGCCAATGGCGAGCAATTCATCTTCGACGGCATTCCGATCGCCATCGACGCCAACATCGGCAAGCGCCACGCCGGTCAGCCGGTTGCCCTCGGCGTCCGTCCCGAGCATGCGCGCGTCGTCCCCGCGGGCACGCCGGGCGCTATCCCGGCAACGGTCGATTTTGTCGAAGAACTCGGCGCGGGCCGCGTCATTCATTGCGATATCAACGGTTCGAGCTTCGCGGTCGCCGTTGCCGACCACACGACAGGTCAGACCGGTCAGTCGGTCGCTTTGGAGCTGCCGCAGCAGCATACCCATCTCTTCGCCCAGGATACCGGGTTGCGGCTAGACGCCGTTGCCTCCGTCACGCCGCTCAAAGTGCTGGCGAGCTGATTTCAAACATAAATTTTCAGTAGGTGAGCCCGGAAGTTTTCCCGACTTCCGGGCTTTTTATTTGTGTAGGTCGACGGAGTTTAAGTGAAGTTGGGTTTGCGCAGGATATTCCAGCACGATACCGATGAGTACTTGATAGCAGGGGACTGCCGCGACGCCAAATGCGGCGCGGCAGGAACGGGCTACTTCTCCGTAGCGATCATCCCGCGAACGACCCAGCGCTGCATCAGCACGACGACGGCAAGCGGTGGAATCATAATGATCAGCGTGCCGGCCATCGCGATGTGCCATTCCGGAAGGCCGCCAAAATTCGGGATGAGTGATTTGAGTTCGTGAACCGCCGTTATGTGGGCGGGATCGGTGGTCACCAACAACGGCCATAGATACTGGTTCCACGCCCACAGGAACATGATGGTGCCGAGGGCGGCCATATTGGTGCGCGAGAGCGGCAGCAGAATGTCGATGAAGAAACGCAATGCTCCGGCGCCGTCCATGCGCGCGGCCTCGGCCAACTCGTCCGGTATCGTCAGGAAGAACTGGCGATAAAGAAAGGTCCCAGTCGCTGTCGCGACCAGCGGCAGGATAAGGCCGATTGAGGAGTTGAGTAGCCCGAGATTCAGTGAGACTTCGATGCCCGTGAGCTTTGCGATGAGCCAGGTGATGCCGGTGATGTCAAGAATTCCCTGGAAGGGCGAAAGCACGTTCGCTGCGACCGCATAGGTCGGCACGATCCGAACCTCGAGCGGCAGCATCAGCGTGATGAAGATCAGCCAGAAGATGAGGTGGCGACCGGGATAGCGGAAGTAGACCAGGGAAAAGGCTGTTATCGCCGAAACGAGTACCTTGCCCACCGCGACACCGGTGGCGAAGATCAGGCTATTCAGCAGCTTCGGGCCAAGATTGGCGGTCGTCCAGGCCGTCTTCATGTTGACCCAGAAATCCGAACCGGGAATCAGCGACATCGGCACTTTGTTGACGTCGGTGATGTTATGCGATGCGGCAATGGCGACGATAGCCAGCGGACCTACAGCGACTATGAAGCCAAGGAGCAGGATCAGGTGTGTAAAGAAATTAAGAATGGGGGTGCGCTCGACCATGTCAGCCTCAACGGTAATGCACGCGCTTCTCGATGAAGCGGAACTGGAAGATGGTAAGCAGGACGATCAGCAGCATGAGAATGATGCTCTGCGCCGCCGCACCGGAAAAATCGAGGCCTTTGAAGCCGTCTGAATAGATCTTGTAGACCATGAGGTTGGTCGAGTTATGCGGGCCGCCCGAAGTCATGATGTCGACGATCCCAAATGAATCCTGAAAACTTTCGGTGATGTTGATAACGAGCAGAAAGAAGATCGTCGGGGTGATTAACGGGAGCTGGATATCCCAGAAGCGGCGGAGCACCCCGGAGCCGTCCATGGCGGACGCCTCGATCAGCGCGCGTGGGATGGCCTGGAAAGCGGCAAGGAAGAAGATAAAGCTGTATCCGATATATTTCCAAGAAAAGGCGGCGATAATGCAGGCCATGGCGGCATTGCCGTCGAGACCAGGATCCCAAAATCCCGGCCACCATTGATTGACCACGGCCATGAGGCCGGCTTCCGGCGCCAGGATGAAGCGGAAGGCCATGGCCGATGCAGGTGCTGCAATTCCGTACGGCCAGATCAGGACCACGCGGTAGATTTTAGAGCCGCGCAGCTGCCGATCGGTCAGCGCCGCAAGTATCAGCCCGCCCGCCATGGAAATAGTTGTGCTGATAGCAGCGAAAACAATGCTGATCGTGACCGAGTTCCAGTAATCGGAACTAGCGAGAATCGATTTGAAATTGTCGAGTCCGACCCAGATGTTGCCGCCGCCCCAGGGTTGCTGCAGCGTCAGGGACCAGAAGACCGCCTGACCGGCCGGCCAATAGAAAAAGGTGAAGATAAGAAGCAGCTGCGGCACTGCGAACAGGATGCCGACGCTCCATTTGTTGAAAGTTACTCGCTTTTCCATTGTCTCTACCGGCTTGATATCTCGATGCCACGCTTGCCCTCATAACGAACGTCCGCCGGGAAAGCCCGGCGGACGCTGTTCTGTTATGAGCTTTGCCGCTTACGGCAGCTGCTTGCCCTTGTAGGTGGCTTCGAAGCGCTCGAGCACGGCGTTGCCGTTCTTAACGAGATTGTCGATGCCTTCCTGGACGCTGACCTTGTTGGCGAAGATGGCCTGCATCTGATTGCCGAATTCAGCGCGGATCTGCGTGAAGCTGCCGAGGCGAATGCCACGGGTGATCGCGGTTGGCTCGGAAGCGGTCAAGCTGGCGATAGCGACTTCGCGACCCTTGTAAGGAGCCTTGTCGTAGAAACCGGAGGATTTCATGAATTCGAAGCCGGACTTCGTAACCGGGATATAGCCCGTATTGGTCGACCAGAAGAGAGCGGTTTCGGGCTTGGCAATGAAGTTCAGGAACGCGGCAGCGCCCTTGTATTCGTCAGAGGACTTGCCGGAGAGAACCCAGAGCGATGCGCCGCCGACAAGCGAATTCTTGCGCTCGGTACCGGCGTAAACCGGGAGCTCGGCGACATCCCAGTTCATGCCGGCTTTCTGCGTCTTGCCGACCGTGCCATGGTCGCCGACCGAGGTCATGATCATCTGGCAATCGCCGGCGGCGAAGGCCTGAACCATGTCCTGACCGAGGTCCTTGGACTTGATCTTGATGAGGCCCTGGTCGTACCAGCTCTTGAGATCCGTCACATACTTGACGAACTTGGTCTTGTTGACGGTAAGGCGGGCGTCGAGACCATCATAACCGTTGTTCTTGGTGGCAATCGGCTGATCGTGGATGGCCGAGAACTGCTCCATCAGCTGCCAGCTTTCGTTGCCGGAGATGTTGATCGCCATCGGGCATTCATAGCCGGCGCCCTTCAGCGCCTTCATGTCTTCCGCAGCTTCTTCCCAGGTCTTCGGAGCGGCGGTCTTGCCGATCTTGGCGAAGGCGTCCTTGTTCCAGTAGAGCAGAGCGGTGGAAGAGTTGAACGGGAAGGAAAGCAACTCACCCTTCGAGGTGGCGTAGTAGCGGGCGATGCCCGGGAAATAGTTGTTCCAGTCAACCTTGTAGCCGTTTTCGGACATCAGCTTGTTGACCGGATAATAGGCGCCCGAAAGCATCATCGTTGCCGTGCCGACGTCATAGACCTGAACGATCGTCGGCTGCTTGTTGGCACGGAAGGCCGCAATCGTGTTCTGTAGAGCGGCGTCGTAATTGCCCTGGCTCACGCAGGAAACTTCATAATCCTTCTGGGAATCGTTGAAGTTCTTGCAGAGCGTCTCAACGACGCGCTGGAGGTCGCCCGACAAGCCAAACCAGAAATCGAACTTGACCGGAGCTGCGGCAGCCGGCATCGCCAGAGCGACGCTCATGACGCCTGCGGCGGCGGCAGAAATGTAATTTTTAAGTTTCGACATAATCCCTATTTCCTTTTTGAAAGCTCGGAACCGATGGTCTTGCGCAAGTCCGCGGTAGCGGGGTTATAGACAAGCTGTGTGACAGTTTGTTGAGAGCAAGAATCCCGCATTGACGGGCTTTTTCACACGCGCAGCGGCTTTGCGGAGCAGCGCTTATCGCAGGATCGTGCATTTGAGGTTCTGCTGATCAAAAGGTGTGGGCTGCGCCTGTTCGCCCACAGATTGCTGGTCGGTCAGGAAGACGCGATGGTCCTCCTTGCCTGTGCCCCGAGCCGTGTTGCAAGATCACCGGCAGGACGTTCGGATGGCATTGGAGGAATGAGAATATGGGTCTCAGCGAGCGGCAGAAAATGGCGGCGGGGGAGTGGTACTGCTGTTTCGATCCGGAGCTCGATGCCTTGCGCTGGCAGGCGCGCGAGGCTGTGCATGCACATAACACGATGCCGCCCGCCCAGCGGGGCAATCTGGCGCCGGCTTTGTCTGCGCTCTTTGCCGAGATCGGCGAGAGCGTCTTCATCGAGGCGCCGTTTCATTGCTCCTATGGCATCAATATCTCGCTCGGCCGTCGGGTCTATATGAATGCCGGCTGCACGATCCTCGATAGCGCCAGCGTCCGCATCGGTGACGGCAGCATGCTGGGACCGGGCGTCCATATCTATTGCGCAGAACATCATAGGGATGCCGAATTGCGCGGGGCGGGTCTGGAAGTCGCCCGGCCGGTGGCGATCGGTAGAAGTGTCTGGATCGGCGGCGGCGCGATCCTGGTCGGCGGCGTGTCGGTGGGGGACGGCGCGATCATCGGCGCCGGCGCGGTCGTCACCGGGGATGTTGCCGCCGGCGCGACTGTGGTCGGCAATCCGGCTCGTCCTGTTCGTGCGGGATAGGATAAAAGAGTTAGTTTGCCGGGCGGCGTTTTCGCGTCCACCATACGACGAAGCGGCGGCGCCAGCGGCGCACCATAGGCATGTCGTGCGAGAGCACGATAAAGCCCAGTGGCAGCATCCAGAAGCCGAGCACCGGCAGGAAGCCGAGCAGTCCGCCGAAAATGAGGGCTATCCCCACGCCAAGGCGGGCAAGGCGCGATCGGGGCAGGGGGATTCTCACGGAGCCGAAAACCAGCTCGCGGGTTGAGGGATCAATGCCAAAACGGCGGGTTTTCCGGCCATTCCGATCGGCATTTGCTGTCGTTTCGCTTTGATCGGTCATCCACAGGAAATGGTGGCGCGAGGAAATAATGCAAGAGAATGCATTTTTTTTGAAAAAACCGCTTGGCAAATCGGGAAAGCATTTGTATTACCCCGCTCACACCGCGCCAAGCGCATTCCCTGGTAGCTCAGCGGTAGAGCATTCGACTGTTAATCGACAGGTCGCCGGTTCGAATCCGGCCCGGGGAGCCACTCTTCTTCTACAGAATTGAAGCTGATATCGGAGCAAGCGTGCCCGATTGACTTAATGCTGTGTCCGTAATTCTCAAAGCTGATGAGTGCGGCCAGGCTTATAGCAGCACATTTTTGCAGTTTTATTGCGCATGCCCCGCAGCACTAACTTCGGCCGAGGCTCGCCTGGTTCGACAGCGGTATCTTCGTTGACCGGTCTTTCCCATTCATGCCAGATTGCCGCCACTTGTCAGCCAGGCGTCAATGCCGGTGGGCAATCGGGGATGTGGGCCAAATCTGGCACATTTGGGGGATAAGATGGCCGAGAATGCGAGCTTTCGTGGTGGAGTGGCGGTGGGATGGGTTCTTAGCGTAATTGTGATTCTCGCATTGGTGGCCGATGGGGCGGTTGATCTGTTTGCGCCGGCCTTGATCAGCGCGCAGATGGCGGAGACGGGCTTTCCCGCCAATCTGGCTACGGTGGTGGGTTTGATCATCTTCGTCTGCGTCATTCTTTACGCAATTCCGCGCACGGCAGTCCTTGGAGCGATCCTGACGACCGGGTTCTTCGGCGGTGCAATTTGCGCCCATCTGCGTCTCGGAGAAATCGGATCGCCTCCACAACTTATAAGTTTATTGCTCGCCGTCATGGCGTGGGGTGGTCTTTATCTTCGCGACGAACGTATTCGGCGCCTGCTGCCCCTTCGTTCGGTGGACGACTGAAAATCGAGCGCATGACTCATTCAGTCTTTTTGCGATGCAATAACAATATCTTGCGCTGCACTTTTCTTCCGAGGGGATGGCGAATGGTAGCGGGCTAATGAGATCGTGCCAAAATGATGCATTCGTGATTTTCGAGAGCCCGCCAAGGGACCTCTCGGCTGGATATATGTGGTATTTCTGAAAAAATTAGTTCAAGGTATGGTTGCTCTCGCGAATGTGAGAGCATGTTCATGTGCCGTTAATGCGATGCGGCGCATGAACGTAGTGCGCGATCCGCGCAGCATAGTCCCCCAATGCTTTAGAGGTTCGACATGAAAAATCTGATTCTTGCTTCTGCAGTAGCTGTGGCGTCGGTCTTTGCCTTCAGCGTGCCGTCCGAGGCCGCTCCGATGCATCATCATCGTCATCACCACTATCATCATCACTGCCATGTGAAGAAGGTAAAGCGCAAGATTCATGGGCGCTGGGTTGTGCGCCACGTGCGCGTCTGCCGCTGATTGGAAGACTTAAGGGCCGGCGCAGGTTCCTCTTAAACCCAAACGGCCGCTGCCGGAGTTCCGGTGGCGGCCGTATCGTTTGCGTTATACCTCGAAGTGACCCGCCGCCCGCGTTTAGCGTGAGTTTGGCTGCCGGCACATCAGCTGCGATATGCCAACTGCTCGCAGCGGTGGTACACTAGGGTCGAATCTCGAATATCACGCCGCCATGGCGGCGATGATGATAGCGACGGTCGTCCCGCCATCTATCATCCCAATGACGGCGGCGATCCCAGCCGCGGTCACCATGCCAATGACGACGATCGCGATCGCGCCAGCGGGGACGGTCGTCATCGCCCCATCGGCGCGATCCACGCTCTTGCACAAGGATAATATCAGACGCGCGCGATATGGATGGATTGCTCGGCGGCGCGGCCATTGCGGGCAGGGCGGCGGGTAGCGCCGAGCCTATGGCCAGCGTCACGCTCAAGGTGAGTGAGGCAAGGTGGTGTTTCAAGATTCTAACTCCTGTATTCAGCCATGTCCCTTTCATCGCTAAACGCCAGCGCAGCGACTAGGTTCCCCTTTTCGTTGACTGGAGATCCTTATGACACGCGTATTGATCGCAGAGGGAGCCGCTGATTGCAGGTGTTACAAAAAAAGGGGGCCGGCAGGGAAAGCCGGCCCCCTTCCTTCTCTGATCGGAGGTCAAGTCTGATCAGGTTAGAAGTTGCGTTCGAAGCGCAGGATGCCCGAAACGGTGTCGTCGTGGGCATAGTCATAGTGAACGTAGGTCAGTTCCGGCTCGACCAGGAGGTTCTTGACCGGGTTGAACTTCAGGTTCGTGGTTGCTTCGAAGATCTTCGAGTCGCTATAGGCGAGCTGGAGGTTCCACTTCAGCTTGTCGTTGAATGGAACGCCAACGCCGCCCCAGACAGCCCAGTCACCCCAGCCGCACTTCGATGCATTGACGGTACCGTTCGGTGCCGTGCAAGCGGAGACGTCCTGGTTGGTGCCTGCGTACTTGTTGAGCTTGTCGCCATCGGTGTTCCAGCCGCCCATCAAGAAGGCCGTGAATGCGCCGAAGTCAGCATCGACGCGAGCCTTGATGGCGCCTTCTTCGACGATCGAGTCGTAACCGCCGACGACCTTGAAGCCCCATGCGCCAGACTTGAAGCCGGCACCGGCAACGACGTCGGGAGCGTAGTGGTTCGTCTTGTCGTCCGTCCACCAGCTTGCGCCGTAGGATGCCGAGCCGGTCGTGGCGGAGTTGGAATCTTCGAGCGAGATCACAGCCGAGAAGCCGTTGCCGGCATCATATTCATAGGTCAGCTGGTTGAGTTCGTACGGACCGTCATAGATCACGTCGTCGTTGATGACGTCGCCGGCGTAACCGATGTACAGGTTGTACTGCGAGTCCTTCTTACCAACGGTGAAGCCGCCGAGGCTGATGTAGGACCACAGCAGGTTGGTGGATGTGGAGCCGCCGTCGTTCCAGTCCCAACGAACGATGGTTTCGGTCTTCAGCGGACCGTACTCGGTGTCGGTCGCCGTGTCGACGTTCAACTCAGCACGGGTGTGCCAGAGTGTGCCCTGATGGCTGTCGCGGTTGTAAGCGTTGTACCATTCACCTTCCGTACGAACCTTGCCGCCGATCTTGAGGCAGGTTTCGGTGCCCGGGATGAAGAAGTAGCCAGCGCCGTATGCGTCGCAGATACGGACGTATTCCAGCGGCTCGGGCTCAGCTGCTACGATAGCGTCAGCAGCGTGAGCACCGGATACTGCTGCCAAAGCAGCAGCGGAGCCGAGAAGAAGGCTCTTGATGTTCATAATAACTCCAATCTTTCTTGATTGGGCATGAGATATCGCGCCGAGAAACGACGTGCCCAACCCCATCCCGTTCATGTTCCCTATCAGTAGGTGCGAAGTAATAAGCTTCGCGAACTATTTCCTGAACCTGCTTCAGTGATTTGGCAAGATACTAAGGGGACGGAACTATATGTGCACTACTCGAAAACCGGCGTTGTTGCAAAAATGACGCAATTCACGGGACGTCTGATCCCAGCCTGTTTGCCATCTCGTTTGGATGGCTTGTCTTCTATAAGTCCTGAAAGCGTTTACGTCTCCGGCTGTTAAGGCGATACGCGCGCTGATTTGGGGCGGGCGAGGGCAGGAAGCCGCCGCCATATGATTATGGGCACTCCTGAGACCGGGCGCAGCCGATTGCCCCTCAATCCGGATGGCCGCCCGAGTCGCGGTTCTTCTGAGTCGCAACTATTGAAACGATTCCCGGCAACGAAACCCGTGGTGGCGCACGCGCATCACTCTATAAAAGAGAAGGTGAGAGACCGTCTGGAATCGCGCTTGGTTGCGATGCGGTTGATGGGCGCTTGGCCATGGTGCGTCCGACGACATTACTGGGGGCGTAGTCTCGTCGGACGCGGCACTGTCCGGTCCGTGGGTGGCTTACAAACCGGTAGTACGAATGCTAGCAGCCACCACAGGTTTCCATAACCTACCTGAATGGGCTGGCAGCTCCAGGCGCCCGATAGGATGGCTGCGTCGCGATCCAGCAATGAATTTTCGCCCTCAGTTTCCATCGGTTCGCCAAAATCCAAGATGGTCGTCACAGCATCTGAAATGAAGCGTCATCGGCAGCAGCGCCTCATGGCGCGGTCGGTCTTTGCCATCGCAAATGAAGGATCGGGTAGGGGCGGCCCTGATCGTCGACATCGGCGCGCCCCGTCCCCTTGAATCCGAGCCGCTCGTAAAAGCCGACAGCGCCCGCATTCTGCTCGTTTACGTCCACGGTGACGACATCTTTTCCAGCATGAAAGCCGTTCGGCCGATATTGGCACATCTGCGACGCTCCTGCCGTCTTGGGCGCAATGCATTTCATCACCCGCATTGAAGGCTTACACACGAGCAGCGGGCAATTCTCTCTTCAGAGTGAAAAAAGGACAGAATTCAGAATAAGCCTCTTGCGGTTTTCTTTGGATCATTCTAAATCCGCGCCACCACAACGCAAATTGCTTTCGGATGGCCTCGTGGCGGAGTGGTTACGCAGAGGACTGCAAATCCTTGCACCCCGGTTCGATTCCGGGCGAGGCCTCCAATTTCCCTTAGATCCCCAATAAGAAATTGATTTTTCTGCGGAATTTCAGCGTGATTTGGGCCTGAAGCATCCAGCTATACCGAAGTTAAATGTGGCAATCCGTTCTATGTTCGGTTTTCTGTCTCATTGGCTGCCAGCAGTGATTTGGTGCCTATTCCATTTGCTCTGTTCATGGGTAGTCCGGCATCTGACTACCCAGTGTGCAGGACGGCGGTGGCGCGTTCGATCTTTCGAAATTCTCTATTGAGCAAACATCATAAGCGACACGATACCGAGCAGTGCCAAAGCACCGAAGATTGGCAGCAGTCGAATCATAATTAGGCGAGCAAGCTTCCTGCGCTCGACCGGTGTCAGCGCAAGCCACTGCGACTTCGGTAACGACATTGATACTCCCTATCCCCGTCTCAGCGTCGCATTCGAAACTGAAATGACGCTTAAGGTACTGAGGAGTTGCGGGAGTTGAGGATGGCGGGTGTCGGCGTTTCAGCTTCCGGCATCGCCCAAGTGACAAATGCAATCGAACGCCGATCCGGTTCGGTGCTGAAAGTGCGAAGCAAATGAATAGAGAATTCGTGCTTCCACAAAAGCAAAAGCGGTCCAGTCTAGGGAAAAAACTGGGCCGCCTTTCGCTGGACTAGAGGTCAATCAAATTCAGCATCCTAATTATAAGTCGTACTTAGTAATTGTCAACGCAAATGCGATGTGATGTGCTCGCGCATCAAGCCTCGCGCTCTTCGGCCTGACTGAGATCTTCGCTTGAGCTACCGGTTCCGTTGCGTATTTGGTCCGCAGACGGGCAGGGGCGTGGTCGCTTCGGATGATTCTCAATCCTCAGCGAAAGTTTTAGCTGTCTCGTGTCGGTTCTTAGCCGCCATTGCGGAAGAACGACTATTCCTCAAGGCAAGGAAAGGCGAATTTGTAGGCGCGTGCGATCAACGAGCTGGCAGGCCGCTCGAGCTGCCAGGAGTGCTCCGCCATCCATTTGCAGGCTATCGTCGTCGCCTTTGTATTGCTGAGCTCGGGCGGCAGACAGAAAGCGCCGACGAACTGTTGAAGGTAGCGCTCGTAGCGCGATGAGTTTTTTGGAGTCTGCTTCGTGGCTCGGATTGTCAGGCTCTTCGTCCGCTGAGCCTCGTCGAGAATGCCCTGGATATAGACAGACGCGAGCGTTCGGTCCTCTTCGCACCATTCGTCGAGCTGTTTTCCGGTAACGACATGTCCGATGATCGGCGCTGTCTCTTTCGGCTCATCCTCGCTTGACGTTTCCTCGCTCAACGCGACCTGGGGTAAGAGAAGGAGAAGCGCGGCAGCGAAGAGCGAAAGCCTCATTCGGAAAACCTACATCATCGAGGAAAGGCTCGCGGCCAGAAAAACCACCAGCGGCAGCGACGTTACGACGAAAAGAACGAGAGAAACAGGCATCCCGGCCACCTTCTATTCAAATTTAATGTTTGGGCCGAACAGCTTCGGGCCGGAAGGTCGATTGGTCACCCACCCGGGCGGGTCCAATATCCCAAAGCGTGGTCGCGTGAAGTTAACATTTTGCTAACGAGCGTTCCGGTCTGGGACACGGCGGATTAGCAATCCTTGCAGAATCCCGAGTATCAAAAGGCGCTGGCTCGAATTTAAAGTGTCGATTGTTGTTCGTCGGCGACGCCTCACCATGAATCTCGGCGCCTGTTGCGGCAATGCCTTGAAAGCGCAGCGTCAGGCGATTAAGACACGCGTAACAGAAAGTAGAGCCAGCCCGTTCGGGCACCAAGGGCGCAAGAGGATAAGATGGATTTCGAAGCAGCGCGCGTGAAGATGGTCGAGAACCAGATCCGGACGACGGATGTCACCTCCCATTCCGTGTTGAATGCATTTTTCGCCGTACCGCGCGAAAACTTCGTACCGGAGAAGTCGAAGCTCCTGGCCTATGTCGATTGCGATATCGAGGTCGCTCCCGGGCGCTTCCTCATGGAAGCCTCGCCGCTTGCAAAGCTGCTGCAGCTCGGCGCGATCACCAAGGACGACAAGGTTCTCGATGTCGGCTGTGGCACGGGCTATGTCTCCGCTGTCCTGTCGCTTCTCGCCGGCAGGGTTATCGCGCTTGAATCCAACGGGGAGCTTGCGGCTCAGGCGAAGACCAATCTTGCCGCGCTTGGCTACGATAACGTGACGGTCGTTGGCGGTGACCTTGAAAAGGGGCATGCCGCCGATGCACCCTACGATGTGATTTTCCTCAACGGCTCGATCGAGCAGTTGCCGCAGGGCCTGCTTGACCAGCTCGGCGAAGACGGTCGCCTGATCACGGTCATCGGCTATGGTCACGCCGCCCGAGCCACCGTTTTCATGCGCGAGCGCGGTGCCTTCTCGGAAAACGTCTTCTTCAACGCCTCGATCAAGCCGCTTCCGGGCTTTGCCAAGGCCAAGGAATTCGTCTTCTGATTTTCTGGACGAGCTATTTTTGAGCTTGCGACGGGCGCCTTTTGGCGCCTGTTTTTTATTGTCGCCGCCTGTGGCAGAATCGTGCTTAGCAAAGCGATTCGTCGTGATCGTAACAAAACTGTGCATCACCGGGTTTAGTGCTTTTCAGGTGATTTTTTTCCCGAAGGCAGTCATCTAGGGTGGCCCTGATTCGGGTGCCGCCTGGCGAGTTTGTGGTGCGGGTTTCCGGTCGCTGAATATGGGAAAACGGGGATGAATATGGCTCAGCCAAATGTAGTGCGTGAACCGTCCATGGAAGAGATTCTGGCGTCGATCCGCAGGATCATCGAAAGCAACGAACCCGTAGGCGCCAAGCCGGTTCCCTCGACGCATTTCGCCGGCACCGGCATGCGTGATGACGATATTCAATTGACTGTGGATGAAGAGTTCGCTGCCGCCGATCGGGCGCGCGCAGCGGAACAGGATCCTCGTTTCGTTGCGGCAAACTCCCAGGTGCCGGTTGCAGAGCCGGAAGCTGGCGGCCGCGGTCTGTCGCTGGCCGATGTTGCCGCGCGTGTGCGTGCTGCTTCCGAGCGTAATACCGCCGCATTGCTGAATGCGGGGCGTGAGCCGCCACAGCCGCGCGAGCTGCCGCCCGCCATGGCTGCGCGCCTTGCCGAGGTGCACGTCGAGCCGATCGCCGACACCCCCCTGAGACAGGCCATTGCGGATGTTGCCGCGCCGGTCGCTCCGCCTGTTATGCCGGCGGTGGCCGAGGTTGAACCTGAGATGGAAGCGCAGAGGCCGACGGCTGCCTCTGCGGTGCCTCAGGTCGCAGCATCCGCCGAGACACCGATTTTTGAGGCGTCAGAACTAACCATTGCGGTGCAAGCGGAGGCTGCATCCTCGCCATCGGCCCAGGCCGTATCCGCATCGCCGCTGATGTCGGAAGCCGCCGGCGCACAGGTTTCCCGCTCGTTTGAAGAGCTGGCTGCCATCGTCGATGGCGGCCCGCGCCGTTCTCTCGATGAACTGGCGCAAGAGATGCTCCGGCCCATGCTTCAGGAATGGCTCGACGACAACTTGCCGACCCTTGTGGAACGTCTCGTGCGTGAAGAAATCGAACGAGTGGCCCGCGGTCCGCGCCGCTGACAAGCCTGAGCTTCGGGTAGCTGATCCGCCGCTCCGGGCTCCGGGGCGGCTTTTTTATTGACTTGCCCACGGCCATCCTATTTACAACCCGCATCACCCAGTCCTCTAGATCCGGTCATAAAATGCTCGACAAAACATATGATTCCGCCACCGTCGAACCGAAGATCGCCCAAAAATGGGATGAGGCCGACGCCTTTCGCGCCGGTGCGAACGCCAAGCCGGGCGCGGAAACCTTCACCATTGTTATCCCGCCGCCGAACGTGACCGGTTCGCTGCACATGGGTCATGCGCTGAACAACACGCTGCAGGACATCATGGTGCGGTTCGAGCGCATGCGCGGCAAGGATGTTCTCTGGCAGCCGGGCATGGACCATGCCGGCATCGCCACGCAGATGGTCGTCGAGCGTCGTCTCGCCGAGCGCCAGCAGCCGGATCGCCGCAAGATGGGCCGCGAAGCCTTCATCGAGAAGATCTGGGAATGGAAGGCCGAATCGGGCGGTTTGATCTTCAACCAGCTGAAGCGCCTCGGTGCGTCCTGCGACTGGTCGCGCGAACGCTTCACTATGGACGAGGGCCTGTCCAAGGCCGTTCTCGAAGTCTTCGTCACGCTCTACAAGGAAGGCCTGATCTACAAGGACAAGCGCCTCGTCAACTGGGACCCGAAGCTCTTGACGGCGATCTCCGATATGGAGGTCGAGCAGCATGAAGTGAAGGGCAATCTCTGGCACCTGCGCTATCCGCTGGAGCCCGGCGTTACCTATCAATATCCGATCGCCTTCGACGAGGAAGGCAAGCCGACCGAATTCGAAACGCGCGATTATATCGTCGTTGCGACGACGCGTCCGGAAACGATGCTCGGCGATACTGGCATCGCGGTCAATCCGGAAGACGAGCGTTATCGGGGTATTGTCGGCAAGCATGTCATCCTGCCGATCGTTGGCCGCAGGGTCCCGATCGTCGCCGATTCCTATGCCGATCCGACTGCCGGCACTGGCGCGGTAAAGATCACGCCGGCGCATGATTTCAACGATTTCGAAGTCGGCAAGCGCGCCGGACTGCGTGCCATCAACGTCATGGACGTCGATGCCTCGATCACCATCAAGGATAACGAGGACTTCCTCCAGGATCTCGATCATCCAGCAGCGCTGCATGGCGCCTGGGACGAGCTGGAAGGCAAGGACCGCTTCGAGGCCCGCAAGATTATCGTTCGTATCTTCGAAGAGGCGGGCCTGCTCGACAAGATCGAGCCGCATACGCATGCCGTGCCGCATGGCGATCGTGGCGGGGTGCCGATCGAGCCGCGCCTGACGGAACAGTGGTTCGTCGACAACAAGACGTTGGGGCAGCCCGCGCTGGAATCCGTTCGCGAGGGCAGAACCAAGTTCGTGCCCAGGAATTGGGAGAACACCTATTTCAACTGGCTCGAAAATATCGAGCCGTGGTGCATTTCCCGCCAACTCTGGTGGGGTCACCAGATTCCGGCATGGTATGGCCCGGACGGGCAGGTCTTTGTCGAAAAATCCGAGGAAGAAGCGCTGCAGGCCGCGATCCAGCACTATCTCTCGCATGAAGGGCCGATGAAGGCTTATGTCGAGGACCTGCTGGAGAATTTCAAGCCCGACGAAATTCTGACGCGCGATGAAGATGTGCTCGACACCTGGTTCTCGTCCGCACTCTGGCCGTTCTCCACGCTCGGCTGGCCGGACGAGACGCCGGAACTGGCGCGCTACTATCCAACGAACCTCCTCGTGACCGGCTTCGACATCATTCCGTTCTGGGTCGTTCGCATGATGCAGATGGGCCTGCATTTCATGAAGGATGAGAACGACAATCCCGTCGAGCCGTTCAGCACGGTCTATATTCATGCTCTCGTTCGCGACAAGAACGGGCAGAAGATGTCGAAGTCCAAGGGCAACGTCATCGATCCGCTGGAACTGATCGATCAGTACGGTGCCGATTCGCTGCGTTTCACGCTGGCGATCATGGCCGCGCAGGGTCGAGACGTGAAGCTCGATCCGGCCCGCATCGCCGGTTACCGCAACTTCGGCACCAAGCTCTGGAACGCCACGCGCTTTGCCGAAATGAACGGTGCCAAGAGCGATCCGCATTTCGTGCCCGAAGCGGCCGAGCTCACCGTAAACCGCTGGATCCTGACAGAGCTGGCGCGTGCGGAGCGTGACGTTACCGAAGCGCTGGAAAGCTTCCGCTTCAATGATGCCGCAGGCGCTCTCTATCGTTTCATCTGGAATCAGTTCTGTGACTGGTATCTCGAACTTTTGAAGCCGATCTTCAACGGCGAAGACGAGAATGCCAAGGCGGAGGCTCAGTCCTGCGCAGCCTATGTTCTCGAAGAGACCTACAAGCTTCTGCACCCGTTCATGCCCTTCATGACCGAGGAGCTCTGGGCGCACACGGCAGGCGAGGGGCAGGAGCGTGAGGGCCTGATCTGCCATGCGGATTGGCCGGCACCGTCCTATGCCGACAATGTCGCCGCCGATGAAATCAATTGGCTGATCGATCTCGTTTCCGGCATTCGCTCCGTTCGTTCGGAAATGAACGTGCCGCCGGCCGCGACGGCGCCATTGGTTGTTGTCGATGCCAATAGCCTGACGCGCGAGCGCCTCTTCCGCCACGATGCCGCCATCAAGCGGCTAGCGCGCGTGGAAGCGGTTTCGCTTGCCGATACCGCACCGAAGGGTGCCGCTCAGATCGTCGTCGGCGAGGCGACGATCTGCCTGCCGCTTGGCAGCCTCATCGATCTCTCCGCCGAGAAAGCGCGCCTCGAAAAGGCGATTGCCAAGAACGATCAGGAAATTGCCCGCATTGCCGGCAAGCTTTCGAATGAGAAGTTCGTTGCCAACGCCAATCCGGACGTCGTCGCCGCCGAGCGCGAGCGCCTCGGCGAGCTCGAGGGGCAGCAGTCGAGCCTCAAGGTGGCGCTGGCCCGCGTCAGCGAGGCCGGCTAGGACATGCGTGCGATCGAAGGTGCAAAGCACAAGAAGCGAAACTGAGAAATCGCGATTCGCTTGAGGAAGTAGAGATCTGGGATCGAAAAAGGCACGCGGTGTTCGCCGCGTGCCTTTTCGTTTATTTCTCTCGAATCGATAGAATTGACGGGATCTAACACCCTGGATCCGCCGTCAGTTTCGCACAGGCGAAACAGATTACCCCTAAAGTTGCGGGACGCGCTCGAAAAGCAAAACTGTTGTCATATTGTAACAGAATTGTTGCCGTGAAGAATGAGATTCTATTAGGGGCTAAAAATGCTATTTCGAAAGAAAAAATTACCTACACCGATGGATTTTCAGAGGCGGCGTTCGTTTTCTTACGTAAATCAACCACTCTCTTACATAGGCAGTGCTCTTGTGGGCCACATTGCCAATTCACGCGATCGTCGCAACAATCAAACCACTGAATGCACATGTGGGGGAGATACAATGGCATTTTCTGTTGCGTTGAGGAGCGCAGTTACACTCGTTATCAGCTCGTCTTTCGCCACCGCTGCCTTTGCGGGCGGCCTTGATCGTGGCGGCTATGATATTGATTTGCTTTTCGACAAAGGCCGTTATGTATTCGAGTCAGGCGTTACTTACGTCATGCCCGACCGTAAACTGAAGAACGCCAAGGACATCAACCCGGCTGACGGCAACCTCAACAACCGTAGCCGTTCGACGGATGCGGCGGAAAATTACGCCATTCCCTATGCCGCTTTCAAGATCGGCATCACTGATGATCTCGACTGCATGGCCGACTATTCGCAGCCTTTCGGTGGCCATCTCAACGAAGGTTCAAATTGGGCCGGCGCCAATAACGAAACCGAAGTCAAGGTTCGCACGAACAACTATTCGGCCACCTGCTCGTACAAGTTCGATGCAGGTCCGGGTCAGCTGCGTCTGATCGGCGGCGGTTTCTATCAGGAAGTCAGCGGCTACAAGTCGCGCCTCGTCTACGCCACTCCGGCTCCGATTTCAGCCATTTACAACGGCATGGGTTCGCTTGACATCGACGGTCACGGCTGGGGCTGGCGCGCGGGTATCGCCTACGAAATTCCGGAATATGCCTTCCGCACGAGCCTCGTCTACAACAGCCGGGTCAAATACGACAACCTGAAGGGCAGCGTCGACCTGACCGAAGTACCGCCACCTGTTGTCCCCGGCTTCGGTGGCAAGGTAACGTCTGTTTTCGGCTCGGCCGATGCTCCCGACTCCCTGGAATGGAAGGTACAGACCGGCATCGCGCCTGATTGGCTGGCCTTCGGATCGGTTAAATGGACCAACTGGAGTATCCTTCAGAGCATCGCGCTCTGCCCGAGCTCCACGCGCAGCATATCCTGCAGAGCCAATGGCCCCACAGAGCTTACCTCGCTTGATCTGCTGTACAGGGACGGCTGGACGATCACCGGCGGTGTTGGACACAAGTTCAATGACAAGTGGAGCGGCGCCGTCAGCCTGACTTGGGATCGCGGTACAAGCGATGGCTATGGCATGAACTCCGATACATGGACCCTCGGCGCGGGTGTGGCCTATAAGGCGACAGAGCATGTTCAGTTCAATTTCGGCGGCGCTCTCGGCCTCATGACATCAGGCAAATCCGGACCGGTCACACGCGGCGGTGTCGTCTACGGCAATGATGCGACCTATAGCTTCGGCAATGACTTGGTCGCCGCTCTTCAGACATCGGTGAAAGTCAGCTTCTGACGATAAGCCATTGAATTGAAGGAGCTAGTTGACTGATCCTTCACTTTATCATCAACGTCGCGAGCTTTTCCGAGCCTCGCGACGTTTCTTTGTCTGATCGGCAAAAGGCGGAACGCAAACCGCCCCTTTTGCCTGATTTATGGTTAAAGAAATCTCAAGTTCGATAAAATCTTTGTGACGAATTAGCAACACTCTATTTCAAGACATTGCAGCCACGTGATCAGATTACAATTTGTCCATTTCCCGCCACAAATGGGGAGCAGCGATTACGTGGGCACAGGGGCAAGCTTGTAGAAAGTGCGTAAGCGGTCGATGGGTGAACTTCCACTTTGGCATAAGCAACAATTCGGGATCGGAGCTGCGATGCTTCCGACGCAGCCGAAAACGCGTTGTCTGCCAAGGGAAGTCGTCAGCCGGCCGATCTTTGGGCTCCATCATCGGAAGGCGAACGAAGGTGCTGCTTCGATGGTGGGATGCGATAGCGGCCGCGCAAATGCTGGTTTGGACATAATTGCAAGCTATGCTCGCAATTGTGGCAAACAGCATCGGTTGGATGCCACAGGAAATGCCTTTTCGAAGGACGATCCAGTCTCGTGCGCCATCAGGGAAAACATTCGTGAAGCTGGCGGCGATTATGCAAGTGCCGTGACAGGTCCGAATGGAGCGAAAGAAATCGACTGTTATGTTTAAGTCCGAGTTCATATCAGCGAGAGTCATGATGCTCAGCCTGTCCCTTGCCACCGCGGTGGTACTGGCGGGTCAAGCCAAGGCATTCGATATCAATGCCGGCGTCACCAAGGAATCAGGTCCGTTCGATCTCTTCAAGTTCGGCTTTAAGGCCTACAAGAACGGACAGAAGGAAGAGGCAGTCGAAGCCTATCGTTATGCCGCCGAAAAAGGCCATACCGGCTCACGCTGGGCCTTGGCCAATATGTATGCCGATGGCGACGGCGTGGCGCAGAACGATTTCGAAGCCTTCAAGATCTATAGCGAGATTGCCCAGCAGGGTGTGGAACCGGGCTCGGAAGACACCGGCTTCTTCATCAATGCGCTGCTGGCGCTCGCGAGCTACTACAAGACGGGCATTCCCAACAGCCCGGTGAAGATCGACCTCAACCAGGCCCGGCAGCTCTATTTCCAGGTGGCATCGACCTTCGGCGTTCCGGAAGCGCAGTTCCAGTTGGCGCAGATGATGCTGTCCGGCGAGGGCGGCGCCACCAATGTTCAGCAGGCCAAGAAATGGCTGAACCAGGCCCGCAAGAGCGGCCATCCGGGCGCCATGGCCGTCTTCGGCAATATCCTGTTCCAGGAAGGCCAATCCATCCGCGGTCTCGCCTTCATGACGGCGGCACTGGACAAGTGCAAGCCGAAGGACTGCAGCTGGATGGAAGACCTGCAGGAGCAGGCATTCTCCGTTGCCAACGAGAACGACCGCCGCGTTGCGGTCTCCATGGCCCATCAGCTTGACGTTGCCGGCTCCGATTGATCACACCGGCTTTATCGACGCTGTTGTTGCTCAGGCCACGCGATGTGCTTGCAGCCGGACGGACTAGCTCCCGAAATCAAGATGCGCGATGACAGGCACGTGGTCCGACGGTTTTTCCCAGGCGCGCACATGTTTCTCGATTGCCGTTGCGGTGAGGCGATCGGCAGCCTCGGGTGACAGCATCAGATGGTCGATGCGAATGCCATTGTTCTTCGGCCATGCGCCGGCCTGATAATCCCAGAATGAATAAAGCTTGATTGCATCCGTCGTCGCGCGCACCGCATCGGTAAAGCCGAGATGTTCGAGCTGACGGAAGGACTGGCGCGTCTGCGGCAGGAAAAGGGCATCGCTCTCCCAGACCTTCGGGTCGAAACAATCATGTGGCTCTGGAATGACGTTGTAGTCGCCGGCGAGTATCAGAGGCTCCTCTAAGGCCAGGCGATCCAAGGCGAATTTGCGCAGGCGCTCCATCCAGGCGAGCTTGTAGGGGTATTTTTCAGTATCGACCGGATTGCCGTTCGGCAGATACAGGCAGCAGACTCGCAGGGCGCCGTGTCCTTCAACGGAGAACACAGCCTCGATGAAGCGGGCCTGTTCGTCGCTGCCGTCGCCGGGTAAACCGCGCCTCACCTCATCCGGTTTCGTCTTGGAAAGAATCGCAACGCCATTGAAGCCTTTTTGCCCATGTGTCTCGACGTGATAGCCGAGCGCTTCGATCTCCAGACGTGGAAAGCCTTCGTCGACCGTTTTGATTTCCTGCAGGCAGACGATGTCCGGGTTCGAGTCCTTCAGCCATTGGCAGAGGTTCTCGATACGCGCTTTGACGCCGTTGATGTTCCAGGTGGCGATTTTCATGGGCGGCTCATTCCTTTGCTTCGCCTTGTTGTATCCGCAGCCGATCGGCTTGACTACAGCCCATATGAAAACCGGCCCGGAGCGAAGGCTCCCGGCCGGTCATCAAATTGTGGAAAAGAGGGTAGGGATCAGATCGCGAAACTGGTGCCGCATCCGCAGCTTGCGACTGCATTCGGATTCTTGATCTGAAAGGATTGGCCGAGAAGATTGTCGACGAAATCGATCTCCGAGCCCGCCATATAGACCAGCGACAGCTGATCGATCAGGACGGTCGCATTGTCCTTTTCGACGACGATATCGTCATCCTCAGGGCCTTCAACGAGATCGAATTTATAGGAAAAACCCGAACACCCTCCGCCTTCGACGGCAACGCGAAGAGCGCGCTTTCCGGCATCCGCGCCGACGATAGCAGCGATTCGCTTGGCCGCAGCATCCGATAGGGTAACACTTGCCTCAGTCATATTTTCCTCCTGCCGGGGTCAAGATCCGGAGAGAACCAATAATAAGCCGTCGAACTTTCAAACGGCTGATATCCGTAGCCTTTATCATGAAAGCCAGGCCGTTGACAGCTATGGTTTCGTGGTTGAGCCACACACCATTTTGCTGTTTTCTTGTCTATAGGTATGAAGGCCGCAAAGCGGCGTCAATGGGCCGGAATGTACGAAGAGCGGGCATATGTCCGTATGGGCGGACAGGGCCGGGGATCGATTGCAGGGAAACGACTGTCGCGCCGATGGCGGTGCGGGAGCCAAATGCCGGAATGGATTGATAATGACGATTGATACGCATGCATTGGGTTTCGGGTATGGGGAAAAGGCAGCCTATGCGACAAATCCCTGGGAATCGCGTGGAAGGCTCTACGAAGAAGGATCGAGCCCGACACGCTCTGAATTCCAGCGCGACCGCGACCGGATCGTCCATGCGACCGCCTTCCGTCGGTTGAAGCACAAGACGCAGGTCTTCATTGCTCAGGATGGCGATCATTACCGCACTCGATTGACGCATACGATCGAAGTTGCCCAGATTGCCCGCGCTCTGGCGCGAGCCCTGAAACTCGACGAGGATCTGGCGGAGGGTGTGGCACTTGTTCACGATTTCGGCCACACACCCTTCGGCCATACGGGCGAGGATGCGCTTCATGAAGTGCTGCTGCCCTATGGCGGCTTTGATCACAATGCCCAATCCCTGCGCATCGTCACCAAGCTCGAGCGCCGTTATGCCGATTTTGACGGACTCAATCTTACCTGGGAAACGCTTGAGGGCCTCGTCAAGCACAATGGGCCATTAATGACGTCTGATGGTAAGGGCATCCGCGGTCCGGTGCCGCAGCCAATCCTCGATTATTGCGAGATTCATGATCTTGAAATTGCCTCCTATGCCAGTCTGGAGGCGCAGGTCGCCGCGATCGCGGATGACATTGCTTACAATACGCACGACATCGATGACGGCTTGCGCTCCGGTTATCTGACCTTCGATATGCTGGAGGAGGTGCCCTTTCTCGCCAAGCTGATGGCCGAAGTCAGGGCACGCTACCCGCATCTGGAGGCGAGCCGCTTCACGAACGAGATCATGCGCCGGCAGATCACCCGCATGGTCGAGGACGTGATCGCCGTTTCACAGCAGGCGCTCGCCGAAATCAAGCCGGGCAATGTCGCCGACATCCGTGCTGCCGGACGGATCATCGCGACCTTCTCGCCTGAGATGGCCGAAACCGACAAGCTGATCAAACAGATGCTGTTCAAGCGTATCTACCGTCATCCGGACATCATGCGCATCCGTGCCGGCGCGGCGCAGATTGTCACGGACCTTTTCGGCGCCTATATGGAAAATCCCAGGGAGATGCAGAGCCATTACTGGGTCGATCATATTGCGGGCCTGGCGATCGCCCCCAAGGCAAGGCATGTCGGCGACTATCTCGCCGGCATGACGGACACCTACGCCATCAGCGCCCACAAGCGCCTGTTTGACCAGACTCCCGATTTGCGGTAGGCAGCGGCGGCGTCGGGCCGATAGCGGCTCGCGAAGCTCATGCGTGGACGATATGATGAACCTTTTCACCGACTTCGAAGTAAGAATTAAGAACGCTCTCGAACAAATTGATATTGTGCGAGAAAAGCGATCTGAGCTCGACTTCGGTCGTATCGGCGTAGAGCCGCCGCGGGATGCCAGCCACGGTGATGTCGCCACCAATGCTGCCATGGTTCTCTCCAAGCCGCTGGGCACGAATCCGCGTGCGCTTGCCGAAATCATCGTCGCCAAGCTGAAGGAAGATGCCGACGTCGCCGAGGTTTCGGTCGCAGGTCCGGGCTTCATCAATATCCGCCTCTCGGTCGGCTACTGGCAGCGGCTGCTGGCAACCATGATCTCCGAGGGCGAGAAGTTCGGCCGCTCCAAGCTCGGCGCGGGGCAGAAGGTCAATGTCGAATATGTTTCGGCCAATCCGACCGGACCGATGCATGTCGGTCACTGCCGCGGCGCCGTGGTCGGCGATGCGCTGGCAAACCTGTTGGCCTTCTCCGGCTATGAGGTGACCAAGGAATATTACATCAACGATGCCGGCTCCCAGATCGATGTGCTGGCGCGCTCCGTCTTCATCCGCTATCGCGAGGCGCTCGGCGAGCAGGTCGGCGAAATTCCGGCTGGCCTCTATCCCGGCGATTACCTCGTTCCGGTCGGGGAGGCGCTGGCCAAGGAATTCGGCACCAAGCTGCGGGGCATGCCGGAAGAGCAGTGGCTTCCGATCGTCAAGGATCGGGCTATCGATGCGATGATGGCTATGATCAGGGAAGATCTGGAGGCGCTGAACGTTCATCACGACGTCTTCTTCTCCGAACGCACCCTGCATGCCAATGGCGCGGCACTGATCCGCACCGCGATCAATGACCTGACCTTCAAGGGCTATGTCTACAAGGGCGCGCTGCCGCCACCGAAGGGACAGCTGCCGGAAGATTGGGAGGATCGCGAGCAGACGCTCTTCCGCTCGACGGAAGTGGGCGACGATATAGACCGCCCGCTGATCAAGTCGGACGGCTCCTATACGTATTTTGCTGCCGACGTTGCTTACTTCAAGAACAAGTTCGACCGCGGCTTCAACGAGATGATCTATATCCTCGGCGCCGACCATGGCGGCTACGTCAAGCGGCTGGAAGCGGTCGCCCGCGGCGTTTCCGACGGTGCTGCGAAGCTGACGGTGCTGCTATGCCAGCTCGTCAAGCTCTACCGCAACGGCGAGCCGGTGAAGATGTCGAAGCGCTCAGGCGATTTCGTCACGCTGCGCGAAGTCGTCGATGAAGTTGGTCGCGATTCGGTGCGCTTCATGATGCTTTACCGGAAGAATTCCGAGCCTCTGGATTTCGATTTCGCCAAGGTTACAGAGCAGTCGAAGGACAATCCGGTCTTCTACGTGCAATATGCGCATGCCCGCTGCATGTCCGTGTTCCGTCAGGCCAAGGAAGCCTTCCCGGATCTCGACATCGCCTCGCTTGATCTGTCGAAAGCTGTCATTGGCGCGATCTCCGATCCGGCTGAATTGCAGCTGGTTGCGAAGATTGCGGAATTCCCGCGAATCATCGAAGCTGCAGCACAGTCGCAGGAGCCGCATCGCATCGCTTTTTATCTTTACGATCTGGCCAGTTCCTTCCATGGACACTGGAATAAAGGTAAAGATTTACCGGAATTACGTTTTGTTAACGATAAGAACCGAGAATTGAGCATTGCCAGACTTGGGCTGGTGTACGCTGTCGCGTCGGTTTTGAAGTCGGGTCTTGGTATAACTGGGACCGCAGCACCGGACGAAATGCGATAAACGTCACCATTTACCCACATTGCGCTGGCATTAACTGTAGTGTTTGCGAGTGGAACGGGTGATGGCAGAAAAACAGTTGGCGTATCGCGCAAGCGGAAACGACGAGTTCTTTGCGGATGATGATCCGCTCGCAGAACTCGCTCGTATCGTGGGTTTTGAGCCGCGCCCCGCTGCTCAGGCAACTCCTGCGGCTCAACGGCAGGAGCCGGCCTTCAACCTGGAAGACGAGCTTCTTCGCGAATTCGAACGTTACGATACGCCGCGAATGAGTCCGGCAAATGACATCGCCGCTCCGGTCGAGCAGGTGTCACCGCCGAGCCATGAAGACGTTGCGCTCTCCGCTGAGCCGGTGCAGGCCGAGCCCAAGTTTGAAGAGCCGAAGTTCGAAGAACTTGCGCCGCAGCCTGTGGCTCCGGTGAAGCCGACGATCGGCGCTCGCGATCTGATCGACGAGCTGGAAATGTCGATCGCGCCGGTTCTGCAGCCAGCGCCGAAGGCCGCGCCTGTCGAGCCGCAGGCGGCTGCGCCAGTGCCGAAGCCGACGCCGCAATCCGCTGCCGCCACCATACGGTTGCCGCTTGCCAACTTTGCCCTGGCAACGCCCGTCGCCTCGCGTGAGCAGTTCACGCCGCCGGTCGCGCCTGCTGTTGCTCAGCCGGCGCCGAAAGCCACGTCTGACGAAGCGCTGTTCGATGATGCCCTTCATTTCGAGGCGTTTGATCCTGTCGAGCCTCCGCGCGCTCCGGAAGCCGTCTCGCAGCCTGCTGCATCCCAGCCAGCTGCGACCGTCTTCCAGGCACCAGCGCCGCCAAAAGTCGCGAAGGCCGATCCGGCCGCGCTTTCCGCCGAGATCGACGCTCTGCTGGCCGATGTGAATCGCTATCCGGTTCCATCCAGAGCCAATGCGCCTGCAGCGAAGGAAGAGCCGGATTTCGGCAATTTCAGTGCGTCGTTTTCCGAGCCTGCAGAGTTGTCCGCCGCTCCCGTGGCAGCCGCACGGCATGAAGAGCCGAAGCCGATTACCTTCGGTGCGGAGGATCCTTTTGCCGGTCAGGACTTTGAATTCGATTTGGCCGATATCGAAATGGAACTTGCCGGCCTCGATTTCGCTGAAGCCGAAAAGTCTCCCGCTGCTCATCAGCCGGCTCCGGCCGCTCCGATCGCAGAGCCGATCCTTTCCCGCGCAACGCCGGTCGCTCCAGGCCCCGCCGCTCCGGTGATTGCCGCCGCAGCGCCGCAGCCGATGCGACCCGCACCGGCGCCGGCTGCACCTGCCGCAAATGTTGCTCATGCCGCAACCACGGCAGCGCCCGTATTTGAGGCCGACCAGCCTCTGCCGTTCGATCCCACGGAAATCTCCGAGACGGAGGATCGTGTCGAGACCTTCGAGGGTTCGCACGTTCCTCATCTGCCGGCGATCGAGCCGGAGGAGCCGATCGCTGTTCCGCCGGAATTTGATTTCGATCTCGATTCGGAAATGGCGAGCCTGCTCGGTACGCCTGCCAAGGAAGCCGCACCCGAGCCGATCAAGCCGGCCGTTGCCGCCGCACTTGGCGGTGCTGCCGCCGCCGCTTCCTGGTCCAAAAATGCGGCAGCCCAGCCTGCTGCGCCCGTCGCAAAGCAGCCGATCGAGGAGTTCGACGAGTTCGAGCGTGCGCTGGAAGAAGACTTCCGCCGCAGCTATCGCGAGGCGGCTACGCCTGTCGAGAACGTCGCCAGGATGACGTTGAACCCCGCGGCCAACCGTCGCCCAGTCCGCTCCGTGCGCGGCATGGTCACGACTGCAGCCGTCATCGTTGTTCTTGGCGTCGGTGCCTATGGCGCCTACAGCTGGGTCCGTCACGGCGCGCCGATCTCCAGCTTCTCCGGAGAGCCGCGCGTGATTGCGGCCGATAGCGATCCGATCAAGGTCGCTCCGGAAAATCCGGGTGGCACCGTCGTTCCGAATCAGGACAAAGCCGTCTACGATCGCGTCGCTGGCGATAGTACGGCGGCGCCGAAGCAGAAGGAGCTTGTCTCCTCCAACGAGCAGCCGGTTGATGTCGTCCAGAAGACGCTGATCCCTGAGGCGGTATCGCCTGACGACAGCGATGGCGATCAGGTGACGTCGACGCCGGTCGGTGAAACCGAAGATCCGCGCCTGCTGCCGAACCAGAATGGTGGAAACACCAACGTCGCCGCCAACAACGACGATCAGGTGCCGTCGGTCTCGCCGCGCAAGGTGCGCACGATGATCGTCAAGCCTGATGGCTCGCTGGTGCCGCGCGACGAGCCGGTTGCCGATACGGCAGCGCCAGCGGCCAAGCCGGCGAACAATCAGGTCGCATCTACAAGTTCGCGCCCGTCTCCGGCAAATGCCCCGGCAGCGGCCCAGTCGGATAATACCGATGCTGCCAGCGCTGAGAGCACGCCGATCCGCGTCGTCAAGACGAACCCGGTCCCGACGGCACGTCCGGAGCCCGCCGCCAAGGCCAATACGGCTGCTCCGACCCAGGAAGCTCAAGCACAAGCTCAGCCCAAGGCTCAGCCGAAGCAGGTCGCATCGGCTAGCCCGGCGGCAGCCCCGGCTGCGACCTCTGCCGCGGGCGGCGGCGCTTACGGCGTGCAGATCGCATCCCTGCCGACCGAAGCCGACGCGCAGAAGTCGCAGGCAAACCTCAAGGTCAAGTTCGCTAGCGTCATCGGTAACCATCCGCTGGAGATCCGCAAGGCGGATATCGCCGGCAAAGGCACCTACTATCGCGTCCGCGTCGTCGCCGGCTCGAAGGATGAGGCCGCGGCCATCTGCACCCGCTATCGCGCAGCCGGCGGCACCTGCCTGATCTCGAAGTAATCGAGTTAGGCTTTCAGCCTGGGTGTTCGATAGAGTTGAAAAATCCGCCCGCAGAGATCAATCTGCGGGCGGATTTATTTTTGATGCGCTAAGCGCGGGACATGGTGAACGATGCGGCATCTACAGCTATCGACGCGTCGAACGTCCATCAGGCCGTTTGTTCCTGAGGACGCCCCGGAGATCTTCGCCAACATATCGCCTGGCATCACGCGTTTCATGGCTTGGCATCCGCCTGAGACTGAAGCGGCTTTTGCGGATGTTTGGCGGGGGTGGCTGAAGGCAATTGAAGACGGCTCGGAATTGCACTTCACAGCCCGCTACAGGAGTGACGATCGCTTTCTGGGCGTTATCGGTATGCATGCCGCGCTGACCGACACGCCGGAGCTTGGAATTTGGCTTCGCAGCGAAGCGCAAGGCCTGGGATTCGGCCGCGAATTGATCGGCGCGATCATCGGATGGGCAAGTGCGAGCTTTTCTATCCGATATTTCGTATACCCCGTCGCGGAGGAGAACATCGCCAGCAGACGGATAGCCGAAGCCTATGGCGGCGAGGTGAGGGAGTGCAGGTCAAATCCTAAATACCGCTCAGTCGTCTATCGTATACCGCCCAAATAGCCTGCCGAAGACGGTTGTTCCTGTGTATCCCAGCTTGACCTCACTCGCATTTCCCAGCGCAAGCCTTATGATTCGGATATGACCGAATCGAAATCCATGATCCTCGGCTGTAGCGGCCACACCATCACGCCCGAAGAGCGATCCTTCTATAAGGGGGAGCAGCCATGGGGCTTTATCCTGTTCGGACGCAATATTTCCGAACCGGCACAGATCGCCGATCTCGTTGCGTCTCTGCGCGATAGCGTCGGACGCGACGCTCCGGTTTTCATCGACCAGGAAGGCGGCAGGGTGCAGCGCATTCGCCCGCCGATCCTGCCGCATTATCCCTCGGGGCAGGCACTCGGCGATATCTATCGCCAGGATCGCGAACGAGGCCTCCGTGCTGCATGGCTGATGTCGCGGCTCCATGCCTTCGATCTGCTGAAATTCGGCATCAATGCCGATTGCCTGCCGGTGCTTGACGTGCCTGTGGAGGGATCGAGCAACGTCATCGGCAATCGCGCCTATGGCTCCGATCCGGTGACGGTGACGGAAATGGGACGCGCGGCTGCGGAAGGTCTGAAAGCCGGCGGTATGCTGCCCGTGATGAAGCACATGCCCGGCCATGGCCGCGGTTTTGCGGATTCGCATCACGAGTTGCCTGTGGTCTCGGTACCGCGCACGGAGCTGGAGGCGCATGATTTCGCTCCCTTCGTTGCAATGAAGGACGAACTCATGGCGATGACCTGCCATGTCGTCTTTACCGATATCGATCCGGAAAACCCGGCCACGACGTCGCGCAAGGTGATCGAGGAGATCATCCGCGGGCATATCGGCTTCAGGGGCCTGCTCCTGTCGGACGATACCTCGATGAATGCGCTGAAAGGCACGATCGGCGAACGTGCAGCAAATATTATTGCGGGCGGATGCGATATCGTGCTGCATTGCAATGGCGTCATGGACGAAATGCAGCAAGTTGTTCGCAATGTTCCTGCTTTGGCAGGGGCGTCGCTGAAACGGGCCAAGGCGGTCGAAGTGGCATTTGGCAGAAATGATGGCGCCGATGAAGCCTCTATTCGGGCGGAATTCGACGCGATGTTCGCAGTGGCGTAAAACCGGACTTCGAGGAACGGGCGGGTGACAGAGTGAGCGGCAGCACGGACAAGCTTCAGCAGGCGGCAACGCCGATGGACAAGCTCTGGCAGGAGGGTGAGACACAGCGCGGCTCGCACGAGCCGTCGCTTGTCGTCGACCTCGCCGGCTTTGAAGGACCGCTTGATCTGCTGCTGCATCTGGCGCGCAACCAGAAGGTCGATCTGTCCCGTATCTCCGTTCTGGCGCTGGCCGAACAGTATCTTCAGTTCATCGAGAGTGCGCGGCGTATCCGCATCGAGCTTGCGGCCGATTATCTCGTCATGGCCGCTTGGCTCGCCTATCTGAAATCCAAGCTGCTGATCCCGCAGCAGAGCAAGGAAGACGGACCGACCGGCGAGGAGATGGCGGCGACGCTCGCCTTCCGCCTGAAGCGGCTGGAAGCCATGCGCGATGCTGCTACCGATCTTGTCAATCGCAACCGCCTCGGCCGCGATATCTTCGCGCGCGGCGCGCCGGAACATATTCCGGATCGACGCCAATCCGCCTTCGACGCCAGCCTCTATGATCTGCTCACCGCCTATGCGAGCCTGCGTCAGCGTCAGGCCGTGACCCAGGTGACGATCGAGAAGCGCCGTGTCTGGTCGCTGGCCGATGCCCGCGTTATTCTGGACCGGATGATCGGCGAAATCACCGACTGGACGGCCCTTGAACATTACCTGCTGAGCTACATGACGACTTCAAGCGAGCGGGTGACGGCGATCGCCAGCGCCTTTGCGGCATCGCTGGAGCTGGTGCGCGAAGGGCAGCTGGAAATTCGCCAGGAAGGCGCGTTTCAGCCGCTTTACATGCGGCGCGGGCCGAAGCATTCGTCACTGGAAGCAGCGGAATAGGGCAGGAAAGTGCATGACTGAACCGGACGACGAGCAGCATGTAGAGCACGAGGCGGAGACGCCCGATGTAGACGATCGTCGGCTGAGCGAGGCCGAGCGGATCGCCGAAGCGCTGGTCTTCGCCTCAGCGCAGCCGGTTTCCGAGGCCTTCATTGCGGAGCGCGTGGCGCGTGGGGTCGATATTCCCGCCATCATGCAGAAACTCAAGGCCGATTACGCGATGCGCGGCGTCAATCTCGTGCAGGTGGATGGCGCCTGGGCCTTTCGCACGGCCGCGGATCTCTCCTTCGTGATCCGGCGTGACGAGAGCGAGGTGCGCAAGCTGTCGCGTGCGGCACTGGAGGTGCTGGCCATTATCGCGTACCATCAGCCTGTCACACGCGCCGAGATCGAGGATATCAGAGGCGTGCAGACCTCCAAGGGCACGCTTGACGTTCTTATGGAGTCTGGTTGGGTCCGCTTCCGTGGCCGTCGCCGCACGCCGGGGCGACCGGTGACCCTTGGCACGACGCGCGATTTCCTCGATCATTTCGGTCTCGAAGAGCTGCGCGATCTGCCCGGTCTCGAAGAGTTGAAGGGGGCGGGGTTGTTGTCAGGCCGGATTCCGGCCAATTTCAACATTCCCTCGCCGTTGATGAGCGACGAGTTGACCGAAGACGAAGATCCAATCACGCAGATGGATCTGGAGGAACTCGGCATCCTGCCGCCGAGCGGCGCAAGCTCCAGCGATTGAGCGTTGGCCGGCTCGTTCAAGGGGTTGCAACCCTATCTGCGGATTTTCGCGAAACTGCCGGCAAAGTCTCTCTTTCGCCATCAGCGGGTGCGAATATAACAATCATCCTCTCGGCTTGGAGACGCTTGATTGCCCGCATCGGCGCTTGTCATCCCGATATGCGTGGATGCATTGCATTTTGGTGTTTGAAAAACATCCGCAAACGTCTTACATCGAAAAGACACTGTAATTGGGAGTTAAAGCAATGGGTTCTCTAAGCATATGGCACTGGCTCATCGTCCTGGCCATCGCGCTGTTGTTGTTCGGCCGTGGAAAGATCCCGGAGCTGATGGGTGATGTCGCCAAGGGCATCAAGAGCTTCAAGAAGGGCATGAACGACGACGAAGATACGTCGACATCCGCGTCGACGGCGTCCCGTACGGTCGAGCACAAGGCTGACGAAACGAAGTAATCATGTCGGGCAGGCGCAAGCTGAAAGGCTTGCCGTTAGCCCAGGAGCCTTTGCATGTTCGATATAGGCTGGTCCGAGCTGGTGGTTATTGGCGTCGTGGCCTTGGTGGTGATCGGCCCCAAGGAGTTGCCGTCGACATTGCGGACCATCGGTAAGATGACGGCGCGGGCCAGGAAGGTCGCTGGCGAATTCCGCGCTCAGTTCGACGAAGCCATGCGCGAGGCGGATCTGGATGATGTGCGCCAGACGATCGCCGATGCGCAGAAGCTCAATCCGGTCAATTCGTTGCGGGAAGCCATGAACCCGCTGCGCGAAATGGGCAATGAGATAAAGGCTGATCTGCAGCGTGCGGCAACACCGGACAAAGCGGCCCCGGCCGCGACACCATTGCCGTCCGAGCCGGTTCCGGGTGTGACGTCCGGCCTGCCGGAAGCACTTGCGGCTACGTCCACAATGCCTGCCGTTTCGAGCGATCCGTCGCCAGCGGCGGCTCCAGAGGCGGTGGCAGCGGTCGTCCCTCAGCCGGTGGCCGCTGTGAATGACGCAGTACAGAAGCCGAAGGCCGCTCGTAAACCTCGCGCTAAAGCCCCGGCGAAGACCGAGGATGTTGCGGCTGCCGCCGTCCAGACGCCCGTCGTCACGGAAAAACCAAAGCGAGCCCCGCGCAAGGTCGCGGTCGCTGCTGCCGTAGAGAAGACGCCCCCAGCTCCCAGGAAGCGTCCGACTGCTACAGCCAGCAAGGCGACGCCTAAAACGCCCAAGAAGAAGGACCAGGCATGACGGGTGACATCGACGATAAGCCGCAACCGCTTATCGAACACCTTATGGAATTGCGCACACGGCTCATCTGGTCGCTCGTGGCTTTTTTCATTGCCTTCATTGGCTGTTTCGCAGTGGCGAAGCATCTCTTCAACTATCTGGTCTATCCTTATAAATGGGCCGTCGAATGGGCTCATCTCGATCTGGCGAAGTCAGAACTGATCTACACCGCGCCACAGGAGTTCTTCTTCACCCAGGTGAAGGTCGCCATGTTCGGCGCCTTGGTAATTTCCTTCCCGATCATCGCTTCGCAGATCTACAAGTTCGTCGCGCCCGGCCTCTATAAGAACGAGCGCAATGCCTTTCTGCCGTTTTTGATCGCTTCGCCAGTTTTGTTCCTGATGGGCGCTGCGCTCGTCTATTTCTTCTTTACGCCCATGGTGATGTGGTTCTTCCTGAAGATGCAGCAGACGGGTGGCGACGGTCAGATCGGCATTGCGCTGATGCCGAAGGTCTCGGAATATCTGAGCCTCATCATGACGCTGGTCTTCTCTTTCGGGCTCGTCTTCCAGCTTCCCGTCATTACCACGCTGCTGGCACGTGTCGGCTTGCTGACGTCGGCCTGGCTCGCGGAAAAGCGCAAGTTTGCCATTGTTTTCGCCTTCATCGTCGCTGCTGTGCTGACGCCGCCGGACCCGATGTCCCAGATCGGCCTTGCACTGCCGACAATCCTTCTCTACGAGATTTCCATCTACGCGGCGCGACTCGTAGAACGCCAGCGTACCCGGCAAGCGCTCGAAGAGAGTGGCGGAAGTTCCGATATCGCCAAGACGGATTAACGTCCAGGCGGGGAGGCCTTCGCCTCGTTTCTCAGGTATTTGCCGGTTCGACCTCCGACCGAAGCCTCGGTCGGAGCTGTACTTATGTCAAACGACCTGGAACGAAGATGCTTGATATCAGATGGATTCGTGAGAATGCCGAGGCTTTTGATGCAGCGCTTGCCAAGCGCGGTGCGGAGCCTCTGTCGCAAAGCCTCATAGCGCTCGACGAGAAGCGCCGATCTGTCATTCAGTCCGTCCAGGATATGCAATCCCGCCGCAACGCCGCCTCCAAGGAGATCGGTGCGGCGATGGCACAGAAAAACAGCGAGCTTGCCGAGAAGCTGAAGGCCGAGGTTGCCGACCTCAAGCTGTCGCTTCCGGCTGCGGAGGAAGAAGAGCGCACGCTGACGGCCGAGCTCAATGATGCGCTGTCACGCATTCCGAACATACCGCTCGAAGACGTGCCCGTCGGCAAGGACGAGCACGACAATGTCGTCAAGCATGTCTGGGGCGCCAAGCCGACCTGGAACCATCAGCCGAAAGAGCATTTCGAGATTGGCGAAGAACTCGGCTACATGGATTTCGAACGCGCGGCAAAACTGTCCGGCTCGCGCTTCACGGTGCTGACCTCGCAGCTTGCTCGCCTTGAACGCGCACTCGGTCAGTTCATGCTCGATCTGCACACCAGCGAGCACGGCTATACCGAAGTTAGCGCGCCGCTGATGGTACGCGACGAGACGATGTTCGGAACAGGTCAACTGCCGAAATTCGCAGAAGATTCGTTCAAGACCACGGACGGTCGCTGGCTGATCCCGACGGCTGAGGTATCGCTGACCAATCTCGTCTCCGGCGAAATTCTCGATCAGGAGAAGCTGCCACTGCGCTTCACCGCACTCACGCCGTCCTTCCGTTCGGAAGCAGGCTCGGCCGGTCGCGATACGCGCGGCATGCTGCGCCAGCATCAGTTCTGGAAATGCGAGCTGGTGTCGATCACCGACGCCGAAAGCTCCATTGCCGAGCATGAGCGGATGACGGCTTGCGCGGAAGAAGTGCTGAAGCGCCTCGGCCTGCATTACCGCGTCATGACGCTTTCGACCGGCGACATGGGCTTCGGCGCGCGCAAGACCTATGATCTCGAAGTCTGGCTGCCGGGGCAGGATACTTATCGAGAGATTTCCTCTTGCTCCGTCTGTGGTGATTTCCAGGCCCGACGCATGAATGCGCGCTATCGCGGTAAGGACGACAAGAACACCAAGTTCGTTCACACACTGAACGGCTCGGGAACGGCCGTGGGCCGCTGCCTGATCGCCGTGCTTGAGAATTATCTCAATGCTGACGGCTCGGTCACTATCCCCGGCGTACTCCTGCCATATATGGGTGGTCTGAAGAGGATCGAAAAAGCAGCATAATCAGGTGGTGGGGCGATGCGTATTCTTTTGACCAATGATGACGGCATTCACGCCGAAGGTCTGGCGGCATTAGAGCGCATCGCCCTCACGCTGTCTGACGATGTCTGGGTCGTTGCGCCCGAGACGGATCAGAGCGGCCTTGCTCACTCATTGAGCCTTTCCGAGCCGTTGCGCATGCGCAAGGTTTCCGACAGGCATTATGCGTTGCGGGGAACGCCGACCGATTGCGTCATCATGGCGATCCGCAAGGTTCTGGATATCAAGCCGGATCTCGTGCTCTCCGGCGTCAATTCCGGATCGAATGTCGCTGACGACGTCACCTATTCCGGCACCATCGCCGGTGCCATCGAGGGCACGCTGCAAGGCGTGCGCTCCTTTGCTTTGAGCCAGGCCTATCTCTATGAAAACGGCGCGCGCGTTGTGCCCTGGGAAGTGGCAGAAGCACATGCTCCGGCTTTGCTTAACAAGCTCATGAACGTCGATCTGTCTGACGGGACCTTCCTCAATCTGAATTTTCCGAATTGCCGCCCCGAAGAGGTCGACGGAGCGGAAGTGACCGCACAGGGCAATCTTGCCTTCAACGTGCAGGTCGAGGAGCGGGCCGATGGCCGCGGCTTCCCTTACTATTGGCTTCGCTTCGGTGAGCGGAGCGGCATCTTCCGTCCAGGGACCGATATTCAGGCGTTGAAACAAAATCGTATTTCGGTAACGCCTTTGAAACTCGATCTGACGGATTATTCAGCGCAAGACCGCGTGGCGCGGGCGCTCGGTATGGAGTAGCGGATTGACACCTCGTTTGGTGGAAAAGGAAGGCTTTGCGGCCGTGGTGTTGCGGCTGCGGGCGGAAGGCATATTGGACATCGATCTGATGACGGCGGTCGAGCAGACGCCGCGCCTGCCTTTCGTGCCGGCGCAATTTGCCGATGATGCCTATTCCAGCCGCACGATTCCGATCGATTGCGGTGCCTTCATGGAAGGCATCGATCTTGTGGTGCGTATTCTCCATGGCTTGAAGATCAAGCCTGGCCATCGCGTTCTCGAGATCGGCACGGGAAGCGGTTTCACTGCGGCTGTTATGGGACGAATCGTCGAGCGCGTGCTGACCGTCGATCGCTACAAGACGCTGACGACATCGGCGCAGCAGCGCATGGATACGCTTGGGCTGCGCAATGTCATCATCCGTCAGGCGGATGGCAGCGCCGGTCTGCCGGGCGAGGGCACCTTCGATCGCATCCTGGTGACGGCAGCTTTCACGACAATGCCGCGCTTTTATGCCGAACAGCTCGTGTCCGGCGGTTCGATGATAGCCCCGCTTATTATTGATGAGCGCACATGTCGCTTGGTGCGACTGACGAAGACGGGAAGCCGATTCGAGCGCGAAGAATTGTTCGACGTTCCCTATCAGCCCATCGTGCCGATGCTCGCCTCCTATCTTTGAGGCTCAATTCGGGCTGATGCCCCTATGAAACGGGCGCATTGGTGCCGTTTCATTCTCTATGGTTAGCAATTCCTCAAAAAAACACATGCCGCACCAGTGCTTTAACCGCATGGTAAGATTAACGCGCTTTAATCGACCCATAATCGGTTGCGTCTTAAGTGGGTCGAGTCATGGGTTTCAGTCTTTCTTCAAACGTCAGCAAATCGGCAGGGAAGGTCCTTGTGGCCATTCTTCTGGCGAGTACGGCCACAGCTTGTAGTTCGGACACGACCCGTTTCAGTGGTCTCTTCAATAAAACGGACAATGTAACGACCGGCTCGATCAATCGTCGCAGCCTGAACGGTCCGAACGGTGATCCCGTACCGCGCGCAGACGTTGCTCAAGCAGGCGGTTACGGCCAGCAGGATTATTCGCAGCAGAGTGCGCCGGTATCGCAACCCTATCCCAACTCGCCGGCTCGCTATAACCCGTCCTATTCCAGCGCACGGGCTTCGACCGCTCCCGTCGCAATTCAGCGCACCGATCTCGCTCCTCCGAGTGCTTCCGCCAGCAATTCTCGTCGGATGCCGCAGGCGGAATCTGAGGCAATGGCGCAGCCGTTCCCCGCATCTCGCAGCAATAACGGCTCGCGCGCCGCGCCGGCACTTGCTCCCGACACCATGTCGACGGGCACGATCAAGACTGCCGCCGCGCAGCAGATGTCTCCCGGCTGGACCACGGTCAATGCTCCGAGCGTGACGCTGCATCAGGGTGAAAATATTGCTCTGTTGTCGCGCCGCTATGGCGTTCCGGAAAAGGAAATTCTGCGTGCGAATGGCCTGCGCAATGGCGCTGCCGCGCAGCCCGGCCAGCAGATCGTCATACCGACGATGAATGGGGCAGGTGTTTCAGGCCCGGCCAAGATGGCCGCTGAAGCGACTGATCTTTCCAAGGGCGGCAAGATGCCTGGTCCTGCCAAGGCGCCGCAGCAGGAAGCGCTCGCATTGCCCTCCGGCAACCAGATGCGCGGCAAGTCCCAAGCTGGCCTCGCTGACCCCAATAAGCTCGCGGCCGGTAATGGCAAGGGGCCGACGCCGAAGGGCACCTATGTCGTCAAGCCGGGTGACTCGCTGGCAAGAATCGCCAAGGAAAGCGGCGTGAGCGTCGCTGAACTGAAGCGTGCGAACAACATGCAGGCCGGCGATAGCATTCGCATCGGGCAGGCACTCGCGTTGCCACGCGGTTCCGTCGCTGCTGCAGACCCGGTCAAGACTGCCTCGATAGAGCCTCAGAAGGCATCCGCCAAGCCGGGCGCGTTGCCTGTGGAGCCGAAGCAGGCCGCCGCAGACCCGATCGCCAAGCAGGCACCCAAGGCGGTTGCTCATGCCGACGCGGCAGCTGATGCCCCTGCCAAGCCGAAGGAAGTTGCCTCCGCTTCGCCGAGCCAGTCCATTAACGATGCCGCAAAGTCGGATGCGCAGGCCGATGCGCCCGAGGCGACCGGTATTGGCAAATATCGCTGGCCGGTTCGCGGCGCTGTCGTCGCCGGCTATGGCGCCAACGTCAACGGCAGCCGCAACGACGGCATCGACATCTCCGTTCCCGAGGGCACGCCGATCAAGGCGGCCGAAAACGGCGTCGTCATCTATGCCGGCAATGGCCTGAAGGAACTCGGCAACACGGTTCTCGTCCGCCACGACGACGGTACCGTCACGGTCTACGGTCATGCGGACGCACTCAGCGTCACTCGCGGCCAGAAGGTCCAGCGTGGTCAGACGCTCGCGACGTCGGGCATGAGCGGCAATGTCAGCCAGCCGCAGCTGCACTTCGAAGTCCGCAAGAATTCGGCTCCGGTCAACCCAATGACGTTCCTTGAATAGGTAGTGCGTCTCAAGGACTCTGCAAAAAGCCCGGTCACAGCCGGGCTTTTTGTCGTTCATGGCGTTGTCGATCGAAGATCAATCACGCTCCAGCACGATGCGCAGCCGGCCGGCGAGATCCTGGATATATTGCCAGGCGACACGGCCGGAACGGGCGCCGCGGGTCGTTGCCCATTCCAAGGCTTCGTGATGCATCTGGGCGCGATCGAGATCAAGCTTGAAGTGATCGGCATAGGCGTCGATCATCTGCAGATAATCTTCCTGGCTACACTTGTGGAAGCCGAGCCAGAGGCCGAAGCGATCGGAGAGCGATACCTTTTCCTCAACGGCTTCCGAGGGATTGATCGCGGTCGATTGCTCGTTTTCCATCATATGGCGCGGCAGCAGGTGGCGACGGTTGGATGTGGCATAAAACAGCACGTTGTCCGGTCGTCCCTCGACCCCGCCGTCCAGCGCCGCCTTGAGCGACTTATAGGCGGTATCGTCATGATCGAAGGAGAGATCGTCGCAGAAGATGATGATGCGATGCGGCGTTGCCTTCAATATATCGAGCAGCACCGGCAGCGAGGAAATATCCTCGCGATGCACTTCGATGAGCTTCAGCGACACACCGGTCGCCCGACGCACGTCTTCGTGCACCGCCTTGACCAGCGAGGATTTACCCATGCCGCGCGCGCCCCAGAGCAGCACGTTGTTGGCGGCGAAACCTTCGGCAAAACGAAGCGTGTTCTCGTGCAGAATGTCGCGCACGTGATCGACGCCGCGGATGAGGGTCAGCGCCACACGGTTCGGCCGTGGCACCGGTTGCAGATGAAGTCGGGCAGGGGCCCAGACGAAGCAATCGGCGGCACTCCAGTCATTGACGGCCGGGGCGGGTCCGGCCAGACGTTCGACAGCATCGGCAAGGCGACGGACTTCGGCAAGGATCAGGGCGTTTTGGTCTTCAGTCACCGTTTCCTCCTGAATATTGAACAAGAAAGTCGTAAAATGCGCGCGCTGTCTTGCCGGGTATCATGCTCCTTTAGGGGCTGAAAGGCTAACAGACCGGGAAAACGGTACGGTTGACGGCTGTTTTTGTTGCATTCGCCATACGCGTAACTATATTCCGGCCACCTGACGCGGGGCCCGTTCCCGCTCGGAATTCAAGGGAGTTCTCGATGTTTATCACCAACGCATATGCGCAGAGCGCGACAGATTCGGCCGCGAGTGCCTTCGGCGGTTCCGGCTTTGAAATGATCATCCTGTTTGTGCCGCTGATGGTCGTTTGGTATTTCCTCCTCATCCGTCCGCAGCGCGCGCAGGCGAAGAAGCGTGACGAGATCCTGAAGAACATCCGCCGCGGCGATCAGATCGTCACCAGCGGCATCGTCGGCAAGGTCACCAAGGTCATCGACGAAAAGGAACTGGAAGTCGAGATCGCTGAAGGCGTGCGCATCCGCGTTGTCCGCAGCGCCATTTCCGAGGTTCGCGTCAAGGGCGAACCCGTCAAGGCGGACGCCGCGTAAGGCTCCTCCCGAGAGGCGGCGCCTGCCGCCGCTGCGCATCTTCGAAATTCGAGATCGACTTTCTTGAAGGACTGTGCACAAATTCAAGGTGTTACTGCGCCCTTTGCATTTTCCGTCGAAAGGGAGGGCGCGGTAGGGAAGCCCTAATTCGAGAGAGCGATGCTGCACGTCTCCTGGTGGAAGACCGCCCTGATCTGGTTCGTCGTTCTCTTGAGCGTGCTTCTGGCCGCTCCCAACCTGCTTGGTGAGCGCTCGCTTTCATCGTTTCCAGCATGGTGGGCACATCGAAAGATCGAGCTTGGCCTTGATCTTCGCGGCGGATCGCATCTGCTGCTTAAGATCGAACGGGGTGACGTCGAGAAGGATCGCCTGGAAAGCATTGTCGGCGATATCGCCACCCGGTTGCGCACCGTCAATGTCGCCTATTCGGGCCTCACCGGCACCGGCCGAAAAATCCAGCTTCGCATCGGCGATCCCTCGCAGGTTCAGGCTGCTTTGACAGCATTGCGGCCGCTGACGGCGAGATCCGATCAGCCGTCCGTTGTTCTGTCTCAAGGTGACAATGGTGCGCTGACGCTCGATATCACCGATGCGGATATCAACAGCCATGTCTCATCGGCGATCGCACGCGCGATCAAGGTCATTCATGCCCGTATTGCGCAACTCGGTGTTGGAGAACCACTGATCCGCCGGCAGGGATCCGATCGTATCATCGTTCAGGTGCCCGACCTTGCCGATGCGCAGCGGCTGAAAAACCTTCTCGGCCAGCCCGCTAAGCTCAGCTTCCGCCTGATCGATCAGTCGATGTCGGTTCAGGACGCCATGGACAAGCAGCCGCCGGCCGGATCCGACGTGCTGTTTTCCGAAGATGATCCGCCCGTTGGCTATCTCGTACAGCGGCAGCCACTGCTCTCGAACGTCGATTTTTCCGATGCCGTCGCGGTCGTTGACAATCAGAAAGGCGAAGGCACCGTTTCCGTCAAGCTGACGCCGGAGGCAACTCACCGCTTCGCGCAATCGACGGCCAGCAATCTCGGCAAGATCATCGTCGTCGTGCTTGACGATCAGGTCATCTCCGCTGCCTCTCTGAAGACGGTCATCGCAACAGGCGAGATCGACGTTCCCGGAGATTTCACCGCCCAGGGCGCGCAGGATCTGACCGTCATGGTCAAGAGCGGTCCGCTGCCGGCAACCCTGACGACGGTCGAAGAGCGCACCATTCAGCCGGGCCTTGGCGGCGAAACGGCGCATTATGGTCTGATTGCCTGCATTGCGGCCGCCGTCTTCGTTGCGGCCCTGATGATCGGCTTCTACCGCCTGCTCGGCATCATCGCGACCATCTCGCTCGTCATCAACATGATCATGGTCGCGGCCCTCATGGGCCTGCTCGGCATTACGCTCACCCTGCCGGGTGTCGCTGCCATCGTCCTCATTATCGGCATTGGTCTCGATGCGCTTGTGCTGATCTACGAGCGCGTGCGCGAAGAGGAGAAGAAGACCCATCTTCTCGTCGATGCGCTGCGCCACGGCTTTAACCGGGCAGCTGCGACCGTCGCCGACGCCAATCTGACGGTTCTGATCGTCGCGGCCATTCTCTTTTATGCAAGCACCGGCGCGGTGCGCGGCTTTGCCGCCACGTTGATGGTGGGTGTCGTCACCACCTTCTTCACTTCCTGCTTCGTCACACGGTCGCTGGTGAATATGTGGATCTCGCGCCGCAAGCCGCGCACTTTGCTTGTTGGCGTGCGCAGCGGCATTTTCGACAATGCCAATATCCGCTTCATGGGCATCCGCCGCTATACTTTTACGGTCTCTGCGGCTCTTTCGGTCGTCACTCTCATTGCCTTCGCGACGGTCGGCATGCACCTCGGCATCGATTTTGCCGGCGGATCGATCATCGAGGTCCGGGCCAAACAGGGCGTTGCAGATCCCGTCGACATTCAAACCCGTCTTGACGCCGTCATTCCGGGCGACGTGCGCGTCGAACGGCTCGCCGATCGTCTTGGTGCAGTGGTTCGCGTTCATGCTCAGGAGGGCGGTGAAAACGCCGAACAATCCGCCGTCTCGCTCGTTCAGGACGAGCTGGGCAAGGATTACAATTTCGCCCGCGTCGAAGTGGTCGGTCCAGCCGTATCGGGCGAGATCACCACTACGGCTTCCCTTGCCGTCCTTGCGGCCCTGGCGGCAATCCTGATCTACATATGGGTACGGTTCGAATGGCAATTTGCCGTCGGCGCGATCATTGCGACTCTACACGATGTCATCCTGACGCTCGGCCTCTTCGTGCTATCAGGCATGGAATTCAACATGACGAGCATCGCCGCGATCCTCACCATCGTCGGCTACTCGCTGAACGACACGGTTGTTGTCTATGATCGCATGCGCGAGAATCTGAAGCGCTATTCGCAGATGCCGCTGCCGATTTTGATCGATGCTTCCATCAATCAGACACTATCTCGTACCATTCTGACATCGGCGACGACGCTTTTGGCGCTGTTTGCCCTCTACATCTTCGGCGGCGAGGTGATCCGTGCCTTCACCTTCGTTCTGCTTTTCGGCGTCGCTGTCGGCACTTTTTCGTCGATTTATATTGCGGCGCCCGTGCTGATCCTGTTCAAGCTGCGGCCGGACAAGTTCCAGACCGGCGGCGAAAGCAATGGACCCGCGGCCGGCGATATCCAGTCAGGCAAACCAGCGGTGTGATACAGTGGCTAAAGGTATAGAAATCCGAAACGCGCATTTCCCCGGACGCGCACCGATCGATGCTTACGGCAATGGCGGCTTTCGCTTCGCCGACATGTCGCATCGCGGTTCGCTGTTGTGCCTGCCTTCGGGCATCTACGGCTGGGACATGCTGCAGGGCGATGCGCTGACGCCGGATCGCTTCCAGAAGGTTCTCGATGAAGCCGCCGAGATCGAAGTGTTGCTCATCGGCACCGGCATGGAGCTGCGACCGCTTCCCGCCGAGCTGAAGGCCGCCCTGCGTGGAAAGCAGATTTCCTCCGACCCGATGAGCACGGGGGCAGCGGTGCGCACCTTCAACATCATGCTTTCCGAATCGCGTGCCGTGGCCGCGGCGCTGATCGCCGTCTGACCTTCGGATCCAAGCGTATGACAACACCAGCTGCGCCTCGGAGCAACCGGGACATCTGCCTCGCCACGCTTCGCGACACCGATCGCGATCGCTATCTCGCCTGCCTGCTGGCCCCGGAGGATAAGCGCCCGGCACTTGCCGCGCTCTATGCCTTCAACGCGGAGCTGGCGCGCGTACGCGATCTTGTACATGAGCCGCTGCCAGGTGAAGTGCGGATGCAATACTGGCGCGATCTCCTCGAAGGGCAGTCCCACGGCTCGAGTGAGGCCAATCCGCTGGCTTCCGAACTTCTCACTGCGATTGAAGAGTATCGCCTGCCGCGCCAGACGCTGATCGACATGATCGATGCGCGCATATTCGATCTCTACGATGATCCCATGGAAAGCCGCAGCAGTCTGGAAGGCTATGCCGGCGAGACGGCTTCGGCCCTCATCCAGCTTGCGAGCCTGGTCTTGTCCGCCGACGAGGCGAAGCGCTCGGCCGATGCCGCCGGCCATGCCGGTGTCGCGCAGGCGATTGCCGGTCTGCTACTCCTGATGCCGCTGCACCGCCATCGCGGCCAGCTCTATCTACCGCTGGAGATCCTGGCGGCAACCGGGCTCGATCGCGACGGTTTTCTCGCCGGCGAGGACAAGTCACGCATTTCGGCGGCGATCGAGGCCTTCGCCGGTCTCGGTCGCGATCATCTGGCCAAGGCGAGGGCAGCCGGCGCCATACCGCAGGCCGTATTCCCAGCCTTTCTGCCTGTCACCTTGGCCGAGCCTGTCTTGAAGAAGGCTCAGAAGCTTGGCACCGGCATCTTCGATCAAACCCTGGTGCTGCCGCAATGGCGCCGGCAGCTGCGCATGGCGATAGCGTCGATCACAAAGAAAATCTAAAATACACCAAGCTCGCGCAAGTCTCGGCGTCTATGGAGATGGCGGCACTTGATTTGCATTTCAGGGGGATCTGCCGTGGGTATTGTCGTCTGGTGCATACTGTTTGCGATTGTCATCTTCATTGCCTATTACGCGACGCGCATGGCATCGCAGAACAAGGAAGACGGCCTGCACGATACCGGCCTTGCGATTCTGGAATTCGGCCGCGCTTTTCCGACGGAGGCCATTCGCCAGCTGCAGACGACCGCCGACGGGCAGGCGGTCTTTGTGCGTCTGCATGACGACAAGGCGGGGTTCATGCGCAATGTGCGCAATCATTTCAGTGTTCATCTGATCGAGCCGGGCAGGGCGCGTGCCAAGATTTCGGCAACCGGACGCGGCTTGATCGTCGATTTTCTGGATGTGCCCCACCACAACGGCACATTCGAATTCAAGACACCTGCCGAAGCCGCGGAAGTGTCGCTCTGGCTGCTCGGCAATTATGTCTCCGGCGAGGACGCGAAGCTCGAGCACCACGCGCCGCCGGCAACAAGCTGAAGATCACGAAAGCGCTGAAGTCAGGCGCTTTCCGCGAACACGGGCGCTTGCACACCAAGCCATCCGGCGCAATCGGCAAGCGCACGCTTGGCGATGAGCTGGCGCTTCATGATGGTCTTGTCCTTGCCGCGAAAGCGCTTGACGCCTTCCGGCTTGACGATCGAACCCGGCTCCAGCTCCGGGAAAAGCCCGAAATTGATGTTCATCGGCTGGAAGGAGCGTTTGCCCGGCTCCTCGTCGGAGACGATGTGGCCGCCGGTGATGTGGTTCAGCAATGAGCCGAGCGCTGTTGTATCCGGAGGCAGCAAAGGCGCTTCGCCCTTGCGCTCGGCTGCGGCGAAGCGGCCGGCGAGCAGGCCGATGCTGGCGCTCTCGACATAGCCTTCGCAGCCTGTGATCTGGCCGGCGAAACGCAGGCCCGGGCGCGACTTCAAGACCAGCGAGCGGTCGAGCAGGGTCGGCGAGTTGATGTAGGTATTGCGGTGCAGGCCGCCGAGGCGGGCGAATTCTGCATTTTCGAGGCCGGGGATCAGGCGGAAGATCTCCGCCTGCACACCGTATTTCAGCTTGGTCTGGAAACCGACCATGTTATAGAGCGTGCCGAGCGCATTGTCCTGGCGCAGCTGTACGACAGCATAGGCCTTGACTGTGGGATTATGGGCATTGGTGAGCCCCATCGGCTTCATCGGCCCGTGGCGCAGTGTTTCGCGCCCGCGCTCCGCCATGACTTCTATCGGCAGGCAGCCGTCGAAATAGGGCGTGCCTTCCCATTCCTTGAAGCCGACGGCATCGCCGGCGATCAGCGCATCGACGAAGGCATTGTATTGGGCCTCGTCCATCGGGCAGTTGATATAATCCTTGCCGGTGCCGCCGGGGCCGACCTTGTCGTAGCGCGACTGATACCAGCAAATGTCCATGTTGATGCTGTCGCGATAGACGATCGGCGCGATGGCGTCGAAGAAGGCGAGCGCATCCGCTCCGGTTTCAGCCTGGATGGCGCTGGCAAGCCCGGGCGCGGTCAGTGGGCCGGTGGCGATGATTGCCTGGTCCCATTCCCTGGGCGGCAGCCCCTGGATTTCTTCACGGACGACGGTGATCAGCGGATGATTTGCAATCGCCTGCGTCACGGCTGCCGAGAAGCCGTCCCGATCGACAGCAAGCGCGCCGCCGGCCGGTACCTGATGCTTATCCGCGCATGCCATGATAAGCGAACCCGCCATGCGCATTTCCGCATGGATGACGCCGACGGCATTGCTGGTGGCATCGTCGGAGCGGAACGAATTGGAGCACACCAACTCGGCAAGATCGTCCGTCTTGTGTGCTTCGGTGCCGCGCACGCCGCGCATTTCATGCAGGACGACCGGAACGCCGGCATTGGCGATCTGCCATGCGGCTTCCGAGCCGGCGAGACCGCCACCGATGACGTGGATAGGGGAGTAAGAAGTGATCTGTGTCATGCGCGCGTCATTATCACGGGCAGGCCGGCGATCCAATGCTTTGCTAAAGCATGCCGCTCAAAACTGCGCAGCGGTCTTACGGCAAACTTAGTCTCTGGTCCGCCAGCTCAGTGCGAGCTACCTATCGAAAGGTCTTGAGGGCGGTTCTGCAAGAGTGATGCGGTTTCCGTCCGGGTCAATCAATTGGGCGATCTTTCCATAGTTGCCTTGCGATTCACCCGTGAGCTTTACGCCGAAGTCTTCGAGCAATTTGCGAGCTTCATCCATTTTCGGCACCACAATGGTTAGTCTGCCGTGCCCCGCATTCTCCTTGTCATGGAAGATTTGAATGTTTGCGCCTGCAATATTGCGCCATTGGATCAACCCATCCATGGGACGATCGTCAGGTCCTCGGTCGAAAAGTTGAGTATAGAACGTTTCCGCCCTGTCCATGCTGGCCGTCGCGATCGTGGCGTAAACTCCTTGGATTTGCATTCTCCGCCTCCCTGCTAAAAGATCTCCACCTGTAAATGAGAAACCGGCGGTTCCGTTCCAATACCGCGCGTGATGGCGGCAGGGGCTATCTTCGCCTGCTGTGCACGGGCTGCTGCGAGGCTGGGCCGGTGGCAGCATTGATTCCGGTAAGGGCGAGCGACTCGCCAGTGATCAACGGAAGCTCTGCGAGACGGTTAAATTGCACCGGGCTTCTAATCGCCAGAATCAAAAACGGCGCCAAAAGGCGCCGTCTTGAAGCAGTCTGCCAGTCCGTTTCTATTAACGGAAAGAACGAGCAGCGATGTTGCGGATTTCGTAGCGGCTAACGCCGATGTCCGAAAGGGTCTGGCTGGAGAGGTTGCCAAGTTCGTTCAGAGTGCGGCGGTAGCTGATCCAGTTCTTTGCAATGCGAATCGGGTTCATGATCTTTTCCTCGGTATCTTGTTTGCGGGCGGTGTGATTACCGCCTCAGCGCTTGCACTCTATATAGGCGCGAAGAGGTTGATTGTGCAGTGCAAAGAAGATGCGTCTGCTATGCATTTGTGCAATATGACGCCCAAAAAGCAGTCGATGCTCAAAATTTGTGTGCTTTGCAGATAAGGAATAGCTCGCGGCGGATCGGTTATGCTGCGCTTGCTCAGTCGGAAGGCAAAAAAGAACGCCCGCCGCGGAGGTCCGCAACGGGCGTTGAGAGGCTTTCGCGAGTGGCGAAGCCTATCCGGCGATTAGCGGCCGGTGGCTTCGCGAGCAACGCGATGGATGTCGGCGCGATCGATGCCGAGGTCGTGCAGTTCACGAGCGCTCATGCGGCCGAGTTCGTTAACGGTCTGACGATACTTGCGCCAGTTGTTGAAAGAGCGGGTCAGGTTCATTGTAGTCCCTTTCGAGGATCAAGGGATCGAGCAGTTCCGTGATTGGTTCCGTCGTCGATCTAATGGATTTAAATATATGCTGCGCCGCGAAAACTAAAAGCGCGAAAGCTTCATGCCACCTATGCATAATGCGCAAGTCTTGTGGGGGTTTTGCCTAAGATGGTGGCTGCTTTGTGTGCATATCGAGGCCAAAGCTGGTCCGTCGCCGGAAGTCAATTCCGCGCCAGTGTCAGCCATTCCGAAGCGTTTGTCGGTAGCCGCCCGCTTTTAGCCACCTTTTCGCGAGCCCTGCTGTTTTGGAGGGGCCGATGTTGCCGCGAACTGCCGTGCGGCGGTTCAGAAGTGAGCTTGAGACTCTTCCCATACTGGCAATTGCCGGCTGATGGCCGGCATGGGCATCCGTTCAGCATAAACCGATTTAGAGGGGATAAAAAAATAACGCCCACCGCGGGAGGAGGATGCGGTGGGCGTCATTTGAGATGATTGACGACTGGGAGGAGGAGTGTCGTCAATCTATCGAAGCGCACTGGGAGGAGGAGTGTGCGGCTCCGAATATCGTGTCGGGATGCTATCCCCAGGCTTGGTCCGATCTGCATCGGTCCGGCGCGCCACCGCCGTCTTGTTGTTTGATAAATAGTATGACTTTTCGAATTTGTGCAGCGCAATAATTTCATGGGAGGCATGAGCTGCGCGCATATCTTTAGTTGGTATCTCTTTACCGGCCGTTAGGATACTGCATGATCCCTTAATTCCGTATTAATATGGCACACATTCCTGTGAACCGAAGCCTCTGCCAGAACGCTCGGCTCGCATCGATTGGGCGGCGATTTGTGCTAACTCTGTCGCGAGCAGAATCGCGGCGAGGGGAGCCGGGCATGTACAGGGGAAGGCTGGAGCGGGATCTCAAGATCTGGACCGACAAGGGGCTGGTCGACGCGGGGACGGCGAAAGCCATCCTCAACGAGTATGACGGTCGTCAGACGAGTTTCAGCGCCGGCCGGGTGCTGACCATCATCGCCGCCGTGCTTCTCGGCCTTGCCATCTTGCTGTTCATCTCCGCAAACTGGGAGGCTCTTCCGAGAATTGCCCGTCTGCTGGGGCTGGTTGCGATGATATGGGCCTTCTATCTCGCGGCGGCATATTTATTAGCTCAGGGTCGCTCCATCCTCGCCGCCGCAATGTTGATCCTCGGCACCTTGAGTTTCGGCGGCGCCATGGCGCTGGTTGGCCAGATGTACAATCTGTCGGGCGACGAACTCAGAATGATGCTCGTCTGGTTCGCCGCGGCCTGCATTGTTGCGACATTGTTTCGTTCCTCGGTGCAGGTCGGGCTCGCCGGTTTTCTCGCCTGGGCATTTTGCGGCGTCTATCTCTGGGGCCATTTCGACAAATGGTATGGGATCATGCCCTGGATGCCGCCTCTGATGGCCATGGTCCTGATTGTGCTTGTCCGCTATGCCGATGCGCGCATGGCTCGGCATCTGGCCTATCTCATGCTCGTCGGCTGGCTTACATGGCTATTTGGCCGTCATGAGGGATTGAATACCGCGATCCTGTTTGCCGCTCTCGGCATGGCGGCGTTTCTCGTCGTTAGTGTTCCCGCGTCGCCGCTGATGCCTTTTGCCCGCACAGCTGGTGCCGCGCCGGCCTTCTACACCTTTCTGATCGCATCGATCGGCTTCTCCCTGGTTCATGCCGAGATCAGCAACGGGTCCTTTGAGAACAATGTCTGGGTGGAAGACAAATTGCCGCTCGTCATCGTGGCGGCAGCGACACTGGCGAGTTGCGTGATCGCAATCGCGCTCAGTGGCCGCGACAACGGCGCGGTGCGCTATCTCGCCTATTTCGTCTTTTCCTGCGAGATTCTTTACCTCGCCAGCGAGACGATCGGCTCGATCATCGGAACGGCCGGGTTCTTCCTCGTTGCCGGCTTGCTGGTGGCGATTGCCGCCTGGCTGGTCATTCAGCTGGAACGGCGTTTTTCCGATAATCGGGGGCAGGGGACGCGGGCATGACCGATATCGCTGAGAGGAGTCTGAGCATGGGTTCCCGCCGCCTGTGGATTGCCGCCATCGTCGTTTCCGCTCTGCAGACGGCGGTTCTTGGCTACATGGTTGGCGAGCGGGCCTGGGGCTTGCGGAGCGGCGTCGAGATTCTTTTGAAGACTGCGCCAGTCGATCCGCGCGATCTTTTGCGCGGCGACTACGTGACCTTAAACTACGACATCTCGCGGGTTCCGTTCTCGACGATGGTTGAAGGACCGCCGAAAGCGAGCCGAAGTGGCGCGCTATTGTCCGTTCGCCTGAAGAAGCAGGACGACGGTTACTGGGGGATCGTCGAATCATCATTTGGAAAGCTCGATCCGAAGCCCGATACGGTCGTGCTCAAAAGCCTGCCTGTCGACTATGTTTTCTATGGCGATGCCGCCGACCCGTCGCAGGCGATTGTCGGGGTCGCTTATGGCATCGAGCGCTACTACGTGCCCGAAGGGCAGGGGCACGATATCGAGAGCGCCCGCAATGACAATCGCGTCGCCATCGCGGCGCGCGTGTCTTCCGACGGCGTTGCCCATATTAGAAGCCTGCTTCTAGACGGCAAATCCGTCTACGAGGAGCCGCTTTACTGACGATATCTGCGCTAATGGCTCCGATAAGCTTTAAGCGTTGTCGCGGAGCCGTCATTTTTCCTTTGCGTGGTTTAAAACGGGTGATATAGAGACGCCGCGCTCCGGAAGGCCCCATGGGCAGGCATCGCCATGCGGTTTTGGGAACGCGGGTATGGTGAAATTGGTAGACACGCCAGATTTAGGTTCTGGTGCCGCAAGGCGTGGGAGTTCAAGTCTCTCTACCCGCACCAACACTGTCTTGTGGACGGGGGGAGGCTCACGAAGCCTGTCTTCCGATATGCCGCAGGACGCGCATCTTGCCCAAAGCATCCCGCTTTCGATGAGGAAAGGGGATAAGATGTTTTGGCTCGTGACGGGATAGAGCTGCCTTTTGCGCGTTCGTTCGAAGGCGCGGCGCTCTTGCAAGGTGAAAGAGAATTGCATCCAAGCCACGCTCGGGATTTTCCGGCGTCGTGCTCATCGAAACGAACGGCAGGCTGGGCACGGCCGCCATGAATGAAGGTAGGACAATGCAGGTTATCGAAACGCTCGCTGAAGGGCTGAAGCGCGAAATCAAGGTGGTCATCCCGGCCAAGGACATGGAAGTGCGCATGAACGAGCGCCTGGCCGAGGTCAAGGACAAGGTCCGCATCAATGGCTTCCGTCCGGGCAAGGTTCCGGTCTCGCACCTGAAGAAGGTCTACGGCAAGTCGATCATGGCTGACCTCGTCAACGAAATCGTTCGCGACCAGCCGCCGGCGATCCTGACCGAGCGCGGCGAGAAGTCGGCAACCCAGCCGGAAATCGCCATGACCGAAGACCAGGACGAGGCAGAAAAGATCCTCTCCGCTCAGGCCGATTTCGAATTCACGCTGTCTTATGAAGTCATCCCGGCGATCGAGCTGAAGCCGGTCAACGGCATCAAGGTCACCCGCGAAGTCGCTGAAATCAGTGAAGACGAAGTGACCGAGCAGATCCTCAAGATCGCTGAAAGCGCTCGTAGCTACGAAACCAAGAAGGGCAAGGCTGCCAACGGCGACCGCGTCACCATCGATTACCTCGGCAAGGTCGACGGCGTTGCCTTCGACGGCGGCAAGGACGAAGACGCACAGCTCGTTCTCGGCTCCAACCGTTTCATCCCGGGCTTCGAAGAGCAGCTCGTCGGCCTCAAGGCTGGTGATGAGAAGGTCATCACCGTAACCTTCCCGGCCGACTATCCGGCCAAGAACCTCGCCGGCAAGGAAGCCACCTTCGACATCAACGTCAAGGAAGTTGCGGCTCCCGGTGAAATCGAAATCAACGACGAACTCGCTTCCAAGCTCGGCATCGAATCCGCCGACCGCCTGAAGGAGATCGTTCGCGGTCAGATCGAAAGCCAGTATGGCTCTGTCACCCGCCAGAAGGTCAAGCGTCAGATCCTCGACCAGCTCGACGAAATGTATCAGTTCGACACGCCCCAGAAGCTCGTCGAGGCTGAATTCGCCAGCATCTGGCGCCAGATCGAAACCGATCTCAGCGAATCCGGCAAGACCTTCGAAGACGAAGACACCACCGAAGAAAAGGCTCGCGAAGAATACCGCAAGCTCGCCGAGCGCCGCGTTCGCCTCGGTCTCGTTCTCTCCGAAATCGGCGAAAAGGCCGGCGTCGAAGTCAGCGAAGACGAACTGCAGCGCGCTCTCTACGCACAGCTCCAGCAGTTCCCGGGCCAGGAAAAGGAAATCCTCGAATTCTTCCGCAAGACGCCGGGCGCCTCCGCCAACCTGCGCGCCCCGATCTTCGAAGAAAAGGTCATCGACCATCTGCTGACCGAGGTCAACGTCACGGACAAGACCGTTTCCAAGGAAGCGCTGCTGGCTGACGACGAAGAAGAAGACAAGCCGGCTGCCAAGAAGGCCGCTCCGAAGAAGAAGGCTGCTGCCAAGGCTGAAGCAACCGAAGCTGCCGCTGAAGGCGAAGAAGCAGCGGCTCCGAAGAAGAAGGCCGCTCCGAAGAAGAAGGCTGCTGAAGACAGCGCCGAATAATCGTCTTTCTTCTGGACTGATATTGAGCCCTACCGGAAACGGTGGGGCTTTTGTTGTTTCGTCATAATGCTTCCTCTCCCCGCAAGCGGAGAGAGGGCTGGGGCGAGGGGCCCCAGGCTATCAGCAATCAGTTCGGCGCGATTATTCCTTACCCAAAGCGCGGCGAATGGCTGTCTCGACTGGGCTATAGGCATTATCCGGCCGTTCCAATCGATAGGGCTCAGCAAGGCCGATCGAAGGCTGCGCCATAAATCGCGGCGTGGCGCCTCGATGCTTCTGGGCGGCGTGGATTATGAAGGGATGGCAGATGTAGACCGTACCAGCCTTTCCCGTTGCCAGTGCGTGAGGGCGGTCGGCTCCCATCTGCTCGAGCATCATATGAGAACGCCCGTGCTCTCCGGCAGGCTCGAGATAGCGCGCCATATCCATGTGAGAGCTGACGCGGATGCGGGTCGGCGCATCGTCTTCGCCAACATCGGAAAACAGGAATAGCGTAAGCAGAGCGCGCCCTCGCGAGGTGACATTCACGCGCCAGGCGGAGAAGTCGCTTTGCTCATTCGGATCGCAATCGTCCCCAGGAAAGCTGAGGTCGACATGCCAGCCGGCGTCGCCGGGATCGTCCGGATGCGGGAAACGCACGGGGAAGGTCCCAAGCCCATCTCTTGGCAGCCATCGCCCACGCCCGACCAGTTGATCGAAAGCAGCGTGCAAAATGGGCATATTAGCGATGGCACGGAATGGCTCGCCGCCATAGCCTGGCAGCCTCACGACCGGAAATCTCCAACTTGCCGGATCGTGCTCGCGACATGGAATATCGCGCCACATGATGGCGCGGGCTTCGGCAGCCTGTTCCTGTGAAAACGCATCATCGATGCGTATAAAGCCATGTTCAATGAAATCGTTCACCTGCGCGTTGGAAAGCGCAGCCGGATACTGTTTTTGGGATGGCATGAAATCTCTCTCGATCATCGCGCCGTTTTTCACCCTTCCTGTGCGGGCATCACGGCTGTTTCGGCAAAGACCTACCCGCGGCCTCGCGGCCGTTGAGGCGGTCTCGTCTTCATTTGGCTGAAAGCCTAGGGATTAGCGGCTTATGAAGAAGACCGAAGCGATGTTGAGAATGCTCATCATGCCGGCAGAGTAGTGAGCTCCGCCGGCATGGTCAATATTGACCTATTAGAGTTCCGACTTGATATCGCCCATGCGGTTCCAGGCGTCGAGGCCGGCGATCTTGTAGGCTTCGGCAAGCGTCGGATAGTTGAAGGTGTTTTCGACGAAATATTCGACGGTGCCCTTAAGGTTCAGCACGGCCTGTCCGATGTGCACGAGCTCGGTGGCGCCTTCGCCGACGATGTGGACGCCGAGCAGGCGGCGGGTCTTCAGCGAGAAGATCATCTTCAAGAGGCCTGTGTCGAGGCCCATGATGTGGCCGCGCGAGGTCTCGCGGAAGCGGGCGATGCCGCACTCATAGGGGATGTGCCGCTCCTTGACCTCTTCCTCCGACAGGCCACAGGTGGAAATCTCCGGCACGGCATAGATGCCATAGGGGAAGTATTTCGGCGGCTCCTTGGCGATGGCGCCGACGGCGACGCGCGCGGCAATGCGGCCCTGTTCCATCGACGTAGAGGCAAGGCTCGGGAAACCGACGACATCGCCGGCGGCAAAGATATGCGGAACCTTGGTGGCGAAGGTTTCCGGATTGACGCTCAGGCGGCCGCGAGCATCGGCCTCAAGGCCGGCAGCGGCAAGATTAAGGGTGTCGGTGGCACCCATGCGGCCGGCGGCGAAGAGCACCATGTCTGTCGTGATGCGGCGGCCATTGTCGAGCGTCAGCTCGACCTTGCCGTTCTGCCGCTCCACCTTCTCGGCCTTTTGACCGAGCAGCAGCTTCATGTTGCGATCGCGAAGCTGATAGGTGAAATCCTCGACGATCTCCTTGTCGATGAAATCGAGCATGGTGGATTTCGGATCGATCAGCGTCACCTGCGTGTCGAGCGCGCTGAAGATTGTGGCATATTCGATGCCGATGACGCCGGCGCCGATGACGACCATCGATCGCGGCAAATCCTCGATCTCTAGGAGTTCATCGCTGTCGAGAACCGTCTTGCCGTCGAACGGCATGTAATCCGGACGGAAAGGCTTGGTGCCGACTGCAAGCAGTATGCTGGCGGCGGACACGGTGACGACCTCGCCATCATCCTTGACGATCTGCATCGTCTGCGGATCGACGAAGCTTGCCTTGCCTCTGATGTGCTGGACGCGATTGCGCGCGAATTGATGCTCAAGCACTTCGACCTCGTGGTCGAGTGTGATCAGCAGGCGGCGGCGGAGATCCTCCGCGCTGATCTCCTGTTTGACGCGATAGGCGCGACCGTAGAAGCCGCGTTCGCGCCAGCCGGAAAGATTGAGCGCGGTTTCGCGCAGCGTCTTGGAGGGAATGGTGCCGGTATGGACCGAGACGCCGCCGACCCGCTTGCCTTGCTCGACAACGAGTACCTTCTTGCCGAGTTTGGCCGCCTGGATAGCGCCTCTGCGGCCAGCGGGGCCGCTACCTACGACTAGGAGATCGAATTGGTCCATCGGGAAGCCTCGGATGACTGGAATGGGGAATCAATGTCGCAATGCAACATGCTCCGTCAACCGGTAGCGTCTCAATGTTACAGATTATCTAACGGGAAGTTTGGTGTTCACGAGGCCGAAAGACCGAGCCAGGGTTCCAGCTTCTCAAAAGTACGGTCCATGGCATAGGCACGCGTAAAGGAGAACGGCAGGTGACCATAGATGATCGACATCTGGCCCTCCGCGGTAGCCTCATTCGTCTTGGCAATGGCGGCAAGGTAAAGTGCCGAGGCCAGGCCAGTTCTGTCGGCTCCGGCCTGGCAATGAATGAGGATCGGCTTCGGCGCATTCCGCATGATCTCGACAAGCTGCGCCGCCTGCTCCTGTGTCAGCTCTCGGGCCGAAGACATATGGAAATCGATATGGTCGATGTTGAGCGCTTTCGCCTCGGCAACTTCGGTATCGTACCAATGGTGGCCGCTATTGTAGCCACGCAGGTTGATAATGGTCTTGATGCCGTATTGCTTCTGAAACTCGGCAATGTTGGTGGCCGAGGGCTGCGAAGAACGGTAAAGCTCGCCGGCAATGACCGGATGGAAGTTCGTCGTCCAGAGCATGTGAGCATAGAAGCCGCTGGCGGCCACCAGAAAAGCGCCTGCCGCGACAAGCGCGCCGCGACCGATAGAAAGGAGGCGATGAGCAAGCTTGGGCGACATCTTCGGCATTCGATCTCCAGATGGCCGGCGCATGCAAGCGGATAAGGCCAAATCAAACAACAGCTTCCGCGGGCGGATCAGCCGACAGGAACGCGGCGACCCTTCTGCCAGATGATCCTGACGCCGAGCTGAAAAATGAAAGCGGAGATCGCCATGACGAATTCGGGATATTTCGCCATGATCGAATGGATGAGATTCGATAATGATAACGTAAAATCAAAAACGTACAATATAGATTTAAAGTATTGGATTATCGCATTTGCGACAATTTCAAATCAGCCGCAATGCGCGGAAGCTGACATGGCCGTTTTTTCCAATGATAACATGGTCGTGAACGGTGATGCCCAAGGGCTTGGCGGTGTCGATAATCGTCTTGGTCATGTCGATATCGGCACGCGAAGGTGTCGGATCTCCTGACGGGTGATTGTGGACTAGAATTACTGCGGAGGCGGAGAGTTCGAGTGCGCGTTTGACGACCTCGCGCGGATAGACCGGCGTATGATCGACCGTGCCGAAACCCTGCACCTCATCGGCGATCAAGGCGTTGCGCTTATCGAGAAACAGCAGGCGAAATTGCTCGCGTGCTTCATGCGCCATGGCAGCATGACAGTAATCGATGAGCGCCTTCCAGGAAGAGAGCACCGGCTTACCCGTCAATTCGCTCTTCAGCATGCGTTGCGCGACGCTCGCGACTAGCTTCAGGTCGAGAGCGACGGCATCGCCGACGCCGCTGACCTTGGTCAAGAGGCCGACCGGCGCGCCGAACACGCCGCCAAGCGTGCCGAAACGGGCGAGCAGGGCCTTCGCGATCGGTTTCGTGTCGCGGCGCGGGATCAGCCGGAAAAGCAGAAGTTCGAGAATCTCGTAGTCCGCCAATGCCGCGTCGCCGCCGTCGCGATAGCGATTGCGCAACCGTTCGCGGTGGCCATGATAATGGGCTTCGACGTTGGTTGTCGCGGATTTGGCTATCGGTGCGGATTTGGATGTCGAGGCGGGTTTGGCGACCTGTTGAGGGAAGAATAGCCGCTCGTCGAGTAGCGGCGCATCTTCCAACGCCTCCGTCTTCCCGCCTCTATCGAGGGGCATGTCACCATGTCCATTGGAAGAAGCGGGACGTTTTGCCATGAATTATGCCTGCAGCGGCGGCAGGCCGGGGCGGTCTAGGCCGCCGGGCGACAGGGTGAAGATCTCGCAGCCCGTCGCAGTGACGCCGACCGTGTGTTCGTATTGTGCCGAGAGCGAGCGGTCGCGCGTGACGGCCGTCCAGCCGTCGCCGAGCACTTTCACATGCGGCTTGCCGAGATTGATCATCGGCTCGATGGTGAAGATCATGCCTTCACGCAGTTCCGGGCCGTCATTGACGCGGCCGTAATGCAGGATATTCGGCGAGTCATGGAAGAGGCTGCCGACGCCGTGGCCGCAGAAGTCGCGCACGACCGAGCAGCGCTCGCCTTCGGCATAGGTCTGGATCGCTTCGCCGATGGCGCCGGTGCGGGCGCCGGGGCGCACGGCGGCAATGCCGCGCATCAGAGATTCATAGGTGACTTCCAGCAGCCGCTCGGCCGAACGCTTGATTTCTCCGACCGGATACATGCGGCTGGAATCGCCATGCCAGCCATCGAGCACATAGGTCACGTCAATATTGACGATATCGCCTTCGCGCAGCGGTTTATCGTTGGGAATGCCATGGCAGACGACGTGGTTGATCGAGGTGCAGGAGGATTTCATGTAGCCGCGATAGTTCAGCGTCGCAGGATAGGCGCCGTGATCCATGCCGAATTCGAAAACGAAACGGTCGATGACATCGGTGGGCACGCCAGGCTTGACGATCGCGGCAAGTCCATCGAGGCAGCGGGCGGTCAGCTGGCACGCCTTGCGCATTCCGGCAAAGGCGTCCTCTCCGTAGATGCGGATAGCACCCGTATTTTTCGCCGGCGCCGTTGCCGCTTCGATGTAGTTCACCATGATTAGCCTTCGGTAGAGATCTTAAATTGTTCTAATGCAGCTATGCCGGGTTCGTCTATCGGGATCAACCCGGCAGGCGCGATTTCCGTCGGCGAAGCCCTGCATTTCAGCGCATAGACCTCGACGCCACGCTTCAAAGCGCGATCATAAGCCCTGGCGTAGACCGGATCGAGATCGCTGCAAATCCGGAAGCGATGGCAATCGTTGCGCTGGATCACGAACAACATAACGGCACGATAACCAGCCTCGGCCATATCGCCGAGTTCTTCCAGATGCTTGGCGCCGCGGGCCGTCGCCGTGTCGGGAAATTCCGCAAGACCCGGCTGCCGCATGAAATGGACGTTTTTCACCTCGACATAGGTGGTTGTCCGCAAAGGATCGGTCAAGAGCAGGTCTATGCGGGAGTTGCGGCCATAATTCTGCTCGCGTTTGACAGCTGTATAATCGCCGAGATCGGAGATTTGTCCGAGCGCGATCGCTTCTGCTGCGATGCGGTTCGGCATGGCGGTGTTGACACCGACGATCGTGTCGTCAGCTTCGATCAGTTCGAAGACATGACGGTATTTTCGCTTCGCGCCCTCATGTTCGGAGAGCCATATGCGCGAGCCGCGTGTCGTAAGGCCGAGCATCGAGCCGGTATTCGGGCAGGAGCCGGTGATGAAGGTTCCGTCCTCCAGCTCGGCATCGAAGAGAAAGCGCTTGTAGCGGGAAATCAGGCGGGCAGGGAGGAGAGGCGAAGGAAATTGCATAATCGGGTGACTTATGCCCGTTCCAGGACATAGCTGCCGGGTGCCTCTTCCAGCGCATTGAGGGCCTTGCCGCCGGGTTTTCGCGCAGCCGTCATGCGATGGTCTTGCGCGAGGATCCAGGCATGCCAATGCGGCCACCAGGAGCCAGGTGTCTCCTTTGCCCCGGCGAGCCAATCCTCATAGTCGCCCCCGGTCGGGCCGCCGGTCCAGAACTGATATTTATGCTTGTCGGGCGGGTTGACGACGCCGGCAATGTGACCGGAGCCGGTCACCACGAATTCCACCGGACCGCCGAAATACTGGCTGCCGACGAAGACGGATTTGGCCGGCGCGATATGATCCTCCCGCGTCGCCAGATTGTAGACCGGGATGCGCACGTCCTTCAGCGACAATGTCTTACCGTCGAGCACCATCTTGCCCTGGCTCAAGGCGTTGTTGAGGTAGCAGTTGCGCAGGTAGAACGAATGATTGGCCGCGGCCATGCGGGTCGAATCGGCATTCCAGAACAGGAGGTCGAAGGGCAGGGGCTCCTGACCCTTAAGATAATTATTGACGAAATAGGGCCAGATCAGTTCGGAGGCGCGCAGCATGTTGAAGGCCGTCGCCATCTTGGAACCTTCGAGATAGCCGAGCACGTTCATCTGCTCTTCGAGTGCTGCAATCTGCTCTTCGTCGACGAAAACCTTCAGGTCGCCGGCAAAGGTGAAATCGACCTGCGTCGTCAGGAAGGTTACCGTTCGGATACGCTTGTTCTTTTCCTTGGCGTGGAGGGCGAGGGTGGCCGCCAGCAGCGTGCCGCCGACGCAATATCCAACAGCATTGACTTCCTGTTCGCCCGTCGCCTTTTCGATGGTTTCGAGTGCGAAATCGATGCCTTCGCGGGCATAAGAGGTCCAATCCTTCGCCGCATGCCGATGATCGGGATTGACCCAGGAAATGACGAAGACGGTATGACCCTGCTCCACGCACCATTTGATGAAGGATTTCTGTGGGTTGAGATCGAGAATGTAGAATTTGTTGATCCAGGGCGGGCAGATCAGCAGCGGCCGCTTCAGCACCTTGTCTGTCGCCGGCTCATATTGGATCACCTGGCAGACATCGCTTTGCGCGATCACCTTGCCTGGCGTCAGCGCCATGTCGCGGCCGATGGCGAATTTCGTCATGTCGGTTTGACGCAGGCGCAACTCGCCATGGCCAAGGCTGATGTCCTCGGCCAGCATCTTCATGCCGCGCACCAGGTTCTCGGCATTGGAGGCGATAGTCTCGCGATAGACCTGCGGGTTGGTCGCGACAAAATTGGTTGGCGAAAATGCGGCGGTGATCTGCTTCGTGTAGAATGCCGCTTTGTGGCGGGTGTGCTCATCCAGCCCTTCCGCGTCGCCGACCAGTTTTTCCGCCCAGTTCGACGTCAGAAGATAGGTCTGCTTCAAGAAATCGAAGAAGGGGTTCTTCTGCCAGTCCTCGTCTGCGAAGCGCTTGTCCTTCACCGGTTCGGCTTCAGCCTCGGCGGACGAATCGCCGCTAAGGCGCTGCATGGTCTTCGTCCACAGACCAAAATAGCCGGAAAGCAGGTGAGTCTGCGCTTCCAGTGTCCGGCGGGGATCGGAAAGCCAGTATTCGCCGACTTTAGACAGCGTCTTGACCATGTCGGTGAAAGGATCGGCAACCGTATCGACCTTCTCGCCGCGCTCGCGCGGTGCAAGCCAGGCCGAGGCTGCCTTGCCGAGATTTTCCAGCGCACGGGCAAAGTTGACGGCCATCGCTTCGGGATCCCTGACGATGTAAGGCTCGACTGACTTTGGATCAAAGCCGGGAAAGCCGCCATTACCTTCATTCTTGTCCCGCTTGCTGTCGGTCACGCATCATCCTCCCGGCGGCAGCTCGTGTCTTGTTTTCCATTTGTACATCTTGCGGGAAAAGGAATACAAGTCGAATGAAACGCAACCCTGCTCTTGCTTTGCTGCTGCGACAAATTTAACAGTCGCAACCCACAGCAAGGAATAGCGCAGGAAGACAATTATGGGCGGCGGCATGGTGGCAAGACTGAACCGGTATTCCGTACTCTGCAGTGCAATGTGCGGAATTCTCGCATTGACACTCGCGGGCTGCTCGACGCCTGAGGAAAAAGCGGCCTTCGCCAAGCGCAAGCAGCCGCCTCAGGCTGTCATCGTAAAGCCCGCCAAGGGCACGCCGGTCGTGGAAACCAGCACGCAGCAATTTTACAAGGACGGCTATCCTTCCTTCAACGCGCCGCCGACCGCTGCAAACGTCCAGATTAACGATCAGCAGGCCGGCGATCTGGTCAAGCAGCTGACGGCACTTGGATCGCAGCGCAAAGCCGGCACGATCTCCGAGGCCGAATATCAGAGGCGTGTTGCCGAGATGCGCAAGCTCGCCGCCGAGCATGGCCAGGATACGCTGCAGGAAATTCAGAAAGAGGGCAGCGCCCAGCCGGCCCCAACGCAGAATTAGCCTTGCGTTTCAGGCGATTTGGACGCAAAGCGTTCGGATAGGCCGAAATTGGATGTATCTACCGGCGGATTGCATTTTGCGTGCATAAGCGCCCAAGATTCACCTTATCTTTCGAGATAGCATGAGTACGGCGCCGCGAGTCCCAAGTTCGTATCGCGGCTGGCCGGGAGATCAACGAACTTCAGTGCGGTTTTGAGGGCCGCTGTCCCATGGGGAAAGAAATGGAAGAGTTTCATAAAGTCCGGCGTTTGCCGCCCTACGTTTTCGAACAGGTCAATCGTTTGAAAGCGAGCGCGCGAGCGGGCGGGGCGGACATTATCGACCTCGGCATGGGCAATCCAGATCTTCCGACCCCAAAGGCGATCGTCGACAAGCTGTGCGAAGTGGTTCAGGATCCGCGCACGCATCGCTATTCCTCCTCCAAGGGCATTCCGGGCCTTCGCCGCGCGCAGGCCGCCTATTACGCCCGCCGTTTCGGTGTGAAGCTCAATCCCGATACGCAGGTGGTTGCCACCCTCGGTTCGAAGGAAGGCTTCGCCAATATGGCGCAGGCGATCACGGCGCCGGGCGATGTGATCCTCTGCCCGAACCCGACCTATCCGATCCACGCCTTTGGTTTCCTGATGGCAGGCGGCGTCATCCGTTCGATCCCGGTCGAGCCGGATGACAGCTTCTTCCCGCCGCTGGAACGGGCCGTGCGCCACTCGATCCCGAAGCCGCTCGCGCTCATCCTGAACTATCCGTCGAACCCGACGGCCTATGTCGCAACGCTGGATTTCTACAGGGAAGTCGTCGCCTTCGCGAAGAAACACGACATCATCGTGCTTTCGGATCTGGCCTATTCGGAAATCTACTTCGACGACGCGCCGCCGCCGTCGGTGCTGGAGGTTCCGGGCGCAATCGATGTGACGGTCGAATTCACTTCGATGTCGAAGACCTTCTCTATGCCCGGCTGGCGCATGGGCTTTGCCGTCGGCAACGAGCGGCTGATTGCAGCGCTGACGCGCGTGAAGTCCTACCTCGATTACGGCGCTTTCACCCCGATCCAGGTGGCGGCGACCCACGCCCTCAACGGTGACGGTTCCGACATCGCCGAAGTGCGCAACATCTACAAGCGCCGCCGCGACGTGCTGGTCGAGAGCTTCGGCAAGGCCGGATTCGACGTGCCGCCACCGGCAGCGACCATGTTCGCCTGGGCGAAGATCCCGGAAAAGTTCCGTCATCTCGGCTCGCTTGAGTTCTCCAAGCTTTTGGTTGAGAAGGCTGACATCGCCGTTGCTCCGGGCATCGGTTTCGGCGAACAGGGTGACGATTATGTCCGCATCGCGCTCGTTGAAAACGAACACCGCATCCGTCAGGCGGCGCGCAATCTGAAGCGCTTCCTCTCCACCGCGGATGAGACGATGCATAATGTCATTTCGCTGAACGCTCATCGTTCATAATATCGCGCGGCAGCCGTTCCCGCGGCTGCCGTCCCAAATACTGATCAGGAATTTTTCATGGCAGATGCCCTCAAAATCGGCATTGCGGGCTTGGGCACCGTTGGTGCCTCGCTCGTCCGCATCATCCAGAGCCGCGCTAACGAGCTTGCCGTTACCTGCGGTCGTCCCGTCAAGATCGTCGCCGTCACAGCGCGCGATCGCACGCGGGATCGCGGCATCGATCTGACGGGCATCGAATGGTTCGGCGGTCCTGTCGATCTGGCGCAGAAGGCCGATATCGACGTTTTCGTCGAGCTGATCGGCGGTTCCGAAGGCGCGGCCAACGCAGCGGTGCGCGCAGCGCTTGCCCGCGGCCTGCACGTCGTCACCGCCAACAAGGCGCTGCTCGCCTATCACGGTGTCGAGCTCGCACAAATCGCCGAAGAAAAGGGCGTCCTGCTCAACTTCGAAGCAGCCGTTGCCGGCGGCATTCCGGTCATCAAGGCCCTGCGCGAATCGCTGACGGGCAATACGATTTCTCGCGTCTATGGCATCATGAACGGCACCTGCAACTACATCCTGACCCGGATGGAGAAGGAAGGCCTGTCTTTCGCCGATTGCCTCAAGGAAGCGCAGCGTCTCGGCTATGCCGAGGCCGACCCGGCCTTCGATATTGAAGGCAATGACACCGCCCACAAGCTTGCCATCCTGACGACGCTCGCCTTCGGCAACCGCATCGCGGCCGACGACATCTACCTCGAAGGGATCACCAACGTCTCCATCGAGGATATACGCGCTGCTGCCGATCTCGGATACCGCATCAAGCTGCTCGGTGTCGCCCAGCGCACCGAAAGCGGCATTGAACAGCGAGTGCACCCAACCATGGTGCCGCTCGATTCGGTCATCGCCCAGGTCGATGGCGTCACCAATGCCGTGGCGATCGAATCCGATATTCTCGGCGAATTGCTGATGGTCGGCCCCGGAGCCGGCGGCAACGCAACGGCTTCCTCTGTGCTCGGAGATATCGCCGATATCGCCAAGAGCCGCCCGGGCGAGCAGCGCGTGCCGGTGCTCGGTCATCCGGCCAAGGCGCTGGAGCCCTACCGCAAAGCGCAGATGCAGAGCCACGAAGGTGGCTATTTCATCCGCCTCACGGTTCTCGACCGCACCGGCGTTTTTGCGAGTGTCGCGACCCGCATGGCGGAAAACCACATTTCGCTCGAATCGATCGTCCAGCGTTCCAAGCAGCATCTGGCACCCTCCGATCACCAGACGATCATCCTCGTCACCCATGCGACGACGGAAGATTCGGTGCGCAAGGCGGTTGCGGCAATCAAGAACGAAGGCTATCTCGTCGGCGAACCGCAGGTCATCCGCATCGAGCGGCCGAAGGAATAATCTGACCAGCTGCGGCGTGCCTCAAAGGGATGCCGCTCTTAAATTCCGGGAGAGATGGTGGAGCAACCGGTCGATCCAGTTCAGCGGGCCTTTCTGGGTGTCGAGCGCTCGGTATCCGGCAATCGCTGGGTATCCAGGCTCGATCAGGCCGGCCAGAACAGGGCGCTCGCCATTGCGCAGACCCATGGCCTGCCGGAGCTGATTGCCCGCGTGCTTGCCGGGCGCGGCGTCGGGCAGGACGAAGCCATGGCTTTCCTCGACCCGACGATCCGCGGCCTGATGCCAGACCCGCATCTGCTGACCGATTGCGAGAAGGCCGCACAGCGCCTCCTGCACGCCATCAGGAAGGGCGAGACAGTCGCGATCTTCGGCGACTACGATGTCGACGGCGCGGCCTCCTCGGCGCTGCTCTATCGCTTTCTCACCCATTTCGGCGTTCCGGCCAGCATCTATATTCCCGATCGCATCTTCGAAGGTTACGGCCCCAATCCCACAGCCATCAATCAGCTGATCGACAATGGCGCGACGCTGATCGTGACCGTCGATTGTGGTTCCACCAGCTTCGAATCGCTTGAAGCGGCGAGGGCGCGCAATATCGACGTCGTCGTCATCGATCACCACCAGGTGGCGCACGAGCTGCCGCATTGTCATGCCTTGGTCAATCCGAACCGTGAGGATGATCTTTCGGGGCAGGGCCATCTCTGTGCCGCTGGTGTGGTCTTCATGGTTCTGGTCGCGGCCTTGCGGCTGCTGCGCGAGGCCGGCGATTCCCGCGTGCGTTCGATCGACCTGCTTGCCTGGCTCGATATCGTCGCGCTCGCGACCGTTTGCGATGTCGTGCCGCTGAAGGGCCTCAACCGCGCCTATGTCGTCAAGGGGCTTATTGCCGCCCGCCACCAGGGCAATCTCGGGCTTGCTGCCCTCTTTCGCAAGGCCGGCCTTAACGGTCCTGTCACGCCCTATCATTTCGGCTTCCTGATCGGTCCGCGCATCAATGCCGGTGGCCGCATCGGCGATGCGGCCCTTGGCGCACGCCTGCTGACGCTGGACGACGGCGGCGAAGCGGAAACCATCGCCGCGAAGCTCGATGAGCTCAATCGCGAGCGGCAGGCCATGGAGGCCGCCATGCTGCAGGAGGCCGAGGCCGAGGCCCTGGCGGAGTACGGCAATGGCGACGGCGCCTCCGTCATCGTCACGGCGCGCGAGAACTGGCATCCGGGAATCGTCGGCCTCATTGCATCGCGTCTCAAGGACAAGTTCCGCCGACCAGCCTTCGCCATTGCCTTCGATCCGATGGGCAAGGGCACCGGCTCCGGCCGCTCGATCAACGGTTTCGACATGGGCCGCATGGTACGCGCGGCCGTCGATGCTGGCTTGCTCGTCAAGGGCGGCGGCCATGCCATGGCGGCCGGCCTGACGGTGGAGAGGAACAACCTCGGAAAGCTGCGGGCCTTCTTCACGGAGAAGGCGGAGAAGCAGGTAGCCGGGCTCGTTGCCAACGAAACCTTGAAGATCGACGGTGCGCTCGGCGCCAGCGGCGCGACCGTGGAGCTGATCGACAGGCTCGAGACGGCCGGTCCCTATGGTTCGGGCCATCCACAGCCCGTCTTCGCGCTTCCGAGCCACCGCCTGCGCGATTCCCGCCTTGTCGGCCAGTCGCATATCAAGATCACGCTCGAAGGGCAGGATGGCGGCCGGGTGGACGGCATTGCCTTCCGTGCGGCTGAGACGCCCTTGGGCGAGCTGCTGATGTCGTCGCGCGGGGCGCAGATCCATGTCGCCGGCACGCTCGGCGCCGATCACTGGCAGGGCAGCCGCCGCGTGCAGCTGCGGGTCACAGACGCGGCGAAAGCTCCGTAACGCAGATTACGCCCGACACGCGTCTGCATAACAGCGTTTAGCGAGCCAAAACATCAATTAAGGGGAAGGAGCAGTGGCACGCCCTAGGGGAGTCGAACCCCTCTTTACAGAATGAAAATCTGTCGTCCTAACCGATAGACGAAGGGCGCGTGCTGTGGCGCCCTTATAGTCAGCACCTTTCATTCCCGCAAGCGGAAAAACGAGAAAAATCGCAGAAAAATCGATGACTAAGCAAAGATTTTTCGAGGTGCTTGTGGAAAACTTCGGGACACGCTTTTGGTACGCCCTAGGGGAGTCGAACCCCTCTTTACAGAATGAGAATCTGTCGTCCTAACCGATAGACGAAGGGCGCATGCTGCACGGCCTAGATAGGAATAGCTTATTGCGTCCGCAAGCGGTAGCTTAAATGAATTGAAGACGGGGAGAAGAACAACAGTGGCACGCCCTAGGGGAGTCGAACCCCTCTTTACAGAATGAAAATCTGTCGTCCTAACCGATAGACGAAGGGCGCGTTCAGCTGTTGTGTGGCGCGCTTATAGCGGGGCGATTTCATTCCCGCAAGCGGCAATTTTGCTTTTTTGTGGAAAAAATGACAGATGGGTGAAGCCGCCGCCGGTGCTGAATAAGTGAGACTTAACAGGCTCTTGCTGGCGATATCGAAGATTCTCTGGAAACGCGGGCTTTTTTATTGCCCATTTGCACCCGGCACGGGCTGCACCAGCAGCTTGCCGTTCTGCGGCTGGTTCTTCGATGCGATGAACTGCGCCAGAGCGGCGGCCTGTCTGCCGTTCAATTCGTGGACATTCGGATTCGGCGTTGCCGCAACACCCGACGCGGTCACCTGGGCAATCGGCTGCGGCGAACCCGAAGCCGGCGAGGTTGCATTGCGAATGACGGGTGGTGGCAGCATGTCGGCCGATGTGCGGCCGTTCGGCACGGCGGCGGTGTCCATCGTCTGCGGCGCCGTCGTCTGCATAGTCGCTGGTGGCGCGCTGTAAACGCTGCGCATCATCGGCGTGATCGCCTGGCCGCCATCAGATTGGGTTTTGGCAAGCGTCCCGTCCGGATTGACGGCGATCGGCGGCGGAGCGGAGAAGATGCTGCTTCTGTTCGCATTGACGGCCGTCGGCTGTGTGACCAGGCCGCCGATGCCGGTCTGCCCGTCCGCATGCGGGGCTGCCGTAGGCGCAGGATAGAGTGCCTGGTTCTGCTGGGCGACGATCTGCTGACGTGTGCCATTGACGCTGTGGACCATCGGATCACGATAGGCGACATCGGCTTTGCGGCGCCGGGCATCGGCCTTGCTGTTCATATCGGCTGCCAGCTGTTCTGCCACGGTCAATGGCACGACAGGGGCAGCCTGCGAGGTCTCGATCGGCTTTTTGGCTGTGGTCGCGCAGCCCGCAATCATCACAAATGAGGCAAGAACGGCAATTGTGCTTGCTAGCTTTTTCCTGCCGTATAAAATCTCTTGATCGCACATAGGACGTTCCCTGCAAAAAAGGCTTGCATCGGAACGGCCTCCTGCGAGGGACGACGATACCGCGCGCCGACTGGGAACGATGACTGCGCGATATCCGATGCATGATGCTTCGAGTCGTCCAAGCATGCCGGAGGATGGGCATGGGCGGCAAGCGCGAAACGGATGGCTCCGCGCGTGCCGTAAGCCTCGCGAAAGCTTAGGCCTTACCAGGAGCCGGTGTTGGCCATGGAAGCCCAGGGCTCGGCCGAAGGAAGATTGGCGCCCTTCTGCAGGATTTCGATGGAGATGCCGTCCGGAGAACGCACGAAAGCCATGTGACCATCGCGGGGCGGGCGGTTGATCGTGATGCCGTTGTCCATCAGCTTTTGGCAGGTCGCATAGATATCGTCGACCTCATAGGCGAGGTGGCCGAAATTGCGTCCTCCGCTATATTCTTCCGGGTCCCAGTTGTAGGTCAGCTCCAGGCTGGGGGCACCGTTGCTGCGGGACGATTCGGCATCCTCGTCGGCCGCTAGGAAAACGAGCGTATAGCGGCCTTTTTCGTTTTCGTAGCGACGGGTTTCGGTAAGTCCGAATAGGGTGCTATAAAAATGCAACGAGGCGTCGAGATCGGTGACACGGACCATCGTATGGAGATAACGCATTCTATTTCCTCTCTTAATGTTGAGCTGGGCGGATCTTTGGTCGGGGCACCAGCTTCGCGCAAGTCATTGGAGCAATAATCTTAGGGTGGGAATAAACGAAAACTAGGACTTGCGCTTTTCCGTTACCAAGATGTTAATCTTGATATCAGGGAATCAGTTAACCGTAACAGTGTGACGCGTAATCGAGGGCTGGCTAGGATGGGTGACAGAATTTCATCGAAGGGAGTTGTCGACTTCGAGGAGATGTCGGGCGATACCGTCGAGCTCATCGAAATCTCAGGCGTCGTCAAGTGGTTCGATGTCGCCAAGGGCTTCGGTTTTATCGTGCCTGACAATGGCATGCAGGACGTATTGCTGCATGTGACGTGTCTGCGCCGTGACGGTTATCAGACGATTCTCGAAGGAACCCGCATCGTGGCGCTGATCCAGCGCCGCGAGCGCGGCTACCAGGCCTTCAAGATCCTCTCCATGGACCAATCGACCGCTGTGCATCCCTCGCAGATGCCGCCCGTGCGCACGCATGTGCAGGTGACTGCGACGAGCGGCCTGGAGCGCGCGCTGGTCAAGTGGTTCAACCGCACCAAGGGCTTCGGCTTCCTGACACGTGGAGAAGGCACCGAGGATATCTTCGTACATATGGAAACGCTGCGTCGATTCGGTCTCGCTGAGCTGCGGCCGGGGCAGGTGGTGCTCGTCCGCTTCGGGCCTGGCGAAAAGGGCCTGATGGCGGCAGAAATTCACCCGGATGCGCCAAGCCCAGCGACACGGCCGCACTGATATGAACAAAGCCGGATTTCTTGAAATTTTGAAAAGCGCCATTTTGGCGCTTTTTCTCGTTGGGGCCATCGCCCCATCGTCTTTCGCGGCACAGACCGCAGGGCAACAGTCGATGGCTTTCGATTCCGAACCGCTTTCGATCGCATCGTCCAAAGGCCAGACGCATAAATTCACCGTGGAACTGGCCCTGACGCCAGCGCAGCTCGAATTCGGCCTGATGTATCGCGACAAGATGCCCGCCGATCATGGCATGCTGTTTGACTTCGGCACGACACGGCCCGTCATGATGTGGATGAAGAACACCGAGCTGCCGCTCGACATGCTCTTTCTGGATCAGAAGGGTGTCGTTACCCATATTCAGGAAAACGCCGTGCCCTATTCCGAAGCGATCATCAGCTCCGGCGGGCCGGTTGCCTATGTCATCGAGTTGAACGCCGGTATTGTTCGCAAACTCGGCCTTGCCGTCGGCGATACGGTGACGAGCGCCACCATTTCGGCAAAGCTCGGCAAGTAAATTTTCATCGGGGAAGATGTGCTAAGCAGGATTTTATCTGTTGCAGCGGGCAGATGAACCGTGTATCTCCCCACTCGTTCCGCAGGACTAAGCGTTCGGCGGTACGCAAAATCAGCTCATGACCGCATTTTGGTCATGCTGACGGGTACGGAGTGTAGCGCAGTCTGGTAGCGCATCTGGTTTGGGACCAGAGGGTCGGGAGTTCGAATCTCTCCACTCCGACCATTTAAAATCCCCTCATTAATGTCGTTGAATTCGTCCTGGTAGCGGCTGCCTTTTTGCTTGAAAACAAAGGGATTCGCAGCTAAGCAAAAGTCGTGTTCGCGCGGCCCGCAGAGGATCGCGTCGCGGCAAGAGAAGCAAGTAAGCGGATCATTCCCGCTTGATTCGGAGGCGCTGCAGCAATGCCTGCCAAGATTTATCGTCCTGCAAAAACCGCCATGCAATCCGGCAAGGCCAAAACCAATATCTGGGTTCTGGAGTTCGATCAGGAAATGCCGCGCAAGATCGATCCGATCATGGGCTATACCTCGTCGGGCGATATGCGCCAGCAGCTCAAGCTGACCTTTGAGACGCAGGAACAGGCGGAAGATTACGCCAAGCGCAACGGCATCGACTACCGCGTCATCCCGCCGAAGGATCCCATCCGGCAGACGGTATCCTATTCCGACAACTTCCGCTTCAACCGCATCCAGCCCTGGACGCACTGAAACCAGGCACTTATTGAACGCCGGCCATTGAGTTTGGCGGCGGTTTCAGGCATGTGTTGCCCGCCGCGCAAAGCGCGGCAAGGCTCATGGCCCCTTAGCTCAGCTGGATAGAGCACTTGCCTTCTAAGCATGTGGTCGCAGGTTCGAATCCTGCAGGGGTCGCCATTTTCCCGAGAAGGAGAGATCTGATTTCGCGTGCGCGGCGCCGCTTTCCGTCATGCAGACTTCATTCTGGCTATCAGCATTCAGTTCGCCGCCATCGGCCAGCCGCCGGCAGCTTTTGGCCGCGTAGCGTCGACCGCCATCTGGATAAGGTCGTAGCCGTACATTGCTCCGGCCAACTTGATGACGATGATAGCGACACTCAGAAGAGCTAATCCGCCGATGATCCTGTCGCTTTTTTTCACGGCCCGCTTCCCCGACGTCTCGTGAATTCCGCATTATTCGCGGTGATAAAGAATATATCTCGTTTTTTGCGAAGCGCTATAGGGCTTGCTAACGCTGCCAAAATTGTCAGGCAGCAATCAGGAGGAGACGGCCTGCGAGATCCGCGTCCTGACGCCGATTACGACTGCTGAACCCGGCCGCACATAAAAAACCCGCCGGCAGCGATGCAGCGGCGGGTCTTGTTCATTCAATCGATCCGTATCAGTGCAGGATCTGGCTGAGGAACAGCTTCGTGCGCTCATGCTGCGGATTGTCGAAGAATTCCTTCGGCGAATTCTGTTCGACGATCTGGCCCTGGTCCATGAAGATCACGCGGTTGGCGACCTGACGGGCAAAGCCCATTTCGTGGGTCACGCACAGCATGGTCATGCCTTCTTCAGCAAGGCCCACCATGGTGTCGAGCACTTCCTTGATCATTTCCGGATCGAGCGCTGAGGTTGGCTCGTCGAACAGCATGATCTTCGGGTTCATGCAGAGCGAGCGGGCGATTGCCACACGCTGCTGCTGACCGCCGGAAAGCTGGCCGGGATATTTCTTGGCCTGTTCGGGGATCTTGACGCGCTTGAGGAAGTGCATGGCGATCTCTTCCGCCTGCTTCTTCGGCATCTTGCGCACCCAGATCGGCGCCAGCGTGCAGTTTTCCAGAATGGTCAGGTGCGGGAAGAGGTTGAAGTGCTGGAACACCATGCCGACTTCGCGGCGCACCTCGTCGATCTTCTTCAGATCGTTGGTGAGTTCGACCCCGTCGACGATGATCTGGCCCTTCTGGTGTTCTTCCAGGCGGTTGATGCAGCGGATCATCGTCGATTTGCCCGAGCCGGATGGGCCGGCAATGACGATGCGCTCGCCGCGCATGACCTTCAGGTTGATATCGCGCAGCACATGGAAATCGCCATACCACTTGTTCATATTGATCATGTCGACCGCGACCTCGGTCTCGGAGACGGTCATTTTCTTCGATTGGGCTTCAGCCATTTTGTAATTTCCCTCAATTTTATCGCTTGTGGCCGGTGTCGAGATGGCGTTCCACGAAACCTGAATAGCGCGACATGCCAAAGCAGAACAGCCAAAAAACGAATCCAGCGAATACAAGACCCGTTACGGGGGTCACCGCCGTCGCCCAAGAGGCATCCGAAAAGTTCTGACGAACGATACCGAGCAGGTCGAACATGCCGATGATCGCAACCAGCGACGTGTCCTTGAACATGCCGATATAGGTGTTGACGATGCCGGGAATGACCAGCTTGATTGCTTGCGGCAGGATGATCAGCCGCATCTTCTGCCAGTAGCCGAGGCCGAGCGAGTCGGCGCCCTCGAACTGGCCCTTCGGTATCGCCTGCAGACCGCCGCGGATGACTTCGGCCATATAGGCCGAGGTGAAGATCGCGACACCGACCACGGCACGCAGCAGCTTATCGACGGTCCAGCCCTGCGGCATGAACAGCGGCAGCATATAGCTCGCCATGAACAGCACGGTGATCAACGGTACGCCGCGGATGATTTCGATGAAAGTCACACACAGCATGCGAAGGATGGGCAGTTTCGACCGGCGTCCCAGCGCAAGCACGATGCCGAACGGGAATGAGACTGCGATGGCGACGAAAGCGATCACCAGCGTTACCAGCAGGCCTCCCCATCGTTCCGTTTCCACCGTCTCAAGGCCGAAGCCTCCGTGGAGCAGGAAGAACGAAACCACTGGCAGCACGAAGAATGCCAGGATTGCGTTCAATCCCTTCCGGGGAACCGACGGTATCAGCAACGGAACGAAGCTGGCGATCATCAGGATGCAGACGAGGATCGGCCGCCAGCGCTCGTCCGGCGGATAAAGGCCGAACATGAAGATGGCGAATTTTGCGCGGACAAAGGCCCAGCACGCGGCGTTCCAGCCATCCGGCTGCGTTCCGCCCTGAACAGTGGTAGCGCAGAAGGTGCGGTCGGTCCCGCTCCAGACCGCATTTAGGAATAGCCAATTGATCAGGTGCGGGATCACCCAGGCAAGGAAGGTGATGGCAAGCACGGTGAGGACAATGTCCTTGGGCGTGGCAAACAGGTTCTTTTTCAACCAGTGCCACGCGCCTCTTTCACTGGCGGGTGCCGGCTGCGCTGTGAGAAGCGCCTTACTGACGAAGTGTTGATCTACGCTGGACATTCTATCTCTCCACCAGAGCCATCTTGGCGTTGAACCAGTTCATGAACAGCGATGTCACGATGCTCAAGGCGAGATAGATGATCATCCAGATGATGACGACTTCGACGGCTCGGCCGGACTGATTGAGGATCACGCCGCCGACGGCGACGAGATCGGCATAGCCGATGGCGATGGCAAGCGACGAGTTCTTGATCAGATTGAGATACTGGCTCGTCAGCGGCGGAATGATGATGCGCATTGCCTGCGGTATGACGATCAGCCGGTTGATGGCCGACGCCCGAAGGCCAAGTGCGCCCGCTGCTTCCGATTGACCCTTTGGCACGCCACGAATACCGGCGCGTACGATCTCGGCAATGTAGGATGCGGTATAAAGGGATAGTGCAAGCAGAAGCGCAAGGAACTCCGGACTTATGACCGTGCCACCCGTCAGGTTGAATTTGCCGGCAATGGGATAGTCGAAGGAAAGCGGCATGCCCGTTACCAGGAAGACCAGCAACGGCAGGCCGATCAGGATGCCGATCGACACCCAGATCGTATGGAATTGCTGGCCGGTTGCCGCCTGACGCCTGTGCGCCCAGCGCGCCACGAAAAATACGACGGCTATGGCGATGAGAAAGGCGATGCCGACAGCCCACATGCCCGCGCCGAAGATCGGGCTCGGAAAGGCGAGGCCGCGATTGCTGAGATAGCTGAAGAAGGGCAGGTGCACGGCATCGCGCGCCTGCGGCAGCAGCACCAGAACGCCGCTATACCAGAAGAAGATGACGAGCAGAGGCGGGATGTTCCGGAAGATCTCGACATAGGCCTGGGAAAGTTTCGCAATCAGCCAATTATGCGAAAGCCTGCCGATGCCAATGAGGAAGCCGACGATGGTCGCCGCGACGATGCCGACCACCGAAATCAGGAGTGTGTTCAGTACGCCGACGAGAAGGGCAGTCGCATTGGTCGAATCGCTGGAGTAGGGAATCAGCGCTTGCCCCAGGTTAAAGCCAGCGCGTCCTTCGAGAAAGCCGAAACCGAATGAGCGGTTCAATGCGCGCAGATTGTCGATGGTGTTCGTGACGACAAACCAGCAAAGTCCCGCGAGAATGATGATCGTGAGCGCCTGATAGAAGGCGCCCCGAACTTTGGGGTCGTATAGCGCCGCCGATAGTGCCGAGCGCCCGCCTTCAGGCGAGTTTACAGTAATTGCCATAAAGAATTTTTCCCCAATGTGCCTGTTTCAGGCTTGTTTTCTTGAGGGGAGAGAGGCGAAGCCGCCTCTCTCTTAAAGCTAGGCTCTTTGCGGCTTAGCGCACCGGCGGTGCGTACTGAATGCCGCCCTTGCTCCACAGAGCGTTGAGACCACGAGCGATCTTCAGCGGGCTGCCTGCGCCGATGTTGCGGTCGAAGACTTCGCCGTAATTGCCGACGCCCTTGATGATGTTATAGGCCCAGTCGTTGGTCAGGCCGAGGTCGGTGCCGATCGTCGAGCCCTGTTCTACGCCGAGGAAGCGCTTGATGTCCGGATTGGCCGAGTTCTTCATCTCGTCGACGTTCTTCTGGGTGATACCGAATTCTTCGGCGTTCACTAGCGCATAGGCCGTCCAGCTGACGATGTTGAACCACTGATCGTCACCCTGGCGAACGGCCGGGCCGAGCGGCTCCTTGGAGATGATTTCGGGCAGAACGACGTTATCGTCCGGGTTCTTCAGCGTCAGGCGCAGAGCGTAGAGACCCGACTGGTCGGTGGTGTAGACATCGCAACGGCCGGAATCATAGGCCGTATTGACTTCTTCGAGCTTGTCGAAGACGACCGGGTTGTATTGCAGGTTGTTGGTCTTGAAGTAGTCGGCAAGGTTCAGCTCGGTCGTCGTGCCGGACTGAACGCAAACTGCCGCGCCGGAAAGTTCGAGTGCCGATTTTACGTTCAGCTCCTTGCGAACCATGAAGCCCTGGCCGTCATAATAGGTGACCGGACGGAATTTTAGGCCGAGCGCGGTGTCGCGGTTGATGGTCCAGGTGGTGTTACGGGAAAGTACGTCGATTTCGCCGGACTGCAGCGCGGTGAAGCGGTCCTTGGCGCTGAGAGGCGTGTACTTCACCTTGGTCGGATCGCCGAAGACAGCGGAAGCGACAGCCTTGCAGAAGTCGATGTCAAAACCGGCCCAGTTACCGGATGCGTCCGGCTGTGCAAAGCCGAGAAGGCCGGTATTCACGCCGCACTGGACGAAGCCCTTGGCCTTTACGTCGCTCAGCGTCGAAGCCGAAGCGCTGGACGCGGTGTAAGCCAAGGCTGCGACTCCGAGGAATGCGGAGAGAGCAATCTTTTTCATTTTCCCTACCTTTGTCTATTAGTTTTATAGTTAAACTGTATCGCGTCCGAAGCAGGTTCCTGGAGAACCGTGTTCCTTCCCTTTCTCGGTGCGAGTGGCGCTATCACAGTCGCAAATGGTGTAGCGGTCAAGAGATCGCCCCAATTATTGCGGTTTTATTCGGCATTTTTGCTTTTCGGGGACGAAAAATGGGCATTTGGCGCCAAAATGAGCGGCATTTTGCCAAAAATCTGCGCGAAAATGCGGTTTTGGTCGCCATTTTTGTTATTTTAGCCTTCTAATAATGTGTGGCGTTGGAATGATCGGGGTTGACCCCACCGGACTTGGTCGCCACAAATCCAGCTTCCAACAGCGCCAAAGGCATATCCTGACATGAAAGACAAAGACACAAACCTGCCGAACGCCGGCATCAACACGCGCTTGTCCCATATCGGCAATTCGCCGTTCGACTATCACGGCTTCGTCAATCCACCTGTCGTGCGTGCCTCGACGGTGCTGTTTCCCAATGCGCGCGTTATGGAGACGCATGACCAGAAATATACCTACGGCACGCGCGGCACGCCGACGACGGATGCGCTATGCGAAGCAATGAACGCGCTGGAAGGTTCGGCGGGAACAATCATCGTGCCGTCCGGGCTTGCTGCGGTCACCGTGCCGCTTCTTGCCTACCTCTCCGCCGGTGATCACGCACTGATTGTTGATTCGGTCTACGGTCCCACGCGCTTCTTCTGCGATACCATGCTGAAGCGCCTCGGCGTCGAGGTCGATTATTACGATCCGTCGATTGGCGCCGATATCGAGCGGTTGATGAAGCCGAACACCAAGCTGGTCCATACGGAATCGCCGGGTTCCAACACCTTTGAAGTGCAGGATATCCCCGCAATTTCGGCGGCGGCTCATCGTCACGGCTGCGTCGTGACCATGGACAATACCTGGGCAACGCCGCTCTATTTCAAGCCGCTCGACCATGGCGTTGACGTTTCCATCCATGCCGTGACGAAATACCCCGCCGGCCATTCCGACATTTTGATGGGCACGGTATCCGCCAACGAGACGCATTGGAAGCGGTTGCTGGACGCTCACGGTCAGCTCGGCCTTTGTGGGGCGCCCGACGACGCCTATCAGGTGCTGCGCGGCCTGCGTACCATGGGCGTACGCCTGGATCGCCATCAGGAAAGCGCGCTCGCGATGGCCCGATGGCTCGAAGGCAGAGAGGAGGTCGCGCGCGTCTTGCATCCGGCCTTGCCGAGCTTCCCCAGCCACGAACTCTGGAAGCGCGACTTCAAGGGTGCGAGCGGGATTTTCTCCTTCGTTCTGGCCGTCGACGATCCCCAGAAATTCAAGGCGAAGGCGCATGCCTTCCTCGATGCCTTGCGGATTTTCGCTCTGGGCTATTCCTGGGGCGGTTTCGAAAGTCTGGCCCTGCACGTCAACCTCAACGATCGGCGCGTCACCAAGGTTCCGACGGAAGGGCCGGTCATCCGCCTGCAGGTTGGTCTCGAAGACGTGCCGGATCTCAAGGCGGATATCGAAAAGGGCTTTGCCGCCGCCAAAGAGATTTGATCAACCGATGGCGCGGTAGCCATAAATCCAGTCCATGTCCGCCGCGAGGCTTTGCGGCGGACGGAGGGAGAGAACGAGATCGCGCGCGATCCGGATGGGGCCGCGGGCATGATAGGCGAACTGATTGAAGGCGGCGCGTTGCCTCAGGCGCGCAATTCGTGGCGCCCGATGCTTTTCATAGAGTTCGAAGGCTTCCGCTGGCGAGCGCGCAGAAAGCAGCCCGCCAAGCTCGAAGGCATCCTCGATCGCCATGGCTGCGCCTTGCGCCGCAAACGGCATCATCGCATGCGCAGCGTCTCCGATCAGGATCGTATCGCGGCCATTATGCCACCGACCGTCCTTCATCTCGTAGAGCGGCCAGAAGCTTGTCTGCTCCTGTGCCTCCAGCATTTGCAGGATCGCGCCGTTCCAGCCGGAAAAGCCGCGCAGCATCTGCTCGCGTTGCGCCTTGCTGCCGGTCGCACCCCAATCGCGGCTGGTGCTACTGCCGGAGACGATGGCGACGATATTGAATGCGGCATTTTCCAGGATGGGATAGCAGACGAGGTGGCTGGAAGGACCGAGGAATGCCGTGACGTTCGCCTTGTCCAGCAGGGCCGGAGCCGCCGCCTGCGGAATGGAGAAGCGCCAGGCAATATTCCCGGAGAAGAGCGGCGAGGGCGTACTGGGCACCATCGCATGCACTTTCGACCACACGCCGTCTGCGCCGATGACGAGATCGAATCCCTTTCCGGCGCGCTCTTCCAGTGTCTGCTTATCCTTGATATCGATGTGCCGGCCGAGGTGCAGCCGGCATAAGTCATTGGCCTTCACCGCATTGAGGAGCGCCTTTTGCAGGGTCGCGCGATGCGCGGCGCCATAGGGAGCACCCCATCGCTCTCGGGCAAATTTCCCACAGGGAATGGAGGCGACCGGCCGCAGCGACGAGCCGGATACGAGCCGGACTTCCTCGGGCTCCAGCCAAACCGGTCTGAGCGCGTCGAGCACCCCGAGCGTATCGAGGATGCGGGAGGCGTTCGGCGAAATCTGCAGGCCCGCACCGACTTCGGTCAGCACCTCTGCCTGTTCGAAGATGTCGGAGGCAATCCCGTGTCTCGCCAGCGCCAGCGCCGCTGTCAATCCAGCTATTCCGGCGCCGATGATTGCGGCTGCTTTGATCGGCATTTTCTTATGTCCGATCGGACGCTATGGCGTCAGGCGGCCTTGAAATGGAAGACGCAGCCGGCCGGATTCGTCTGATCCGCCTTCAGCGACGGATTGTAGCGATAGAGCGTTGAGCAGTAGGAGCAAACCTTTTCGCTCTCATCGCCGAGGTCGATGAAGATGTGCGGATGATCATAGGGAACCGAAGCGCCAGTGCACATGAATTCCTTCACGCCGATTTCGATGACGCGATGTCCGCCGTCGTTCTGGAAATGGGGAATATTGTGGCCGGCCATGATAATCTCCGAATGCGTCTTGCCTTAAGCGGCATGATGGTTGCGCCAGACTTGGTCGCCCCTCTTTATAATCCTTCTTCCCGATTGTGTAGTGCGAAAGTCCGGCTTGAGGCAGAGATTTTCGCAGGCATAGGGTTCATTTGATATCGCCGATAAAATATGGTCCGGCGCCAACAGGACCCAGTTTGTGAAGACAACGCCATGAATCTCAATGCTCCCCCGATGTCCTATTTTATCAGAGACGGATTGAAGCTTGCCTTTTTCGATGACGGCGATCCGAGCGGCCCGCCGGTGCTGCTGATTCATGGCTTCGCTTCAACGGCGATTGCCAACTGGGTCAATCCGGGCTGGCTGAAGACGCTCGGCGAGGCAGGCTATCGCGTGATCGCCATCGACAACCGTGGCCACGGCTCGAGCGACAAGCTCTATGATGCCGATGTCTACCATCCGTGGATCATGGCAGAGGATGCCGTCGCCCTTCTCGATCATCTGGGCATCCCCGAGGCGCATGTCATGGGCTATTCCATGGGTGCGCGTGTTTCGACCTTTATGGCGATCGCTCATCCGGATCGTGTCCGCTCGCTGGTTCTCGGCGGTCTCGGCATCGGCATGGTCGAGGGCGTCGGCGATTGGGATCCAATTGCGGACGCACTGGTGGCACCATCGCTCGATGATGTCACCCATGCACGCGGGCGCATGTTCCGCGCGTTTGCCGAACAGACGAAAAGCGATCGGCAGGCGCTGGCCGCCTGCATCCAAGGCTCACGCGATCTGGCGTCGAGGGAGGATGTTGCAAGGATCGAGGCGCCGACCCTGATCGCCGTCGGCACCAAGGACGATATCGCCGGCTCGGGCCAGGAGCTGGCCGCATTGATGCCGAACGCCGAGGCCATCGACATACCGAACCGCGATCACATGCTCGCCGTCGGCGACAAGATCTTCAAAGCGGCGGTTCTCGAATTCTATCAGCGCCTCGGCCAGCGCTAAGTCACTTGCCGGTGAAGTGTGGTTTCCGTCGCTCTGCAAAGGCAGCGCGGCCCTCGGCATAATCGGCGCTGTCGAATGTCTCGGCGCCGATCACTTCCGCTTCGCGCAGCAGGTCGCCGTTCTGCTCGATGGCGGCGCGGATCGCAAGTTTCGAGGCATGCAGCGCGATCGGCGCATTGGCGGCGATGGCATGGGCGAGGGCGGAGACTTCGCCATCGAATGCCTCTGCGTCGATTTCCTCCAGAAGAAAGCCGGCGGCGACCATCTTCTCGCCAGACATGGGCGCGCCGGTAAACAGTGTGACCTTGGCCATCTGGGCTCCGAGCGCGTTGACGATGTCCTGCACGGCGTCGGCGGGATAGGCGATGCCGAGGCGGACGGCGGGGACGCAGAATCGCGCGCCTCGTTCGGCTATGCGAAGATCGCAGGCCGCTGCCAAGCCGAAGCCGCCGCCATAGCAGATGCCGCGGATTGCGGCGATCGTCGGCACGCGGCAGTGACGGATAGCCTCGAAAGCCTGGCTGTTCAGCGCCTCATAGGCGACCGCGGTCTCGGAATTCTTGCGCACGCTGTCGAATTCGCTGATATCGGCGCCGGCTGAAAAATCCGCGCCCGCGCCGTGCAGAACGATAACATGCGCATGGGCTTCATCGGTCAGGATACGCACGGCTTGCGGGATGGCACGCCACATGGCAGCCGTCACGGCATTCTTTCTGCCAGGATTGCCGATGGAAATCGTACCGATCGCGTCGCTGCATGTCGCGCGAATGAGACCGCCGGCAAAGTCATGCTCGAAATTCATGCGCGATCAACCCATTTGTCTTGTCTGGCTTTTATTCTATATAATGCATCCCTGACAGAAAATCGGGAGACCGCCAATGGTCGCAGCAACGGATATTCGCCAGGTTGAAGGCTTGGGCGCGGTGAAGGTCATGGACCCGATCTGGGACAGCATGCGCGAGGAAGCACGCGCCGCTGCCGAAAAGGACCCTCTCCTTGCCGCTTTCCTCTATTCGACGATCATCAACCATCGTTCGCTGGAAGAATGCGTCATCTATCGCATCTGCGAGCGCCTCGACCATCCGGACATGCAGGCTATTCTCCTGAGGCAGACCTTTGAGGAAATGCTCGCCGACTGGCCGGAATGGGGATCGATTCTGCGTGTCGATATCCAGGCAGTCTATGATCGCGATCCCGCTTGCCTGCGGTTCCTGGAGCCTGTCCTCTATTTCAAGGGTTTCCATGCGTTACAGACACATCGTTTGGCGCACTGGCTGCATAATCGCGGTCGCCGCGATTTCGCGCTCTATCTGCAGAGCCGCTCCTCCAGCGTCTTCCAGACCGATATCAACCCGGCGGCGCGCATCGGCAAGGGCATATTCCTCGATCACGCAACCGGCCTCGTCGTGGGCGAGACGGCCGTCATCGGCGACAACGTCTCAATCCTGCATGGGGTAACGCTCGGCGGTACCGGCAAGGAAGGCAGCGACCGCCATCCGAAGATCGCCCACGGCGTTCTGATCGGTGCGGGGGCCAAGATCCTCGGTAATATCCAGGTCGGCCATTGCTCGCGCATTGCCGCTGGCTCCGTGGTGCTGAAGGAGGTGCCCGCCAAGACGACCGTTGCCGGCGTTCCGGCCAAGGTGGTCGGAGAAGCAGGGTGCTCCGAGCCCTCTCGCTCGATGGATCAGCTGCTCGCCGAGCAATTGATCGTTGACCAGATCATGGGTGCAGGAATCTAGGAAATTCCAGTCCGATTTTCCGAGGCTTGCGCTGTCGCCGGATAGCTATGCGCGGTTCCGGTCTTTACACCGCCGCTTTTCCTATGCAAGAAGCGGCCAACAGAGATCCTCACGGAGAAGCATTGTGAAGCCCGAAGAAATCAAGAAGCTCGACGCCTATTTCAAGCGCACGTTCAACCCGCAGGTCGTGGTGAAGGCCCGCCCGCGCAAGAACGATTCTGCGGAAGTCTACCTCGGCGAAGAGTTTCTGGGTGTCGTCTATATCGACGACGAAGATGGCGACCGCTCCTATAATTTCTCGATGGCTATTCTGGACGTCGATCTCTGATTATATCGATCTCGTATAGTGATCGAATATTTGGGCCGTATTTCATTGAAATGCGGCCTTTTTCTTTGACGTTTGTCAATTTGATCATTCCGCTGCCGTTCTGATCTCTTTCGGCTTCTTTCTGTCCAAATGCCAATATTTTAATCAAAGCCTGTGGTTGCAGGGGGGATGATATATATTAGGAAAAACAGAATGATGCGACGCACTCATCACTATCGACACCGCGCCGTCATCCAAAATGCAACCGAAAGGTGATATTGCGGCGCACAAGACTACTTGACTAATTGTGCGCCGCATTTAACCTTTATCTCTGTAAACCGGCCGCCGGCCGGCCAACAAGGGACGGAGAAGCATGTTCAATTTCGATGAAGCGAACAAGAAGGGCAAGGAAGCCATGGACACGGCGCTGAAGAGCTATTCCGATGTCACCAAGGGCTTTCAGGCGATTGCTGCCGAAGCCGCTGAATACTCCAAGAAGTCTTTCCAGGATGGTGTTGCACACTTCGAAACGCTCGCCGGCGTCAAGAGCTTCGAAGCTGCCTTCGAACTGCAGAGCAGCTATGTGAAGTCTTCCTATGAAAACTTCATTGCCGAAGCCACTAAGCTCGGCGAAATGTATGCCGATCTCGCCAAGGCGGCCTACAAGCCTTACGAAGCGCCCGTCGCGGCTGCAACGAAGGCTGCCAGTAAGGCAGCGGCAACGGCGACCGCCGCTTAAACTTTCGCCGAAAGGCAAAATTTCCGGAAGGACCGGCTGCGCGACGCGCGGCCGGTCTTTTGCGTTTTGGCGCACCGGACCCGACATGGCGATATGCAGCGACTTTTTTGACCGCAGCCCCCTTTGTCAGCGAATTGTGATTGCAGTGTCCCGCAAGGGGCTTAAAATCACGCCAATATGAACTAAGTTAGAGGTTCGGATATCCGGCCCGACCAAGTGAAGAATCCAACCCAGTGCCAAGTCGGAATGCGATAGCTTCTGCCGGATGATTTGAGGAATGAATGAAATGATCGCTGAGCCGATCCGGATGCAAAACAATAGCGAAAGGAACGGGGACAACGGAAATCGCGGGACCTCGGTGATTACGCGCACCAAGCCCAAAACCAAGAAACCCAATCTATACCGCGTGCTGCTTCTGAATGATGACTATACGCCCATGGACTTTGTGATCCATATCCTGGAGCGTTTCTTTCAAAAGGATCTCGAAAGTGCCACCCGCATCATGCTTCATGTCCACAACCACGGCGTGGGCGAGTGCGGGATATATACATATGAAGTAGCCGAAACGAAGGTGAGCCAGGTGATGGACTTTGCCCGGCAGCACCAGCATCCGCTGCAATGTGTTATGGAAAAGAAGTGAGGATCTGAACGTGCCAACATTTTCGCCTAGTCTTGAGAAGGCGCTGCATCAGGCACTGACCTACGCGAACGAGCGGCATCACGAGTATGCCACGCTGGAACATCTGCTTTTGGCGCTGGTAGACGACGCCGATGCCGCAGCTGTCATGGGCGCGTGCAATGTTGATCTCGACGCGCTCCGTAAGACTCTGACTGAATACGTCGATAATGAACTCTCCAACCTGGTCACGGGCTATGATGAGGACTCGAAGCCGACTTCCGGCTTCCAGCGTGTCATCCAGCGCGCCGTGATCCATGTGCAATCTTCCGGCCGCGAGGAAGTGACGGGCGCCAACGTTCTCGTCGCGATTTTCGCGGAGCGGGAAAGCCATGCTGCCTTCTTCCTGCAGGAGCAGGAAATGACCCGCTATGACGCGGTCAACTATATCTCTCACGGCATCGGCAAGCGCCCGGGTTCCTCCCAGACCCGCACGCCGCGCGGCGCCGAGGAAAGCGAATCCGAAAGCAAGCCGACCTCCCGCGGCGAGCAGGAGGAGGGTAATGGCAAGAAGCAGCAGGACGCCCTGAAGGCCTATTGCGTCAACCTCAATGAGAAGGCCAAGAACGGCAAGATCGATCCGTTGATCGGTCGTAACTCCGAGGTCAATCGCACCATCCAGGTGCTGTGCCGCCGCTCGAAGAACAATCCGCTCTATGTCGGCGACCCTGGCGTGGGCAAGACGGCGATTGCCGAAGGTCTTGCCAAGCGCATCGTCGAGGGCAAGGTTCCCGAAGCGCTGGCCGATGCGACGATCTTTTCGCTCGATATGGGCACGCTGCTTGCCGGCACCCGTTATCGCGGCGACTTCGAGGAACGCCTGAAGCAGGTCGTCAAGGAGCTCGAGGAGTATCCGGGCGCCGTGCTGTTCATCGACGAGATCCACACCGTCATCGGTGCGGGCGCCACCTCCGGCGGCGCGATGGATGCGTCGAACCTGCTGAAGCCGGCCCTTTCCTCGGGTGCGATCCGTTGCATCGGTTCGACCACCTACAAGGAATACCGCCAGTTCTTCGAGAAGGACCGGGCGCTCGTCCGCCGCTTCCAGAAGATCGACGTCAACGAGCCGAGCATTGAGGATGCCATCGAAATCATGAAGGGCCTGAAGCCCTATTTCGAAGAGTATCACCACCTGCGCTACTCGAACGACGCCATCAAGACGGCTGTCGAGCTGTCGGCTCGCTATATCTCCGACCGCAAGCTGCCGGATAAGGCGATCGACGTGATCGACGAGACGGGTGCCGCCCAGATGCTGCTGCCGCCGTCCAAGCGCCGCAAGCTGATCACCGAAAAGGAGATCGAAGCGACGATTGCGACCATGGCCCGCATTCCGCCGAAGACGGTGTCCAAGGATGACGAGATGGTTCTCGCCAACCTCGAGCAGGAACTGCGTTCTGTGGTCTACGGCCAGGATACGGCTATCGAAGCGCTTTCGACCTCGATCAAGTTGGCACGTGCGGGCCTGCGCGAACCGAACAAGCCGATCGGCTGCTATGTCTTCTCCGGCCCGACCGGTGTCGGTAAGACCGAAGTCGCCAAGCAGCTTGCTTCGTCGCTCGGCGTTGAGCTGCTGCGCTTCGACATGTCGGAATACATGGAGCGTCATACGGTTTCCCGTCTGCTCGGTGCACCTCCCGGCTATGTCGGCTTCGACCAGGGTGGCCTGCTGACCGACGGCGTCGATCAGCATCCGCACAGCGTGGTTCTGCTCGACGAAATCGAGAAGGCGCATCCGGATATCTTCAATATCCTGCTGCAGGTCATGGACCATGGGGCGCTGACCGACCATAACGGCAAGAAGATCGACTTCCGCAACGTCATCCTGATCATGACGACCAATGCGGGCGCTTCGGAAATGGCCAAGGCCGCCATCGGCTTCGGCTCGTCCAAGCGTACGGGCGAGGACGAAGAGGCGTTGAACCGCCTGTTCACGCCGGAATTCCGCAACCGTCTGGATGCGGTCATTCCCTTCGCGCCGTTGCCGACGACCGTTATCCACAAGGTCGTTCAGAAGTTTATCATGCAGCTGGAAGCGCAGCTTTCCGAACGGAACGTGACCTTCGATCTGCACGAGGACGCCATCGCCTGGCTGTCCGAGAAGGGTTACGACGACAAGATGGGCGCCCGTCCGCTGGCGCGCGTCATCCAGGAAAACATCAAGAAGCCGCTGGCGAACGAAATCCTCTTCGGCAAGCTGAAGAAGGGCGGCGTCGTCAACGTCACAGTCGGCAAGAAGGAGGACGGCTCGACCGGCATCTTGCTCGAGGCGATCGCCGACACCGCTCCGATCCGGCCGAAGCCGGAAGCCGAAGTGGGTGATGTGCCGGCCGAGGTGGAAGAGGATGACGGCGACGTCACCGTCAAGGCCAGAAGCCGCGTCGGCAGGGCTGCGACGGCAGCCGACAGCGGCCGCTCCGCCAAGGCCTCGACTTCGAGCGAAAGCGGCGAGTCTGACGGCAAGTCACCGCGCAAGGGCGGAGGCACGGTTCCGAAGGTTCCGCGCAAGTAATCACCGATCGGTGATTTGAGGAAAAATGAAACGGCTGCATTGGAGACAATGCAGCCGTTTTTATATGGTTATAAGGAATACCTCATAAATGAGATGAGGTTGCCGGGATCAAGCCAAGGCTTCGATGATCTTTCTAGCGTTTTCCGCCAATACAGCGCCATCTTCCATCTTGCCCGAATGCGGCTTCAGCGCGACGCCCTCGATGCGGGGGATAACGTGGAAATGTAGATGGAAGACGGTTTGTCCCGCAGGCGGCTCGTTAAACTGCGCGATATAGACGCCGTCGGCATCAAAGGCTTCCCGAACGGCGACAGCGATCTTCTGCACCACAGTGATTGCCTGCTGCAATGCAGCCGGGTCGGCATCAAAAATATTGCGCGAGGGTGCCTTCGGCACGACAAGCGTATGGCCAGGCGACTGCGGCATCACATCCATGAAGGCGACCGTGTGCTCATCCTCGTAGACGCGATAGGAAGGAATATCGCCCTTCAGGATCTTTGCGAAGATATTGTTGTCGTCATAGGCGGGGATGGTCATCCGGTATCTCCTCGTCTTGCGTTTATGGTTATCCCATACGGCTAGATATCTTGCCGTTCGCCTTTGCGGAAGGGGCTGTGCTCGGTGAGAATTTCGCTCATCTCCTCTATCTGTTCCCGCTCATGCTTCAGATAGTCCGCAACGGCGCGCCGCAGGCCCTGATGGCCAATGTAATGCGCCGAATGCGTGATCACTGGAAGATAGCCGCGTGCCAGCTTGTGTTCACCCTGCGCCCCGGCTTCCACCCGCTTCAGCCCCTTGCTCAGCGCAAAATCGATTGCCTGGTGATAACAGACCTCGAAATGCAGGAAGGGGTGATCCTCGATGCAGCCCCAATGGCGGCCGTAAAGCGTTTCACCGCCAATGAAGTTGATAGCGCCGGCGATATAACGTCCTTCGCGCTTCGCCATGACGAGCAGAATGTCGTCGGGCATGCGCTCGCCGATCAGCGAATAGAATTTTCGGGTGAGATAGGGGCGGCCCCATTTGCGGCTGCCGGTATCCATGTAGAAGGCAAAGAACTGGTCCCATATGCCTTCCGTCAGGTCGCTGCCGGTCAGCCAGTCGATGGTGATACCACGCTCGACCGCCGCGCGCCGTTCCTTCTTAAGCGCCTTGCGTTTACGCGATGCCAGCGTCTCCAGAAAGGCGTCGTGATCGGCATAGCCCTCGTTGATAAAGTGAAATTGCTGATCAGTACGATGCAGATAGCCGTCGCCTTCGAAAACCGAGGCTTCCTCCTCAGGCAGAAAGGTGATGTGCGCTGAGGAAACGCCGAGCTGCCGCGTGACTTCCTTCAGGCTTTCGGCGAGCGCTGGCTGCAGCACGCTCCTATCCTGCCCTTCGGCCACCAGCAGCCGCGGCCCGGTGGCGGGCGTGAAGGGAATGGAGCATTGCAGTTTCGGATAATAGCGTCCGCCGGCACGCTCGAAGGCATCGGCCCAGCCATGGTCGAAGACATATTCGCCCTGGCTATGGCTCTTGAGGTAGCCGGCGACGGCACCAAGCAATTCGCCGCTTTCGGTTTCCAGCAGCAGGTGATTGCCGAGCCAGCCGGTCTTGTCGGTGGCGGAACCGGACTCCTCAAGCGATGAGAGGAAGGCGTGCGAGACAAAGGGATTGTAGGGCAGGACGCTGCCGGTTCTGGACGCTCCGGCCAGCTTCGACCAGCTCTCCGGGGCGATATTCTTGAAGGATCGTTCGACTCGAATGGATAATTCGTCTGTCATCAAACTCTTGCGCTTGGAAGGAAAGAAGGGGCTCTCACCGCCGCGCCATCCGCCCGAAGGGCGCACTGTCGGCGCAGCGGCAATTTGGGTATGCGCAAAGCCTCTTCTTCAATCGATGCCGATTTACGAGGCCAGGCGCGGATCAAAACCTTCGAAGGTCATCTGGTCTGCATTGGCAAATGTATGTTTGCGGGCCGCTTCGTCGCGCACGGTCCAGGTGATGACCGGAATACCACGCTGGCGTTGCGCCGTAACAAAGGGGTTCGGCAGGTGGCCGTAGAAGTACGAGATGAAGTCTAGCCCAAGATGCATGGCTTCGTCATGCTGAAAAAACGTCTCAGGCTTGTTTCCTTCAGCCGTCAGTCCGACAGGGTAGGGCGCTTCCAGCGCCTTGAGGTCCTTGAGCAGCCAATGATCGAAGCTCATCAGCGCCACATGCCCCTTGTAGCCTTCCAGCACTTCGAGCACGGATTCGGCAAAGCCATCGTCATCGCCTTCGCGTCCCTTGAGCTCCAGCACCAGCGGCACCTTGCCGTCGCAGAGCCGCAGGAGCTGCTTCAGCGTGGGGATCTTGTCCCTGGTACCGCCGACCGACAGCAGCCCGAGCTCGGCCGAGGTGCGTTCGCGCACTTCGCCCGGCAGATTGCAGACGCGCTGGAGGTCGTCGTCATGAAAGACCACCGGAACGCCGTCGGAGGCGTAGTGTAGGTCGCATTCGATGGCAAAGCCCGCCTCGATGGCACGGCTGAAGGCGGAGAGTGTATTTTCCCAGACTTCCTTGTTCATGTCATGATAGCCGCGGTGAGCGACCGGACGCTCGGTCAACCAGGCAAGCTCGCTCATTATGCAATTTCCAGAATAGCATCGATTTCAACGGCGGCATTGAGCGGCAGGGCGGCCATGCCGACGGCGGCGCGGGCATGCTTGCCGGCTTCGCCAAGCACGTTTGCCAGAAGATTGGATGCGCCGTTGATCACAAGGTGTTGTTCGACGAAATCGGGCGTCGAGGCGACGAAGCCGTTGAGCTTGATCAGCCGCTTGATCCGGCCGAGATCGCCGCCGAGGGCAGCTTTCGCCTGGGCGAGAATATTGATGGCACAAAGCTCGGCCGCTCGCTGTCCGCCGGCAACATCGACATCCTTGCCGAGATGACCCGTGACGCCGATCTTGCCGTTTTCCATCGGCAGCTGTCCCGACAGATAGAGAAGATTGCCGCTGATGACATAGGGAACGTAGTTGGCGGCCGGTGCTGCAGCTTGCGGCAGAACGATGCCGAGTTCCTTCAGGCGGCCCTCGATAGCGTCGGACATTATTCATCTCCCGTTTTGTTGTAAAAACTTCAAAAATCCGGCATCAAGACTAAATTCGGTCACTTAGGATCGGCAGCCTCGTTCAGCCGAAAGCGTTCTTATAACATCGCGTGCGAGTCCAACAGGAGATAATGAATGTTCCGCTCGAGTCTTGCTGCTACCGTCGTTTCGGGCCTGAGCATTCTGTCACTGGGAACCTCGGCAGCCCATGCTGCCGGTCCGAGCGGGCTGATCGCGCATCGCGCCGTCTATGATCTTGAACTGAAGGATGCCTCCGATCGCTCCGGCATCTCCGGCATGGTCGGCCGCATGGTCTATGAGTTCGAAGGCTCCGATTGCACCGGATTCACCACCAATTTCCGCTTCGTGACGAAGATCGATACGGGGGACTCAACGCGCGTCAGCGACCAGCAGACGACGACCTTCGAGGATCTCGGCAAGCGGCTGTTCCGCTTCGAGACCAAGTCCTATACTGACAGCCAGCTCGACAAGGATGTGCGCGGCGCCGCAAGCGACGACCAGAAGGGCATCAAGGTCGACCTCACCCAGCCGCACAACAAGCAGGTCCAGATCATCGAGAGCCGTTTCCCGACGGAGCATATGCTCGACATTATCCACAATGCGAAGCTCGGCAAGAATTTCTTCGAGGCGCAAGTTTTCGACGGTTCCGACGATGGGGACAAGCCGCTGATCGCCACCACCGTCGTCGGCAAGGAACAGACGCCGGCGACCGATGATCCCGATGCCGACAAGGCTGGCGCCTTCTCCAAGGCGCCTTTTTGGCCGGTGACCGTGGCTTATTTCAACGAAAAGTCCACCGGCGACGCCATGCCCGTCTACCGGATGTCCTTTAAACTCTACGAGAACGGCATCACGCGCGACCTCACCATGGATTATGGTGACTTCGTGCTGACCGGCAAGCTCACCAAGCTTGAAGTTCTCGGTACGAAGGCGTGCCAATAGACTCTCGTTCAACGTGCAAAACCTCTGTCATAAAACTGTGATCCAAGTTTCACTATTGTGTGAAACGATCGACACGCAGAAGTAAGTGCAGATTCCCTCTGCTTCGATCTGAAATTGTAGTGGGGCGCGCGGGGGCATCGTCTTGGGGCGATTGGCAATTTTTGCGGTCGGCTCCCGAGTCTATGGACGAGAAAGCACGACCTATGAGCAATACCGGTATCTCCACGAGTTCCAATAATACGCTGCCGGTCGTCACGGCCGATCCGGCGGAAATCGCCCGCATCGGCGACAGCATAGATCTGACCGACAGGGCCGGCATTTCCGTCTATGGCGACCGTGCCCAGCAGGCCGTTTCCGATTATTCCGATCGTATCCTGCGCGAGGTGCGCAACCGCGATCTCGGCGAAGTCGGCAAGTTGCTGACCGATATCATCGTCAAGTCGAAGAAGCTCGATCCTGCCTCGTTGAAGGACGAGGGCTTCCTATCGCGGATGTTTTCCTCGTTCAGGGCGAAGCTGGAGCGTTTCAAGGAGCAGTTCGAGGACGTGGCTGGCCAGATCGACCGCATCGGACTGGAGCTTGATCGCCACAAAGACATTCTGCGCCGCGATATCGCTCTCCTCGATGACCTGCATGAGGAGACCAAGCAATCCATCGTACAGCTCGACGCCTATGTGCAGGCTGGAAAGACGTTTGCCGAGCGCTTCCGCGCGACGGAGCTTCCCCGGCTGAAAAGTGCCGCTGATGCGGCTTCGGCCAATCCCGGCGGCGGCATGCTGGAAGCGCAGGTCTATCAGGACAGCCTCCAGGCTCTCGACCGGTTGGAAAAGCGGGTCTTCTACCTGCAGCAGGCGCGCCAACTCGGCATTCAGCAATTGCCGCAGATCCGTATCGTTCAGGCCGGTGACGAAACCCTGATCGAGAACCTGCAGGCGACGTCGGCACTGACCGTGCCGGCCTGGAAGCAGAAGATGGTGATCCTGCTGGGCCTGACCCAGCAGAAGTCCGCGCTCGAACTGCAGAGGACCGTCACCGACGCCACCAACGACATGATCCGCCAGGCATCGAAAATGATGAAGGATCAGGCGATTGCCATAGAACAGCAATCGCAGCGCGGTATCGTCGACATCGACACGCTTGCTGCCGCCAACCGCGATCTGATCGACACGATCGGTGGCGTCCTGAAGGTGCAGGAGGATGGCCGCGCCAAGCGGGCCGAGGCCGAGCAGCGAATGCAGAAAATGACCATTGAGCTCAAGAAGGCGATGATCGAGGCGCGGTGAACCCATGGCAATCCGCACTTTTGCTACCGCGCTGACGCTGGCAGGCACACTCCTGTTGAGCAGCTGCAATGTCGGCGAGCAGGTCTCGAAATTCTCGATCATTTCCGGTTCTGAAAACACCGTCCTGCAGCCGATCGTCGAAGAGTTCTGCAAGGAGAAGAAGGCGACTTGCAGCTTCAGCTATGAGGGTACGCTGGATATCGGTCTGGCACTCCAGAGCGAACAGGGCGTCGAACAGGATGCCGTCTGGCCGGCGTCGAGCGTCTGGGTCGATATGTTCGACACCAAGCGTCGCGTGAAGTCGCTGACATCGGTCGCGCAGATGCCTGTTATTCTCGGCGTGCGCAAATCCAAAGCCGAGGCGCTCGGCTGGGTCGGCAAGCCGGTCTATATGAAGGACATACTGGCGGCAGTGAAAAGCGGTTCGCTGAAGTTTCTCATGACATCGGCCACGCAATCCAATTCCGGCGCCAGTGCCTATCTTGCCATGCTGTCGAGTGCGCTCGGCAACAAACCGGTGATAGAGCCGGGCGATCTCGACAAGCCGGATGTCCAGAGCACGGTTCGCGCGCTGCTTGGCGGTGTGGAGCGTTCTTCGGGCTCGTCGGGCTGGCTTGCAGATCTCTATACCGACTCCGCCGGCAAGGGTGTGCTTTACGACGCCATGTGGAATTACGAAGCGATTCTGAAGGAAACCAATGACAAGCTTGCCGGCATGGGCAAGGAGCCACTCTATGCCATCTACCCCGCCGATGGCGTCGTCGTCGCCGATTCGCCTATCGGCTTTGTCGATCATGGGCGAGGGCAGGAGCTCGAGACCTTCTTCAACCAGCTCGTCGACTATCTGCGTTCCGCGCCAGTGCAGAAACGCATTGCCGATACGGGTCGCCGCATCCCGCTCTCCGATATTGCCGCCAAGCCGGACCTGACATGGAATTTCGATCCGACCCGGATCGTGACGGCCATCCGCATGCCGGAGCCTGCCATGATCCGCCAGGCGCTTGATCTTTATCAGGTGGCGCTGCGCAAGCCTTCGCTGACGGCTCTCTGCCTCGATTTTTCGGGCTCGATGGCGGGCAAGGGCGAAGAACAGCTTCAGGCGGCCATGCAATTCCTGTTCAACCCGGAAGAAACAGGCAAGGTCCTGGCGCAATGGACGCCAGCCGATCGCATCATCGTCATTCCCTTTGACGCCAATGTGCGCACCACGATCGAGGCGACGGGGAGGCCCGATCAGCAAAAGATGTTGGTCGAAAGGGTCTCGCGTCAGCATGCGGGTGGAGGTACTGATATGTATGCCTGTGCGAGCAAGGCGCTCGACTGGATGAAGTCGACGCAAGAGCTGTCATCCTACTTGCCCGCGATCGTCATCATGACGGATGGAAAATCCGATGATGGGAATGGCTATTTCATGAGCCGGTGGGCATCTGTAAGCCCGCATGTGCCAGTGTTCGGCATCACCTTCGGCGATGCCGACAAGCGGCAGCTCGATGCGCTCGCGCAGGAGACCTCGGCGCGCGTCTTCGACGGCCGTGGTGATCTGGTCAGCGCATTCCGGGCGGTGCGCGGCTATAACTAGAGCATTTCTGTTCTGAACGGAGTCACAGAAATGCTCTATCTCTTTGTTTTCACGCAATTCCGGACGCAAAACCGCTTCGCGCTTTTGGTGGAATTGCTCTAGGACGATAATGCGCAATTGGTTCGGCAATGACTGGAATTGGATCGTGGCGGGGCTTGCCGCCGCGATCGTCGTTCCCGTGCTCAGCTTTCTTGCCGGCATGCCGATATGGATTGCCGCCATCATCGGTCTTTTGGTCTTCGTCGGCCTGATTTTCGTCCTTGCACCTAAGCGCATGTTCGAGGGGCTGGATGCGAAGGCGATCGGCAGGGGGCGTCTGGAGTTCGCCCGCGACCTGTTGAGCACGGCTGCTCCCGCGGCCGAAAGGCTGGAAGCATCGGCGAACCAGATCGGCAGCAAGGATGTGGCAAAACGGGTGCGGCATCTGGCGGAGATCGCCGCGGACGTCTTTGCGAAGGTGGAAGCCAATCCGGAAAGCGCCGGCACCGTCAGGCGGTTCCTCAGCTACTATCTGCCCCGGGCCGCGGAGGTGGCGGAGGGCTTTGCCGTCATCGAGGCGAAACGCCAGCCGGATGTTGCGCGCCTTCAGGAAGTCGGTCTCGTTCTGACCAAACTGGAAGATGCTTTCGTACACTATTCCGACAGCCTGATCGAAGACAGGCTCGATACGCTTGATACGGAGCTGCGCCTCATACAGGCCTCACTCAAAGAGGATATAGGACGCTGATGGCCATTTCTCGCCGCGCTTTTGGAGTAGGGCTTCTTGCCGCCGGTGTCGCAGGGACCGGAGGCTATTTCGCCGTCAAGGACAGGCCGGAGCTGCAGGGGCTGCTCGGCAACAGCAGCAAGCTCTTCGGCTTCATCGGCGGCGAGAAGGAGGCATTCCTTGCCGATGCCGACGTGGTATCGGCACTGCACAGTCATGGCCTTGAGATCAACAGCCGCGTCGCAGGCTCCGTGGAAATGGTGCGGGAGCAGGCGCTTCTGTCGCAGAATCCCGCCTTCCTCTGGCCATCCTCGTCGATCATGGTCGATATCGCCCGGCAGAATGGCATTAAGATCCGCAACGACCGCGTCATCCTCAACACGCCCGTCGTCGTCTATTCCTGGCAGCCGGTCGTCGATGGACTGACCAAGGCGGGGCTCGTCAACACGACGCCGGAGGGGCAGCACCAGCTTGATCTCAAGGCGCTGCTGGATGCCGTGCTTGCCGGCACGAACTGGTCGAAGCTCGGTGTCAACTCGCTCTATGGCCAGGCCCGAATCGTGTCGACCGATCCGAATCGCTCCAATTCCGGCTTCATGTTTTCCGGCCTGGTGCTCAGCCTCCTGAGCGGCAACGTCGCAGGCCCGGACGCTCTGGCGCAGTTCGGGGACAAGGCCCAGGCGATCTTCCGCAACATGGGTTTCAAGTCGTCTTCATCGGGCAAGCTGTTCGAACAGTATCTCGCGGGCGGCATCGGCGGTGAACCGATGATCGTCGGCTACGAGAATCAGCTGGTGGAATGGATCATCGCCGATCCGCAGCGTTGGAAGAGGGTTCAGGCGAGCAACAGCGCCAAGCCCGTCGTGCTCTATCCGCATCCAACCGTCTATTCCGCGCATCCGTTGATCGCGATCGACGAACAGGTCGATCGCATGATCGAAGCTCTCGTCAGCCCGCGATTGCAGGAGCTCGCCTGGACCAGGCACGGTTTCCGCGGACCGCTCGGCACCGCGACCGGCGATGCCGACAATGCCATCGCCGGCCTGCTGCCGGCCGAGATCGATGCCGTATTGCCTATGCCGGATGCCAATGTCATGCTGGCGCTTCTTGATAAATTGGCCAGCTGAGGGCATGGCGAGATTGTTTTTTTGATCCAAAAGCCTTGCATTCCAAGCGAATCGAAGGTATGGGCACCCGCATTCCACACGTAAGGCATGGGATTGTCCGGGAGAAATCCGGATTTTTCCGCCCGGTGGCATTCTCGAAGAGGATGCTGTTCGCCTTGCGGAGGTTCAACCGGAAAAGGATACAAAGGCATGGCATTGCCCGATTTTTCTATGCGCCAGCTTCTCGAAGCAGGTGTTCACTTCGGCCACCAGACGCACCGCTGGAACCCGAAGATGAAGCCGTACATTTTCGGCGATCGTAACAACATCCACATCATCGACCTCGCCCAGACGGTTCCGATGCTGAGCCGCGCTCTGCAGGTTGTCAGCGACACCGTTGCCCGCGGCGGCCGCGTTCTGTTCGTCGGCACCAAGCGCCAGGCGTCCGAACTGATCGCCGACAGCGCGAAGCGTTCGGCTCAGTACTACGTCAACGCCCGCTGGCTCGGCGGCATGATGACCAACTGGAAGACGATCTCCAACTCGATCCAGCGCCTGCGCAAGCTCGACGAAATCCTCTCCGGCGAAGCCCAGGGCTTCACCAAGAAGGAGCGTCTGAACCTCGAGCGCGAGCGCGAAAAGCTCGACAAGGCCCTCGGCGGTATCAAGGACATGGGCGGCACGCCGGACCTGATGTTCATCATCGACACCAACAAGGAAAAGATCGCGATCGACGAAGCCAAGCGCCTCGGCATCCCGGTCGTCGCCATCATCGACTCGAACTGCGATCCGGACCTGATCGACTATCCGATCCCGGGCAACGACGACGCTTCGCGCGCCATCGCTCTTTACTGCGACCTGATCTCGCGCGCTGCCATCGACGGTATCGCTCGCCAGCAGAGCGCATCGGGCCGTGACCTCGGCGCTTCCGAAGAAGCTCCGGTCGAGCCGACCCTGGCGGACGGCACCGAAGCCTGATCGCGCCAAGCGGCGGGCAGAAGATTGCCCGCCCAAGCGCATTGATATCCGGGATAAGGCCGTTTGCGACTTCAAGAAGTTCGAGCGGCCTTATCGCGTTTTTGATAACGCCTCGCCTGGGCGGAAAATCCAGGCATGTTCCAATCAAGAATTCCACAGTATGACGCGGTTTCATAACGCTGTCATACTTACGGGTACATTTCGTCCCTCAAATCGGTGCCGCTTCCGCTCAAGCCGTTTGCCGCACCGTATGAACCGACAAGAGGAAGCTTATGACCGAGATTACGGCTGCACTGGTGAAAGAACTGCGCGAAAAGTCTGGCGCAGGCATGATGGACTGCAAGAAGGCGCTGACCGAGACGAACGGCGATATCGAAGCCGCGATCGACTGGCTGCGCGCCAAGGGCATCTCCAAGGCCGACAAGAAATCCGGCCGCACCGCCGCTGAAGGCCTGATCGCCATTGCCGGCGCTGGTCACAAGGCCGTTGTTGTCGAGCTCAACTCCGAAACCGACTTCGTTGCCCGTAACGATGCCTTCCAGGACCTCGCTCGCGGTATCGCTGAAGTTGCGCTGTCCACCGACGGTACCGTTGAAGCCATTTCGGCTGCGACCTATCCCGCATCCGGCAAGCCGGTCGCCGACGCCATCAAGGACGCGATCGCCACCATCGGCGAGAACATGACGCTCCGTCGTGCCGCCAAGCTGGAAGTCGAGCATGGCGTTGTAGCGACCTACATCCATAACGCTGCTGGCGACGGTATCGGCAAGCTCGGCGTTCTGGTCGCCTTGAAGTCGGTCGGTGACAAGGCCGTTCTGACCTCGATCGGCCGCCAGATCGCCATGCACATCGCTGCTACGAACCCGCTGGCTATCCGCGCCGAAGAAGTCGACGCAGCCGTCGCCGAGCGCGAACGCAACGTCTTCATCGAACAGTCCCGCGAATCCGGCAAGCCGGAAGCCATCATCGAAAAGATGGTCGAAGGCCGCATGCGCAAGTTCTTCGAGGAAGTCGCTCTTCTGTCGCAGGCTTTCGTCATCAATCCGGACCTGACGGTCGGTGCTGCCCTCAAGGAAGCTGAAAAGACCGCCGGTGCCCCGATCGAAATCACCGGCATGGCCCGCCTGCTGCTCGGCGAAGGCGTCGAGAAGGAAGAAAGCGATTTCGCCGCAGAAGTTGCGGCTGTCGCCAAGGGCTGATCTGAGCATTTCCAGGAAAAGTGCGTAGCGGTTTTCCGTTCGGAATGCGTAAGGAAACAAAACGATAGGGCTTTTCCGCAATTTGAAGAAGTGCGGAAAAGCACGGTCGAAAAGGGACATATTCCGGTTTGGTGAAACCATATCAGGGAAAACGTATGGGCATCGCGTGACAACGCGGTGCCCTTCGTGTATCCGGCTTTCACAATCATTCCCCCGATGATCACTTCAAGGAGCTACGATGTCCCAGCCGATCTACAAGCGCGTGTTGCTCAAGGCCTCTGGTGAAGCTCTGATGGGCAGCCAGGGTTTTGGTATCGATGTCACGGTCGCGGACCGGATTGCCGGTGATATCGCACAGGCGCGCGCCATGGGTGTCGAAGTCGGCGTCGTGGTCGGCGGCGGCAATATCTTCCGCGGGGTAGCCGTGGCTTCCAAGGGCGGCGACCGCGTGACCGGCGACCACATGGGCATGCTCGGCACGGTCATCAATGCGCTGGCGCTGGCGACATCGCTGCGCAAGCTCAATATCGATACCGTCGTGCTCTCGGCCATCTCCATGCCGGAAATCTGCGAAAGCTTCTCGCAACGCGCCACGCTCTACCACCTCTCGCTCGGCCGCGTGGTCATCTTCGCCGGTGGCACCGGCAATCCGTTCTTCACGACGGATTCTGCAGCTGCGCTGCGTGCCGCCGAAATGGGCGCCGAAGCGATCTTTAAGGGAACGCAGGTCGATGGCATCTATTCCGCCGATCCGAAGAAGTTCCCCGATGCTGAACGCTTCGATCACCTGACCCATAGTCAGGTGCTCGAAAAGGGGCTGGCCGTCATGGACGTCGCCGCCGTGGCGCTTGCACGCGAAAATTCCATTCCGATCGTCGTCTTCTCCATACACGAGAAGGGCGGCTTTGCGGAAATCTTGACCGGCGGCGGCCGCAAGACCATCGTATCAGACAACTGACATTCCTGTGACGCCGGGTCAGCCCCGGTGTCGCCTCATTACAGGGGAGTATAGACATGAGTGAAGCCAGCGATCTCAAGGAACTGAAGCGCCGCATGGATGGCGCCATTGCGGCATTTAAGAGCGACATAGCCTCACTGCGCACCGGGCGCGCATCCGCCAACATCCTCGATCCTGTGACGATCGAAGCCTACGGCTCGCGCATGCCGCTGAACCAGGTAGCCAATATCACCGTACCGGAGCCGCGCATGCTGACTGTGTCGGTGTGGGACAAGTCGATGGTCAGCGCTGTCGAGCGCGCCATCCGCGAATCCAATCTCGGCCTCAATCCGATCGTCGATGGTCAGAACCTGCGCATCCCGCTACCGGAACTCAACGAAGAGCGTCGCCGTTCGCTGGTGAAGGTCGCGCATGAATATGCCGAAAAGGCGAAGGTGGCGATTCGCCACGTGCGCCGTGATGGCATGGATGGCCTCAAAAAGGCCGAAAAGGATGGCGTAATCGGTCAAGACGAGAGCCGCTCTCTCTCTGAACGTGTGCAGAAGATGACGGATGAGACGATTTCGGAAATCGACCGCTTGCTAGCCGACAAAGAAAAGGAAATCATGCACGTCTGATCGCATGCTGGGGAGTGTCGCGCTTTCGATTTTCGCAATATTGAAAGCGGCGGCTGCGCCCTAGATTATGAGGCCAGAGCATCTTTCCGCCGAACGAAACCGGACCCATATGTCAGCTCCTACGTTCTCTGTCGTACCCGAACACGTTGCCATCATTATGGATGGCAACGGACGCTGGGCCAATGCGCGCGGTCTGCCGCGCACCATGGGCCACCGCAAGGGCGTGGAGGCGGTTCGGGAGACGGTGCGGGCTGCCGGCGATATCGGCATAAAATATCTGACGCTGTTCGCCTTCTCCTCGGAGAACTGGCGCCGGCCCGAGGCGGAGGTGAGCGATCTCCTCGGCCTCCTCAAGGCCTTCATCCGGAGGGACCTTGCCGAGCTTCATCGCCAGAATGTGCGCATCCGCGTCATCGGCGATCGCAGCGGCCTGCGTGGCGATATCCTGCCCTTGCTGCTCGAGGCAGAGGAGACCACCAGGAACAACACGGCCCTGACGCTGGTCATCGCCTTCAACTATGGCTCGCGTGACGAAATCACGCGTGCCTTCGTAAGTCTTGCCAAAGATGTCGAAGCCGGAAGGCTGCGCCCGCAGGACGTTACTCCGGACCTGGTCGATGCCCGTCTCGACACGGCCGGTATTCCCGATCCGGATCTCATCATTCGCACGAGCGGCGAAGAGCGGCTCTCGAATTTTCTGCTCTGGCAGGCCGCTTATTCGGAGTTCATGTTCGTGCCGGACTACTGGCCCGATTTCAGCCGCGAGCTCTTCTTCTCGGCGTTGGAGAAATATGCTGCGCGCGACCGGCGTTTTGGCGGCCTTTCCGCCAAGCAGGCGGCGGCCGTGGGGTCCTGATGAGCCGCGAACTCAGGCTGCGCATTATCTCCGGCATCATTCTCGCCGCCATCGTTCTTGCTGCCACCTGGTATGGCGGCTCAGGCTTTCGTCTGCTGGCCGCCGTGATCGGTCTGCTCGTCTATTATGAATGGTCGACGATATCGGATCTGCATGGCCGCGATCCTCAGGGAAACGCGCTCGGCTGGCTTGGGCTCGTATTGATCGCCGGTGCGACGGCTTTAAGCGAATCCGTCTACTCCATCGAGGTTCTGGCCGCCTTCGTTGCTGTCACCGCGATCATGGTCGCCATACGTGGAAAGAGCTGGTGGCTGCCGGGCGGCATATTCTATTCTGGATTGACGGCAATTGCCCTTGCCGAGATCCGCGATGACGATTTTCGCGGCTTCGTGCTGATGCTGTTCGTCTTTGCCACGGTTTGGGCGACGGACATCTTTGCCTATTTCGTCGGCCGCGCTATCGGGGGGCCGAAGCTCGCGCCGAGCATATCGCCGGGTAAGACCTGGTCGGGTGCCATCGGCGGTGCTATCGCGGCCGTCATCGCGGGAACGGCGATCGTGTGGAGCTTCTTTTCAGCCGAAGACCTGTGGATTCCTCTTCTTGCCCTGGTGCTTTCCGTCTGCAGCCAGATCGGTGACCTGTTCGAATCGTTCGTCAAGCGCAAGTTTGGTGTGAAAGACTCGAGCCATCTGATTCCCGGACATGGCGGCGTCATGGATCGGGTCGATGGACTAATTTTTGCTTGTTTTGCAGCGTTTTTGTTGGCTATCGTAATAACGCTGACAATGAGCGGCGAGACCTTTTCATTGGGCGGCGTTCTGCTCGGGGTCTGATACTGGAGCAATTCCAGGAAAAGTGCGCAGCGGTTTTCCGTCTGGAATTGCGAGAAAACAGAAAGATGGAACGGTTCGGAGCTTCCGTGAAAGCTGAACCGCTCTAACACGAACAGGATCGTTGCATGGGTAGCGCGGCTGGCTTCATCGGTTTCTTGACGAACAACGTCATCACATTTGTCTTTGTGCTGTCGTTGCTCGTTTTTGTGCACGAGATGGGCCACTATCTGGTCGGTCGTTGGTCGGGCATTCGCATCATGGCTTTTTCGATCGGCTTCGGGCCGGAGATTGCCGGATTTACCGATAGACACGGTACGCGCTGGAAGCTCTCCCTCATTCCGCTCGGCGGTTATGTGCGATTCTTCGGCGACGAGGACGCCTCCAGCAAGACCGATGTGGATCAGCTCTCGGCCATGACGGAGGAGGAGCGCGCCCAATCCTTCGCTGGAGCCAGGCTCTGGAAGCGGGCTGCAACCGTTGCGGCCGGACCGATCGCCAATTTCCTGCTCGCCATTGTGATCTTCGCAGTCCTTTTCAGCGTATACGGCCGCACGGTTGCCGATCCGGTCGTGGCCATGGTGACGCGCGACGGTGCTGCCGCGGAGGCTGGCATCGAGCCAGGCGACCGCCTGATCGCCGTCGATGGCAACAAGGTGACGACTTTCGATGAAGTGCAGCGCTATGTCGGCCTGCGCCCGGGCCGCACTATCGTACTGACCGTCGACCGCGACGGCCAGAATCGCGATTTCCGGATCGTTCCGAAACTGGTCGAGGACACCGATCAGTTCGGCAACAAGATGGAAATGGGCCGTATCGGTATCGCGCTCGTCGATCCGGTGGTGACTGCGGTGGAACCGGCCGGACCGGCGGCAAAGGCCGGTGTGCAGGCAGAAGACCGTCTGATTGCTGTCGATGGCAATAATGCCGCTACTTATTACGATATCGGCCGTTATATCGCCGAGCGCCCCGGCAAGAGCATCGTGCTGACTATCCAGCGCGATGGCGTGATCCGCGATTTGCCGATCGTGACCGCAACATTGACGGATACGGACGCATCCGGAAACAAGAAGGATGTCGGCAGCATCGGCATCGCCCCGATCGATCCGTTGATCGCGTCGATTGGGGCTGACAGTCCGGCTCAGACGGCGGGCTTGGAACTTGGTGATCGCATTCTTTCTGTGGATGGACGGGAGATCGGCTCTATCGGCGAAGTGCAGCGTTATGCGGCTGCCCATGCCGACAAGCCCATGGCACTGTCGATCGAGCGTAATGGCCAGACCCGTGACGTATCGGTGACGCCGAGAAAGTCGGAGGAGACCGATGTCTTCGGCGCACGGACGGAGATTGCCACGATCGGCATCAGCGATGGTCAGAAGCCGATCAGGCTGCGTTACGAGGCTTATGGGCCGCTGCAGGCGCTTACCGAAGGTGTGAAGCAGACCGGCAGTATCGTTTCCGGCACTTTCGAATATCTCGGCAACGTCATCGGCGGATATATGAAGGCCGATCAGCTCGGCGGGCCGATCCGGGTTGCACAACTCTCCGGGCAAATGGCAACTCTGGGTTTTGCTGCGGTGCTCCAATTCGCCGCCATACTTTCTGTTTCAATAGGGTTATTAAATTTGATGCCCGTCCCGGTACTTGATGGCGGCCATCTGATGTTCTATGCGATTGAAGCCGTAAGGGGAAAACCTCTGGGTGCACGAGCGCAGGATATCGCTTTTCGGATTGGATTTGCGATGGTGCTATCACTCATGGTGTTTGCAACCTGGAACGATATTAGTTCCAGAATAGGCTAGTGGGGCGACGAGAGGAAAATTACGATTTATTTACGATGTTTCAAAGCCGTAGTGGCGAATGAGCCACGCTTTGAAATGAAGTAAACAGAAATTAACGTGCTCCCTTGCTTGTATGTCAAAAGCGGGTAAAACGACACACGTGGCCGGAATCGGGTTCGCTCGGGGCTGGGGACGATTGAAAAAAGGTAAGAAGTGAAATGAAGGCTGGTTCAAAATTTTTGAACGCAGTGTCGGCGGTAGCGCTGTCTGCAGGTGTTGTTGCGTCGGGCGCTGGTGTGATCACCCTTGCCTCTGCTTCTGTCGCTGAAGCAGCTGTTATTCAGCGGGTTGACGTTCGCGGTGCTGGACGCGTCGGCGAGACAGCCGTTCGGGATAATATCACGATCAAGCCCGGCAAGAGCTTCTCCGCCAGTGACATTGATGCTTCGGTGAAGCAGCTCTATGCCACCGGATATTTCTCCGATGTCCACATTACCGTTTCGGGTAGCACGCTGGTTGTATCGGTCAGCGAAAACAAGCTCATCAATGCCGTGGTCTTCAACGGCAACCGCAAGATCAAGGACGACAAGCTTCAAGGCATCGTGCAGACACATGCTGCCGGCCCGTATAACGAGGCGACCATTCAGGCTGACGTCAAGACCATCAAGGATGCCTATGCATCCATCGGTCGTAACGATGTGCAGGTGACGACGCAGACCGCCGAGGTCGCGCCAGGTCGTCTGAACGTGGCTTTCGTCATCAACGAGGGCGAGCGTACCAAGATCGACAAGATCAATTTCTCGGGCAACCAGGCCTATGGCAGCGGTCGCCTCGCTTCGGTCATCGGCACGAAGAAGAGCAACTTCCTGTCGTTCCTGACGCGCAAGGACGTCTACAGCCCCGAACGTCTGCAGGCCGACCAGGATCAGCTGCGCCAGTTCTACTACAACCACGGTTATGCCGACTTCCGTGTCGTCAGTGCCGATGCGACGTTGAACGAGCAGAGCAACGAATACACGCTGAATTTCAACGTCGACGAAGGTCCGCGTTATACTTACGGCGATATCAACGTCATCTCGACCGTCGAAGGTATCAATGCCGACGAGCTGAAAGGCCTTGTCATCACCCACAAAGGCGATGTCTACAGCGCCAAGGATATCCAGACCTCGATCGAGAACATTTCCAAGCGTGTCGCGGCTGCCGGCTATCCGTTCGCCCGCATCACGCCGCGCGGCAACCGCGATCTGTCCGGCCACACCATCGGCATCGAATATCTGGTCGACCAGGGCGAGCGCGCCTATGTCGAGCGTATCGAAATCCGCGGCAATACCCGCACGCGCGACTACGTCATCCGCCGCGAGTTCGACCTGAACGAAGGCGATGCCTTCAACCAGGAAATGATCACGCGCGCGAAGCGCCGCCTCGACGCGCTCGGCTATTTCACTAAGGTCGATATCTCGACGGCTCAGGGCAGTGCTCCGGACCGCGTCGTCGTCATCGTCAACGTCGAAGACCAGCCGACGGGCTCCTTCGGTATCGGCGCCGGTTACGCCGTTGGCAACAATGGCGGCCTGCTTCTGGAAGCTTCAGTTGAGGAAAAGAACTTCCTCGGTCGCGGTCAGTATATCCGCCTCGCCGCAGGTGCCGGTACGGAAGGTAATCGTACCTACAACATCTCGTTCACCGAGCCTTATTTCCTCGGTTATCGTCTGGCTGCCGGTTTCGATATCTTCAAGAACCAGACGTCGAGCGACGATTACTACGACTATTCGGAAGAAGGCTTCTCGCTGCGCGTCACCGCGCCGATCACCGAGAATCTGGCAACGACCCTGCGCTACAACTACAAGCGCTTGACTTACGACGGCACGAACGATTGGCAGAACAACCTTTCGGCTCCGTATCTCAACCTCGTTGAGAACGGCCCGTGGGTGCAGTCGACGGTTTCGCAGACCTTCACCTACAACACGCTTGATGATCAGAACCTTCCGCGTGAAGGTATCATCGCCAAGTTCACGCATGAATTTGCGGGCCTCGGCGGCGATTCTGACTTCTACAAGTTGAGCGGTAAGGCTCGTTACTACCAGATGATCAGCGACGAAGCCGATATCATCGGCTCGCTGACGGTGGGTGCCGGCTACGTGATGCCGACGAATGGCAAGCTGAACGTCTTCGATCAGTTCACGCTCGGCGGCCGTGAAATCCGCGGCTTCGAGAATGCTGGTATCGGTCCGCGTTCGTCGCATGGCGATCCGCTCGGTGGTACGACCTACTTCACCGCTTCGGCTGAAGCGAGCATGCCGATGCCGGGCGTTCCCCAGGATATCGGCCTGCGTATCGCAGCCTTCGCTGATGCAGGCACGCTCTACGGCAACAAGGCGAATCTCTTTGGCGATACGCTTCATAACGACAGCTCGATCCGTGCATCGCTCGGTGCCGGTCTGATCTGGTCTTCGCCGTTCGGTGTCATCCGTGTTGACTACGCCGTGCCGGTCTTGAAGGAAGATTACGACAAGACCGAGAATTTCCGGTTTGGCATCGCCAACCAGTTCTGATATCGGCAGTCCAGAACTGCGGGCTTGAACACCGTTCTGGAGCTGGTGCTTATGGAACATACTGGTTTTTTCCCGCCCCATGGTGGCGTCAGCTTGAAACAACTGGCTGAGCATCTTGGGGCGGAACTGGCTGATACGGCCTCTTCCGAGGTCGTCATCAGATCTATCGCTCCCGTCTATCGGGCAGGCGAGGGTGACGTTTGTTATATCCTTTCCCGAAAGAATCGCGCTGAGCTGGAGACCTGCAAGGCTTCAGCCATCATTTGCCTTCCGGCACTGAAGTCTTTCGTTCCCGATCACATCCCGGTACTTCTGTCGAAGAAGCCGCATACGGATTTCGCCATTGCCGGCGCGTTGCTGCATCCGCAAGCCATGCGGCCGGTTACGTTCACGGCAAGCCCGCTCGTGATTTCCTCCGCTGCGACCATCGATGCGACCGCTAAGCTGGAGGCCAATATCGGCATCGAGCCCGGTGCGATCGTCGGCCCTGGTGCGGAGATCGGCGAGGGGACCTATATCGGCCCTAATGCCCTCATCGGGCCGGGTGTCAAGATCGGGCGCAATTGCAGCATCGGCGGCGGAGCGAGCGTGCTCTGCGCCTATCTCGGCAATGGCGTCATCATCCACAATGGCACGCGCATCGGCCAGGACGGTTTTGGCTATGCGCCGGGACCGCGCGGCATGGTCAAGATCGTGCAGATCGGCCGCGTCATCATCCAGGACAATGTCGAGATCGGCGCCAATACGACGATCGATCGCGGCACCATGGACGATACCGTGATCGGCGAAGGCACGAAGATCGACAATCAGGTCCAGATCGGACATAACGTCCGCATCGGTCGCCACTGTGCTATCGTCAGCCAGGTCGGCATTGCCGGCAGCACGGTGATCGGCGATGGCGTGCAGATCGGCGGGCAGGCGGGCCTCAACGGGCATATCCACATTGGCGACGGCGTGCAGATCGGTGCCAAGAGCGGCGTGATGAACAGCATCCCGGCGGGCGAGCGCTATGCGGGTCTTCCTGCGCGGCCGCTATGGGATTTTCTAAGGGAATCGGCGGAGATCGCGAAGCGGTCAGGAGCCAGAGACAAGAAAGACGGGAGTGCGGAGCATGACTGAGGAAGCCAAGACGTCGCTGTCGTCGGCTGACATCATTGAAATTATGAAGCTTTTGCCGCATCGCTACCCCTTCTTGATGGTCGACAAGATCATCGAGATCGATAGCGATAATTCCGCGATCGGCATCAAGAACGTGACGGCGAACGAGCCGCAATTCACCGGACATTTCCCGGAATCGCCAATCATGCCGGGCGTGTTGCTCATCGAGGGAATGGCGCAGACAGCCGGCGCGATCTGCGCCCGCAAGGACGGCATCGGCGGTAACCTCGTTTACTTCATGACGATCGACAACGCCCGCTTCCGCAGGCCGGTCGTTCCGGGCGACCGTGTCGAATTCCACGTCGTCAAGCAGAAGCAGCGTGGGACCATCTGGAAGTTCCATTGCGATGCCAAGGTTGACGGTTCGCTGGTCGCCGAGGCCGATATCGGTGCGATGATCGTACGGAAGGATCAGGAACAGGCATGAGCAGCATCGCAAAGAGCGCCCGCATCCATAAGCTGGCGGTTGTCGAAGACGGCGCGGTCATCGGCGAGAATGTTGTTGTCGGCCCGTTCTGCTATGTCGGTCCCAAGGTTGTGCTGCATGACGATATTCAGTTGCTCAATAATGCCGTTGTGACCGGTCGTACGACAATCGGCAAGGGAACGAAGATCTTTCCGATGGCTGTTGTCGGTGGCGATCCGCAGAGCGTCCATCATCACGGCGAGGAAACGACGCTTGATGTCGGCGAGAACTGCACGATCCGCGAAGGCGTGACGATCAATACCGGTACGGCCGATTACGGCGGCAGGACGATTGTCGGCAACAACAACCTGTTCCTTGCCAACTCGCATGTCGCTCACGACTGCCGCGTCGGAAACAATGTCATCATGTCGAATAACGTCATGTTGGCCGGACATGTCACCATCGAAGATCGCGCCATTCTTGGCGGCGGCTGCGCGGTGCACCAGTTCACCCGTATCGGCCGCCAGGCCTTCATTGGTGGTCTTACGGCCGCCAGCTACGATGTCATCCCTTACGGCATGTTGAACGGCAATCCAGGCGTGTTGTCAGGATTGAATGTCGTCGGGATGAGCCGCGCAGGGATTGATCGTGCCGTCATCCACCGCGTTCGCCGCGCCTACAAGAGCATCTTCGAAGGCGAAGGTTCCATCCGCGACAATGCAGCGGCTATCCGCGAGGAATATGCCGATTGCAAGGAAGTGATGGAAATTCTCGATTTCATTGCTGCCGATAGCGATCGCGCGCTTTCATCGCCGAATCGCGGCAAGAGCTGAGGGTGGTTTCGGCCAGCGAAAACGGCAAGGGCAGACTGGCGATCATCGCAGGCAGCGGGCTTTTGCCGGTTTACGTCGCCGACGCCGCCCGCCAGGCCGGTGAAAATCCCGTTATCATCGCTTTGACCGACGAGGCCGATCGCGATTGGTCTGCCTTTGATCACGCCAATCTCGGCGTCGGCAATTTTGCTGGCCTCGAGGCGATGTTCCGCCGACATGGCGTCGATCGTGTCGTCATGTCGGGCGGTGTCGCACGACGCCCTTCGTGGCGGCAGGTGCATCCCACTTGGCGCGTCATCAAGGAATTGCCCTCCACCATTCGCACGCTTCTTTCGGGCGGCGACAATGCCGTCCTGCAGATGGTCATTCGCCTGATCGAAGCTGGCGGAGTTCGCGTCGTGGGTGCGCATGAAATCGCACCGGATCTCTTGGCGACGACCGGCCCGCTTGGAAAAATCTCGCCGGTGGAAGAGGATCTGCGCGATATCGCTCAAGGCGCAAAGGCGGCGGATGCACTGGGACTCCTGGATGTCGGGCAGGGCGCGGTCAGCGTCGGCGGCCGCGTTGTTGCGCTCGAAGGCGCCGAGGGTACTGATAAGATGATCGAGCGAGTTGCCGAACTGCGCGCAGCAGGACGCATCTCGACACGCCGGCGCGGCGTGCTCGTCAAGCTCTGCAAGCCGCAGCAGGATATTCGGGCCGATTTGCCATCGATCGGCGTTTCTACGGTATCGAATGCCAAGAAGGCTGGCCTAGCCGGCGTCGCAGTCGAAGCCGGCAGGGCCTTGATCCTCGACCGGCAAACGGTGATCGCCGCCGCGGACGAGGCCGGTATTTTCGTCTGCGGCATCGATCGCGGACTGAGTACGGAGGGCTTCATGTGAGCTCAGCGTCTTTAAAGCTTGCCGTCGTTGCTGGAGAAGTTTCCGGCGATCTGCTGGGCGGCGATCTCGTCGCGGCCCTGAAGCGACGCCATGATGGTCCGGTCGAGCTGGTGGGTGTCGGCGGCGAGGCGCTAGAGGCGCACGGCCTGCGCTCGCTCTTCGATTATTCCGAGCTCTCGATCATGGGCTTCATTCAGGTCATCAAACGGTTGCCGAAGCTGCTGGCCCGCATCCGGCAGACGGCGGATGCGGTTATTGCTGCAAAGCCGGACGTGCTCGTGATCATCGACAGCCCCGATTTCACGCATCGCGTTGCCAAGCGGGTGCGCAAGGCGTTACCCGATCTGCCTGTTATCGATTACGTCTGCCCCAGCGTCTGGGCGTGGAAAGAATATCGCGCACAGCAGATGCTTGCCTATGTCGACCATGTGCTGGCCGTCTTGCCGTTCGAGCCTGCTGCCATGAAGCGCCTGGGCGGTCCGGTAACCACTTATGTCGGCCACCGCCTGACGGTCGATGCCAATCTTGTGGAGACGCGACGTCAGCGCGCCTTGCGCGGTCTGGCCGGTGCCGATGTGGCGAAGACGATCCTGCTTTTGCCCGGATCGCGTGCATCGGAGATCCGGCAACTCCTTCCGGTTTTTGAGCGGGCTACCGAAGAACTTAGCCGGAGAAATGATAATGTTCGTTTTCTGCTGCCGACCGTGCCGCGGCAGGAGGCGGTGGTTCGCTCTTTGACCGCCAATTGGCAGGTCAAGCCGGATATACTCGTCGGCCAAGATGCCAAATGGAGTGCCTTTGCCAAGGCGGATGCCGCCATGGCAGCCTCCGGAACGGTGATCCTGGAGCTTGGGCTGGCGGGCGTTCCCGTAGTCTCGACCTATAAGACGGAATGGCTGGCGAAATTCGTGCTGTCGCGCATCAAGATCTGGACAGCCGCCTTGCCAAATCTCATCGCCGACTATGCCGTTCTGCCTGAGCTCATCAACGATGTTCTGCGGCCGGGCATGCTGGCTCGTTATATGGAGCGCCTGTCGAGCGACACACCGGAGCGTGCGGCGATGCTTGCTGGCTACGATCTGGTCTGGGAACGGATGCAGACGAAGGAGCCGCCTGGCGACAAGGCTGCGCAGATTGTTCTGGACGTTCTAGCCCATAAAAAAACCGGTCATCTCTGACCGGTTTTTTTGTTTCAATACCGAAGCTTAGCGCTTGGAAACAGGCACATATTCGCGCAGCGGAGCGCCGGTGTAGAGCTGGCGCGGACGGCCGATGCGCTGATGCGGATCCTCGATCATTTCGTTCCACTGAGCGATCCAGCCGACGGTGCGGGCAAGAGCGAACAGAACGGTGAACATGGTCGTGGGGAAGCCGAGAGCCTTCAGCGTGATGCCGGAATAGAAGTCGACGTTCGGATACAGCTTCTTTTCGATGAAATATTCATCGGTCAGAGCGATACGCTCCAGTTCGATCGCGATGTCGAGCAGCGGATCGTCCTTGATGCCGAGCTCGCCGAGAACCTCGTGCGCCGTCTTCTGCATGATCTTGGCGCGTGGGTCGTAGTTCTTGTAGACGCGGTGGCCGAAACCCATCAGGCGGAACGGATCGTTCTTGTCCTTGGCGCGGGCGATGAATTCCGGAATGCGGTCGACCGTGCCGATTTCGTTCAGCATGTTCAAGGCCGCTTCGTTGGCACCGCCGTGAGCCGGTCCCCAGAGGCAGGCGATGCCTGCAGCGATACAGGCAAACGGATTGGCGCCGGAAGAGCCTGCCAGACGAACCGTAGATGTGGAAGCATTCTGCTCGTGATCGGCATGCAGAATGAAGATGCGGTCCATGGCGCGGGCCAGCACCGGATTGACGACGTATTCTTCGCACGGAACCGCAAAGCACATACGCAGGAAGTTCGACGCGTAGTCGAGGTCGTTCTTTGGATAAACGAAGGGCTGGCCGATATGGTACTTGTAGGCCATGGCGGCGAGCGTCGGCATCTTGGCGATCATGCGCAGGCTTGCGACCATACGCTGATGCGGATCGGTGATATCGGTGGAGTCGTGATAGAAGGCGGAAAGCGCGCCGACACAGCCGCACATGACGGCCATCGGATGCGCGTCGCGGCGGAAGCCGGTGAAGAAGCGCGACATCTGCTCGTGCACCATCGTATGGTGGGTCACGCGATAGTCGAAGTCCTTCTTCTGCGCTGCCGTCGGCAGTTCACCGTAGAGAAGCAGGTAGCAGACTTCGAGGAAATCGCCGTGTTCGGCCAGCTGATCGATCGGATAGCCGCGGTGCAGCAGAACGCCTTCGTCGCCATCGATGTAGGTAATGCTCGACTCGCACGACGCGGTGGAGGTGAAACCAGGATCGTAAGTGAAAGTGGAGGTGTTCTTATAAAGGGCACCAATATCAATGACACTCGGGCCGATGGTTCCGGTCTTGACCGGCAGGTCCACCGTCTTTTCACCCCAAGTTAGTTTCGCGCTTTGTTCCGTCATGCTGATCCTCCAAGATTTGGCGGGATTGACGCCATAAAAAGCGCCAAAAGGTTAAGCGACTACCGACTAGCTATATGATCCCGAGCCTAATGCCAAGTTATCCTAACGCTGAATTGTGCAATGCAGTATCAACTTTTGGGCACTGCAGAAGCGCCTCTAATTATGCTAGGCGGCGAAACCGGCCCAATTGAGCCCTGTTTGCGTCGATTTTGGTTGAATTCATCGCCTGCTAACGGCAAAAATCGCGCAAAAGCTGTAGTTTTGCGTGGGGACGGCGGCGAGTGCCTAATTTGGAGGCATCCGAGCAGCGGAAAGAGGGTGGGGACGTTGCTGCGCTCTCGCAGCCTCGCCCTGTTGTTGCCACGAATATCTTGCCCGCCGAAGTGCAGCGACGGGAACGGACGCAGGACCAGACGCGGCTGACATCCCGGCTATTGCGGGTATCAAGCCGCATTCGGCTTGGCACCTTCGGATTGATCGAAGAGGAGGCGGCCCATGGTCGCGCGGTCCTGCTTGCGCCGATCTATATCGGCCTTGGTGCAATTTTCTGGTTCAAGGCTGGCAGCGATCCGCCTCCACAGGCTGTTCTTGCAGGCCTGTTGGTCTTTACCTGTGGCTTTGCGCTCATGCGGGAGGCAGGCAGGCTGTTTCGCCATCTGCTTTTTGCAGGCATGCTCCTTTGCCTGGGCATGGCGCTGGCGCAATGCGAGAGCTGGCGGGTTTCTACCGTCATGCTCGATTCGGCCGTGACCACGACCGTGACCGGTCAGATCGAACGACGGGAATCCTATGACAATGGACGCTGGCGCTACGTCGTTCGCGTCGAGGCAACGGAAAAACCTTCCATTCGCCGCGCGCCGCAGCGGGTTACGATCTTCGTGCGCAAGCAGGCGGAGCCGTTCGATCTCGGTGATCGCATCCAGGGTAGGGCGCGGTTGACGCCGCCGGCCGGACCGGCCTTGCTTGGCCTCAACGATTTCGCCTTCAGTTCCTATTTCAATGGTATCGGTGCGAACGGCTTTGCCTACGGAACGCCGAAATTATTGTCTCCGGCCGGTGATAACGCCGCCGGTGCTCTGATGGATATGGCCGATATTTGGCTCGCCGGGTTGCGTAACAGCATAGGCGACAGGATCAGGCAAACCTTGCCGGGAGATACCGGCGCCTTTGCCGCGGCGCTTGTCACCGATGAGAGACGCGCAATCTCCAAGAATACGACGGAAGCGCTGAGAATTGCCGGCCTGACCCATATCATTGCAATTTCCGGTCTGAACATGGCGTTGTCGGCCGGCATTTTCTACATCGGCCTACGCTACTTGTTCAGCCTGTTTCCCGGCGTCGCGCAGGCCTGGCCGACCAAGAAGTTCGCAGCCCTCGGCGCGCTTCTCACCGTAACGGCCTATTATCTCATCTCCGGCTTCGGTGTATCCGCCGAGCGTGCCTTCATCATGATGGCGATCATGCTCGCGGCCGTGCTTTTTGATCGACCATCCATCAGTCTGCGCAACGTCGCACTTTCTGCCATTGTCATTCTCGTACTGTCGCCGTCGCAAGTGCTCGGCCCGAGCTTCCAGATGTCTTATGCCGCAACGCTGGCGCTGGTGTCGGGCTATTCGCTATGGAAGCGGCGGCGACATCGCGAAAACATTTTGCCGCGCGTCCGTCTATTAAGTCCGCTATTGTTCGTCATGCGCTTCTTCGCAGGCGTGACGTCGACCTCGTTCATCGGCGGCGCGTCGACGGCTATCTTCTCGATCGAGCATTTTCACCGGTTGGCGACATATGGGCTCGCCGCCAATCTCGCTGCTATGCCCATCGTCTCCTTTATCGTCATGCCATTCGGCATGGCGGCGATGCTGCTCATGCCGCTCGGTCTCGACGGGCCTTTCTGGAAAGTCACCGGAGAGGGACTGGAACTCGTTATCATGATCGCAAGAACCGTAGCTGGTTGGGGAGGTGACATTACCTTCGGTCGCCAGCCGACCTGGCTGATGCCCACATTCATTATCGGCTTCCTGATCATGAGCATATTGCGGACCCGGCTTCGCCATCTGGGCCTGCTATTATCGCTCTTGTCCATGGGCTTGGCGGCATTCGGATCTGGCGTACCGAAACCCGACCTGATGATCTCCGAAGATGGCGTTCTGGTCGCGTTGCGCCAGGACGATATACTCGCGACCAATCGTGAGAAACCGCAGGCCTTCATTTTCGAACAATGGCAAAAGGCACTGGTTGCGGCGGAACATCAGCCTCCGACCATGCTCTCGGCTGACAGCCGACTTCCACAAATCGGCAAGGCAGATCGTTATAAGCGATTGAACAGTGAAGAACAGAGGGCGGTCCGCACCGCAATGGAGGAGGCCTTGGACCGTACCATGCAGGGCAGTTTCGCCTGCCAGAAAGGAGCATGGTGCGCAGCCATCCTCGAAAACGGCGCGATACTGGTTACGATCGAGAACGCAGCCTATCTACCCTCAGCCTGCAATATGGCGAATATCGTCGTAACGCCAATCCGAATGCGGCTGAACCACTGCCGTTCCGGAGCGATGCTCATAACCGGTGCGACATTGCGCAAAACCGGCTCCATCGAAATGATACTTACCGCAGACAGGCCCATTATCTCAGCCGCATTCGAGAACCCGCAGCGTCCATGGACCAGGCATCGAACCTATGATTGGCGCACTGGCAAATTCGACGCGCCAATTGCGCCAGCGTCACCCGTCGTCGACAATTCACCGGTTAGTGATAGCGACGAATAAGGCCAACGAGCTTGCCCTGAACTTTGACGCGGTCCGGCCCGAAGATGCGGGTTTCATAGGCCGGGTTTGCGGCTTCCAGCGCGATGGAGGCACCCTTGCGGCGGAAGCGCTTCAGTGTCGCTTCTTCGTCGTCGACGAGTGCAACGACGATATCGCCGGGATTGGCCGTCGTCGAATTGCGGATGATGACGGTATCGCCGTCGAAAATTCCGGCATCGATCATCGAATCCCCTCGAACTTCAAGCGCATAATGTTCGCCGGATCCGAGCATGTCGGCGGGAACGGTAATGTCGTGCGTATTGTTCTGGATGGCCGAGATCGGAACACCGGCAGCGATGCGGCCCATCACGGGCACCGACGCCGAGCCATTGTGATCGTCATTTGCCACCTTCGACGGAGCGGGCGGGGCAACGGGCTGCGGCTTTCCGAGGCTGCCCTCGATAACGCTCGGAGAAAAGCCGCGGCGCTGCTGCAGGCTCGGATTATAGGCGTCGGGAAGCTTGATGACTTCGAGCGCTCTGGCCCGGTTCGGCAGCCGGCGGATAAAGCCCCGCTCCTCCAGTGCCGTAATCAGGCGATGAATACCGGATTTCGATGCCAGATCCAGTGCATCCTTCATCTCGTCGAAAGATGGCGGAACCCCGGATTCCTTCATGCGTTCGTGAATGAAGAGAAGCAGTTCCTGCTGCTTGCGCGTCAACATCGTCTTGGAACCCCAGAATCAAGAAAAGCTGTGAAACAAATCCAGAACGGACACTATATGTTCCATATGTGTTCCGCAAGTACTTAAATTTCGGTAAAGCCTTGTGAGGTCAGTTAAATAATTACCATTTGCGAATGGATCGGCTCCGAACATCGGCGCGCTGTGTCTCCGTTAACCTGCAGAAAAATAAGAGAAATGCCGCTCTACTCGCTTCCGAGACTTTGTCGTCAGCCCGTGCGCCGAGCATTTGGATGAACGTGCCGCGCGGCTGCATGAGCCAGCCATGGCAGAGAATCAGCAATCACGTTTGCGAGATTGCCTTCGATCCATGTCGTGTGCTCCGGGTGTTCCATGCTTCCATCTTGAATTGCGCGGGGGATGGGCGCAAATCTGCTTCGGCAAGCAAACAGGAGAAGCCATGATTTCGTCTCCGCATCCGCTGGATCATCTCGTGCTGCCGACCGTCGATATCGCTCTGGCACGCGAGCGCCTCGGCAAGCTCGGTTTTACAGTGGCTCCAGATGCGCGCCATCCCTTTGGCACGCAGAATGCTTGCGTCTTCCTTGCCGATAAAACCTATTTAGAGCCTCTGGGCGTGGCATCGATGGAGCAGTGCGAAAAGAGCATCTTGGATGGCAACGTTTTCGTTGCTCGTGACCAGGCTTATCGCTTCCGGGTCGGCGAAAATGGCTTTTCGGCCGTGGTATTCGGTACGGATGACGCGGTGGCGGATGACGAGCGCTTCAAAGCAGCTGCGATTTCGGCGGGGCAGATGCTGGATTTCTCCCGTCCCATGAAGATGCCGGATGGAACGGAAACCACGGCCGGTTTTCGTCTTGCCTTCGCCGCCGATCTGCGCGCGCCGGATTTTCTCGCTTTCTGCTGTCAGCGCATCAATCCGCTGCCGGCTGACCGCAGTGTGCTCGAGCGTCACGAAAACGGCGTGACTGGTATCGCGCGGGTAGCGCTTTGCGCGCCGAAGCCGGCGGCCTATCGCGGCTTCTTCGAGGAGCTTGTCGGTGGCCCGCGCATTATGGAGCATTCCTTTGGCCTGACGATCAAGGCCGCCAATGCCGATCTGGAGATTTTGACGCCGGAAGGAATGGAGGCATTCTATGATCTACCTGTTCGCACGAATGATCCGGGGCTCAGAGCACGTGCAATCCTTTTCAAAACGCGCGATCTTTCCGTGACATCGTCGCATTTCACTGCTAACGGCGTCACCTATACGCGTAAGAACAATCGTCTATTGGCGAGGTTGGCACCCGGTCAGGGCGCATTGTTCGCCTTTGAGGAGATAATATGAGCACGAATTCGGAAGTCACCGTCGGCGAGGGTGCCTCCAAGGTCCTCTTTTCCAATACTGCAAAGCTGTCGCTGATTGCCGGCCCCTGCCAGATGGAAAGCCGCGACCATGCGTTCATGGTTGCCGGCGTCCTGAAGGAACTCTGCGGCAAGCTGGGCATCGGCCTTGTCTACAAGTCCTCCTTCGACAAGGCGAACCGCACATCGCTGTCGGGCAAGCGTGGCATCGGCCTGGAAAAGGCGCTGGAAGTCTTTGAAGACCTGAAGAAGGAATATGGCTTTCCGGTTCTGACCGATATCCATACGGAAGAGCAGTGCGCCATCGTTTCCAAGACGGTCGATATCCTGCAGATCCCTGCTTTCCTGTCGCGCCAGACCGATCTTTTGGTTGCAGCCGCCAAGACCGGCCGCGCGGTCAACGTCAAGAAAGGCCAGTTCTTGGCGCCGTGGGACATGAAGAACGTGCTTGCCAAGCTGAACGACAGCGGCAACCCGAATATTCTTCTCTGCGAGCGCGGTGCCTCCTTCGGCTACAACACGCTGGTCTCGGATATGCGCTCGCTGCCGATCATGGCGGCGATGGGCGCGCCCGTCATCTTCGATGCGACCCATTCCGTGCAGCAGCCTGGTGGGCAGGGCGGTTCGACCGGCGGCGACCGCCGCTTCGTCGAGACGCTGGCGCGCGCGGCCGTCGCCGTCGGCGTTGCCGGTCTCTTCGTGGAGACGCATGAGGATCCCGACAATGCACCGTCCGACGGCCCAAACATGGTCTATTTGAAGGATATGCCACGGCTTCTGGAGAAGCTGCTGGCCTTCGACGCCATCGCCAAGGCTTGAAACGTAGCCGGCATTCAACAGGCTGACATGAATTTACGTTACGGGCCTGCAGGAGTGCCAAATCGCGGCGCGGATCGCCATTGTAATTTCCGCGCCTTCGATTAAGACGATTTAAATCGATTTATAAACCAGCGAGCAGGAAGCTATCATGACCGCAATCACCGACATTATCGCCCGCGAGATACTCGACAGCCGTGGCAATCCGACTGTCGAGGTCGATGTCTACCTCGAAGATGGCAGCTTGGGCCGCGCGGCGGTTCCGTCGGGCGCGTCGACCGGCGCGCATGAAGCCGTCGAGCTTCGCGACGGCGGCAAGCGCTACCATGGCAAGGGTGTCGAGAAGGCCGTCGAAGCCGTCAATTCGGAAATCTTCGACGCCATCGGCGGCATGGACGCCGAAAACCAGATCCAGCTCGACAACATCATGATCGAGCTTGACGGCACGCCGAACAAGTCGCGCCTTGGTGCAAACGCTATCCTCGGCGTCTCGCTGGCCGTCGCCAAGGCTGCTGCCCAGAGCGCCAACCTGCCGCTCTACCGCTATGTCGGCGGCGCTCATGCCCGCCTGCTGCCGGTTCCGATGATGAACATCATCAACGGCGGCGCCCATGCCGATAACCCGATCGACTTCCAGGAATTCATGATCCTGCCGATCGGCGCTGACTCGATCCGCGAAGCTGTCCGCATGGGTTCGGAAGTTTTCCATGTGCTTAAGAAGGAACTGGCATCGCAGGGCCATAACACCAACGTCGGTGACGAAGGCGGTTTCGCACCCGGCCTTTCCAGCGCGCCGGCAGCTCTCGACTTCATCATGAAATCAATCGAAAAGGCCGGCTACAAGCCGGGCGACGAAATCGCTCTCGGCCTTGATTGCGCCTCGACCGAATTCTTCAAGGACGGCAAGTACGTTCTCGAAGGCGAAGGCCGCACGCTGGAATCCGGCGCCATGGCTGAATACCTCGCAGAACTCGCAGCCAAGTACCCGATTGTTTCGATCGAAGACGGCATGGCTGAAGACGACTGGGAAGGCTGGAAGACCCTGACTGACCTGATCGGCAAGAAGACCCAGCTCGTCGGCGACGACCTGTTCGTCACCAACTCCGCTCGCCTGCGCGACGGTATCCGCATGGGCGTTGCCAACTCGATCCTCGTCAAGGTCAACCAGATCGGCTCGCTGACCGAAACTCTCGACGCCGTCGAAACCGCACACAAGGCCAACTACACCGCCGTCATGTCGCACCGCTCGGGCGAAACGGAAGATTCCACGATCGCCGATCTCGCCGTTGCCACCAACTGCGGCCAGATCAAGACCGGCTCGCTGTCGCGTTCCGACCGTCTTGCCAAGTACAACCAGCTCATCCGCATCGAGGAAGCGCTCGGCCCACAGGCAAAATATGCCGGCCGCTCCATCCTTCGTGGCTGATATCTGACCTGTCGGATCCATCCGGATCCACGGCAAAATTATTACTTGGATTGAACCGCGCCTTCGGGCGCGGTTTTTTGTTGGTCCCGACTGTTAGAGTCAACGGACGGTTAATCTCTGCGGGTTAAATTAGCTCTAGGTGTTTGATTTGATGTGATCTTGTTCGAAGCGCATTGGCTTTGGGAGATCGCGTAAAGCCAGAGCGTGACGAGCGAGTATGTGGACAAAGTATCATAAGAAGAGAAGGTTCGGCCGTCTCATCCTTCCCGCCATCACCATCGCTTTCGTGAGCTACTTCGGTTATCATTGCATTCATGGTGATTACGGCCTGAAGGCGACCGAAGTTTTCGAGCAGCGCCGCCTCGACCGCGCCAAGGAATTGGCTGATCTCGTCGCCAAGCGCGAACACCTTGAAAAGGAGGTCGCGCTGTTGAGTGACGGCTCTCTGGATAAGGATATGCTCGATCAGTATGCACGCTATCAGTTGACCTATTCCAAAGCGAACGAGATCGTCATCTTCAACAAATAGCCATAATTAACCGAATTTCGGTTAATCGCGTTTTTGTAAGTTATATCAATGACTTGCGAAGAATATGAGCCATGCAATTATAGCATTGCTGTGGCGGGCAATCTTCCCTATGTTACGCCTCACCATAAAACGAGGCTACTCACACAGGGAGGGTTGAATGGCGCCGCGAAAAAACGCGACCGTTTCCAGCCGTAAGACAGCATCAAGGCCTGCCAAGGAAACCAATGGCGGCCCGATCGCAGATTTCGATCGTGATGCGGAGCTCAAGGCTTATCGTGAGATGCTCCTGATCCGCCGCTTTGAAGAGAAGGCCGGTCAGCTTTACGGCATGGGCTTCATCGGCGGCTTCTGTCACCTTTACATCGGCCAGGAAGCTGTCGTTGTCGGCATGCAGATGGCGCTGAAGGATGGTGATCAGGTCATCACCGGCTATCGCGACCACGGCCATATGCTGGCGACCGGCATGAGCGCCCGTGGCGTCATGGCCGAGCTCACCGGACGCCAGGGCGGCTATTCCCGAGGGAAAGGCGGCTCCATGCACATGTTCTCCAAGGAAAAGAATTTCTACGGCGGCCACGGCATCGTCGGCGCCCAGGTTTCGCTTGGCACCGGTCTCGGCTTTGCCAATTGGTACCGCGGCAATGACAATGTCAGCGTCGCCTATTTCGGTGACGGCGCCGCCAACCAGGGCCAGGTCTACGAAAGCTTCAACATGGCGCAGCTCTGGAAGCTGCCCGTGATCTTCGTGATCGAAAACAACCGCTACGCCATGGGCACCTCGACGGCTCGCGCCACCGCGCAGGCCGATTTCTCCAAGCGCGGCGCCTCCTTTGGCATTCCCGGCATCCAGGTCGACGGCATGGACGTTCGCGCCGTCAAGGCTGCGGCTGACGAAGCCGTTGCGCATTGCCGCTCCGGCAAAGGCCCGATCATTCTGGAAATGTTGACCTACCGCTACCGCGGTCACTCCATGTCCGACCCGGCGAAGTACCGCTCCAAGGATGAAGTGCAGAAGATGCGCTCCGAGCACGACCCGATCGAGCAGGTCCGTATCCGCCTGCTCGAAAAGGGCTGGGCAACCGAAGACGATCTGAAGGATATCGACAAGGATGTCCGCGACATCGTCGCCGACAGCGCCGATTTCGCCCAGAACGATCCAGAGCCGGATGCATCCGAGCTCTACACCGACATTCTGCTCTAAATCGGGGAGGGACACTATGCCCATCGACATTCTCATGCCCGCCCTTTCTCCGACGATGGAAGAGGGTACCCTTTCGAAATGGCTCAAGAAGGAAGGCGACAAGGTCGTTTCCGGTGACGTCATTGCCGAAATCGAAACCGACAAGGCCACCATGGAAGTGGAAGCCGTCGACGAAGGCACGATCGGCAAGCTGCTGATCGACGCCGGCACCGAAGGCGTCAAGGTCAACACCAAGATCGCCATCCTCTTGCAGGACGGCGAATCCGCTGACGCCATTTCGTCCGCCAAGGCTGCACCTGCCGCCGAACCGGCAAAGACCGAGGCGCCTGCCGCTGCTGCGCCGGCACCGGCTGCTGCACCGGTTCCGGCTCAGCCGAAGACCGCTGCTCCTGCTGACCCGGAAATTCCGGCCGGCACCGAAATGGTGTCGATGACGGTGCGTGAAGCGCTGCGCGATGCCATGGCCGAAGAAATGCGCGCCAACCCGGACGTCTTCGTCATGGGTGAAGAAGTCGCCGAATATCAGGGCGCCTACAAGGTGACCCAGGGTCTGCTTCAGGAATTCGGCGCACGCCGTGTGATCGACACCCCGATCACCGAGCACGGCTTTGCCGGTATCGGTGTCGGTGCTGCGATGGCCGGCCTCCGCCCGATCGTCGAGTTCATGACCTTCAACTTCGCCATGCAGGCGATCGACCAGATCATCAACTCCGCCGCCAAGACGCTCTACATGTCCGGTGGCCAGATGGGCGCTCCGATCGTCTTCCGCGGTCCGAACGGTGCTGCTGCCCGCGTCGGCGCTCAGCACAGCCAGGATTATGCCGCTTGGTATAGCCACATTCCGGGCCTTAAGGTCGTCATGCCCTACACGGCAGCCGACGCCAAAGGCCTGCTCAAGGCTGCCATCCGCGATCCGAACCCGGTCATCTTCCTTGAAAACGAAATTCTCTACGGTCAGCATTTCGATGTGCCGAAGCTGGATAATTTCGTACTGCCGATCGGCAAGGCCCGCATCCACCGTCCGGGCAAGGATGTTACCGTCGTCTCCTTCGGCATCGGCATGACCTATGCCACCAAGGCCGTTGCCGAGCTGGAAGCCCAGGGCATCGATGTCGAACTCATCGATCTGCGCACCATACGCCCGATGGATCTTCCGACGATCATCGAATCGGTCAAGAAGACCGGCCGCCTGGTCACCGTCGAGGAAGGCTATCCGCAGTCCTCCGTCGGCACGGAAATCGCCACCCGCGTCATGCAGCAGGCTTTCGATTATCTCGATGCGCCGATCCTGACGATCGCTGGCAAGGACGTACCCATGCCATACGCCGCCAACCTCGAAAAGCTGGCGCTTCCGAGCGTCGCCGAAGTGGTCGATGCGGTGAAGGCCGTTTGCTACAAATAAGGGGAGGGCTCATCGATGCCTATCAACATCACCATGCCTGCCCTCTCGCCGACCATGGAAGAGGGCAACCTCGCCAAGTGGCTGGTCATGGAAGGCGACAAGATCAAGTCCGGCGATGTCATCGCCGAGATCGAGACTGACAAGGCAACGATGGAAGTCGAGGCTGTCGATGAGGGCACCGTCGCCAAGATCGTCGTTCCTGCCGGCACCGAAGGCGTGAAGGTAAACGCCCTGATCGCTGTGCTTGCCGCCGATGGCGAAGATGTCGCTGCTGCAGCGTCCGGCGCTGGTGCCGCTGCTGCTCCGGCCGCGAAGGAAGCTCCGAAGGCGGAAGCAGCACCTGCTGCGGCCCCGGCTTCGGCAAGCGTTTCTGCTCCTGCCGCACCCGCCCCGGCACCCGCTGCATCGGCTCCGGCGGCAAACGACGGTCACCGCACCTTCGCTTCGCCGCTCGCCCGCCGCCTTGCCAAGGAAGCAGGCATCGACGTAGCGGCCGTTTCCGGCTCTGGCCCGCATGGCCGCGTCGTCAAGAAGGATATCGAAGCTGCGGTTTCCGGCGGCGCCGCCAAGGCTGCTCCCGCCGCTGCACCGGCCGCACAGCCGGCAGCAGCAGCCGCTCCGGCAGCGCCGAAGGGCATGTCCGACGACGCCGTCCTCAAGCTGTTCGAGCAGGGTTCCTACGAGCTCGTGCCGCATGACGGCATGCGCAAGACCATCGCCAAGCGCCTGCAGGAATCCAAGCAGACGATCCCGCACTTCTATGTCTCGGTCGATTGCGAACTCGACGCGCTGCTGGCGCTCCGCACGCAGCTCAACGATTCCGCTCCGAAGTCGAAGGACGGCGTTCCGGCCTACAAGCTCTCGGTCAACGACATGGTCATCAAGGCCCTGGCGCTGGCATTGCGCGATGTTCCGGACGCCAACGTCTCCTGGACCGATAGCGCCATGGTCAAGCACAAGCATGCCGATGTCGGCGTTGCCGTCTCCATTCCTGGCGGCCTGATCACGCCGATCATCCGCAGCGCCGAGCAGAAGACGCTCTCGACCATCTCCAACGAGATGAAGGACTACGGCAAGCGAGCCAAGGAGCGCAAGCTGAAGCCTGAGGAGTATCAGGGTGGTACGACTGCCGTGTCGAACATGGGCATGATGGGCGTCAAGAACTTCGCCGCCGTCGTCAACCCGCCGCATGCGACCATCCTGGCCGTCGGCGCGGGCGAGCAGCGCGTCATCGTCAAGAAGGGCGAGATGGTAATTGCCAACGTGATGACCGTCACGCTGTCGACCGACCACCGCGCCGTCGACGGTGCGCTCGGCGCCGAGCTCCTGGCAGCCTTCAAGGGCTACATCGAAAATCCGATGGGGATGCTCGTCTGAGCCTTGATGACACGGAGGCATGAATGACCAAGACTGTTCTGTGTTACGGCGACTCGCTGACATGGGGCTACAGTGCCGAAACGGTTGGCCGTCATGCCTATGAAGATCGGTGGCCGAGCGTGCTGCAAAAGGCGCTCGGCAACCAGGTGCGCGTGATCCCGGAAGGATTGAACGGCCGCACGACGGCGTTCGACGATCATCTCGCCGATTGCGACCGCAATGGCGCGAGAATCCTGCCGACGATCCTGCAGACCCACAATCCGCTCGATCTCGTCATCATCATGCTCGGAACCAACGACATGAAGCCGGTTGTCGCCGGTTCGGCCTTTGCCGCTCTGCAGGGCATCAGCCGCTTGGTCCAACTGGTGCGCAATCACGCCTGGGGGTTCGACTACGAGGTGCCCGATATCCTCATCGTCGCCCCGCCGGCGATCACCGAGACAGCCAATGCTGCCTTTGCGGCCAGCTTTCTCGGCGCGGTCAAGGAATCGAGCAAGCTGCCGACGCTCTACAGCGACCTGGCAGATGAACTGGGTTGCGGCTTTTTCGATGCCAATACGGTCGCCGTCACCACGCCGCTCGATGGCGTTCATCTCGATGCGGAAAACACCCGGGCGCTCGGTCGCGGCCTCGAGCCGATCGTGCGGATGATGCTCGGTCTCTAATAGATTTAAGGCGCCGGCTCCGATCCGCCGCCACGATTAAGGCAGGAAACACATGGCTGAGAATTACGACGTCATTATCATCGGCTCCGGTCCGGGCGGTTATGTCGCCGCCGTGCGCGCCGGCCAGCTTGGCCTGAAGACCGCGATCGTCGAGCGTGAGCACCTGGGCGGCATCTGCTTGAACTGGGGCTGCATTCCGACAAAGGCGCTGCTCCGTTCGGCCGAAATTCTCGATCATTCCAACCATCTGAAAGATTACGGCCTTGTTCTCGAAGGCAAGGTGAGTGCGGATGTGAAGGCAGTCGTCGCCCGGTCGCGCGGCGTTTCCGCCCGCTTGAACACCGGCGTCGGCTTCCTGATGAAGAAGAACAAGGTCGATGTGATCTGGGGCGAAGCCAAGATCACCAAGCCCGGCGAAATCGTCGTCGGCAAGTCGACCAAGCCGGTCGTCGAGCCGCAGCATCCGGTGCCGAAGAACGTCAAGGGCGAGGGCACCTACACCGCCAAGCACATCATCGTCGCGACCGGCGCCCGTCCGCGCGCGCTGCCCGGCATCGAGCCCGATGGCAAGCTGATCTGGACCTATTTCGAAGCGTTGAAGCCGGATTTCCTGCCGAAGTCGCTGCTTGTCATGGGCTCGGGCGCGATCGGCATCGAATTCGCGAGCTTCTATCGCTCCATGGGCGTCGACGTCACCGTCGTCGAAGTCATGCCGACAATCATGCCGGTCGAGGATGCGGAAATTTCCGGCATTGCCCGCAAGCAGCTGGAAAAGCGCGGCCTGAAGATCTTCACCAAGGCGAAGGTCACGAAGGTCGAGAAGGCCGCGAATAGCATTACCGCCCATGTCGAAACCGAGGACGGCAAGGTTCAGCAGATCGTTGCCGACCGGATGATCTCCGCGGTTGGCGTACAGGGTAACATCGAGAACCTCGGCCTCGAGGCGCTCGGTGTGAAGACCGACCGTGGCTGCGTCGTCATCGACGGCTACGGCCAGACCAACGTTCCCGGCATCTATGCCATCGGCGACGTTGCCGGCCCGCCGATGCTCGCCCACAAGGCCGAGCACGAGGGCGTCGTCTGCATTGAGAAGATCGCCGGCTTGCCGAATGTTCACCCGACCGACAAGAGCAAGGTGCCGGGCTGCACCTATTGCCAGCCGCAGGTTGCTTCCGTCGGCCTGACCGAAGCCAAGGCCAAGGAACTTGGCCGCGATATCCGCGTCGGCCGCTTCTCCTTCGTTGCCAACGGCAAGGCGATCGCTCTCGGCGAAGATCAGGGCCTCTGCAAGGTCATCTTCGACAAGAAGACCGGCGAACTGCTTGGTGCGCATATGGTCGGTGCAGAAGTGACCGAACTCATTCAGGGCTTCGTGGTCGCCATGAACCTCGAGACGACGGAAGAAGAGCTGATGCACACGATCTTCCCGCATCCGACCGTTTCGGAAACGATGAAGGAAGCCGTGCTGGATGCCTATGGCCGGGTGCTGAACGCTTGATAATTTCCTGCCATGCCCTTTATCCAGGGGGTGGAAAACAGGAAAGGAAATCAACATGTCTATCACGGCGGAAGGTTGGATCGTCTTTCTTCTCATCGGGCTGGTCGCGGGTTTCCTCGCGAGCCTGATCGTTGGAGGAGGCGGGCTCATCAGTTGTCTGGTGAGCGGCGTGATCGGCGCTTTCGTGGGCGGTTTCCTGTTCCATTATTTCGGGATATCGCTCGGCATTGAAAATGCGCTTGTGGTGGAGATCATCCATGCCACGGTCGGCGCGATCATCGTGGTGCTGTTGGCGAGATTGATCGTCTAGGGCATCTCAGTGAGAGGCACGAGGTGTTCAGCGGGATTGTCCTGAAGGGCACTTGAAACGAGGGTTTGATGGAAAGCATGGGTTGGCTGGGTCTGATCATCATCGGCGGTCTTGCGGGCTGGCTCGCGGGCAAGCTGATGGATGCGCGTTATGGCATCATCCTGAACATCATTCTCGGCATTGCCGGTTCGGTCGTGGCTGCGGCGCTGATGGTGGCCCTGCATGTCGGCGTTCCCGGCGGCCGGCTCGGCTTTTTCATCACCGGTTTCATCGGTGCATGCATTCTGATATTCCTCGCCAAATTCGCTCGGCGATGAAGGGCCGCATTTCAAGCGGCGGAAAGTAGACGTTCCATGGTCACGATTCTCGATACGATCAACCCGGACGCAAAGCGCGTGCGACACCCGGAAAAGGCGCATCGGCCGGATACGGAAGTCATGCGCAAGCCGGACTGGATCCGCGTGAAGGCGCCGACATCGAAGGGCTATGCCGAAACCCGTTCGATCGTGAAGGAGCACAAGCTCGTCACGGTCTGCGAGGAGGCCGGTTGCCCGAATATCGGCGAGTGCTGGGACAAGAAGCACGCCACCTTCATGATCATGGGTGAGATCTGCACGCGCGCCTGCGCCTTCTGCAATGTCGCGACCGGCAAGCCGAACGCGCTCGATATGGCCGAGCCGGAAAACGTCGCCAAGGCTGTCAAGCAGATGGGCCTCAGCCACGTCGTCATCACCTCGGTCGACCGCGACGATCTGGAAGATGGCGGCGCCGAGCATTTCGAGAAAGTCATCTGGGCGATCCGTGCGGCTTCGCCGTCGACGACGATCGAGATCCTGACGCCGGACTTTTTGAAGAAGCCGGGCGCTTTGGAGCGCGTCGTCGCCGCCAAGCCGGACGTCTTCAACCACAATCTGGAAACTGTGCCCGGCAATTACCTGACGGTTCGCCCCGGCGCGCGCTACTTCCACTCCGTCCGCCTCCTGCAGCGGGTCAAGGAACTAGACCCCACCATGTTCACCAAGTCCGGCATCATGGTCGGTCTCGGCGAGGAGCGGAATGAAGTGCTGCAGCTGATGGACGATCTGCGCACCGCTGACGTTGACTTCCTGACCATCGGCCAGTATCTGCAGCCGACGCGCAAGCATCATCAGGTCATGAGCTTCGTCACGCCGGAAGAGTTCAAGTCCTATGAGACAGTGGCCTACAGCAAGGGCTTCCTGATGGTCGCTTCCAGCCCGCTGACGCGCTCGTCCCATCATGCTGGTGACGATTTCGAGCGGCTGCGCGCTGCTCGCGAAAAGAAGCTGCTGCTGGCCGCCGAATAAACCGAACAAGATTCATTTTGGCATTCGAAAGAACCGCGGCGATTGTGCTGCGGTTTTTGTTCGCGCTGTCATCTCTTTGTCATTGACGCGGCCTAGGGAACACGCCGCCGTTTGTCACCGGTATCGGCGCTTTCGATTCGATTATGGAGCTGGACCGTGGAGCAGATCGTCGCGCCGCATGCGCTCGTCCGTGCCGTCGATATCGATGAGGCGGCACGCATCGTCGAAAAAGCAGATCGTATTCTCATCATTGGCTGTTCCGGCACAGGCAAGAGCACGCTCGCGCAGGCCATCGCGTCGCTGCGTGGGTTGACCTATGTTTCGATGGATCGCGATATCTTCTGGCTGCCCGGCTGGAAATCGCGCCCGCGCCCGGAAGCCATCGCGCTGATCGAACAGGCGGTTGCCGGACCGCGCTGGATCATGGACGGCAACAGCCCCGGAACCTTGCCCTTGCGGCTGCCGCGCACCGACCTCGTCATATGGCGACGCCCACCGCGATACATGGCACTCCGCGGAGTCATTTCGCGCTGGCTGCGCTACCGCGGCCGGTCGCGGCCCGAGATGGCGCCCGGATGCCCCGAGCGGCTGGATTGGAAATTCCTTCGTTATATCTGGACGTTCGAGCGAGAAGAAGCACCGCAGTTTCAGGAGATGCTGGCACGGTGCGGCAGCCATGTGCCTGTTGTGACGTTGAAATCCTACAGCGACGGTGAGGAATTGCTGTCACGCTTTCGAAGCAAGATCTGTGAGGCTGTGTGATGGATCAAGTGATGAATCCTGCGTTGCATAGCGAAGTGTACGATCTCACTGAAGCAGCCGATCATATCCGCAGGGCGAACCGAATCCTTGTTATGGGCTGCTCCGGCGGCGGAAAGTCGACCCTCTCGCAGCAGATAGCCACTCGATTCGGTCTTACTTATGTGTCGATCGATCGCGACGTTTTGTGGCTACCGGGCTGGGTTCAGCGCGACAGGGAAGAGCAGCGCGCCATCATCGTCGCCAAGGTGCAGGGCGAACGATGGATCATGGACGGGACCAATCCGTCGACATTCGACATACGCCTGCCGCGTACTGATTTGGTCATATGGGTGCGGATGCCTCGCTTACTATGCATCTGGGGTGCTATTTCTCGCTGGATCAAGTGGATGGGCCGCACGCGCCCGGAAATGGCACCGGGCTGCATCGAGAAAGTCGATTGGGAGTTTCTGCGCTTTATTTGGACATTTGAGGAAAAATTCACGCCTAGAGTCCTTGCCGGGCTTGCCGAGCACGGCCCCAATGTGCCGGTTTTACAGCTGAAATCCCGTGGTGAAATGCGTCAGCTTCTTGATCTTCTCTGTCGTCCTGCTTAATTGCGGCTCATGCCTCAGTTCGAAACCCATCGCCCCGTTCCGCATTCGCCCGACCAGATGTTCGACCTCGTCGCCGATGTGGAGCGTTATCCGGAATTCCTGCCGCTTTGTGACGCGCTCACGGTTCGCAGCCGCAAGGAACGGGACGGTAAGACCTTGCTCGTTGCCGATATGACGGTCGGGTATAAGGCCATCCGCGAGACGTTCACCACACAGGTGCTGCTGAACAAAGCGGATCGCGCGATCGACGTGAAATACATCGATGGACCGTTCAAGTATCTCGACAATCGCTGGCGCTTTCAGCCGGCGGAGAATGGCGGCAGCGTCATCGACTTCTTCATCGACTACGAGTTCAAGAGCCGTATTCTCGGTGCTTTGATGGGATCGATGTTCGATCGGGCCTTCCGCATGTTCACGGATGCCTTTGAGACGCGCGCGAACAAAATCTATGCTTGAAGCCGCTCCCGCTCATTGAGCGAGCGTGACAAGCATCTCCAATGCCGTCCGTAACGTGGCGAGCCGAACCTTGTCGCGGCCGATGTCGCTGTAGCGCATTTCACGATGGATGATCCTGCCGCTTCGCCCCTTGGCGGCCAGATGAACGAGCCCGACGGGCTTTTCCGCGGAGCCGCCGCCGGGACCGGCGATACCCGTGACCGCCACGGCAAAATCGGCTCGAGAGCGGAAGAGGGCGCCATGCACCATCTGCAGCGCCGTTTCCTTCGACACCGCACCGAATTGCGCCAGCGTCTGCTCCTGAACGCCGAGCATCTCCACCTTGGCGGTATTGGTGTATGTGACGAAGCCGCGATCGACCACGGCGGACGAACCTGGAATCTCGGTGAGAGCGCCAGCAATTAACCCGCCGGTGCAGGATTCTGCCGTTGCGACCATCCAGCCTTTTGCGGTGAAGTCAGCCACGATCTTTTGCGCAAGCGCGATAATCTCATCGGGAAAGTGCATTATGCCTTGCCTCCGCGATAGACGACGGTGGCTGTCGCAATGGCGGCGATGCCTTCGCGGCGGCCGACGAAGCCGATCTTCTCGTTTGTCGTTGCCTTGACCGAACACCGATCGATGCTGATGCCGAGGAATTCGGAAAGCTTGGCGCGCATGACGTCACGATGCGGCCCGACCTTCGGCGCCTCGGCGATCAGCGAGACATCCGCATTCATGATAGTGCCGCCGCGTTCGCGCACGATCTTTGCCGCGTGCTCGATGAAGATGCGCGACGGTGCACCCTTCCATTGCGGATCGGAGGGCGGAAAATGATCGCCAATATCGCCGGCGCCGCAGGTGGCAAGAAGCGCGTCCGTCAGCGCGTGCAGGGCAACATCAGCGTCCGAATGCCCCTTCAGCTTCTGGTCATGCGGAATGAACACGCCACAGAGGGTAACGCCATCGCCGGGCTCCAGCTGGTGGACGTCATAGCCGTTGCCGGTGCGCACGTCCGGCAGCAGCGCGGCACTGAGCTTTTCATCGGCCATGGCAATATCCCTCTTGATCGTCAGCTTCACATTGTCGGCGCTGCCGATCACCAATGTCACCGGTAGGTTACACCATTCCGCGATTGCCGCATCGTCGGTGAAATCAATCTTGCCGTCGGCTTCGGCCTTTTCATGCGCGGCGAGAATATCGGCCAAGCGGAAGGATTGCGGCGTTTGGGCGGCATGAAGCCCGGCGCGCGGCACGGTGTCGACAACGAGCCCTTCCGCATTGCCGCGCTTCAGCGTGTCGGTGACAGGCATGGCCGGCAGCACCGCTGGCGCGCCACCCGCGAGCGCTACGGCCACTCGGTCGAGCAGATCATGATCGAAGAACGGGCGCACGGCATCGTGGATCATCACGTGTGTGACATCGCTATCTCTCAACGCGCGCAGCCCGGCAAGCACGGATTGCTGGCGAGTCGCCCCACCAAAGGCGATCTTGATCTCAGGCAGGCCTGAAACCTGCTTCAGCGCCGCGCCCAGCAGCCCCTCATCATCGCGGTGGATGACGACGACGATCTTTGATGCCTGCGGCCATGTCACGAATTTTTCAAGCGTATGCGCAATAACCGCTCTGCCGCCGATCGGGCGATATTGCTTGGGGCCTTCTTCCGGAGAGCCCGCCCGTTCGCCGCGTCCGGCGGCAACGATCACGATTCCCACCGACAACGGTTGCTTTGAATGCATTTGCGTCATAAACCCCCGAAGGATGAAAGGCTCCGTCTGCGGCATGGCTTTGAAAAGCGTAGAGCTTTTTGAATAAGCACATGCTAAATAGATCGCCAAAACGGGATCCTGCTTCAGCAGGGTCTATCGCCTCGACCGAGGATTTTCCAGCATCTGCCCAAAAAATATCGGGATTCTTCGAAACCCCTTGGCAAACTTTCAAAGCGTGTCTAAAAATAGTGCAGATGTATGGTGTGCCCGAAAGATAATCATTTGCTTTCTTCCAAGCTTGCAGCTCCATTTTCCATCGGCTCCGTATCCATCCGGAATCGCGTGATCCTGGCGCCGATGTCGGGCGTGACCGATCTTCCTTTCCGGCAGCTGGCTTTACGCTATGGCGCCGGCCTGGTCGTCACGGAAATGGTCGCTAGCCGCGAGCTAGTTCAGGATACTGCCGAATCCTGGGCGCGTTTGAAGAGCGCCGGCTTGAAGCCGCATATGGTGCAGCTCGCGGGCCGTGAAGCGCATTGGATGGCCGAGGCTGCAAAGATCGCCGCGGATAATGGCGCCGATATCATCGATATCAATATGGGATGTCCGGCCAAAAAGGTGATTGGCGGCTATTCCGGTTCGGCGCTGATGCGTGACCCGGACCATGCGCTGACATTGATCGAAGCGACGGTCGGCGCTGTGAGTATTCCCGTGACGCTGAAGATGCGGCTCGGCTGGGACGAGAATTCCATCAATGCGCCTTATATCGCGCGGCGCGCCGAAGAGGCCGGTGTTCAGCTCGTCACCATTCATGGCCGCACGCGCATGCAGTTCTACGAGGGCAGGGCGGATTGGGATGCGATCCGCGCCGTGCGCGACGCGATCTCCATTCCGCTTGTCGCCAATGGCGATGTCGAAACGGCCGAGGATGCGCAGGAAATCCTGCGTCGCTCCGGCGCTGACGCGGTCATGATCGGCCGTGGCTGCCAGGGTCGTCCATGGCATGCGGGCGTACTGGCAGGGCATCGTGAGCCCAGCCGCGATGAGATCGTCGAGATCGCGCTCGAACATTATCGCATGATGCTGGAGTTCTATGGCGAGGCGGTCGGCATTCGCCATGCCCGCAAGCATCTCGCATGGTATCTCGACCGCTACGCGCCGGCGACAATGGGCGCCGACAAGGCAAAGATCATGACGTCGAAAGAGAGCGGCGAGGTTGCTGTATCCTTCCGAGCCGCGCTGCAGGCAGGCGCTGATCTCGCTCACCGCATTCAGGAGGCTGCATGACTTCGAAATCCAGCTCCGGTGCCGGTGATGGCCCGGCCAACTCCGTGGCCATGGCCGTTCTCAATGCGATCCAGAACCCCGTCGTCATGGTCGACGAGGCCGGCCTCATTGCCTTTGCCAACTGGGAGGCGGAAGCTTTCTTTGGTGCCAGCGCCTCGCATCTGTCGCGCTACAAGATCTCCAGCTTCATTCCCTTCGGCAGCCCTTTGCTGGCGCTGATCGATCAGGTGCGCGAACGCCGCGCACCAGTGAATGAATATCGTGTCGATCTGAGCTCGCCACGTCTCGGACAGGACAAGCTGGTCGATCTCTATGTTGCGCCGGTTTCCAGCGACCCCGGCTCTGTGGTGGTGGTGTTCCAGGAGCGCTCCATGGCCGACAAGATCGACCGGCAGCTGACACATCGTGCCGCAGCCCGCTCAGTCACGGGCCTTGCCTCCATGCTGGCGCATGAGATCAAGAACCCGCTGTCAGGTATTCGCGGCGCCGCGCAATTGCTCGAACAATCGGTCGAGGACGACGATCGCGCCCTGACCCGCCTCATCTGCGACGAGACGGATCGCATCGTCTCGCTGGTCGACCGTATGGAGGTTTTCTCCGACGAACGGCCCGTCGATCGCGTCCCCGTCAACATCCACTCCGTGCTCGATCATGTGAAGGCCGTCGCCAAGGCCGGCTTTGCCCGAAACATCAAGATCTCAGAGAATTACGACCCCTCTCTGCCGGCGGTCTTCGCAAACCGGGATCAGCTCGTGCAGGTCTTCCTCAATCTGGTGAAGAACGCCGCTGAAGCGGTGGGCGACCGTCAGGATGGCGAGATCATGCTGACGACGGCCTATCGCCCCGGCATCAGGCTCTCGGTTGCTGGCACGCGCGAGAAGATCTCGCTGCCGCTGGAATTCTGCGTCATCGACAATGGTCCGGGCGTCCCGGCCGATCTCGTGCCGCATCTTTTCGATCCGTTCATCACCACCAAGACGAACGGAACCGGTCTCGGCCTGGCGCTGGTTGCCAAGATCATCGGCGACCACGGCGGCATCGTCGAATGCGACAGCCAGAACCATCGTACCACTTTCCGTGTTTTGATGCCTGCCTCCAAGGGCATCACCTCAGAAGATGCCCCACTTCCGAACTCTACAGGGACTACTCGATGACAGCCACGATCCTTGTCGCCGATGACGATGCGGCCATCCGCACCGTGCTCAACCAGGCTTTGAGCCGCGCGGGTTACGATGTACGCATCACATCGAACGCCGCCACGCTCTGGCGTTGGGTCTCCGCCGGCGAAGGCGACCTTGTCGTAACCGACGTCGTCATGCCCGACGAAAACGCATTCGATCTGCTGCCGCGCATCAAAAAGGCGAGGCCGGATTTGCCTGTTCTGGTCATGAGTGCGCAGAACACCTTCATGACGGCCATCAAGGCATCGGAGAAGGGCGCCTACGACTATCTTCCGAAGCCCTTCGACCTGACCGAGCTGATCGCGATCGTCGGTCGCGCGCTGGCGGAGCCGAAGCGCAAGCCGGCAAAAATCGATGACGACATGCAGGACGGTATGCCGCTCGTCGGCCGATCCGCCGCGATGCAGGAAATCTACCGCGTGCTCGCACGCCTGATGCAGACCGATTTGACGCTGATGATCACCGGCGAATCCGGTACCGGTAAGGAACTGGTGGCGCGTGCCCTGCATGATTACGGCAAGCGCCGTAACGGTCCCTTTGTGGCCATCAACATGGCGGCCATCCCGCGCGACCTGATCGAATCCGAACTGTTCGGCCACGAGAAGGGTGCCTTCACCGGCGCGCAGACCCGTTCGACGGGCCGCTTCGAGCAGGCAGAAGGCGGCACGCTGTTCCTCGACGAAATCGGCGATATGCCGATGGATGCGCAAACGCGCCTGCTGCGCGTGCTGCAGCAGGGCGAATATACCACCGTCGGCGGCCGTACCCCGATCCGCACTGACGTCCGCATCGTTGCCGCCACCAACAAGGACCTGAAGCAGGCGATCAATCAAGGCCTCTTCCGTGAAGATCTCTATTACCGCCTCAACGTCGTGCCGCTACGTCTGCCGCCGCTGCGCGATCGTGCCGAGGATATTCCCGATCTGGTGCGTCATTTCATCCAGCAGGCTGAGAAAGAGGGGCTTGGTTCCAAGCGTTTCGATCAGGAAGCGCTCGAACTCATGAAGGCCTATCCCTGGCCCGGCAACGTTCGCGAGCTGGAAAATCTTATCCGCCGGCTGATGGCGCTTTACCCGCAGGATGTCATCACCAAGGAGATCATCGAAGCGGAGCTGCGTGCCGACGTGCCCGACAGCCCGATCGAGAAAGGCCCGGTCCGCACCGGCTCCATGACCATTGCGCAGGCGGTGGAGGAGAACATGCGGACCTATTTCGCCAGTTTCGGTGAGAACCTGCCGCCGCCGGGCCTCTACGACCGCGTATTGACCGAAATGGAATACCCGTTGATTCTCGCCGCCCTGACCGCCACACGCGGCAATCAGATCAAGGCGGCCGATCTTTTGGGCCTCAACCGCAATACGCTGCGCAAAAAGATCAGAGAACTGGGTGTTTCGGTTTACAGAAGCTCCCGTACGGCTTGACAACGCAATTCGATGCGTTGCATTTTCGCCACAATGCGTTGCTTAAAGGTCACGCAGCAGATTCGTCGTTTTTGCGGTGGCGATTCATCTGGCCGCTCTTGTGGGAACAGGAGTTCGTCTGGTTTTTCAGCATGTTGCAGAAGTGACGTGAAATAAAGGTTTCGCTTCAGCGCGAAACCGAACGACAGTTTCCGCCTCTGCCTGTCTCTCGCACCCGTGCCATAGCGCTGTGCGATTCGACCAGGGCGCCGACCGTCGCTCGGGCGTGGAGATTGATGGGAATGATGCAGGACGCGGTGTCGCCGGCGGCGAGCGACGAGACGGTTGTCAAGGTGACGGACCGTCGTGCTTCCTTTGCCCTACCTGGTCTGATCTTGGCCGGCGGTGCGCTTTTGTGCGCTATCGCGACCTTGTTGATGCTTCTCGGGCTGACCCCGATTGCCCCGACCTCCTCGGTCGTCTTCACCTCTGTCGTCATCAACGGCCTGTTCGTGCTGGGGCTGATTGCTCTGATCGCTCGTGAAGTGGCGCGGCTGATGAAGGCGCGCAGCCGTGGCCGTGCGGCAGCCCGCCTGCATATACGCATCGTCGTTCTTTTCTCGATCGTCGCGATCACGCCGGCGATCCTTGTCGCCATCGTTGCCAGCCTGACGCTCAATGTCGGTCTGGATCGCTGGTTCGGCGTGCGCACGCAGCAGATCATCAGCTCCTCGCAGAACGTCGCGCAGGCCTATTTGATGGAGAATGCGAGCTATCTTCAGGGCCAGACCGTCTCGATGGCGAACGATCTGGAACGGAATCGCTCGCTCTTCAACCTCGATCGCACCGGTTTTGCCGATCTGATGACCCGGCAGGCGCGGGGACGCGGCTTGCTGGGTGCCTTTCTGGTGCGGCGCGATGGCACCGCTATCGTCCAGGCCGATATCAAGACCGAACGCCCACTGCCGGCCATCCCGAAGGATGCGTTGGACTCTTCAGCCAATGGCCAGCCGACGCTCATCCCGCCCGGCGTGACCAATCTTGTCGGCGCGGTCATCAAGCTGGACGAGCTTCCGGGTTCATTCCTCTACACTGTGCGCGCTGTCGACCCACGCGTCATGAATGCCATGCGCATGGTCGAAGACAACACCGTCGAATACAAGGCGATGGAAGCCGGCCGCATGTCGCTTCAGATTGCCTTCGCCGTCCTCTATATCGGCTTTGCTCTGATCGTGCTTTTGGCGGCAATCTGGACCGCGATTGCGATCGCCGACCGCATTGTGCGGCCGATCCGCCTTCTCATCAGCGCCGCAGACAATGTTGCCTCGGGCAACATGAACGTACTGGTGCCGGTGCGCTCGGCCGACGGCGACGTCGGCAGTCTCTCGCGCACTTTCAACAAGATGATCTCGGAAATTCGCACGCAGCGCGATGAAATCCTTGAAGCGAAGGACGAAGTCGACGACCGACGCCGTTTCATCGAGGCCGTGCTGTCGGGTGTGACGGCAGCCGTGATCGGCGTCGAGCATGATCGGCGTATCACCATCGTCAACACCTCGGCCGAAGATCTGCTGACGCTCAAGAGCGACGAACTGATCGGCAAGAACCTGTCGGAGATCGCCCCCGAGGTCGAGCAGGTCGTTACCGAGGCGACAACGCGCCATCGCAGCGATTTCCGCAAGCAGATCAGTCTTGTTCGCGGCGGAACGGTACGCACGCTTAGTGTTCAGGTGACGCGCGAGGAATCGCGTGACGCTAATGAATCCTATGTCATCACACTCGATGACATTACCGATCTTGTCATCGCGCAGCGTTCGACAGCCTGGGCCGATGTCGCGCGCCGCATTGCGCATGAAATCAAGAACCCGCTGACGCCGATCCAGCTTTCCGCCGAGCGCATCCGCCGTCGTTTCGGCAAGAATATCGCCGATGCCGACCGTCCCGTTTTCGACCAATGCACGGATACGATCATCCGGCAGGTAGGCGATATCGGCCGCATGGTCGACGAGTTCTCCTCCTTCGCCCGCATGCCGAAGCCGACAATGGAGCCGACCGATCTGCGCGATATTCTGCGCGATGCCGTGTTCCTGCGCGAAATGGGTAATACTCACGTCAAATTCGAGCGTGAGCTGGGCGACGAACGGCTGGAAGGCATGTTCGATGCGCGTATGCTCGGCCAGGCCTTCGGCAATCTCATCAAGAATGCCGTCGAGGCGATCGAGGGTGTACCGAGCGATCAAGCGCGCGAGCAGCCGAAAATCCTGGTGCGTTCGTCTCTGGACCCGGATCGCGACCGCTTCACGGTCGATGTCATCGACAATGGCCGCGGTCTGCCGGTCGAGAACCGGCACAGCATTCTCGAACCCTACATGACAATGCGCGAGAAGGGCACCGGCCTCGGCCTCGCCATCGTCAAGAAGATCATTGAAGACCATGGCGGGCAGATCGAACTCCACGACGCGCCGGCCGATTTCGACCAGGGCAGGGGGGCCATGATCCGCGTGCATCTGCCGCGCCGTGAGCAAGCCGCCATCGCCCCGACAGCAAGTGACAAGGAAAGCGTCTATGGCATCTGACATTCTCGTAGTGGATGACGAGGAAGACATTCGCGAAATCGTTTCGGGAATTCTTTCGGATGAGGGCCACGAAACTCGCACTGCGCATGACAGCGACAGCGCGCTCGCCGCGATTTCCGATCGTGCGCCGCGGCTCATCTTCCTCGATATATGGATGCAGGGCAGCAAGCTCGATGGTCTGGCGCTATTGGACGAGATCAAGGCGCGCCATCCCGAGCTGCCAGTCGTCATGATCTCCGGTCACGGCAATATCGAGACGGCCGTCTCCGCCATCAAGCGCGGCGCCTTCGATTTCATCGAAAAGCCGTTCAAGGCCGATCGCCTGATCCTGATCGCCGAGCGTGCGTTGGAAAATTCCAAACTGAAGCGTGAGGTTTCCGAGCTGAAGCGCCGCACCGGCGACGCTGTGGAACTGATCGGCACCTCGGTTGCCGTTTCGCAGCTCCGCCAGACGATCGACAAGGTATCGCCGACCAACAGCCGCATCATGATCTTCGGCCCCTCAGGCTCCGGCAAGGAGCTCGTGGCCCGGATGATTCACAAGAAGTCGACCCGTGCCAATGGTCCGTTCGTGGCGCTGAATGCCGCCACCATTACGCCGGAGCGCATGGAAATCGCCCTGTTCGGCACCGAAGGTTCGCCGGGACAGGCGCGCAAGATCGGCGCCTTGGAGGAGGCTCATCGCGGCATTCTTTATCTCGACGAAGTCGGTGAAATGCCGCGCGAGACGCAGAATAAGATCCTGCGCGTGCTCGTTGACCAGCAATTCGAGCGCGTCGGCGGCTCGAAGCGCGTGAAGGTGGATGTGCGCATCATCTCGTCCACGGCCTATAATCTCGAGAGCCGCATTGCCGAGGGCCTTTTCCGCGAAGATCTCTACCACCGCCTCGCGGTGGTGCCGGTTCGAGTCCCGGCCCTTGCCGAGCGCCGCGAAGATATCCCCTTCCTCGTCGATCAGCTTATGCGCCAAATTTCGGAACAGGCGGGCATCCGTCCGCGCCGAATCGGCGACGATGCCATGGCCGTGCTGCAGGCGCACGACTGGCCAGGCAATATCCGCCAGCTTCGCAACAATATCGAGCGGCTGATGATCCTGGCCCGCTCCGATGGGGCGGAAACGCCGATCACGGCGGAAATGCTGCCGACCGACCTTGGCGATATGCTGCCGAAGGTCTCCGCCAAGAACGATTATCACATCATGACGCTACCACTGCGCGAAGCGCGCGAAATGTTCGAGCGCGATTATCTCATCGCTCAGATCAACCGTTTCGGCGGCAATATCTCGCGCACTGCAGAATTTGTCGGCATGGAGCGCTCGGCGCTGCATCGCAAGCTGAAGTCGTTGGGCGTCTGACCAGTCGCCCGACATTTCAAACATCATCGAATTCGGATCAGGGGCTTCCATGCCGAGAATAGCTTATGTCAACGGTCGCTACGTCAAGCACAGCGATGCCATGGTGCATATCGAGGATCGCGGCTATCAGTTCGCCGATGGGGTCTACGAGGTGTGCGAGGTTCGTCATGGCGTGATTGTCGACCTGACGCGCCATCTCGATCGCCTCAACCGTTCGCTGAACGAGCTACGAATCGCCTGGCCGATGACGCGTCAGGCATTGGTGCTGGTGATTCGCGAAACCCTGCGCCGCAATCATGTCCGCAATGGCCTGTTCTATTTGCAGGTGACGCGTGGCGTCGCCCGCCGCGATCACGTCTTTCCGCCGGCCGGCACGCCGTCCTCGATCGTCGTCACTGCCAAGAGCACCGATCAGTCCGTGATTGCCAAGAAGAACGCCAACGGCATCAAGGCGATCACCGTCCGCGACAATCGCTGGGATAGGGTGGATATCAAGTCCGTGGGCTTGCTTCCGAACGCCATGGCCCGCCAGCAGGCGAAGGAGGCCGGCGCCCAGGAGGCGATTTATATCGACCACAATGGCATGGTGAAGGAAGGTGCGGCCACCAACGTCTGGATCGTCGATCATGACGGAAATCTCGTTACTCGCCCCGCCGAGCACGGCATCTTGCGCGGCATCACCCGCACCACGCTGATGGATGTTGCAGCCAAGCTCGATGTGACGATCGTCGAGCGATTCTTCTCGGTCGAGGAGATGATGAAGGCCCGCGAAGTCTTCATCACCGCGGCGACAAGTATCTGTTTTCCGGTCGTTTCTATCGATGGAGAGACGATAGCGAACGGTCATCCGGGCAGCATGTCACAGAAAATTCGTGAAGCCTTTTTCGACGTTGCGGAAAAGACTGCGATTTGATACCAACATTCGCTGGGGGGGAGAGAATGAGGGTATCTCCCGTCCGGGACCTCTGTATACCATGACATTCAACCGGCTCAGGTCGGCAAAAAAGAAAGAAGCGGCGCGATGGCGGAACGTTCTCAGAACTTGCAGGACTTGTTTCTCAATACTGTTCGCAAGCAAAAGATTTCACTCACGATTTTCTTGATTAACGGCGTGAAGCTCACAGGTGTCGTAACCTCATTCGACAATTTCTGCGTCCTGCTCCGCCGCGATGGCCATTCGCAGCTCGTCTATAAGCATGCGATCTCGACGATCATGCCGGGTCAGCCGATGCAGATGTTCGAGAGCGAAGAAGCCGCATCCTAACTGGGACTTGCCGTTATCACGACACGCGATACCAAAAATGATTCCCTCATCCCGGAGACCGTAAAACACCGGGATGATATGCGCGCTGTTGTCGTCGTGCCTGTGCTGAAGCAGGCGCGCTCCGCGCGTTCAGCTCAAGCCGATAGCACCATCTCCGTTTCGCGCCCGCCCGAAAGCCGGCTGGAAGAGGCAAAAGGCCTTGCGCTCGCCATCGATCTCGATGTCGTCAACGGCTCCATCGTGCCGATCAACGATCCGCGGCCGGCAACCCTGCTCGGGACCGGCAAGATCGAAGAGATTCGCGCGTTGCTCGACGAGTTCAATGCCGGGCTCGTCATCGTCGATCATCCTCTGACGCCGGTGCAGCAGCGCAATCTCGAGAAGGCGTGGAACGCCAAGGTCATCGACCGTACAGGCCTCATCCTCGAAATCTTCGGCCGCCGCGCCTCCACCAAGGAAGGTACGCTGCAGGTCGAGCTGGCGCATCTGAACTATCAGAAGGGCCGGCTGGTTCGAAGCTGGACCCACCTTGAACGCCAGCGCGGCGGTGCCGGCTTCATGGGCGGCCCGGGTGAAACCCAGATCGAAGCCGACCGGCGCATGCTGCAGGAGCGGATCATCCGGCTGGAGCGGGAACTGGAGCAGGTGGTTCGTACCCGCCAGCTTCATCGCGCCAAGCGCAAAAAGGTGCCACATCCGATCGTGGCTCTCGTCGGCTATACCAATGCCGGCAAATCGACGCTGTTCAACCGCATCACCGGCGCCGGCGTTCTGGCGGAAGACATGCTGTTTGCGACGCTCGATCCAACGCTGCGCCGCATGAAGCTGCCGCATGGCCGTACCGTCATTCTCTCAGACACAGTCGGATTCATTTCCGACCTTCCGACTCACCTGGTGGCCGCCTTCCGCGCGACCCTGGAAGAGGTGCTGGAAGCTGACCTGATCTTGCATGTGCGGGATCTCTCCGATGATGACAATCAGGCCCAGAGTGCAGATGTCATGCGTATTCTCGGCGATCTCGGCATTGGCGAGGCCGAAGGCGCCGAGCGCATTCTCGAGGTCTGGAACAAGATCGACCGCCTGGAACCGGAAGCGCATGACGCCATCGTCCAGAAGGCGTCGACCGCGGAAAACGTCATTGCCGTCTCAGCGATAACAGGCGAGGGCGTCGATCGCCTGATGGACGAAATCAGCCGACGCCTCTCCGGCGTGCTGACGGAAACGACGATCACCTTGCCCGTCGAAAAGCTGGCGCTGCTGCCCTGGCTTTACAATCATGCTGTCGTCGACAACCGCGAAGACAATGAGGACGGCACGGTCACGCTCGACGTTCGCCTGACAGAGACCGAAGCGGCTGAATTGGAACGGCGCATGGGCAACGGTCCGAAGCCGCAGCGCGAAGACTGGGAATAGGTGTTTTAGGCCGTTTTGACTCCGGCAAGCTGCCGCTCGATGGCTTTCGCCGACTGCCAGATCTCTTCCATCCGCTCCAGCGAGGCGCCCTCCAGCGTCTCGCCTTCAGCCTCGAGCGTCGTTTCGATATGATGGAAGCGGCGGCGGAACTTCGTGTTTGTGCCGCGTAGCGCCTGTTCTGGATCGGCGTTCACATGCCGGCCGATATTGACGACGGCGAAGATCAGATCGCCGAGTTCATCACTGACCTTGGCCCTGTCGCCGCTTGCAAGTGCCGCCCGCAATTCGCCGATCTCCTCTTCGATCTTGTCGAGGATCGGCTCCGGCGCAGACCAGTCGAAACCGACCTTGGCGGCCCGTTCCTGCAGTTTCAAGGCTTCGGTCAGGGCAGGAAAGGTCCGCTGTACCGAGCCCAGGAAGCCGCCCTTGAAATCTTCAGTGATGCCGCTCTTGGCGCGGCGTTCCGCCCGTTCGCGTTTCTCCTCGGCCTTGATCCGGTCCCATTGCAGCGTCACCGCATCCTCGGTCTTGGCGTCCGAGGCGGCGAAGACATGCGGATGGCGGCGGATCATCTTGCGAGTGATGGCGTGCACGACATCGCCGAAGGAAAATGCGCCGGCCTCCTCGGCGATGCGAGCATGGAAAACGACCTGCAGCAGGAGATCGCCGAGCTCGTCGCAAAGATCGTCATTATCTTTGCGCTCGATCGCATCCGCGACCTCGTAGGCCTCTTCGATCGTATAGGGCTTGATGGTCTCGAAGGTCTGGACGATATCCCAGGGGCAACCACTCTCCGGGTTTCGCAGCGCCGCCATGATCTCGATCAGACGGGAAATGTCTCGCGATGCTTCCATCGTTGCCTCAAGTTTTGCTCTGTCACTTCAAGGGGATGTCGTTGCCGCTCTTCGATGCCTGGTAGTTCTCGGAAAGATCGGCATAGGCTTGCTTGATGCGCGCCGTCTGGTCCTTCAGCTCGCCTTTACGCGGATCGTCTTCCGTCTCCACGAGGTCGGAAATGGCAAAGCTGTTCCAGAATGCATTTTGGCGGCGATAGCCACCCGGCTCCAGACCGAAGACTTCTTTCAGGATCTTGAGATCGTGCGGGATCGCGAAGGCATCCCGGGAGTCCTCGTGGCTGAAGAAATAGTAGAAATTGTCGAAGCCCGCCCAGGTGATCGCCGACATGCACATGGTGCAGGGCTCATGCGTGGACAGGAAGATTAAATCCTTGGTCGCGGGCTTTTCGCCGAGTTCGTAGAAGCGCTTGAGGGTGTGAACCTCGCCATGCCAGAGCGGGTTTTCCAGTTCATTGTTGGTTTCCGCGATGACGAGCGAGAGATCGGACTTGCGCAGGATGGCTGCGCCGAAAATCTTGTTGCCGGCCGCGACGCCTTTGCGGGTTAGGGGCAGGATGTCATGCTCGACGACGTTGAGGAGGCGTGCAGCGATGCTATTGTCAGACAAGGGTTTTCTCCAACGATTTTCGCTGCAGTCTATCGGGATTGCAAATGCTGCGGTATGCGTAAATAACTTAAAGACTATGTCTGCCACAAGCAATAAAGCAGCTCGGCAACGGGGGCGAGTCATAAAAATCTATAGATTTTATAGGCTTATTGCAATCTGCTCGCCTGGTGAGTTTTGCTCAAATCCTTGTCATGTCGAGCAAAAGAATACGCGCATGCATGGGCATTAGAATTTCTGTTTCTTCAATCTCTTGGCCGCAGGGGCGATATTCGCCAAATCTCGAAGTGGAATAGTGATGCCTCCCAGGACTGAGCAGCTTTCGGTGTTTCCCGCTTTCTTCCGCGTGGAAGGAAGGATGGCGGCTGTTTTCGGCAATGGTGACGAAGCTTTTGCCAAGGTGCGGCTGCTTTTGAACACGCAGGCGAAAGTCGTTGCCTTTGCGCAGGCGCCGGAGGCTGATTATCACGCTTTCCTCATCGCCAACCGCATCGAAACCGTACGCGGCGATTTTTCACCCGATCAGGTCAAAGGCGCGACGCTTGTCTTTGCTGCTACTGGCGATGCCGAGGCGGATCGTGCGATCGTCGATGCGGCTCGCGCTGAGCGCATCCCGGCAAACGCCGTCGATCAGCCCGACTATTGCGATTTCTACACGCCTGCGCTGGTCAATCGCGCTCCTGTGGCCGTTGCCATCGGCACGGAAGGTGCCGGTCCTGTCCTCGCGCAGATGATCCGTGCGCAGATCGATCAAATGCTGTCGCCGTCGCTCGGCAAGCTGGCGGAACTGGCGACGCGCTATCGCAAGCCGGTTGAGCGTTTCGTGGCGCGTGGCGTTGCTCGCCGCGTCTTCTGGCGGCAGTTCTTTTCCGGACCGGTCGCCGATGCCGTCAATGCAGGCCATGTCGCGCAGGCGGAGCGGGCGGCGGATGAGTTGCTGCAGTCGTCGTGTGAAATCGAGGGCCGTATCTGGCTGGTCGGCGCAGGTCCTGGCGCGGAAGATCTCCTGACGCTACGCGCACAGCGCGTCATGATGGAAGCCGATGTTATCGTCTATGACGCGCTGGTGCCGCAGGCGATCGTCGACATGGGCCGCCGCGATGCGGAGCGCCTCTCCGTTGGCAAGCGCAAGGGGTGCCACAGCAAGTCGCAGGAAGAGATCAACGATCTGCTGGTGCAGCTCGGCCGTGAAGGCAAGCGCGTTGTGCGGCTGAAGTCCGGCGATCCGCTGGTTTACGGCCGTGCCGGCGAAGAAATGGCGGCTCTGCGCGCCGCTGGCATCGGCTATGAGATCGTTCCGGGCATCACCTCGGCTTTCGCCGCTGCTGCGGATTTCGAATTGCCGCTGACGTTGCGCGGCGTTGCTTCATCGCTGGTCTTTACGACGGGTCACGATCTCACAGGCGATGCACTGCCCGATTGGGCGAGTTTGGCCGTATCCGGCGCCACGATTGCCGTCTATATGGGACGGACTGTCGCCGCTTCCGTTGCCGGCCGCCTCATGCAATCCGGCCTGCCGCCCGAGACGACCGTCGCCATCATCGAAAATGCAAGCCGGCGCGATCGTCGCCTGATGCATGGTATTTTACGAGATCTTCCTGATCTCGAGCACCGCGATGAGTTGAGCGGGCCGGTCATGGTCATCATCGGCGATGCCGTCGCCGGTGCGAATTTTGAGCAATCCGAGCCGCTGGTCCGTCGCGAGACCGCTGCTCAAGACTATGCAAGGAACTGATTGATGGTCGACAAGGTTTTGACCGCAAACCGGCTCACCGATGGCGTCGCCGTCTGGCTGAACGCAAATGGTGAGTGGGTGACATCGCTGCAGGAGGCGCTGGTCGCTCGCCATGCGGAAGCGGAAGCCGCACTGGAAGCGATCGGCAAGCAGGCCTATGCTGACAACAAGGTCGTCGATGTCAATCTGATCGACGTGCAGGAAACCGGCGGCAAGCTTTGGCCGCTGCGCCTGCGCGAGCGCATCCGCGCCGAAGGCCCCACCATGGAATATGCGCCGGGCTATGCCGCGGCCGATCCCGATTTCATTGCAGTCTGAGAAGTCCCGAGGAAGTCATGTATCGTTACGATGAATTCGACCACGCCTTTGTTGCGGAACGGGTTGCCCAGTTCCGCGATCAGGTGGAGCGACGCCTCTCGGGTGAGCTTTCGGAAGATGCCTTCAAGCCGTTGCGCTTGATGAACGGCGTCTATCTGCAGCTGCATGCCTATATGCTGCGGATCGCTATTCCCTACGGCACGCTGAGCTCGCGTCAGATGCGCATGCTCGCCCATATCGCGCGCACCTATGACCGCGGCTATGGCCACTTCACCACACGCCAGAATCTGCAGTTCAACTGGCCGAAACTTTCCGAGATGCCCGATGCACTGGCCGATTTGGCCTCCGTCGAGATGCACGCGATCCAGACTTCGGGCAATTGCATTCGCAACGTGACGGCCGATCATTTCGCCGGCGCTGCGGCTGATGAAGTCGCCGATCCCAGGCCCTATGCCGAAATCCTCCGCCAGTGGTCGTCCGTTCATCCGGAATTTTCCTTCCTGCCGCGCAAGTTCAAGATCGCCGTCACCGGCGCCGAGCGCGACCGCGCTGCGATCCAGGTGCATGATATCGGCCTGCATTTGAAGAAGAACGACAAGGGCGAGATCGGCTTTGCCGTTTACGTCGGAGGCGGGCAGGGGCGCACGCCCCTGGTTGCCAAGCTCATCCGTGACTTCCTGCCGGAAGAGGATCTCCTGTCCTACACCACGGCGATCATGCGCGTTTACAATCTGCATGGCCGCCGCGACAACAAGTACAAGGCCCGTATCAAAATCCTCGTGCATGAAACCGGCGCCGCGGAACTGGCACGCCAGGTCGAGGCCGAGTTCGACAAGCTGCGAGACACTGAACTGAAGCTGCCGGAAGCTGACGTTCAGGCGATCTCAGCCTACTTTGCACCACCGGCGCTGCCAGAGCGCCCAGAAGGTTGGGAAAGCCTGGCACGCTGGAAGAAGGCCGATCCGGCTTTTGCGCGCTGGGTGCAGCAGAATGTGCACCCCCACAAGAACCCCGATTACGGGATGGTGACAATCTCGCTGAAGCCGATCGGCGGCATTCCTGGCGATGCGACGGATGTCCAGATGGAAGCTGTCGCGGATATCGCCGAGGAATATGCCTTCGACGAAATCCGCGTCAGCCATGAGCAGAATCTTATCCTGCCGCATGTTGCACTGGCCGACCTCGAGGCCGTTTATCGCGGTCTGGTGGCCAACGGCCTGGAAACGGCGAATGCCGGCCTGATCACGGATATTATCGCTTGTCCCGGTCTCGATTACTGCGCTCTTGCCAATGCGCGTTCCATTCCGGTCGCGCAGGAGATCTCCAGGCGTTTCGGTTCGGCAGAGCGCCAGGCGGAGATCGGCGAGTTGAAGATCAAGATTTCCGGCTGCATCAACGCCTGCGGCCATCACCATGTCGGTCATATCGGCCTGCTTGGCGTCGAGAAGAAAGGTGCGGAACTCTATCAGATCACGCTCGGCGGCTCCGGCGACGAAAACACCTCGATCGGCGAGATCATCGGTCGCGGCTTCGAGCCCGACAAGGTGACCGACGCCATCGAGACCATCGTCGATACCTATCTCGGTCTTCGTCTAGATCCCTCCGAAACCTTCCTGACCGCCTACCGTCGTGTCGGGCCGCAGCCGTTCAAGACCGCGCTTTACGGCGCGTCCTCGTCGGCAGCGGAAGCAGCGTAAGGAGATTGACCGTGACAAAGATCTGGCGTGAAACAGGTTTCGTCGACAATGATCCATGGGTCATCGAGACCGATGAGGTCAAGGCGACCGAGACGCAGAAGCCTCTGCTTAGCCTTGATGCACTGATCGCGAAGGCGGAAGAGAGCAACGAAGCCGGCCTCGGCGTTCTCATCAAGCCTGCCGATGATGTAACCCGGCTGCAGCCCTATCTCGACCGTCTCGATATCGTCGCGGTCGCGTTTCCGGCATTCAACGATGGCCGCGCTTTCAGCCATGCGTCGCTGCTGCGTCAGCGCCTCGGCTATGCCAATGAGCTGCGTGCGGTTGGCGACGTGCTGATCGATCAGATTCCGCTGATGCTGCGCGTGGGTATCGATAGTTTCGCCGTCACCAACGCAACAGCGCTGAAGCGCCTGTCGGAAAATCGCCTTCCGGGCATTCCGCACTATTATCAGCCGACCGCTCGGCGTGCCGAAGGCGGACAGGCCTATAGCTGGCGGCGATTGCCGGCAAAGTCGGCCTGATGCGGAAAGGCTCGCTGTTGCGGCAATTTGACAGAGTCGGATTGCCGTATTCAAGCCTCTCGAAGGATGTAATGTCGGCAATCTGGAAACTTGACTGAAAAATGCATATTTCAGTCCTGTGTCGCCGGTTGGAATGGAATGCCTTTCAAAACCGGCTATATTATTATATCAGCGTCGCGAAATGAGCCTGCCAGGAAAAACGTGCCCAGAAAAACGCGTAAGACTAATACGGGATCCGAGACAGAATGAACGCCCCCGCAAAGACAGATGAATTTGCTTCAGCAGTACCCGCAGGCGTCTTCGCCGAGAAGGTGCTGAGCGTCACGCATTATACCGACCGGCTCTTTCGTTTCACCATGACCCGGCCGCAAGGCTTCCGCTTCCGTTCAGGCGAGTTCGCCATGATCGGCCTGATGGTCGAGGGCAAGCCGCTGTATCGCGCCTATTCGATCGCGAGCCCGGCCTGGGCCGACGAGCTTGAATTCTTTTCCATAAAGGTGCCGGACGGTCCGCTGACGTCGCACCTGCAGAACATCAAGCCGGGCGATGAAGTACTGATGCGCAAGAAGCCGACCGGTACGCTGGTTCTGGACGCGCTGACTCCTGGCCGCCGTCTCTACATGTTCTCGACCGGCACCGGCATTGCACCATTTGCGAGCCTCATCCGCGACCCGGAGACCTATGAGAAGTATGAGGAGGTCATCCTCACCCATACCACGCGCGATGTTGCTGAGCTGAAATACGGCTTCGATCTCGTCGAGGAAATCCGCAACGACGAGCTGTTGAGCGAAGTCGTCGGCGACAAGCTACGTCATTATGCCACCGTGACCCGCGAGGAATTCCCCTTCAAGGGCCGCATTACAGATCTCATCGAAAACGGCAAGCTTTTCAGCGATCTCGGCGTGCCGCCGCTGGATCCCGCGATCGATCGCGGCATGATCTGCGGCTCCTCCGCCATGCTGAAGGACACCAAGGCGCTGCTCGAGAAGGCTGGCCTGAACGAGGGTGCCAACAACAATCCGGCCGAGTTCGTCATCGAACGCGCTTTCGTCGGCTAATCGGCCCCTAAACCCGGAATGAAAGGCGGCTTTGGTAACGGGGCCGCTTTTTTCATGTGCCGCTGAGGTAATCGATGAGTGATGCCATTGCAGTCTCGGCCGCCTTGGCATCACCGCCCCGAATGGCTTCGATGGCCTGGACATGCATGGCGATCGCCAGGCCCATGCGATCATGCGTTCCAGTGGAATACCACAGACGGCGTGCGTGCGTCTGCACGGTTGCGAGCGCCGCTGTGATGAAGTTGTTGGGGCAGGCGGCTTCGAGAATTTCGTCGAAGGCCTTATCGGCAGCGAAAAAGCCGGGAAGGTCGCCGGTAACGGCACACTCCGTCATCAGGCGGGCGCATTCCTCCAACTGCTCGCGCTGCTGCTGATCGGCATGGGTGGCGGCGAGCGCGGCCGCAATTGGCTCCAATTCACGTCTCACCTGCATGACATATTGATGGTCTTCGGGGCGAATCTCCGCGATTTGCAGGCCGACGCGCGGCCGCACATGGATCAATCCCTGCCATGCAAGTTTCTGGATTGCCTCGCGCACCGGTGTTCGCCCATGCTCGGCCACTTCGATCAGCTGCTTTTCGGTGACGAGGGCGCCTGGCTTCAGCGCAAGCGTCACGATCGCGTATTCCAACGCGAGATAGGCAAGATGGCTAAGCGAATTCTGCATTCGAGGCTGCGTCCGGCTTATGCTTGAGTGGCACACAGTGTCATTTAGCATCTCCGAAGGCAATCGGATGTGATATATCAGTATATTGCAAAACCATGCGTCATGGCCGTGCCGCTGTGCCTGACTATCGTGTCTGCCGGATCGCCGCTTTGCGGTCGCCGATCGCAGCGGCATTTCGCAAGCCTGGCTGGGAAAGCCGTGCGTTATCGACCGATTGCGGTTGCAAGGCTGGGCGGCCTTCGTTTGGCAGCCATGAGTAGGTCCAGTTCGGTGGACGACGGGCCGAACTTGTAGAAGAGGCGTTTTGCCTCCGCATCATCGAGGCGATATTTCCGTGCAAACTCGGCAATGCTGTAGGGGCGGCCGCGGATGACTTTGCGGGTGGTTGTCCGATTGGCGTTTTCCGTCATGTTTCCAACCTCCTTTCGGTTCCCCTTTGGTAGATAGCGTCGAGGTCGCGCTTGGAAAGGCCTCAAAAGCCACGGGCGCATTTTCGCGGTCTTGCATCTCGCCGGGTGAGCGTAACAAAAAAGGGAAGGCGGTTTGGCCCGCCTTCCCTTTTTTCCTCTTCCCAATTCGGGTTTTCGCAGCCCGATGCGCTGCTAACGTCTGATCAGTCGGCCGACGAAAATCAGGATGCAGGCGCCGATGAAACCTGTAATCAGGTAGTTCAGCCATACATGGAACGGCAGGACGATGCCGAGCGTACGGAAAAGCCAGCTGGCAACGAGCGCGCCGACAATGCCGAGGATGATGTTCATGATTATGCCCGTGTTGCTTTTCATGATCATCTCGGCGAACCAGCCAGCTAGGCCGCCGATGATAATTGCTGCAATCCAACCGACGTTTGCGTCTTCCATAAAAGAACCTCCTGAGGGCCCGACAGGTTGTTAACAATAACTGATATACACCAAAAACGATTCGCACCCCAACTGTTGCGGATGGCGAGCCGATCGATCCGTTCATTGCAACCCTGATTATTATGGGAAATTGTTACGGTTGTTTGGGTCTTTGAGAATCGTTTGCCTTGTTGGAGCTCATCCGCGCGCGGTGTCGGATTTCTGATTTTCCTTAATAATAGGCGACTTCTTCGGCTCGATGCCGTCATTTCGCGGCAGCCAGGTGAGGAAAAGCATCTTCGGTCGCTCGCAACCACAATTTTATGGGTTGACCGCAATAGGGCGTCTGCATATGTTCCGCGCACTTCCAACCGGGGCAGCTTCTGCCAGCGGAGAGGGAGAGCGTAGCTCAGTCGGTAGAGCAACTGACTTTTAATCAGTAGGTCATGGGTTCGAATCCCATCGCTCTCACCATCGCCTTTTTGTCCAGCCCGAAGAGATAGGTAACCGAACGTCCCTAGGACGAAGGTCGCGGGCTTTTGTATTGCTCGATTTTTCAGTGATATCGACGTTACGCGGATAAAGCACCTGGCCAGATGTGGCACACAGACAGGAACAGTCAATTTTGCCGTGCAATCCAGACGCAAGAATAGCCCGGTATTCGCTGCCTGCAGGGGAGATGCGCGAATCGAGATATTTATCCGGCGCCGCTGATCTACTAAATGAGCGCTCTTAATACCAAAGGATCAAGATGTCTGACCATCCGCGTTCATTAGAGTCGACGAGGCGTTGCTTATCGGATCGAAAGCCGAAAGGGACGATTATTTACATAATGGTCGCCGCAGTTGCTGTAATCATCGGGTTGACTTCCGGACGGCACGAGAGCGCGATCCAAACGGTCCCCGAGGTCGCAAAGCTGGTTCATTAGATCGCTCATCAGGCGAGCCGAAGGCTGCACGGCCCGGCAGCCTTCGCAGTCGTTTCTGCATTGCCAAATCTCATGGATTGTTGGCCTCGGCTCGCGACGTGCTTTCGTTTTCCAGGCATAACGCACAGGTTGTTGATGAGATTTCGCCGGAATTGGCTGGTGACGAATCTCGATTTGGTAGTACCATAGCTTCATCAATAAGATTGTTGGTGAAGACGACAGGCGAATGATGGAATTCGTGGCAGAGCTGTCACTATGGGAGATTTATGCGACCGTTTGTGGGTTGCTGGTATCCTTGGGACTTTTGGCCGGATTGATCGCGGGCAGGAGGCTTCCGATAGCCTTGAGGCTGCTGCCGCTTTTAGGAATCGCGATGACCACACCGGTGACCGAGCGGTTAGTGGTTCCCTTCCTTTCGGAGCGCTATCCGGTGATCTTCGCCAACAAGGATTTACCTAAGAAGATCGATCAAAAGACCACGCTGACAAAGATAGATCTCACCGATCACATCTACAGCTATTTCTACGATCTCGACGATGATGACGATTTCGATCCGCCTCTCGTCAAATCCGCACAGCTCACTGACCTCTGCGACTTCCTGTTACCGAAGTTCAGTTCCGGCGAAGCATCTCTGGCGAATTACATTTATCAGCTGAAGGGCAGGGACTATTCATTTTCAGTCGACAGCACCGACTGCTCCTGACCTTTGGGCAGGCGAAATATTAAGAGCACCCTGATTCAAGATCGGCGATCGCTTATGGTCGAGCAACGTCGATGCATGTTCCGTGGCCAATGCCTATAGGATTGCGGGATTATGAGTGCGATTGCGGGATTATGCGATTGTGGAAAGTGCGACGACCGCAACCGCGGTGAGGCCACCGAAGATCGGTAGCAGTTTCAACATAACAAGCCGCGCGAGCTTCTTCCGTTCGACCGACGTCATGATCAGCTTCCTCACATGGCAGTGAAGCTTAAACGCATGAAATTCATGATTCGTTTCACGTCTATCGTCGCATTATTATATTATCTGTCGCTAAAAGTACAGTGAGGTGGCGCTTTGCCGCTTCCAAAGACGAAAATCCTCCGAAATTCGCTCGGCGGTCGGATGAGAGATCGCTGACTATGATGGTGTCGTTATTTCCATCGGAACCTAATCGCATCAAGTGAGTTCCCTTTTGAAAAGACAGGAGGCGCATCTTGGCACAGGATCGACAAAGTGAATCGCATGGTGGACGTGAGAAGAAGCAAGCCCTGGCGAGGATACAGCATAGCGAGATCCGTAAGTACGACCGGCTGAATAAAGAAAAGGACGAGGCTTCGCTCGTTGCCGATCCCCGTAACAGGCTTGCCGAGGGTAAAGTCGATCCGGTGACAAAAGAGCGTAAACCTAGGGACGCATGAGCCCCAGGGACGTCTGAGCGATACACTGATGTCGGATGGCTGCTCGCGCGCGTCATGCGCCGTTTCTCATGGAAAGATAATCGCGCAGTCCGGCAAAAGTAGCGCAGCGACGATCGCGATACGATCATCGTTTCGGTAGTGATGTTGCTGTTTGCGTCGCCGACTTCATTCTCCATCATTCATGAATGCAACGACTTAGGTGACGATGGGTTTGTGCCGCCGTGGTTCAGCGCGATGGCCATGATGGCAAGAAGAACATATTCGCGCTTCCAGCCGGATTTCATCGCTGCAGCAACCAGGCTCTCGATGGAGGGTTCCAGGGCGAAAAGACAGGCTGTCAGATAGTTAGTCTGCGATGCTGCTTCCGAAGGGGGAGGGTTTATGGCGGGTCTCAACTTCCTGCTCCGTCTATTGATTTGACCGGATAGGGATGGACTGTAATGTCAGTCGGTTTCCCGGGTTTGTCTCGTTTATTGCAGAACGTTGCTATGGCTGCGAGAGAGCCAAGCCCGCAATCGAAGTCGACAATGAGCGGGTGATAGCCGGATAACGCACACTCACGCCGGCCGGCATCAATGGCACTAGCCTGCAAGGTCATCTTAGAAAAGGCGACAACGGTTTTCCGTCCGGAATTCGGCGAGAACAACAGGATATGTCCGACTAAAGGATCGCAGCACAAGCGATCGTCGCAAGCAAACAGCGTTCAGACGCCGCAGCTCGGTCTTTCCGTCGGGATTATTTGATGGGAGCGCCGTAGTGGTCAACTCTACCGCCAGCTGGACGGCAAAGTTGACCACGATTCGAGAATGAAACGAGTTTTAGGCCTTGCCGCCGTTCTTCTTGCAATCGCTTCGGAACTTGGCACGTGCCTTTCCATGCAGACCCTTGGCGTCAGCCTGAGCCGAACATGCCTTTGAAACGGCGGTTTGGGCAGGCTTCGTTGCCTTCGGCTTCATCGTATTTGTCGTCGACGGGGTCGACGTCGTTGCGCTCGGGGTTGTCGTGGTCGTGCTGGGGGTGGTCGCCGTTTGTGCCATGGCACTTACGCTGAAGAGTGCGACAAAGGCTGCAGTCGTGAACATAGTAGCAATACGCATGGGGGCTTTTCCTCCGCTGAGTAGCTGGGGTGGAATGTACGTTGTTCGACGAACATCAACAGCTTGAACCAATATTTTTACAAAAGCAATTCGTTCATCAGCCGGCTCCGCGACCCTTGGTCACGCCCGGAAAATCGGGCGAAATCGAGATTTTGCAATAGTCTGAAGGTCTCTCAATTCCGTCAACTTTAAGGCAAGACAGGGCCTGCTCGAAAAGGTGATTGGCTTTCCGATTCCAGCACCGTTAGGAAGGGAGCCGGAATGACATAGCCGGAGTCCATCGTGTCGCTTGCCGATATCTCGCTTCTGAGTGCCTTGCTCGCCGGAGCGCTTTCGTTTCTTTCACCCTGCGTGCTGCCGCTCGTGCCGCCTTATCTCTGCTACATGGCGGGAATCTCGGTCGAGCAGTTTCGCGGAGGCGGTGCAGCGGTAGCGGGAGGCCCGAGTGTTCCTGGCCCGAGCGTTCGCGGCAATGTGCTGATGTCGGCACTGTTCTTCACCTTGGGATTTGCCACCGTATTTGTCGCGCTCGGCGCCGGTGCGTCCTCGATCGGCATGCTTTTGCGCCAGCACCTCGATATTCTCGCCAAGATCGGCGGTTTGATCATCGTCATCATGGGGCTGAACTTCCTCGGCGTCTTCCGCATCGGCCTTCTCGCCCGGGAGGCGCGCTTCCAGAGCGGCGGCAAGCCGGCGACACTGACGGGCGCTTATATCATGGGCCTTGCCTTTGCTTTCGGCTGGACGCCTTGCATCGGCCCGGTGCTTGGCGCCATCCTCGGCATTGCCGCCTCGCGTGAAACGGTGGGAGCCGGTGCGGGCCTGCTTGCCGTCTATTCGCTCGGGCTTGCCATCCCCTTCTGGATCGCCGCCGGCTTTTCCGGCGCCTTCATGCGCTTTCTCTCCCGCTTCCGCCGCCATCTCGGCACGGTCGAAAAGATCATGGGCGGGCTTCTAGTGCTGACAGGTCTCGCTTTCATCTTCGGCTATGTGAGCGACATGGCGATCTGGTTTCAGCAAACCTTTCCAATCCTGATGAAAATCGGCTAAGTCGGGCAATACCTTCCGCCTTCTTTTTCCCGGCAAATGGAATATGCCCGATGGCTGACCCCCATGGCTGATATTGTTGGTCTGCTGCTGCCATTCTTCGGTCTGATCCTGATCGGCTATGTTGCCGCGCGCATTACAAAGCAGCCGGCAGAAGCGCTCGGCTGGCTGAATACGTTCATTATCTACGCAGCATTGCCGGCGCTGTTCTTCAGGCTCGTTTCGCAGACGCCGATCGAACAGCTGACTCGGATCGACTTCATCGCCACCGATATCGCCGCGACTTACTCGATTTTCCTGCTGCTGTTCCTGATCGGCCACTTCCTGCGCCGCAATTCGCTTGCCGACAGCACTATCCAGGCCTTTGCCGGCGCCTATGGCAATATCGGCTACATGGGGCCGGGGCTTGCGCTACTGGCGCTCGGCGAACGGGCCGCGGTTCCGGTAGCGCTGATCGTGTGCTTTGAAAACGCACTGCATTTCATTGTCGCGCCTGCCCTGATGGCGCTGGAAGGCGGCGACAAGCGATCGCCATGGCGCGTTGCTGCCGATATCGCCCGGAAGGTACTGCTGCACCCTTTCATCCTGTCGACAGCGCTGGGTTTTGTCGTGGCTGCGTTATCGCTGCACCAACCGATCGCCTTCGAGCGATTTGTCAATTATCTCGCACAAGCGGCTGCACCTTGTGCACTATTTGCCATGGGGGTAACGCTCGCGCTGCGTCCGCTGAAGCGGGTTCCAGTCGAGATCGGCTATATCGTGCCGGCAAAGCTCATCCTGCATCCATTGGTCGTCTATGTCGTCCTGCAAGCTGTCGGCGGCTTCGATCCGATCTGGATCGAGGCGGCCGTATTGCTGGCGGCGTTGCCGACGGCAACGAACGTCTTCGTCATCGGCCAGCAATATGGTGTCTGGCAGGAGCGGGCCTCCGCTACCATCCTGATCACCACGGCCTGTTCCGTGGTGACGGTTTCGCTGGTGCTCTATCTGATAAAGTCCGGCACCTTACCGGCGCAGCTTTTCCCGTAATGCCGACGAAAAGTTGCGCAGGCCGCCACCCGGTTCGATACCCTCGCGCATGACGATGTTGCGCAGCGGAGCAATGGCCGAAAGCACATGCAGGCCTGCCGCGCGCAGCATCTGTACCGGCAGGAAGTCCGACAGCAGCGAACGATTGAGAAGATCGACGCTTGCCGTGCGGCTGATGATGTCAGCACGTCTCTTGCGGTCGAAACTATCGCCCGATGTGGCCGGGATCGGCTGGTCCCCCCGCGTGCAGAGAATATCTGTCAGCGCCAGGATATCGCGAAGGCTGAGATTGAGGCCCTGCGCGCCGATTGGGGGGAAGACATGGGCTGCTTCGCCGATCAGCGCGGCGCGGCCTTTGCCGAAGCGATAGGCTGTCATGCCTGAAAGGGGCCAGACCTGCACGCTGTCCTCGATCGTGACCTGGCCGAGCATCGATTGCATCCGCTCCTCGACCAGTCGGCCGAGTTCTTCGAGCGACTTCTCTGCGTTGGCTGCCGCTTCGGCCGGCTTCTGAACCCAGACGAGGCTGGAGCGCCGGCCGGGCAGAGGCACCTGCGTAAACGGACCGCTTTCGGTATGGAATTCCGTGGAGATGTTCTGATGCGACAGGCTATGCGAAAAATTCAGAACCATTGCCGATTGCGGATAGGACCAGCCCTTGGTCTTGATTCCGAGCGTCTCTCGCACCATCGAATTGCGGCCGTCCGCGCCGACGACGAATGCCGCATCGATCGAATCGCCATTGTCGAGGGTAATCGATACGCCATCATCGCCGAAGGTGATCTCGGAAGCCGTGGCTTCGATGCGGCTGACATTGCCTTCCGCTTCGATGGCTTGGCTGAGATTGTCGAGCAACACGGAATTCGGAATATTGTAGCCGAAGGCATCCAGGCCGATTTCGGACGATCGGAACGAGACGGTCGGCGCCCGCAACAGTCGCGATGTGCCGTCTATGATGCGCATCGTCGTCAGCGGCGCGGCTGAAGGTACGATCCTGTCCCACAGCGTCAGGCGTTCCAGAAAGCGGATCGACTGATCCATCAGCGCCGTCGTCCGCTTGTCGGCCTTGCTGTGCGGCGCCACGACAAGGGCGACGGATCTTCCGCCGCGTGCCAGCGCGAAAGCCGTGATCATGCCGGCGAGTCCACCGCCGATAACGGCCACTTCAATCTGCTTCATATCGATGCCTCAATTGCCTTTGGTTCTGAAAATAAGCGCTTAGCCTGTTGAAATCCATGGGATGAAACATCGCAACGGGTGAAAATGACAGTGAGTCGCGCTAGCGTGCCGCAATGAACGCTTTTGCGCTGGCGATGCCGACCAAAGGATGCATATTAGCAAGAAAAACCGCCTGCCGGGGCAGGTGAATAAGCTGACGAGTCGTGGGGCGGATGAAAATCTTCAATTACAAGCGGGTGCCTTATGCGGAGATGCGTGCTTTCTCCGTTCATATACTGACGGCATCCGGATCGTTTCTCGCCTTTCTCGGTGTCGTCGCGGCGTCGGAACATCGCTTCGTCGATATGTTCTGGTGGCTTGGCCTGGCGCTGCTGGTCGATGGCATAGACGGGCCGATCGCGCGCAAGGTCCGCGTGAAGGAAGTTCTGCCAAACTGGTCCGGCGACACGCTCGACAACATCATCGATTACGTCACCTACGTGCTCCTGCCGGCCTTCGCGCTCTATGAGAGCGGTATGATCGGCGAGCCCTGGTCGTTTGTCGCCGCCGGCATGATCGTGGTTTCCAGTGCCATCTATTACGCCGATACCGGCATGAAGACGGACGAATATTTCTTCTCCGGCTTTCCGGTGGTCTGGAACATGGTGATTTTCACGCTTTTCGTCATCGGCGCCAGCGCCACGACAGCCATCATCCTCGTCGGCGTTTCCGTCGTCCTGACCTTCCTGCCGATCAATTTTCTTCATCCCGTGCGCGTCAAGCGCTTGCGGCCGCTGAACCTTGGCATATTTCTCTTCTGGTCGGCGCTTGGCATCTATTCGCTGCTGATGCATTTCGTCATGCCGCAATGGGCGGTTGTCCTGTTCATCGTCAGCGGGATTTATCTTTATTGCATCGGTGCCGTGCTGCAGTTTTTCCCGTCCCTCGGACGTCAGTAAGGATTGTGCATCATGAAGAAGACCAAGGCTATCCGTATTCATGAAAATGGCGGTCCGGAGGTCATGAAGCTGGAGGAGGTGGATTTGCCACCTCCCGGCGCGGGTGAGGTGCAGCTTCGTCACGCTGCGATCGGCCTCAACTTCATCGATGTCTACTTTCGCTCCGGCCTCTATAAGGCACCTCAATTTCCGTTGCCGCTCGGTAAGGAAGCTGCGGGGACGATCACCGAAGTCGGGCCTGGGGTAACCGATTTTGCCGTCGGCGATCGCGTTGCCTATGCCGGCAGCGATGGCGCCTACAGCATCGAACGCAACATCGAGACCCGGCATCTGGTCAAAGTGCCCGATGATATTCCGCTTGAAACCGCGGCATCGATGATGCTGAAGGGCATGACGGCCGAGTATCTGCTGAACCGCACCTTCAAGGTTGGTCCTGGAACGACGCTGTTGTTTCATGCGGCTGCAGGCGGTGTAGGCCTGATTGCCGGCCAATGGGCTAAGGCCCTCGGCGCCGAAACCGTCATCGGCACTGCCGGTTCCGCCGAAAAGGTCGAATTAGCGCTGGCGCACGGCTACGACCACGTCATCGACTACAGCGAAGAGAATTTTGCCGAGCGTGTCCGCGAGATTACCGGAGGCAAGGGTGTCGATGTCGTCTATGACTCGGTGGGCAAGGATACTTTCCCGCGGTCACTCGATTGTCTGAAGCCGCGCGGGATGTGGGTCACCTTCGGCCAGTCTTCCGGCCCGATCGAGAATTTCAATCTTGCCATCCTCAATCAGAAAGGCTCGCTCTTTGCCACGCGGCCAAGCCTTTTTGCCTATGTCGGCACAGCTGAGGAGTTGAGAGCCAGTGCAAAGGCGTTATTTGCTGTTGTGCAAAGCAGCAAAGTGCGTATCAATATTCATCAAACTTATCCGCTTGTTGATGCAGGGCGCGCGCATGCGGATTTGGAAGCCAGGAAAACGAGTGGAACTACACTACTGATCCCATAGATCCGTAAAGGGCAGGACGGTGGGAAGGAAATGAGGGGAACGTGTCGTCATCCGATGCGCCGGCAACCGGTGCACTATTGTCGGTTCGCAAACTGACGAAACTGTTCGGCAGTTTTACTGCTTGCAACGAAATCGATCTTGAAATCCAGCCGGGAGAAATTCACGCTCTCCTCGGAGAAAACGGCGCAGGGAAATCCACGCTCGTCAAGATGCTGTTCGGCGTGCTCGAACCGTCGCATGGACAGATCGTCTGGCAAGGGCAACCTGTGTCGATAGACGCGCCGGGCACGGCGCGCAAGCTCGGCATCGGCATGGTATTTCAGCATTTTTCTTTGTTCGAAGCGCTGACTGTCGCGGAAAATATAGCGCTCTCGCTCGACAGCAATATCCCGCTCGCAAAAATTTCCGAGGAAGCCGCAAAGCTCTCTCACGCCTATGGCTTGCCGCTCGATCCGAATGCACATGTCGCCGATCTTTCGGTTGGCGAACGCCAGCGCATCGAGATCGTGCGGGCGCTTCTGCAAAACCCGAAACTGATCATTCTTGACGAGCCAACCTCCGTTTTGACACCGCAGGAAGCCGATCGTCTCTTCGAGACCCTGTTTAAGTTGAGAGACGAGGGACGCTCGGTGCTCTACATCAGCCATCGGCTGGAGGAGGTGCAGCGCATCTGTTCGCGCGCTACTGTCCTGCGCCACGGCAAAGTTACGGGTGCCTGCGATCCGCGGCAGGAAACGACCGGTTCGCTCGCTCGTATGATGGTCGGCAACGATGTCGCCAGCGTGCAGCACGAGGGCCTCGGTGCGAAGGGAGATATTCTCCTGGAGATTGCCGGTCTTTCGGCACCGGCACGAACCCCGTTTGCCATGGCACTGAAGGACGTTTCCCTGCGTGTGCGCGCCGGCGAGATCCTGGCGATTGCCGGGGTTGCCGGCAACGGCCAGGGCGAATTGTTCGATGTCATTTCCGGCGAATACACGGTCGCAGCGGACGATCTCGTCCAATTGCGCGGCAAGTCCGTCGGCACCAAGGGCATTAATGCGCGCCGACTGATCGGCGCAGGTTTCGTGCCGGAGGAACGTCACGGTCATGCTGCGGTATCCGCATTGAAGCTGTCGGATAACCTCGTGCTCGCCAGGCATCAGTCGGACCGCAAGTCGTTTCTGGGTGGTAGCTTCTTCAACGTCATCAGGCATGGCGCGGTCAAGCAGGCGACGAAGCGCATCTGCGAGGCGATGGATGTGCGCAAGAGCGGCGAGGATCCGGCTGCCGGCGCCTTGTCCGGCGGCAATCTGCAGAAGTTCATCGTCGGCCGCGAACTGGATCGCCAGCCAAGCGTGCTCGTCGTCAACCAGCCGACCTGGGGCGTCGATGCCGGCGCCGCAAGCCGCATCCGCCAGGCATTGGTCGATCTCGCCCGCGACGGCTCGGCCGTGCTCGTCATCAGCCAGGATCTGGATGAGATTTTTGAAGTCGCGACCGATATTGCCGTCATTTCGGAAGGGCGGCTGTCACCGTCCTATCCGGCCGGCGAGTTGACGCGCGAAAAGATTGGCCTGCTGATGGGCGGGCTGCATGAATCGAAGACGCATTCGGAGCCTGCACATGCGCATTGAACTTGAAAAGCGCCCGCAGGTCTCGAAGCTGTTCGGCTTCCTGTCGCCGTTACTTGCTCTCGCGTTGGCGCTGATCGCAGGCACCATCATGTTCGCCGTCATGGGCAAGGATCCCGTCGAGGCGCTCGACGCCTTCTTTGTCGAGCCTCTGCTGGAAGTGTGGTCGCTGCACGAATTGGCGATCAAGGCGGGGCCGCTGATCCTGATCGCCGTCGGCCTATGCCTCTGCTACCGTTCCAACAATTGGAATATCGGTGCCGAAGGCCAGTTTACGATGGGTGCGATCGCCGGCTCCTTCATCCCGATCGTTTTCACTGATTGGCATTCGCCGATGATCCTGCCTTTGATGCTGATCGCCGGCGCCATCGGCGGTGCACTCTATGCCGCCATTCCCGCGCTGCTGAAGGCTCATTTCAATACCAATGAAATCCTGACGAGCCTGATGCTTGTCTATATTGCGCAACTGTTCCTCGATTGGCTGTCGCGCGGGCCGTGGCGCGATCCGCAGGGCCATAATTTCCCGCAGAGCATCGATTTTCCGCCGGAAGCCGTCCTGCCGGCGATCTGGGAGGATTCCGGGCGCGCGCATTGGGGCATCGTCTTTGCCGTTATCGCGGCGATCCTTGCCTGGTTCGTTATGAAATATACGCTGAAAGGCTTTGAGATAAGCGTGCTCGGCCAGTCGGCGCGGGCAGGGCGCTTTGCCGGTTTTTCCTCGCGGAAAATGGTTTGGTTCGCCTTTCTCGTTTCGGGGGCGCTCTCGGGATTGGCCGGCATATCCGAAGTTTCCGGTTCCATCGGCCATCTGCAACCGGCGATCTCGCCGGGTTACGGTTTCACCGCCATCATCGTCGCCTTTCTTGCGCGCCTCAATCCGCTCGGAGCCATCCTTTCCGGTCTGGTGCTGGCGCTGACCTATCTCGGTGGTGAAGCCGCGCAATTATCGCCGGGGATATCAGCCAAGGCGGCCAGCGTTTTCCAGGGCCTCTTGCTATTTTTCGTGCTCTCCTGCGACACGTTGATCTATTACAAAATCCGTGTGATCTGGTCGCGGGTCCGTGGAGGTGCGGCATGAGCGTTTTCGAAGCAATCCTCCTGACGATCATCACCGCATCGACGCCGCTCGTTATCGCTGGCCTCGGCGAATTGGTGGTGGAGCGCTCGGGCGTCCTCAACCTCGGCGTCGAAGGCATGATGATTATCGGCGCCGTCGCCGCTTTTGTCGGCGCGCAGATGAGCGGATCGCCCTATGTCGGCCTGCTGACCGGTATCATTGCCGGTGCGCTCTTCTCGCTGCTGTTCGGCTTCCTCACTCTGACGCTGGTGACGAACCAGGTGGCGACCGGTCTGGCGCTGACCATCCTGGGGCTCGGCCTTTCCGGCATGATCGGTGAAGGCTATGTCAGCGTGCCTGGCGTCCAGCTGCACGAGATCGTCTTCCCGTTCCTGTCGGATATTCCGCTGATCGGCTCGGTGCTGTTCAAGCAGGATCTGACCTTCTACCTCTCAATCGCGCTTCTGATCGGCGTGAATTGGTTCCTCTTCCGCAGTCGCGCCGGCCTGAAACTGCGTGCCGTCGGCGACAGCCATGGCTCCGCCCATGCGCTCGGGATCGACGTCATCCGCACGCGCTATCTCGCTGTCATGTTCGGCGGTGCCTGCGCCGGGCTTGCCGGCGCGCAGCTCTCGCTCGTCTATACGCCGCAATGGGTGGAGAACATGTCGGCCGGCCGCGGTTGGGTGACGCTGGCGCTCGTCGTCTTCGCCTCCTGGCGGCCGATGCGTGTTCTGGCCGGCGGTTATCTCTTCGGCGCCGTAACGATCCTGCAGTTCCATGCGCAGGGCTTCGGCGTCGGCATTCCCTCGCAATTCCTGTCGATGCTGCCCTATGCGTCGACTATTGTGGTTCTCGTCATCATCTCTCAAAATCGCCGCGCGACCTTGATCAACACGCCAGCGTCGCTCGGCAAGGCCTTCGTTCCGGAGCGTTGATTGCAACGGCCGGACCGATTTCTGCAAAACATGTCAAACCAGTAGGGGTAACCATGAAAAAACTAGCACTCGCCCTCACAACGACAGCGGCAGCCATCGTTGGTTTCGCTGCCGCTGCAGAAGCAGCACCGACCAAGGTCTGCTTCGTCTATGTCGGTTCGCACACGGACGGCGGCTATTCGCAGGCGCATGATCTCGGCCGTCAGCAGATCCAGAAGGAATTCGGCAACAAGATCGAGACGCCTTATCTCGAAAACGTACCGGAAGGCCCGGACGCCGAGCGCGCCATCGAGCGTCTCGCCCGCTCCGGCTGCTCGCTGATCTTCTCCACCTCGTTCGGCTTCATGGATGCGACCGTCAAGGTTGCCGCCAAGTTCCCGAAAGTGAAGTTCGAGCATGCGACCGGCTTCAAGAGCGGTCCGAATCTCGCGACCTATAACTCGCGCTTCTATGAAGGCCGCTATATCCTCGGTCAGATCGCCGCCAAGATGTCGAAGAACCATGGTGCCGCCTACATCGCGTCCTTCCCGATTCCGGAAGTCGTGATGGGCATCAACTCCTTCGAACAGGGCGCCCGCTCGATCGATCCGAGCTTCAAGCTCAAGGTCGTCTGGGTCAACACTTGGTTCGATCCCGGCAAGGAAGCTGATGCCGCCAAGGCCATGGTCGACCAGGGCGTCGATATCCTGACGCAGCACACCGATACGACGGCGCCGATGCAGGTGGCTGAAGAGCGCGGCATTCACGCTTTCGGCCAGGCTTCCGACATGATCAAGGCTGGCCCGAAGGCGCAGCTGACGGCGATCGTCGACACCTGGGGCAACTACTACTCCAAGCGCGTTCATGCGCTGCTCGACGGCACGTGGAAGTCCGAACAGAGCTGGGACGGCCTCAAGGACGGTATCTTGAAGATGGCGGACTATACGAACATGCCTGACGACGTGAAGAAGATGGCCCAGGAAACCGAAGCCAAGATCAAGTCCGGCGAGCTGGCTCCCTTCACCGGTCCGATCAACAAGCAGGACGGCACGCCCTGGCTGAAGGCCGGTGAAAAGGCTGACGACGGCACGTTGCTCGGCATGAATTTCTACATCGAAGGCGTGGACGACAAGTTGCCGGCTTCGAAGTAAGCTCCATCGAATAGTTAAAGTTGAGAAAAGGGTGCCTCGGGCGCCCTTTTTTGTTGCGCTGCATCATCGAATGTCGATTTACAAAAGTATTACTATATGATTTTTTGACGGCGGGCCTGAGGAGATGGCCTTTGGGAGATAATCATGAAGTTTAAGACCGCACTCGTTAGTGCTACGATTCTCGCTGCCTGCATGTTTACGTCGGCGTCGGCTAAAGACCTGGTTGTCGGCTTCTCGCAAATTGGTTCGGAGTCTGGCTGGCGCGCGGCTGAGACCACGTTGACCAAGCAGGAAGCCAAGAAGCGCGGCATCGACCTGAAATTCGCTGACGCGCAGCAGAAGCAGGAAAACCAGATCAAAGCGATCCGCTCGTTCATCGCGCAGGGTGTCGATGCGATCCTGCTGGCGCCCGTCGTCGAAACCGGCTGGGATGCCGTTCTGAAGGAAGCCAAGGAAGCAAAGATCCCGGTCATCCTGCTTGACCGCACGGTCGCCGCGCCGAAGGACCTTTATCTGACGGCTGTCACATCCGACCTGGTTCATGAAGGCAAGGTTGCCGGCGACTGGCTCGTGAAGACAGTCGGCGACAAGAAGTGCAACATCGTCGAGCTGCAGGGCACGACCGGTTCCTCGCCGGCCATCGCCCGCAAGAAGGGTTTCGAGGAAGCCATCAAGGGTCATGACAACCTGAAGATCGTTCGCAGCCAGACCGGCGATTTCACTCGCGCCAAGGGCAAGGAAGTCATGGAAAGCTTCCTGAAGGCTGAAAACGGCGGCAAGGATATCTGCGCGCTCTATGCTCATAACGACGATATGGCCGTCGGCGCCATTCAGGCTATCAAGGAAGCCGGCCTGAAGCCGGGCAAGGACATCCTGACCGTGTCGATCGATTCGGTTCCGGATCTCTTCAAGGCCATGGCTGCCGGTGAAGCCAACGCAACCGTGGAGCTGACGCCGAACATGGCTGGTCCGGCCTTCGATGCGCTCGATGCTTACCTGAAGACCAAGAAAGAGCCGCCGAAGTGGATCCAGACGGAATCCAAGCTCTACACGCAGGCCGATGATCCGCAGAAGGTCTACGAGCAGAAGAAAGACCTCGGCTACTAAGACGAAAGCCCATCGCACCGAATCGGCAATACCGCGCCGGTGCGATATATTGTGCAAGATGCCGGCGCACCCACGGAATGCGCCGGCTATCGCTTTCGCAATTTGATTCATTCCAAGGAAATTCGCGCTTCATGGCTCACGACGTAGAGCGACTTCTGACGGCGACAGGTTTTTGTAAATATTTCCCCGGTTCGACCGCTCTCGATCATGTCGATTTCACATTGATGCGCGGCGAGGTTCATGCGCTTCTCGGCGAGAACGGTGCTGGAAAATCGACCCTGATCAAATGCATGACCGGGGCCTATCGCCGCGATGCCGGTACTCTGGTTCTCGATGGAGCCGAGATCGATCCGCATGACACGCTTGCCGCGCAGAAGCTTGGTATTGGAACGGTCTACCAGGAAGTGAACCTGCTGCCCAATCTGAGCGTGGCGGAAAATCTGTTTCTGGGTCGTCAGCCGCGGCGGTTCGGTATGGTCACCAGCCGCGTCATGAACCAGATGGCGAGAGATCTGCTGTCGCAATATGGCTTGGATATCGACGTCGGCCGCCAGCTCGATCGCTTTTCAGTCGCCATTCAGCAGGTGATCGCCATCGCCCGCGCCGTCGACCTGTCCGGCAAGGTCCTCATTCTCGATGAGCCCACTGCGAGCCTGGATACGCATGAAGTAGAGATGCTGTTCGGTATTGTCAGGCGATTGAAACAGCGCGGACTGGGAATTGTGTTCATTACGCATTTCCTGGAGCAGGTTTACGAAATCTGCGATCGCATCACCGTTCTCCGCAACGGCCGGCTGGTCGGCACCCGCGAGGCGGACGGTCTTCCGCGGCAGACCCTGATCGCCATGATGCTTGGCCGCGAACTCGCCGAGACTGAAAGCACGATCAAGCAGAGCGAGACGGAAAGCGGCCCGGTCAAATATCACTTCACGAATTTCGGCAAGCGCGGCAAGATCAAGCCGTTCGACATGGAGGTGCGCGTCGGCGAAGTTGTGGGCATTGCGGGCCTGCTCGGCTCAGGGCGCACAGAAACTGCCGAAGTGCTCTTCGGCGTCGAGCGCGCCGACAGCGGCGAGGCGAAGATCGAAGGCAAGACCATTGCGCTCTCCAGTCCACGTGCGGCGATCAAGAGCGGCTTCGGCTTTTGCCCGGAAGATCGCAAGACTGATGGGATCATCGGTGATCTCTCCATTCGCGAAAATATCGTCATGGCGCTGCAGGCAAGGCGAGGCTGGGCAAGGCCCTTGCCGCGCAGCGAGCAGAACGCCATCGCCGATCGCTATATTAAGGCGTTGGATATCCGCACGACCGACCGGGAAAAGCCGATCAGGCTCCTTTCAGGCGGTAACCAGCAGAAAGCCATACTTGCCCGCTGGCTGGCAACCAATCCGAGCTTCCTCATCCTGGATGAACCGACGCGCGGCATCGATGTCGGTGCCCATGCGGAAATCATCCGATTGATCGAGGATCTTTGCCGGCAGGGAATGTCCCTGGTGGTCATTTCATCCGAACTCGAGGAGCTTGTCGCCTATAGTTCGCGAGTCATCGTCCTGCGCGACCGCGAACATATTGCTGAGTTGACCGGCAGTGAGATAACGGCCGGAAATATCGTCGAGGCTATCGCCACGGCTCAAAAGACGCGGGAGGACGCATGAGCTCGTCAATCAAAACCTCCTTGCTTCGACTGATGCCTCAGTTCATTGCACTCGCGGTTATTCTTCTGTTGAATTTCATCATGTTCCCGCATTTCTTTCATCTGGAAGTTCAGAACGGAAGACTCTACGGGAGCTTGGTAGACGTACTTAATCGCGGTGCGCCGGTAGCGCTGCTCGCCATCGGCATGACGCTGGTCATCGCCACGAAAGGGATCGATCTGTCCGTCGGGGCGGTCATCGCGATTTGCGGTGCTGTCGCGGCTTCTTCGATTGTTGCCGGCTACTCGCTTTCCTATACGCTGCTCTTGACGATCGGCATCGGTCTGGCATGTGGCCTCTGGAACGGATTCCTCGTCGCCGTACTCGATATCCAGCCCATCATCGCGACGCTGGTGCTGATGGTGGCCGGCCGAGGCATTGCGCAATTGATCACTGAGGGGGCGATCCTCACCTTCAACAATGACGGGCTGATCTTCCTTGGCAGCGGCTCCTTCGCCGCCCTGCCGATGCCTGTCGTGATCTGGCTTGTCGCTGCGCTTCTGGTGATCGCTCTGGTGCGGCGCACAGCTCTCGGAATGCTGGTCGAAGCCATTGGCATCAATCGCCGGGCAAGCACCTTGTCCGGTATCCGGACCCCGGTCCTGCTGATTGCGGTTTACGCATTGAGCGGCCTTTGTGCCTCCATCGCCGGCATCATCGTCACGGCCGATATCAAGGGTGCGGACGCCAACAATGCCGGTCTGTGGCTTGAGCTGGACGCGATCCTTGCGGTCGTGGTTGGTGGCAATTCGCTGCTTGGTGGCCGTTTCAGCATCGTCGGTTCGCTGATCGGCGCGATGATCATTCAATCGGTCAATACAGGCATCCTGCTCTCCGGCTTTCCGCCGGAGTTCAATCTGGTGATCAAGGCGATCATCGTCATCGTCATTCTGGTCATCCAATCCCCCGCCATGCAGTCCGCAACCGCATTCTTCTGGCGCCGGCGCGGCGAGGGGCAAATGGTGCAAAAGGAGCAGGCAAAGTGAATTCGAAATATCTCCCGCTGCTTGCGACCATCGTCATTTTCATTCTGGCTTATGCCGGCTGCGTGACACAGTATCCCAACATGCTGTCGACGCGCGTGATCGGCAACCTTTTGACCGATAATGCCTTTCTCGGTATCGCAGCTGTCGGCATGACATTCGTCATCATCTCCGGCGGAATTGATCTGTCCATCGGATCGGTCATTGCCTTTACCGGCGTGTTCCTGGCGATCGTCCTTCGCGATACCACGATCCATCCCCTGATCGCTTTCGCTCTGGTCCTTGTGATCACGACAATTTTTGGCGCCGGCATGGGCGCCATCATCCACTATCTCAGCATGCCGCCCTTCATCGTGACGCTGGCCGGCATGTTCCTGGCGCGGGGCATTGCCTTCGTGCTGTCGATCGACAGCATTCCGATAGAGCATGATTTCTACTCTCAGCTCAATGATCTCTATTGGCTGATGCCCGGCGGCGGCCGGCTGACTTTGATCGGCGGTCTCATGCTGCTCGTCTTTGCCGGCGGCATTGTGCTGGCGCATCGCACCCGTTTTGGTGCCAATGTCTACGCGCTGGGTGGGGGTGCGCAGACCGCGGAACTGATGGGCGTGCCCGTGGGAAGAACGACGATCCAGATCTACGCTCTGTCCGGCTTTCTTGCCGGTCTATCCGGAATCGTTTTTTCCATTTATACCTCAGCGGGATATTCGCTTGCCACGGTCGGCGTCGAACTCGATGCGATCGCTGCCGTGGTTATAGGCGGAACACTGCTGACGGGAGGAGCGGGGTTCGTCGGAGGAACACTCATCGGAATTCTCATACAGGGCTTGATTCAGACCTACATCACCTTCGATGGAACGCTTTCCAGCTGGTGGACGAAGATATTGATCGGCTTGTTGCTGTTTGCCTTTATTCTGATGCAGAAGGGTCTCCTGCTGCTTTCCCGCTTGAATCGACGATATGCCTGAGGGAGGGACAGAGCGCTTGCGCGACCGATTGCTTGAGACCGGAAAATCAGAGGGAAAATCGCGCACGAGCCACGCTCAGGTGGTCGATGAGCTGGGCAAGGCGATCGTCTCCGGCGCGTTTCCGATCGGAAGCATTCTTCCTGGCGACAGCGAGCTTCTGCAACGGTTCAAGGTATCGCGCACGGTCCTGCGTGAGAGTATGAAGACTTTAGCCGCAAAGGGGCTTGTGGTGCCGCGTGCGCGCGTCGGCACGCGCGTCACCGAGAAGATCCATTGGAACATGTTCGACAACGAGGTGCTCAACTGGCATTTCGAAAGCGGCGTCAACAAGGAGTTCCTTCTCCATCTTTACGATATACGCATGGCATTCGAGCCTTTTGCCGCAAGCCTCGTGGCGGAAAGGGCCAGTCGAGAGGACATCGAACTGCTCCGCAGTCTTGCCGCTGCCATGGCAGCGCCGCATCATACCTCCGATAGCCTCGCGGTCGCCGATCTGCATTTCCACTTGGCAATTACGGAGGCTTCGCAGAACCCATTCATGCGATCGCTGGGCGGACTTATCGAAGCCGCACTCGTCGGCATGTTCCGCATGAGCGCACCGCCTTCAACCAATGGCTTCGCCAATATTGCGGATACGCATATGGCCATAGTGGACGCGATAGCGGCGCGTGACGGACTTTCGGCCCATAAGGCGATGGAATTTGTGATCATCGATGGGCGTCAGCATGTTCTCGAAGCTTTCGAGGCTCTTGCCGAAGCCTGAAGGTCGCCTTCAATTTCGCCGTGGTTCATCGCTCGACTTGTTGATATGAGGGGAGTCGCCCGGCCCCCGGGCGGCGCTTGACCGTATATCTCGGAGCTTGAAATGGAACGCAGCTGCCTCGCCATCATCCTCGCCGCCGGCGACAGTACCCGCATGAAGTCGTCGATGTCGAAGGTCCTGCACCCGATTGCCGGGCGTCCGATGATCGCCCATGTCATGGAGGCGATCGCCAGGACCGGGATTTCAGCGGCGGCTCTGGTGGTCGGGCGCGATGCGGATGAGGTCAGCGCGGCAGCATCGATCGGCGATATTGCCGTCGAATCCTATCTGCAGAAGGAGCGGCTCGGCACGGGCCATGCCGTGTTGGCGGCGCGCGAGGCGATTGCCCGCGGATATGATGATATTATCGTTGCCTATGGAGACGTCCCTCTGCTGACCGATGTGCCGCTTCGTGCGGCCCGCCAGGGACTGGCCGATGGCAATGACATCGTCGTCATCGGCTTTCATACGGAGCATCCCAACGTCTATGGCCGCTTGCTGGTCAAGGAAGGCGAACTGATCGCCATTCGAGAAGCCAAGGACGCCACCGATGCCGAACTGGCGATAAAGTGGTGCAATAGCGGGCTGATGGCGATCAATGGCCGCAAGGCGCTGGAGCTTCTCGACCGCATCGGCAACAACAATGCCAAGGGCGAATATTATCTCACCGATCTCGTCGAGATCGCCCGCTCGCTGGGCGGCCGCGCCGTTGCGGTCGATGCGCCCGAGGTCGAAATGACTGGCTGCAACAACCGGGCCGAGCTCGCCTTCATCGAGCGCCTCTGGCAGGAGCGGCGCCGGCAGGAGCTTATGCTGTCGGGCGTGACCATGGTGGCGCCAGAAACCGTGTTCCTCGCCTATGACACCGTGATCGGCCAGGATGCGTTGATCGAACCAAATGTCGTTTTCGGTCCCGGTGCGGTGATCGAGGGGGGCGCGGTCATCCATGCCTTCTCGCATATTGAGGGCGCCCATGTCAGCGCCGGCGCGACGGTTGGCCCCTTTGCGCGGCTGCGTCCGGGCGCGGATCTCGCCGGCGGTGCCAAGGTCGGCAATTTCTGCGAGGTCAAGAACGGCAAGATCGGCGAGGGTGCCAAGGTCAATCACCTGACCTACATCGGCGATGCGACGATCGGCGGCGGCAGCAATATCGGCGCTGGCACGATTACCTGCAACTATGATGGGGTCAACAAACATGAGACGCATATTGGCGCCAATGCTTTCGTCGGTTCCAACTCATCGCTGGTCGCGCCCATCCGCATCGGCGACGGCGCATATATTGCTTCCGGCAGTGTCATCACCGATGATGTTCCGGCCGACGCGCTGGCTTTTGGCCGGGCTCGCCAGGAAGTAAAGCCAGAGCGAGCCAAGGCAATCCGCGAGCGAGCTCTTGCCATCAAGGCAGCGAAGAAGGGCGGCCACTAAAACTCGCGTGTCGACGTAACGGTCAGAAATCGAAAGTGACCGTGACGGCAATTGAGAAAATCGCAGGAATGATTAGGACTTGCCCTCATATCTGAGGCCAGACGGAGAGCTGTATGTGCGGTATTGTGGGGATCGTCGGAACGAAGCCTGTGGCGGAGCGCTTGGTGGACGCGCTGCGGCGGCTGGAGTACCGCGGCTATGATTCGGCGGGAGTTGCGACGATCCACGACGGCGTGATGGATCGCCGCCGCGCGGAGGGAAAGCTGTTCAATCTGGAAAAGCGCCTCGAGTCGGATCCTTTGCCCGGCACGACCGGCATTGCACATACGCGTTGGGCAACCCACGGCGTTCCGAATGAAACCAATGCCCATCCGCATTTCGTCGAAGGTGTTGCTGTCGTCCACAACGGCATTATCGAGAACTTCTCCGAGCTGCGCGAAGAATTGAAGGCCGAAGGCCAGGAATTTGCCTCGCAAACGGATACGGAAGTTGTCGCTCATCTATTGGCGAAATACGTTCGCGAAGGCCTGGACGCACGTTCGGCCATGCTGAAAATGCTGAACCGTGTGACGGGCGCCTACGCATTGGCCGTGATGTTTCAAAACGATCCCGGCACGCTGATGGCGGCGCGTTCTGGCCCGCCACTTGCGGTCGGCTACGGCAAGGGCGAGATGTTCCTCGGCTCGGATGCCATCGCACTTGCACCTTTCACCAATGAGATCACCTATCTGGTCGATGGCGACTGCGCGATTGTCACCCATGTCGGCGCAACCATTCTCGATTTCAACGGCAATGAGGTGACGAGGCCACGGCAGATTTCCCAGGCGACCGCCTATGTCGTCGATAAGGGCAATCATCGCCACTTCATGGAAAAGGAAATCTACGAGCAGCCGGAAGTCATTTCCCATGCGCTCAGCCACTATGTCGATTTCGCCAGCCATCGCGTGCGCCCGGATGTCTCGGCCATAGATTTCGGCGGCGTGTCCGGCCTTGCGATTTCGGCTTGCGGCACCGCCTATCTTGCCGGCCTGATCGGCAAATACTGGTTCGAGCGCTATGCGCGTCTTCCGGTCGAAATCGATGTGGCCTCCGAATTCCGCTATCGCGAAATGCCGTTGTCGCCGTCGCAGGCGGCGCTGTTCATATCCCAATCCGGCGAAACCGCGGATACCTTGGCTTCGCTGCGCTACTGCCGGGACAACGGCCTGAAGATCGGAGCCGTGGTCAACGTCAGGGAATCGACCATCGCGCGTGAATCCGACGCGGTGTTTCCGATCCTGGCTGGTCCCGAGATCGGCGTCGCCTCGACGAAGGCTTTCACCTGCCAGCTTGCGGTTCTCGCATCGCTCGCGATCGGAGCAGGCGTTTCTCGCGGTACTGTCAGTGCCAAGGATGAGGAAGGGATGGTGCGCCATCTCGTCGAGATGCCGCGTATCATGGCGAATGTGCTGAATATCATCCAGCCGCAGATGGAAAGCCTGTCGCGCGAAATCTCGAAGTTCAAGGATGTGCTCTATCTTGGTCGCGGCACGAGCTTCCCGCTCGCCATGGAAGGCGCGCTGAAACTTAAGGAGATTTCCTACATCCACGCAGAGGGCTATGCGGCCGGCGAATTGAAGCACGGGCCGATCGCGCTGATCGACGAGAATATGCCCGTCATCGTCATTGCTCCGCATGACCGCTTCTTTGACAAGACCGTTTCCAACATGCAGGAAGTGGCAGCACGCGGCGGCCGAATCATCTTCATCACGGATGAGCTTGGTGCGGCAGCCTCGACATTGCCGACCATGGCGACCATCACCTTGCCCGTCGTCGACGAGATCATCGCACCGATCATATTCTCGCTGCCGATTCAATTGCTTGCCTATCATACGGCTGTCTTCATGGGCACGGACGTCGATCAGCCGCGCAATCTCGCCAAATCGGTCACCGTGGAATAGGACAACTTCCGTCCCGCATTTGCCGTCACGTCATCGTGAGCCGGACGTTTGTTCGGCTCGCGGACGCGGCTGGCGGGTTGTATGCCGCGCAGATTTCTGGCACGATTCCCATACTGAGATGGTGGGGAGGATTTGCCGGGTAGCAGTAGGCGGCGGAACGGAGTTTTCGAGCGGCGAATGACTGAAAAACTCATCAAGATGTCCGTGACGACGCGGATCAGAAACAATTTCCTGGCCGGCCTGATTATCTGCGCACCGATCGCCATCACGCTCTGGCTGACCTGGTCCGTCGTTCATTGGGCCGATAGCTGGGTTCGCCCCTATATTCCCGCGCGCTATGATCCCGAAAGCTATCTGAACTTCGCCGTTCCGGGGACCGGCCTGGTGATCGCGATGATCTTCATCACGATCGTTGGTTTCCTCGCCAAGAACCTGATTGGCCAGAGCATCGTCCGCTTCGGGGAGTCGATCGTCAACCGCGTGCCGCTGGTGCGGACCATATATAAGAGCGTCAAGCAGATCTTCGAGACTGTGCTGAAAGAGCAGGGCACATCCTTCAAGAAGGTCGGGCTGATCGAATATCCAAGCCCGGGCCTCTGGTCGATGGTTTTCATATCGACCGATGCCAAAGGGGAGATCGCCTCGAAATTCAATGCCATGGGGCAGGACATGGTGGCGGTCTTCCTGCCGCCGACACCTGTGCCCACGGCCGGCTTTCTGGTTTTCGTGCCACGCGAAAAGATCACGGTGCTCGACATGAGCCCGGAGGATGGCGCCAAACTGCTGATCTCGGGCGGACTTGTATCGCCCGAATACAAGGAAGAGCTCGTCGCGGCAAAGGGGCTGCCCAGGCCCGTTCAGATAAAATCGCTGACTTAGAAACGCTCCCGTTCCTGTCGTAGGTTGCCTGGCCTCGCGTATCGCGCGAACTGTCATGTCTCTATCATATTGACGCCTTAGATCGTCCTACGGGACAGGCAATCGGATGCATCTCATCAAACATTCGGAGTTTCGACCCCGGCTGTTGTTCTTCGACGCAGCTTGAGAGCGGGTCGGAGATGGATCTCATTGTCTCCATACGTATTTTCACTGGAGGATATTGTCTTGAAATATATGCATTCGAAGAGCTTGCCGCTGTTGTCGGCCGCGCTGGCCATATTTGTTTTTTCTGCACCGGTCGCGGCGCTTGCTGATAATTCCATCGCAGTCCAGGGCGTGACGCTCGTCAACAAGGGACGTGTCGCCGTCGGTCGTATCCCCGCCAATCTGCGCGACAAGTTCGGCGAAACCTTCGGCTCCGGTTCGGGCATGTCGATCGACACCAAGAGCTGGGTTCGCAATGCCGACGGCACCTATAAGGGTTCGCTCTGGCTGCTGCCGGACCGCGGCTATAATGTCGCCGGCACCACCGATTATCGCGGACGTCTCAACATCATCGATATCAAGCTGACGCCGGTTGCTCCCGGGGCGACGCCGCCGGCCGGCCAGGAACAGTCGGGCGTCGAGGCCAAGCTCGCGGATACTCTGCTTTTGAAAGACAACAAGGGCAACGAAACCACCGGCCTCGACCCCGCCAACGGCGTTCGCCAGGCAGAAAGCGGTATGCCGCTTTTGCCGCAGGCACCGAGCGGCAAGATCTCGCTCGATAACGAAGCTATTGCTCGGCTGCCCGACGGTTCGATGTTCATCAGTGACGAATACGGTCCCTACATCTATCGCTTCTCGGCAGACGGGCGCATGATCTCGGCCACGGCGCCGCCGGCGGCGTTTCTGCCGATGCGCAACGGCGCCGTGAATTTCTCCTCGAACAATCCCGGTCCCGGTGAAGCCGCGCCCGATCCGAAGGATCCGACCAGCGGTCGCCAAAATAATCAGGGCTTCGAGGGGATGTCCCTGACGCCGGACGGCAAGTTCCTGATCGTCGTGCTTCAGTCCGCGACCCGCCAGGACGGTGGCGATTCCAGCTCTACCAGGCAGAATACACGCGCCCTGGTCTATGATGCCGCCGATCTCGACCATCTGAAACTGGTGCACGAATATGTCGTGCCTTTGCCTGTCTTTACCAATGAAAAGGGCAAGACGGCCGTCGCCGCGCAAAGCGAAATCGTGGCACTCTCACCGACAAGCTTCCTGATGCTGGCGCGCGACAGCAACAATGGTTATGGCCAGAAGGGCGATAAGTCGCTCTATCGTAGCATCGTTGCCGTCGATGTGTCCGCTGCCACCGATATTGCCGGCGGCAAGTTCGACGGCGACACGGCTGTCGCGCCAAAGGGCGTTCTTGATCCCTCCGTCAAGCCGGCTGTCGTCAGCCAGTTCATCGACATCAACGACAGCGCCGATCTTGCGCGCTTCGGTCTGCACAATGGCGCGCCGAACGACCGTAACAACCTCTCGGAAAAGTGGGAGGCCATGTCGATCGTCAGCGTTCAGGATCCGAAGCTGCCCGACGACTACTTCCTGTTCGTTGCCAATGATAACGACTTCATCACCCAGGACGGTTTCCAGGTCGGAGCCGCCTACAAGGATGAAAGCGGTGCCGATGTCGACACCATGTTCCAGGTGTTCCAGGTCACCATTCCCGGCCTCGCCGCAAAGTAATGTCGTGAGAGACAGGGATGGACGCGGCTAACGCGTCCATCCGCTCACCCCGCTCGCAGGAACCGGATCGCCTCGTCGCGACGGAAGAGATAGAGCAGGGTGCGTACCGCACTGCCACGCTCGCTGGTGAGCTCCGGATCGCGCTCAATGAGATAGGCGGCATCCTTGCGGGCAATTTCCAGAAGATCGGCATGGGCTTCCAGGCTGGCGATGCGGAAGCCTGGTGTTCCGGACTGGCGCGTGCCGAGAAGCTCGCCTTCGCCGCGCAGCTTCAAATCCTCCTCGGCAATGCGGAAGCCGTCTTCCGTCTCGCGCATGATCGACAGCCGCGCATGCCCAGTTTCACCAAGGGGGCCTTTGTAGAGCAGGATACAGGTCGAGGCTTCGGCACCGCGACCGACACGTCCGCGCAATTGGTGAAGCTGCGCTAGGCCAAAGCGCTCGGCATGTTCGATGACCATGATGGTCGCGTCCGGCACGTCGACACCCACTTCGACGACGGTCGTGGCCACAAGCAGGCGGATCTCGCCATTCTTGAAGGCCATCATCACGGCGTCTTTTTCCGGGCCGCTCATCCGGCCATGGATGAGGCCAATGCCAGGCCCGAGCGCTCTCGTCAGCGTCTCGTAACGCTCTTCGACCGACATTAAATCGGATTCTTCAGATTCTTCCACAAGTGGGCATATCCAATAGGCTTTTTTACCCTCAGATAGCGCGCTTCTCAGGCGCGCGACGATATCGCCGGTTCGTTCATTCGGAATGGTGATCGTTTGGATCGGCTTGCGTCCCGCCGGCTTCTCGGTGAGCTTCGAAACGTCCATATCGCCGAAGGCGGCGAGCACAAGCGTTCGCGGTATGGGCGTCGCGGTCATCACGAGCATATGCGGCGAGATGCCCTTCGCGGTCAGGCGCAGGCGTTGGTGAACGCCGAAGCGGTGCTGCTCGTCGACCACAGCCAGCATGAGGTTGGTATAGGCGACGCTGTCCTGGAAGAGAGCATGCGTGCCGATGATGATCTGTGCTTCCCCGGAAGCAATGCGCTCGAGGATCGCATCCCGCTCGCGTCCCTTTGTGCGGCCTGTGAGAACTTCGACGGAAAGGTTTGCACTCGCTGCGAATTTTGAAATCGTTGCATGATGCTGACGCGCCAGGATTTCGGTCGGTGCCATCAACACGGCCTGGCCGCCGCTTTCGATCACGGCGGCAATCGCCATCAGTGCCACTAGCGTCTTTCCCGCACCGACATCGCCTTGCAGCAGCCGAAGCATGCGCTCGGTGCCGGCCATATCCTTCAGAATATCGGCAACCGCATCACGCTGGCTGTTCGTCATCGAGAAGGGCAGGGATTCCAGTATTTTGCGGCTGATTTCTCCAGTTGCATGCACCGGTTGTCCCACAACCTTGCGCAGCCTTTGGCGCACGAGAGAGAGCGACAATTGCCCCGCCAGGAATTCATCATAGGCAAGCCGGCGGCGCGCGGGAGATTGCGGATCGATATCGGCCGCATCTCTCGGCGCATGCAGCATGTGGAAGCTATCGGAGATCGAGGGAAAGCCCTGCTTTTGAGTAAGGGCTATATCATCCCACTCAGGCAACTGCGGAATGCGCGGCAGCGCCGCCTCGATGGTCTTGCGCAGGAACTTCGGCGTGAGGCCGGCGGTTAGCGGATAGACCGGTTCGACCAGCGGCAGGTTTTCCGCTTCACTCTCGCGCATGATGTAATCCGGATGCACCATGGACGGGCGGCCGTTGAACCAGTCGACCTTGCCGCTGACGGTGACGGTTTCATCGATCGGCAGCTGCTTTTCGAGCCATTGTGCCTTGCCCCGGAAGAAGACCAGCGCCAATTCTCCGGTCTCGTCGTGCAGATAGACGCGATAGGGAACGTTGCTACGCGCATTCGGCGGCGGCTGATGACGGTCGACACGGCCGGTAATGGTGACGATGGCGCCCTGCGGCGCCCTCGCGATACCGGGCTGCTCGCGTCGGTCGATGATCGAATGCGGCGCGTGGAAAATGAGGTCGATGACCCGACAATCGTCGATCGTTTCGCGGTCGAGCAGCTTTACCAGCAGCTTGGATACCTTCGGCCCGACGCCGGGCAGCGAAGAGATGGAGGCAAACAGCGGGTCGAGGATAGCGGGACGCATGGCCGGCAAAATGCGACGGGCAGGGCGCATTTGGCAAGGGGCAGCGGAAAACTCGATCCCTTTGAGCCCGACACTCCCCGGAAAATTGCATCGCAAGTGCTTTTTTCTTAAAAACCGGTTCCCACCTGTGAGCGCTGGTTTTATAGAGACGCATCAACATAAAGGTGTTTTTGATGACTGGGCTGACCCTCAGCAGTGCCGATCTCGATCCTCGCCGTCGGCGCATCCTTTTCCGTTGCTGGCATCGCGGCATCCGCGAGATGGATCTGGTCTTCGGCCAGTTTGCCGATAATGAGCTGCCAGGCCTTTCCGAGGCCGATCTCGACGAGCTTGAGCGCATCATGGCTGAAGAGGACAACGATCTCCTCAAATGGATTCTCGGCAGCCAGCCGACGCCGCAGCATTTGCAGACGCCTCTCTTTGAGCGCTTGGCCTCCTACAAGCCCGATTTCGAAGAGATCGCCGAAAGGTTCGGATTGACGAAATGATCCCCGGTTTCGACGCGAAGAAGCTGCTCGCCGCCAGCGAGCCGATGACGATCGGTCATGTTCCGGCTGGCCTGGAGCCGTTCCTGATTGCCGAAATGGCAAAGGCCGGCCAACCGATTGCCTATGTCATGTCTGACGGCCAGCACATGGCCGATGTCGAACAGATGCTCGGCTTCATCGCGCCCGAAATCCCGGTACTCACCCTGCCGGCCTGGGATTGCCTTCCCTACGACCGCGTTTCCCCAAGCTCCGACACCTCGGCGCGGCGCTTGGCGGCTTTGTCCGGCCTGATCGCGCATCATCGCAAGCCGCATGCAGCCATCGTGCTGGTGACCGTCAACGCCATGCTGCAGAAGGTGGCACCGCAAGATATTATCGAGAGCCTGGCGTTCTCGGCCCGTCCCGGCAATCAGGTCCGGATGGACGACATCGCGGCCCGCCTGGAGCGCAACGGTTTCGATCGCGTCGCAACGGTACGTGAGGTCGGTGAATATGCGGTGCGCGGCGGCATTCTCGACGTCTTCGTTCCCGGCACGGAAGAGCCGGTGCGCCTGGATTTCTTCGGCGATACGTTGGAAAGCATCCGTAGCTTCGATCCGGCAAACCAGCGTACAACTGGGCAGGTGCGTTCGCTCGATCTCAATCCGATGAGCGAAGTGACGCTGACGCCGGATACGATCAGCCGCTTCCGCAAGAGCTATCTCTCCGCCTTTGGCGCCGCTACGCGCGATGATGCGCTCTATCTCGCCGTATCCGAAGGTCGGCGATACGCCGGTATGGAACATTGGCTGCCGCTCTTCTATGAGAAGCTTGAGACGGTTTTCGACTATCTCAAGGGCTTCCGCTTGGTCACGGATCACACCGTGCGCGAGGCGGCCGAGGAGCGCTCCAAGCTCGTCTTCGATTATTACGATGCCCGCCTGAATTCCGGCCAGCAGACCAAGGGACAGATGGCGCAGGGCACGCCCTATAAACCGGTCACGCCGGGTCAGCTCTATCTCGATGGCAAGGCCTTCGGCAATGCGCTCGACGCCTTCGGCGCCATCCGCATCTCGCCCTTCAACGAACACGAGGGTGAAGCGCGTCGCGTCATCGAGCTTGATGCCCGTCAGGGCCCACGCTGGGCACGCTCCGCCACCGATGGCGCCGACAGCGAGCGCATCAACGTCTTTGACGCCGTGGTCAAGCATATCGCTGACAAGCGGGCGGCAGGTGGCAAGGTGCTCATCTCCGCCTGGACCGAAGGCTCGCTCGATCGACTCCTGCAGGTGCTCTCCGAACATGGGCTGGCACGCGTCAAGACGGTCGAGGCTTTCAAGGACCTTGACGGCCTGGCGAAGGGTGAGGCGGCTGCCGCCGTGCTCAGCCTCGAAGCCGGTTTCGAGGCCGGTGATCTCATCGTCATCGGCGAGCAGGATATTCTCGGCGACCGCATGGTGCGCCGTTCCAAGCGCCGAAAGCGCGCCGCCGACTTCATCTCGGAAGTGGCAGGCTTGGACGAAGGCTCGATTGTCGTTCACGCCGAGCATGGCATCGGCCGTTTCGTTGGCCTCAGGACCATCGAGGCCGCCGGCGCGCCGCATGCCTGCCTTGAGCTGCAATATGCCGACGATGCCAAACTGTTCCTGCCGGTCGAAAACATCGATCTGCTCTCGCGCTTTGGCGGCGAGGGCACCGAGGCGCAGCTTGACAAGCTCGGCGGCGGCGCATGGCAGATGCGCAAGGCGAAGCTCAAGAAGCGCCTTCTGGATATCGCTGGTGACTTGATCCGTGTTGCGGCCGAGCGCCTGACGCGCCATGCGCCGGTGCTGACCTCACCCGAAGGGCTCTACGACGAATTCGCCGCGCGCTTCCCCTATGATGAGACCGACGACCAGATGAACGCCATCGAGGCGGTGCGCGAGGATCTTGGTGCCGGCCGGCCGATGGACCGCCTCGTCTGCGGCGACGTCGGTTTCGGCAAGACGGAAGTGGCGCTTCGCGCAGCCTTCGTCGCTGCCATGAACGGCGTGCAGGTCGCTGTCGTCGTGCCGACGACCCTGCTTGCCCGGCAGCATTTCAAGACCTTCTCCGAGCGTTTCCGCGGCCTGCCGATCCGCGTGCAGCAGGCATCCCGCCTGGTGGGCGCCAAGGATCTGGCGCTGACCAAGAAGGAAGTGGCGGAAGGCAAGACCGATATCGTCGTCGGCACGCATGCACTGCTCGGCGCCGGCATCCAGTTTGCCAATCTCGGCCTGCTCATTATCGATGAAGAGCAGCATTTCGGCGTGAAGCACAAAGAGCGTCTGAAGGAACTGAAGAGCGACGTGCATGTGCTGACGCTTTCGGCGACGCCGATCCCGCGCACGCTGCAGCTGGCGATGACGGGTGTGCGCGAACTGTCGCTCATCACCACGCCGCCGGTCGACCGCATGGCCGTGCGCACCTTCATCTCGCCTTTCGATTCGCTCGTGATCCGCGAAACGCTGATGCGCGAGCATTATCGCGGCGGTCAGAGCTTCTATGTCTGTCCGCGTCTCGCCGATCTTGCCGATATCCACGCCTTCCTGCAATCCGATGTGCCGGAGCTGAAGGTGGCGGTCGCGCACGGCCAGATGCCGGCCGGCGAGCTGGAAGACATCATGAACGCCTTCTATGAAGGCCGCTATGACGTGCTGCTCTCAACGACCATCGTCGAATCCGGCCTCGACGTGCCGACGGCCAATACGCTGATCGTCCACCGCGCCGATATGTTCGGCCTTGCCCAGCTCTATCAGCTGCGCGGCCGCGTCGGTCGCTCCAAGGTCCGCGCCTTTGCGCTCTTCACCCTGCCGGTCAACAAGGTACTGACGACGACGGCGGAGCGCCGGCTCAAGGTGCTGCAGTCTCTGGACACGCTCGGTGCCGGCTTCCAGCTGGCAAGCCACGATCTCGACATCCGCGGCGCCGGCAATCTGCTCGGCGAGGAGCAGTCAGGCCATATCAAGGAAGTGGGTTTCGAGCTCTACCAGCAGATGCTCGAAGAGGCTGTCGCCGAGGTCAAGGGCGTCGATGAGATCCAGGATACCGGCTGGTCGCCGCAGATCTCCGTCGGCACGCCTGTCATGATTCCCGACGACTACGTGCCGGACCTGCATCTGCGCATGGCGCTCTATCGCCGCCTCGGCGAGATTACCGAGCTGAAAGAAATCGACAGTTTCGGTGCCGAAATGATCGATCGTTTCGGCCCCTTGCCGATGGAGGTGCAGCATCTCCTCAAGATCGTCTACATCAAGTCGCTCTGCCGCATCGCCAATGTCGAGAAGCTCGACGCCGGCCCGAAGGGCGTCGTCGTTCAGTTCCGCAACAAGGAATTCCCCAACCCCGCCAACCTCGTCGGCTACATCGCCAAGCAGGGCACAATGGCCAAGATCCGCCCCGATCAGAGCGTCTTCCTGACCCGCGATCTGCCGACACCGGAGAAGCGACTGCAAGGCGCGGCTGTGGTCATGACGCAGCTGGCGGAGCTGGCGAAGTAGTTATTCCGCTTACAGCGATCCAGCAAAGGATGCTGCGGCCAATAGTATGCCTGTAAGAATATTCGCCAGAAACAGCCGGTAATTGACCTCGGGGCGTGAAAGATCGAGGCGCCAGGTCTGCCAGCCGAGATGCACGGCTATGACGAGCATTCCGACCACATAGGGCAATGACATGCCCGTCAGCCAACCACCGGCGGACCATGCAGCGACGGCAATGGCATAGAACAAGCCGATACATGCCTTGCCGCGCGAGCCGAACAGGATGGCGGTCGATTTCAAGCCCAGTCGCGTATCGTCGCGAACGTCGACATAGGCGTAGACGGTATCGTAGCCGATCTGCCAGGCGATAGCCCCCAGCCACATCAGAACGGCCCCGACCGGAATTGTGCCTGTGACTTCCGACCAGGCCATCAGCATCCCCCAGTTGAATGCCGCGCCGAGAATAGCCTGGGGCCAATAAGTGAAGCGCTTGCAGAGCGGATAGACAAAGACAAGCGGTAGAACGCAGATGGCGATAACGCGTGTGTAGGGTGTCAGGAAGAGGAGGAGCGAAGCGGCCAATGCGAGTTCCACCGCCAGGAATATGAGTGCCTGGGGCACGCCGATCTGTCCGCTCGCCAATGGCCGAAAGCGTGTGCGCTCGACATGCCCATCAAACTTTCGATCGGCAATGTCATTGACGGTCGAGCCTGCGCTTCTCATCAACAATGCGCCCAACGAGAAGATGGCCAGCTGTCTGAGTTCTGGAAAACCGTGTGATGCTTGGATGAGCGCTGCCCAGCAGGGAAAAAGCGTGAGCCAAATGCCAACGGGCCGGTCCAGCCGCGCAAGTCGCGTGTAGGGTCTCAACGCCGCGGGCAAACGGCGGTCCACCCAGTCTCCCAGTGTTATATCGCTCAGATCGGGGCGGGTGGAAACGTTCATCATCGAAATCCGCGGTTTCATCGACGAAGAAAAATAGCGACTTCCCCACATCTCGCAACGGCTGGAAGTGCGGCTGCGTCAATCTAGCTTTGAGGCCACGTCCGGCTCGCGACGGCTATTTTCCGCTGCGGGCCGAAATCCGACCATACCCTCAAGCCGCCTGCGGCTTACGCTTCTCCCCAGCATCTGGAATGCGCGCGATGACCTTGATCTCAAAATCGAAGCCCGCCAGCCAGTTGACGCCAACCGCCGTCCAGTTCGGATAGGGCTTTTCGGTGAAGATCCGGTTCTTGACGGTCATGATAGCGCCGAACTGCCGCTCCGGATCGGTGTGAAACGTGGTGACATCGATGATGTCGTCGAAGGTGCAGCCTGCGGCTTCCAAGGTTGCTCTCAGATTGTCGAAGGCGAGTTCGACCTGTTTTTCGAAATCCGGCTCTGGGCTTCCATCCGCACGGCTACCGACTTGACCGGAGACGAACAGCAGGTCGCCGGAACGGATTGCGGCGGAATAGCCGTGCTCCTCATAAAGCGCATGTCTGTTCTTCGGGAAAATTGCATTGCGTGTCGTCATGGTGTCGGCTCTCATTCGCGTTGATCTGAAAAGATGGGAAGGACGCAAGCTCGCGCGAGGCTTCCAAACCGCCGTCTCGTTTGATATACGGTGCGTATGTGAAATATTGATATGCGCGACGTATGTCAATATTTCAAATACGAAACGTATATGAAATTTGAGAGTGATATGGCAAAGCGCCTGGAAACAATGGAAGAAAATCGCACCAAGCTGATTGCCGCTGCGCGGAAAGCTTTCGCGGAGAAAGGGTTTGCGGCGGCTTCAATGGATGAGTTGACGGCGGATGTCGGTCTGACGAGGGGCGCGCTCTACCACAATTTCGGCGACAAGCGCGGATTACTCGCCGCAGTCGTCGATCAGATCGACAATGAGATGGCGCTGCGGGCGAAGGAGATCGGCGCACAGGCGGACGGTGACTGGCAAGGACTGCTTGCGGAAGGCGAGGCCTACATCAAGATGGCGCTCGATCCGGAGGTCCAGCGCATCGTCCTGCTCGACGGGCCGGCTGTTTTGGGCGATCCCTCGAAATGGCCAAGTCAGAATAGCTGCCTCGCGGGGACCCGGCAGACGGTGTCAAAGCTTCTGGAACAAGAGGTGGTCAAACCGGTCGATGCCGAGGCGGCAGCCCGGCTCATTTCCGGCGCAGCGCTGAATGCCGCTCTCTGGGTTGCTGCCAGCGATAATCCGACGGAGGTGCTGCCCAAGGCGATAGAGGCCTTCCGGACGATGGCTTCGGGACTGCTGGCAAAGACCTGATGCCGGTTATGGCTCAGCTGCTTCCGCGATGGGCGATTCGCGGAAGCCCTCGCGGCTCTGATCGAAAAGCGGAAGCCCGTTTAGTTCATCCCCGCGCGCTTCCGCCTTCATCTTGGCGATATCGCACAGCGCACCGGCAGGCATGTCCGGCGTCTTGGCACCGCTGACGGCATATTGCTGATCTTTTGAGCGGCCTCAATTTTGCTGATAATGAGGTCCCGCATAAGTAACGCCGTAGGCTCCGGTCATTCGCTCGATATGCGCAAAGCCGAGTTCGCCCAGGTGCATACCGGCGATCAACAGCCGCTCCGAGCTGACGAGATCCAATAGCCTTGATCGCGTCGATGCTGCCAGATGTGGATCCTGATCAAAGGCGATCGATACATCCGGTCGTGCAATCTGGATCGAGGGAAAGTGGACAATATCTCCCCAGACCAACAGATTCTTGCCGTCGGAATTGAGACGATAGCCCGTGTGCCCCGGGGTATGGCCGGGAAGTGGCTCCGCAGTGATGCCGGGAAGCACCTCACCGGCATCGAAAGAGCGCAGCCTGCCGTGATAGCCGTCGAACGCTCGACGCGCGAGGAGAAAGTTGCCGCGGGCGCGCTCCGGCGCTCGGCTCAAATTGCCGTCATCCTGCCAGAAGGCGATTTCGCGATTGTGGACAACAAGCTCGGCGTTCGGGAAGGTGGCGTCTCCGCAAGCGTTCATCAGCCCTCCGATATGATCCGGATGGGCATGTGTCAGCAGGATCGTGTCGATATCCAGAGGCTGGATGCCGGCCAGAGCGAGATTGGTTTCCAGCCGGCCACCCCATTGTTTGAAACCGCCCGCTCCCGCGTCGATCAGGGCCGTGCGGCCGCCACTACGCACCATGTAGCAGTTGATATGAATCGAGGCGGGATCCTCGATCCTCGTCTTCGCCTGCATTCGAGAAGCATCTGTCGGGTCGATATTCGAGAGAAGGTCGAGGCTGGCAGCAAGGTAGCCGTCGCTGATGGCGGTAATTGTTAAGTCGCCAACCTGCTGGCTGGGAAACGCTGGATTAGTCATTGTTATCTCCAACCAGCCGCTCAGTTTCGCGCGTAGAGGCATGCGGCTCCATAGCCGAAGCAACGGATGCGCGCGGTGAGGGCGAGCTTATATTTGATGGCGTCATCCAGGCCTTGCATGAAGCGATCCATGACCGCCGGCGCGCGAAAGGGTTCAAGGCGATATCGGATGTCTGCAAAGACCTGATGCCCTCGGCCGGAGCGGACAGCGACATAGATGACATGCACGTTGGCCAATGCAGCTCGAAGGATGCCCGTGCAAAGTTCGGTGCATTGCTCCGTGAGATCGGCAAGTGCTTCGTCGCCCGGCATGCTTTCTGCGGGGATGAAGATTGTGACGTTCGGCATCAGAACCTACCGCGCTGTCTCGGAGGCGGCATTCTTGCCACTCGTCAATTGTGTCGTCATCGGTTCGTAGACATGAACATCCCCGGGAAGATGCCGAATGTCTGCAATCGCGGAGCGCTTCACCTTGGCGAGCCAACGGTGCTCCGGGAGCTTCTCCATTGCCACCGCATGCATTGCGGACGGGGTGAGGTCTAGGCGGGTGAGGGGCTCGGGGCCATGGGCGCTTAGCACCAGATATTCGTCTTCACCGATTGCCGGCGCTCGCTCGATGCCATCATAAAGGTTTCGGTGCCAATCAGTGATGTGCTGCTGCCAGCGCGCAAAATTTCCACCACCCTTTTGGCGATATTCCTCACCCGTCAGAATATCGAGGCCATCGATCGAATGCATGGCAAGATAAACCGGGCAACCGCGTCTGATTGCCTTAAAGCGCTGCGAGGTGTGAAAGCCACTCACCGAAATCAGGGCTGGGAGCTTATCCAGGCTATAGAAGTCGTTCCACTCCGTTTCGCTGGCTGGATCGGCAAAGCTGCATTCTACCGTGTAGATCATCGTATCACCTTTAACTGCAAGCACCGGCTTTCGGTCTTGTTTCTCATTGATATTTGATCATGATAGAGCGCCATTCGTCGCTGATATATCGATATCGGCTCATGGTTTAGTGATCAAATGTCAAGGCAGCAGCCGTTCGAGTGCCGAACCATCACGTCGGGAGCCGCCCATGCGCCGCAAAATTCCAAGCAATTCTGCGCTCCTGGCGTTCGAGGCGTCGGCTCGCCATGGAAGCTTCGTTCGCGCTGCCGAAGAGTTGGCCCTGACCGAAGGAGCGATCAGCCGCCAGATAAGCCGGCTCGAAGCCTTTCTCGGTGTCACGCTGTTCGAGCGGGTCGGTAATCGTGTTCGGCTCTTGCCGAATGGAGAGCGCTATGCCGTACAGGTTCGCGAGTCACTGGATCGGCTGGAGCGCGACAGTCAATATCTGATGGGGCAGCCCAATGGCGGCGCGAATATCGATATCGCCACCATCCCGACCTTCGCCACGCGCTGGCTTATTCCCCGTCTTGGGCGGTTCCGCGAAAAGCACCCGAATATTATCGTGCATCTCGCCGAACGGATGGAGCCTTTTGTCCTTGCTGGAAGCGGGTTTGATGCAGCGATCCATTTCGATCACCCTGCCTGGACTGGAATGAGAACGCATCGGCTGTTGCAGGAGACGTTGGTTCCGGTTTGCCATCCGACGCTTCTCGGTAGCGCGAAAGTGCCACCAACTCTCGATGAACTGCCGCGCCTTCATCGACGCCAGAACCCGGACGCCTGGCAACGCTATGCGCAGGAGGCCGGGATTGTGCTGACCAATCCTGCGATTGGCCCGCGTTACGATCTTCACGTCATGCTGATTGAAGCTGCGCTCGCTGGACTGGGCGTCGCCCTGGTGCCACGTCTCTATGTCGAGGCGGAGTTGGCAGAAGGTCGCCTCGTTGCGCCATGGCCCGATGGTCAGTCGATCTCCAAGACCTTCTGTCTCATCCTGCCGGAGCCGATCCGATTGAGCGACGGTCCGATCCAGGATTTTGCGAATTGGCTCCTCGTGGAATCGCGGTCGGCGAATATAACGATCTGACGGCCGTGGATTTATAGGCCTCGAGAATATCCGGACTAACGCGGTATTGGTTTTCGGGTTTTTGCAGCGGCGGGGCTAGCCGTTTTGAAATCGTTTCAGCAAAAACGCGAAAAACGTCTGGCCGACGCCATTCCCTCCAGAATGGCGCCTCTGTGGATCTTGATCAATTCATCCCCGCGCGCGCTTCCGCCTTCATCTTGGCGATATCGCGCAGCGCACCGGCAAGCACGTCCGGCGTCTGGGCGCCGCTGACGGCATATTGCTGGTCGAAGATGAAGAAGGGCACGCCGTTGACGCCGATCTTCTGGGCGGCGTCGATTTCGCTGATGATGAGATCGCGGTCCGCATCGGAGGCAAGCAGCGTTGATATGACCGAACGGTCAAGCCCGGCTTCTTCGGCAATGTCGAGCAGCACCGCGTGGTCGCCAACATTGCGACCTTGCTCGAAATTCGCCTTGAAGAGAGCATCCACCACCTTGTCCTGCTTTTCGCGGCTTTCGGTGACGGACCAATGGATGAGGCGATGTGCGTCGAGCGTGTTCGGGCCGATCTTGATGGCATCGAAATCGAACTTGATGCCCACTTCGCGGCCGAGCTCGGTCAGCATCTTGTGGCCCTGCGCGACGCGTTCCGCGCCGCCGAGCTTTTGCTCGAGCGCCTTCTTCTGGTCAACGCCCTCTGGCGGATAGTCGGGATTGAGCCGATAGGGTCGCCAGTTGAGATCGACGCCTACTTCGTCCTGTACCTCGGCAATCGCCAGCTCCAGGCGGGCCTTGCCGAGATAGCACCATGGGCAGACGACGTCCGAGACGATGTCAATCGTGATGCGTTCCATGGTTTCATCCTTTCGGTTTTTGGGCTGTTCCCCTCCATCTAGGCCTTTGCACCGATGGCTTCAACCGGTTACCGAAAGGGAACCCTTGCGACGCTATTGCGCCGAGGCGTCCCACCAGGTCGACAATTGATAGCCGTAAAGCGGTAGCACGTCTGGACGGGCGATGTGGCTCCGCCGCGCTACCCATTGCTGGCCGATATGGTAGAGCGGCACCATGTAATAACCGGAGATCAGGATACGGTCGAAGGAGCGCACCGCGTCGCGGAAATCCTCGGCTGAATGGGCCGTCAGAAAATGTTCCATCAGTGTGTCGACATCGGGACTGGCAACACCGGCGTAATTGAAGCTGCCTGCCGCCTTGGCGGCTGCCGATCCCCATCGCCCAAGCTGCTCAGTGCCGGGCGATAGCGATGAGGGATAAGCTTTCAGGATCATGTCGTAATCGTAGTTTCCCGTCCGCAACTGATATTGGGAATCGTCGACCGTGCGGATCGTGACGGATATGCCAAGAAGCGCTAGGGAACGTTGATAAGCGATGGCGATACGCTCTTGATCTGCATTCTGCGTCATGATCTCGAAACTGAGCTGGCGACCGGTGCTGTCGACCATACGCTCGCCCTTGATCGTGTAGCCACCCTGCTTGAGGAAATTGACGGCCTTGCGCAGGATCTTTCGGTCGCGCCCGGAACCGTCGCTGACGGGAAGCTTATAAGTACCGTCGAGCACGTCGGGGTCGATGTGGTCCTTGATAGGGCCGAGCATGGCTAGCTCATTGACATCGGCCGGTACACCGAAGGAGGAGAGGTCTGAGTTCTGCCAGTAGCTCTCGGTGCGCGTATAGGCGCTGGAGGCAAGATTGCGGTTGAACCATTCGAAATCGAAGACAAGCGTCAGGCCTTTACGCACATTCTTGTCGGCAAAGATCGGCCGACGCGTATTGAAAACAAAGCCCATCATGCCGCTCGGCAACTTCGGCTTAAATGTCTCCTTCACGACCGCACCGGAACTTACGGCCGGGAAATCATAGGCTCGCTGCCAATGACCTGGGCTGCCGTCGGGATAAACGTCGATATCGCCCTTCTTGAAAGCTTCGAATAGGCTGGTTTCTTGCAGAAAATAGGTGACGGATATCTCGTCGTAGTTGTCGATACCGATTTTTGTGGGAATGTCCTTGCCCCAATAGCTGGGATCGCGCTGATAGATGATACGCTGGCCCGGATCGATGCTCTTGATTTTATAGGGTCCAGAGCCGACGGGAATGGCGAGCGTTGTTCGATCGAAATTATCCACATCGATGACGTGTTTCGGCAGGATCGGCAACATGGCAATGATTAGCGGCGTTTCGCGATTCGCCGCCTCATTGAAATGGATCCGCACGCTATGTTCGTTGACCTTCTCCATCCCACCGACTCCTTTCAGCGGAGATGAAAGGTTGGGGCGCCCCTTGTCTCGCAGAAGCTGGAAAGTGAAGATTACATCTTCCGGCGTCACTGGCTGCCCGTCCGACCATCGGGCCTTCGGATTGAGGTTGAACTGGATGAAGCTGCGATTGTCGTCCCATTCGACCGTCTGCGCCAACAATCCGTAAAGGGTGAAGGGCTCGTCGCTTGAGCGTTGCATAAGAGACTCGTAAACGAGATTGCCATATTCCGGGTCCCACATGCCGCGTGCGGTCGTGCGCATGCTTTTCAGAATGAAGGGATTGAGATTGTCGAAGGTGCCGACGACGCCATAGCTGACGCGGCCGCCCTTTTTGACATCCGGATTGACGTAGGGGAAATGCTTGAAGTCCGCCGGCAGTGCCGGATCTCCGTGCATGGCGATGCCGTAAAGCGGCTGAGCCGCCGCGGCGTTGCACAAGGTTGCGAAGAACAGGAGGGCAGCGATCCGGAGCGCTTGCATGGCATCCTTTCCGGGAAGGGTACGATTCGGCCGAACATTATCATGAGCGTGCCGAATTCAACACGCGACTGCGGAAATCTTAGGACTTGGCAGAAAAGGCCAAAGAAAAGCTGGATATCCGTGCCAGTGCGATGTAACAGGGGTGCCGGGTTTCTCGGGTCATGTATTTGCCTTATTCATTCGACAGGTGGACGACGGTTTGACCCGAATTGCATGGGACGGCGTGCTGTCGTCCCGAAGCGGATTTCAGGAGGCGGTTTCGCTATGATGTTCAAGACTGACAACAAAATGCGGGCAGGTCTCTCTGCTCTGGCTCTCATGATTGGCGCGGCCATGCCGGCTGCCGCTTTCGCGCAGGACGCGTCCAACGCAGCTCCCGCTGATGGCGGCGGTGATCCCAACCAGCCGCGTCTGGGCTGGTACAAGACCTGCACCAAGCAGGACGATGCCGATATCTGCATCGTCCAGAATTTGATCATGGCAAACAACGGCCAGCTCGTGACGGCTGTCGGCCTCATCTCCGTCGATGGCAAGGTCAACCGAAAGATCCTGCAGATCTCGGTTCCGACCGCCCGCCTGATCCCGCCCGGCATCACCATGCAGGTCGATGGCGGCAAGGGCCAGAAGCTCGACTATGCCGTCTGCCTTCCGGACAAGTGCACCGCGGAAGTTCCCGTGACGGACGCGATGGTCGCTTCATTGAAGAAGGGCACCGACGTCACCTTCACCTCTGTGAACTTCCGCCGCGCTCCGAACCCGATCAAGATCTCGCTGACCGGTTTCGGTGCCGCTTATGACGGTCCGGCGATCTCCGATTCGAAGCTTGCCGAAAGCCAGAAGAGCCTGCAGGACAGCATGCAGAAGAAGGCTGAAGAAGCACGCAAGAAGCTCGAAGATGCGCAGAAGGCTGCCAAGCAGCAGTAAGCTGACGATAGTCTCGTTTCATGAGAAAAAGCCCGGAGTGATCCGGGCTTTTTCTTTGCTCTAATGGCCATATCCGATGCTCGGAAGCCAAATAAAAAGGGAAGGCGTTGGGAGCGCATTCCCTTTCGAATAGGATAGGTTTTACACGTGTTTAATGGGCGAAGCTCATCTTGGGCTTGAGCTGCCCGGTCGGGGCCTGGTCGAAGATCTGAGCGACCTGCGGATTGCGTAAGGGAACGCCGCTCTCATCGTTGATGAGGTTCTGCTCCGACACGTATGCGACATATTCCGTCTCGTCGTTTTCGGCGAGAAGGTGATAGAAGGGCTGGTCCTTATCGGGACGCACTTCCGCGGGAATGGAATTCCACCATTCCTCTGTATTTGCGAATTCCGGATCGACATCGAAGATGACACCGCGGAAGGGGAACATCCGGTGTCGAACCACGTCGCCAATATTGAATTTTGCGTTTCGTTGTTTCATGGCACGACTTCCTTTCAAGCAATCATGTGGTGACTTTCACCACTGATATCAAGGATTTTGCCCCCATTCCTTCATCGAACTGTCACATTCGGCCCGAGTTATTTGGTCGAGCAGCATGTGATCGCTCAATGCGAAGACGCTATCGGGCGGGAGACCTGCCACCGGCTTCCCGATCATGGAGAAAGCCCCGGCAGGCCGGGGCTTTCGTGTCCGATATCAGACCGAGTAGTACATGTCGTATTCGACCGGATGCGGGGTCATTTCGAAACGCATGACTTCCTGCATCTTCAGTTCGATGAAGGCATCGATCTGGTCGTCGTCGAAAACGCCGCCAGCGGTCAGGAACTTGCGGTCCTTGTCCAGGCTTTCCAGCGCTTCGCGCAGCGAGCCGCACACTGTCGGGATCTTCTTCAGCTCCTTCGGCGGCAGATCGTAGAGATCCTTGTCCATGGCCTTGCCGGGATGGATCTTGTTCTTGATGCCGTCGAGCCCGGCCATCAGCATGGCTGCGAAGCCGAGATAGGGGTTGGCGGTCGGGTCAGGGAAGCGGACTTCGACGCGCTTTGCCTTCGGGTTCGAGCCGAACGGAATGCGGCAGGAAGCGGAGCGGTTGCGCGCGGAATAGGCGAGCAGAACCGGAGCTTCATAGCCCGGGACGAGACGCTTGTAGGAGTTCGTCGACGGGTTGGTGAAGGCATTGATGGCCTTGGCATGCTTGATGATGCCGCCGATGTAATAGAGGCAGCTTTCGGACAGGCCTGCATATTCGTCGCCGGCGAAGGTCGGCTTGCCGCCTTTCCAGATCGACTGATGAACGTGCATGCCCGAGCCGTTGTCGCCGAAGATCGGCTTCGGCATGAAGGTTGCCGTCTTGCCATAGGCATTGGCGACCTGATGCACGACATATTTGTAGATCTGCATCTTGTCGGCGTTGCGTACCAGCGTGTCGAACTTGATGCCGAGCTCGTGCTGGGCGGCTGCGACTTCGTGGTGATGCTTTTCGACGACGACGCCCATTTCGGCGAGAACCGTCAGCATTTCCGAGCGCATGTCCTGGCAGCTATCGATCGGCGGGACCGGGAAGTAGCCGCCCTTGATACGCGGACGGTGGCCGAGGTTGCCCGTTTCGTAATCGGTGTCGTCGTTGGACGGCAGCTCGCTGGAATCGAGCTTGAAGCCGGTATTGTATGGATCGGCCTTGTACTTGACGTCGTCGAAGACGAAGAATTCGGCTTCCGGGCCGAAGAAGGCGGTGTCGCCGATGCCGGAGGCCTTGAGATAGGCTTCCGCCTTTTTGGCGGTGCCGCGCGGGTCGCGGTTATAGGCTTCGCCGGAGACAGGATCGAGGATATCGCAAAGGATGACCATGGTGGACTGCGCGAAGAACGGGTCCATATGAACCGTATCCGGATCGGGCATCAGCACCATGTCGGATTCGTTGATGGCCTTCCAACCGGCAATCGAGGAGCCGTCGAACATGACGCCGTCGGCGAACATGTCTTCGTCGACACAGATCACATCCATGGTCAGGTGCTGGAGCTTGCCCTTCGGATCCGTAAAGCGCAGGTCGACGAACTTGACGTCGTTATCCTTGATTTGTTTCAAAATTTCGCTTGCGGTCGTCATTAAATTACTTCCCTTGACTTAGATGACGATTAAACGAGCCGCGGCCGAGAATAGGCCGGGCAGATTAAATGGCGTCGATGCCCGTTTCGCCGGTGCGGATTCGAATGACTTCTTCCACGTTGGAAACGAAAATCTTTCCGTCGCCGATACGGCCTGTTTGCGCAGCCTTGCGTATGGCCTCGATCACCGCTTCCGCATTTTCGTCCGCCAATACAACTTCGACCTTCACCTTCGGCAGGAAGTCGACGACGTATTCGGCGCCACGGTAAAGTTCCGTATGGCCCTTCTGACGACCGAAGCCCTTCGCTTCCGTGACGGTGATACCCTGCAGGCCGACTTCCTGAAGGGCTTCCTTCACTTCGTCGAGCTTGAAGGGCTTAATGATCGCTTCGATCTTTTTCATGAGAAAATGTCTCTCCGCTTCTCCTGATACAGCAGGACTACTCCCCGCTCGGCCAACGTAATGCACGTACCATGCCAATTGAGGACGGACCGCTGTAAAAAATCTCGGCGAATTCGCACCGAGACGATGAATTGATGAGGATTTTTCGGAAAAATGGAAGCGATTTCGCGCGGAAATGCGTGGGATAAGCAAAATTTCGCAAAAAAGAGCCACGCGCCGCAGGTTTGTGCTTCGGCAAGGCCTTGAATGTTATTGTTTAATTATTATGCAAATGCATATTTATCGACCAAAATGGCCACCGGAATAGCGGTTGTTTTTGAGGCAGAATTCGCATCTATAATATCCGCCATGATGTTGCCGCTCACCGATCTGCTCCTCACCCCCGACGCCATGTCTGCCGTCGACCGCGCCGCAGCCGCATCCGGCATCGATTCCTACGGGCTTATGGAGAAGGCAGGGCAGGCGGTTGCTGCCGTCGCGCTCCGGCACTTTCCCGGAGCCGTCCGATATGCCGTTCTCTGTGGGCCGGGAAACAACGGCGGCGACGGCTATGTGGCAGCGCGCGCGCTGAAACAGGCCGGGGCCGACGTGCGGCTTTTCCATCTTGGCGATCCCCAGCGGCTCAAGGGCGATGCTATCAGTGCTTTTGCTGATTGCCCGGTCAAGGGCGAGACGATCGGGGGCTTTGTTCCACTGGCTGGCGACGTCGTGATCGATGCGATCTTCGGCGCGGGCCTGTCGCGGCCGGTTCCGGATGACGTGGCCGCCGTTATCGCTCGCGTCGCGGCTGCTGATATTCCCGTGATTTCAGTCGATCTTCCGTCGGGTCTCGATGGTCGCAGCGGTCAGGTTCTCGGTGCAGCCTTCCACGCCGCGCGCACGGTGACCTTCATGACACGCAAGCCGGGCCATCTTCTCTTGCCCGGTCGCGATCTGTGCGGTGAGCTGGAGGTCTTCGACATCGGCATTCCCGACCGTATCGTCCGCGCGCACGCCGACCGCTCGCTCGCCGAAAACAAGCCGGCACAGTGGCAGGCGGCCATACCTTCGGCGGGCGTCGAGACGCACAAATACAAGCGCGGCCATCTCGTCGTCTTCTCGGGCGGGCCGAACGCGACGGGTGCCGCGCGCATGTCGGCCATGGCTGGGTTGAAGGCGGGGGCAGGGCTCGTCACCATCGCCTCGCCGCCGGAAGCGCTTGATGTCAATGCCGGCCTGCTGACGGCAATCATGCTGCATTCCATCGCGGATGAAGCCTCATTGCTCGAATGGCTTGCCGATAAACGCCTTTCGACCTTCATTCTTGGGCCTGGCTTCGGCGCCGGCGAAAAGGCGCGGCAATTCTGCCTCGCGCTCGCGGATCGCCACCTGGTGCTGGATGCCGACGGCATCACCTCATTTCGCGACGAGCCGCAACGGCTGTTCGATGCCTTTGCCGAAGGACCGACACGCTTGGTGCTGACACCCCATGAGGGAGAGTTCGGTCGGCTCTTTCCCGATATCGCTGCGGACGAAAGCTTGAGCAAGGTCGATAAGGCGAGGGCGGCGGCCGCCAGAGCCCATGCCGCCATCATCTACAAGGGTGCCGATAGCGTGATCGCCGCTCCGGACGGCAGGGCACTGATCAACGCCAATGCGCCACCCTGGCTTGCGACCGCCGGCTCCGGCGACGTACTTGCCGGCATTGTCGGCGGCCTGATGGCGCAAGGGGCGCCGGCCTTCGAGGCGGCCGCCGCTGGCGTCTGGCTGCATGGTCTTGCCGGTCAACATGCCGGGAAGGGGCTGACGGCCGAAGACCTCGTCGCAGCCGTCAAACCGCTATAGCGCTATTTCGCCACTTCCTGCTGCAGGGCGATCGCACCGGGCGGCGCATTTACCTTGCCTTCATGGATCATGAAGGCGAAGACATCGCGCGGTTCCTCCTTGACCTTACGCTTTGCATCGATCAGCGGCAGATCGTCCGGTACCCTTCCGGCGGCCCAGCTTTTCAAGCGATCCGCCCAGGCTTTCAGATCCTTCGGCGGATAGCAGGTCTTGATATCGTCCGATCCCTTCTGCAGGCGGGCATAGACGAAGTCTGCCGTGACATCCGCAATCATCGGATACTCGAAATGCTCGGCGCAAACGGGCGCGACATTGTATTTTTCGAGCAGCGCGACGAACTCCGGCACTTTGAAGGAATCGTGCCGGACCTCGACGACGTGTCTCAGCGCAAGACCATCCTGCTTCGCCGGTAGCAGCTTGAGGAAAGCCTCGAAATCATCCGGATCGAATTTCTTCGTCGGTGCGAACTGCCAGAGCAGCGGGCCGAGGTGATCGCCGAGCTCGCTGATGCCGGATTCCAGGAACTTCTGCATCGATTCACCGGCTTCGGAAAGAACCCGCCGGTTGGTGACGAAACGTGTCGCCTTCAGGGAGAAGATGAAGCCATCGGGAACATCGGCCGCCCATTTGGCAAACACTTCAGGCTTTTGCGTGCTGTAATAGGTGCCGTTGACCTCGATCACTTTCAGCTGGCGGCTGGCATAATTCAGCTCGTCCTTCTGCTTCAGCGTGTCGGGATAGAAGGTCCCGCGCCAAGGTTCGAAGGTCCAGCCGCCTATGCCTGTGCGGATTTCGCCCGCTTTGGTCATTCTCTCCTCCTTGGCCATTCGGCCGGTCAATCTCACTCCGCCGCCGCAACCTTCTTCACCGGGCGCCGCTCCAGCAACTCCTTTAGGAACTGCCCCGTATAGGAGCGCTTTTCCTTGACAATCGTCTCCGGCGTGCCGACAGCCACGATCTCGCCGCCGCCATCACCGCCCTCCGGACCGAAATCGAGGATCCAGTCGGCAGTCTTGATGACTTCGAGATTGTGTTCGATGACGACAACCGAATTTCCTTGATTGACCAGTTCGTGCAGCATCTCCAGAAGCTTGGCGACATCGTGGAAGTGCAGCCCGGTTGTGGGCTCGTCGAGGATGTAGAGCGTGCGGCCGGTCGATCGCTTCGACAGCTCCTTGGCTAGTTTGACGCGCTGCGCCTCGCCACCCGAAAGCGTATTGGCCTGCTGCCCGACCTTGATATAGCCCAGGCCGACGTCCTTCAGGCTCTGCAGCTTGTCGCGCACGGCGGGAACGGCCGCGAAGAAATCGACGCCTTCCTCGACCGTCATGTCGAGCACATCGGCGATCGACTTGGTCTTGAAGGTGACGTCTAGGGTCTCGCGATTGTAGCGCTTGCCGTGGCAGACGTCGCAAGTGACGTAAACATCGGGCAGGAAGTGCATCTCGATCTTGATGACGCCGTCGCCCTGGCAAGCCTCGCAGCGGCCGCCCTTGACGTTGAAGGAGAAACGGCCGGGCTGATAGCCGCGCGCCTTGGCTTCCGGCAATCCGGCGAACCAGTCGCGGATCGGAGTGAAGGCGCCGGTATAGGTCGCCGGATTCGAGCGCGGCGTGCGGCCGATCGGTGACTGATCGATATCGATGACCTTGTCGATATGCTCGAAACCGTCGATACGGTCATGATCGGCAGGAATCTCGCGGGCACCCATGACGCGGCGTGCCGCCGACTTGTAAAGCGTCTCGATCAGGAAGGTGGACTTACCACCGCCGGAAACGCCCGTCACGGCGGTGAACACGCCGAGAGGGATGGACGCCGTGACATTCTTGAGGTTGTTGCCTCTCGCGCCGACGACCTTGATTTCCTTGCCCTTCTTGGGCTTGCGACGCTCGTCCGGAACCGGCACGCCGAGCTCGCCGGACAGATATTTACCGGTCAGTGACTTCGGGTTCGCCATGATGTCCTGCGGCGTACCGTGCGCCACCACCTGGCCGCCATGCACGCCGGCTGCGGGACCGATATCGACGACATCGTCGGCCGTCAGGATCGCATCCTCGTCATGTTCGACGACGATCACTGTGTTGCCGATATCCCGCAGGTGCTTCAGCGTTTCCAGCAGGCGGGCATTGTCGCGCTGATGCAGGCCGATGGACGGTTCGTCCAACACGTAGAGAACGCCCGTCAGGCCAGAGCCGATCTGCGACGCCAAGCGGATGCGCTGGCTCTCACCGCCGGATAGCGTGCCCGAATTGCGCGACAAGCTGAGATATTCGAGGCCGACATCGTTGAGGAAGCGCAGGCGATCGCGGATTTCCTTGAGGATGCGGACAGCAATCTCGTTCTGCTTGTCAGTGAATGTTCCCGGCAGCGCGTCAAACCAGTCGCGGGCAACGCGGATCGACATCTCCGCCACCTGGCTGATGTGCAGCTTGTCGATCTTGACCGCCAGGGCTTCCGGTTTCAGGCGATAGCCGTTGCAGGCCGGGCAGGGGGCGGCCGACATGAAGCGTTCAATCTCCTCGCGCGCCCAGGCGGAATCCGTTTCCTTCCAGCGCCGCTCGAGATTCGGCACGATGCCTTCGAAATTCTTGTGCGTGGTGTAGGAGCGCGCACCGTCGGCATAATGGAATTCGATCTTGTCTTCCGTGCCGTTCAGAATGACATCCTTGGCCTTGTCGGACAGCTCGTTCCAGCGATTGCCGAGCTTGAAGCCGTAGTGCTTGCCGAGCGCCTCCAGCGTCTGATTGTAATAGGGCGAGGTCGACTTGGCCCAGGGCGCGATCGCACCATCACGCAATGTCCGCTCCGGCTCCGGTACAATCAGTTCCGGATCGATTTTCTGCTGCGAGCCCAAACCGTCACAGGACGGGCAGGCGCCGAAGGGATTGTTGAACGAGAACAGACGCGGCTCGATTTCCGGAATGGTGAAGCCGGAAACCGGGCAGGCAAATTTCTCCGAGAACAGCACGCGCTCATGCGTTTCGTTCAGCGACTTGTTGGCTGAGCCGCCGGCAGCGGTCTCCTCCGGCGGCAACGGCTTGTCGGCGAATTCCGCGACGGCAAGACCGTCGGCAAGCCGCAAAGAGGTCTCGAAGCTGTCGGCAAGGCGCGCCGCCATGTCGGGACGCACGACGATACGGTCGACGACCACATCAATGTCGTGCTTGTATTTCTTGTCAAGCGCCGGCACATCGGCAATCTCGTAGAACTGACCGTCGACCTTGACGCGCTGGAAGCCCTTTTTCATGAGCTCCGCCAACTCCTTCTTGTATTCGCCCTTACGTCCGCGCACGAGCGGTGCCAGAATGTAAAGTCTGGTGCCCTCCTCATAAGCGAGAACGCGGTCGACCATCTGGCTGACCGTCTGGCTCTCGATCGGCAGGCCAGTGACCGGCGAATAGGGAACGCCGACGCGGGCAAACAGCAGACGCATATAGTCGTAGATTTCGGTGACCGTGCCGACCGTCGAGCGCGGATTGCGCGAGGTGGTCTTCTGCTCGATCGAGATCGCCGGCGAGAGGCCGTCGATCTGGTCGACATCCGGCTTCTGCATCATTTCGAGGAACTGGCGTGCGTAGGCAGAAAGGCTTTCGACATAGCGGCGCTGGCCCTCGGCATAGATGGTGTCGAAGGCGAGCGACGATTTCCCGGAGCCGGAAAGGCCGGTCATGACGATCAGCTTGTTGCGTGGCAGGTCAAGATCGATGCCCTTGAGATTGTGCTCGCGCGCACCACGTATGGAAATAGTCTTCAGTTCGCTCATCGTCGTATGCAGGTCCCTTGGAGTCTGCCTTTATTTAGTGATGTCAGCCCGCGAGTCGAGGCTGAAATGAAGGGTAGAGCCGGGTTTTCGATTCCGTTGACATCATCATAGGGATAAATTAGAACAAAGAAAGAACAAAATTATCGCGGCGATTTCTTTGTGGATGAACGGAGCTGGGAAGGCCGCATAAATAGCACCTTATCCCTGCAAGGGGTAAGGTGCTCCGATTGAATTTCAAAGCCGTCGATGGGCGGCAAGCAGGGTGGTATCATGGCCGGTAGTGTGAACAAGGTAATTCTGATTGGAAATCTCGGGGCGGACCCGGAAATCCGCCGCACGCAGGACGGCCGCCCGATCGCCAACCTCAACATTGCTACCTCGGAAACCTGGCGCGACCGCAATTCCGGCGAGCGCAAGGAAAAGACCGAATGGCACCGCGTCGTCATCTTCAATGAAGGCCTCTGCAAGGTTGCCGAGCAGTATTTGAAGAAAGGCGCCAAGGTCTACATCGAAGGTGCGCTGCAAACCCGCAAATGGCAGGATCAGAACGGTCAGGACCGCTACTCCACGGAAGTCGTGCTGCAGGGCTTCAATTCGACCCTGACCATGCTTGATGGCCGTGGCGAAGGCGGCGGTTCCATGGAAGGCGGCAGCCGTGGCGGCCGCAGCGGCGGTGACTTTGGCGGTGGTTACGGCGGCGACTACGGGGGCGACGATTACGGCCAGTCCTCGTCGCAGGGCTCTTCCCGCGGCAGCGGCGGCAACCGTGGTGGTGGCAGCCAGGGCGGCGGCAACTTCTCGCGCGATTTGGATGATGATATCCCGTTTTGAGATCGGTGCAGTTGCTTGATCTTTAAAAGACCGCCTTCCCGGCGGGCTTTTTCATGAAAGCGTGAGAGCTGCCTTTGCGCCATCCACGACGAACTGCGCGGCAAGCGCCGCAAGGATAACCCCGAGCAAGCGGGTCAGGATGGCGCGTCCGGTGGCGCCCAGCATGCGATCGAGCCTATCGGAAATGGCAAGGGCCGCAAAGACGAGAGCGAGGTTGACGGCGATGACGCCGATCAATTGCGCTCGGTCGAGCGTCGTCTGCAGCGAGCCGGCCAGCAGGATTGTAGCCGAGATTGCACCGGGACCGGCGATCAAGGGCAGGGCGAGAGGGAAAACCGCGATATTGCGGATGTGATCCTTTGTAATGGCGACTTCCGTCGTCTTCTCTTTCCTGTCCTGCCGCCGCTCGAACACCATCTCGAAGGCGATCCAGAAGAGCAGTAGCCCGCCGGCAATGCGAAAAGCGCCGATGGAGATGCCAAGGACGCCAAGAACGCTCGCACCGAACAGGGCGAAGGCTGCCAGAATGAAGAAGGCGATCAGCGAGCCACGCAGCGCCACTTGCTTGCGCTCCGAACGGTTCATGCCGGCCGTAAGTCCGATGAAAAGCGGTGCGAGCCCCGGCGGATCGACAGTGACAAGCAGAGTCGTGAAGGCATTGATCAGCGTATCCGCGCTCGCCATATAGTCCCCAGAGCTTATTCTGTCGTTGTTAGCGAGCATTGTTATGCGAGGAATGGGCTTTCGCAAAGGGCCATGCATCCGCGTCGATGGATTTCGCCATGGAAATGTTCGATTCCATAGCTTAAAGGGGCAAAACCTGTTCAAAAACACCGGCCCAAATTGGCGCTCGCCAAGCCTTTCGGCTATAAATTTCGCAGTGATTCTAAAAGAGATCGTGATCTGTTTTGACTGAGCAAACACCACCCGGCGGCGGGAAGCTCCCGCCAGGCATCGAGCCGATTTCCATCATGGAGGAAATGCAGCGGTCCTATCTCGATTACGCCATGAGCGTGATCGTCAGCCGCGCGCTTCCCGACGTCCGTGATGGTCTGAAGCCCGTTCATCGGCGCATCCTTTATGCGGCGCATCAGAGCGGCTATCACTGGAACCGCAAATATGTGAAGTCGGCCCGTCCCGTCGCTGACGTCATGGGTAGCTACCACCCGCACGGCGACGCCTCGATCTACGACGCCTTGGTCCGCATGGCGCAGGACTGGTCGATGCGCGTGCCGCTCATCGACGGGCAGGGCAATTTCGGCTCGATCGACGGCGATCCGCCGGCGGCGATGCGTTATACGGAATCGCGCCTGACAAAGGTCGCCCACGAGCTTCTCGAGGATATCGACAAGGAAACGGTCGATTTCCAGGAAAACTACGATGCGACGACGGAAGAGCCGAAGGTTCTGCCGGCACGCTTCCCGAACCTGCTGGTCAACGGCTCGGGCGGCATCGCCGTCGGCATGGCGACGAACATTCCGCCGCACAACCTCTCCGAAGTCATCAATGGCTGTATCGCGCTGATCGACAATCCTGCGATCGAGCTGCCTGAGATGATGGAGATCATCCCCGGTCCGGATTTTCCGACCGGTGCGAAGATCCTCGGCCGCGCCGGCATCCGCTCCGCCTATGAGACGGGCCGCGGCTCGGTCGTCATGCGCGGTGTCGCGACCATTGAGCCGATGCGCGGCGATCGCGAGCAGATCATCATCACCGAGATTCCCTATCAGGTGAACAAGGCGTCGATGATCGAGAAGATGGCCGAACTCGTGCGCGAGAAGCGCATCGAAGGCATCTCGGATCTGCGTGACGAATCCGACCGCCAGGGCTATCGCGTCGTCGTCGAGCTGAAGCGCGACGCCAATGCCGATGTCATCCTGAACCAGCTTTATCGCTACACGCCGCTGCAGACCTCCTTTGGCTGCAACATGGTGGCGCTGAACGGCGGCAAGCCGGAGCAGATGAACCTGATGGACATGCTGCGCGCTTTCGTGGCGTTCCGTGAGGAAGTCATCAGCCGCCGCACCAAGTATCTGCTGCGCAAGGCGCGCGATCGCGCCCACGTCTTGGTCGGTCTGGCCATCGCCGTCGCTAATATCGACGAAGTCATCCGCGTCATTCGGCAAGCGCCCGATCCGCAATCGGCCCGTGAAGAGCTGATGACGCGCCGCTGGAATGCAGCGGACGTCGAATCACTTATCCGGCTAATCGACGACCCGCGTCACCGCATCAACGAGGACGGCACCTACAACCTCTCGGAAGAGCAGGCCCGCGCCATTCTCGAGCTGCGTCTGGCACGCCTGACCGCTCTCGGCCGTGACGAGATCGATGAGGAACTCAATCAGATCGGCGCCGAGATCAAGGACTACCTTGATATTCTCTCGTCGCGTGCCCGCATCCAAACCATTGTAAAAGAAGAGCTTGCTGCGGTTCGCGACGAATTTGGGACGCCGCGCCGCACCGAGATCGTCGATGGCGGCCTCGAGATGGACGACGAGGATCTGATCGCCCGCGAGGACATGGTCGTCACCGTGTCCCATCTCGGCTATATCAAGCGCGTGCCGCTGACCACCTATCGTGCGCAGCGCCGCGGCGGCAAGGGTCGCTCGGGAATGACGACCCGTGACGAAGATTTCGTTACCCGGCTATTCGTTCTCAATACTCATACGCCGGTTCTGTTCTTCTCGTCCCGCGGTATCGTCTACAAGGAAAAGGTCTGGCGTCTGCCGATCGGCACGCCGACATCGCGCGGCAAGGCACTGATCAACATGCTGCCGCTGGAACCCGGCGAACGCATCACCACGATCATGCCTCTGCCGGAAGATGAGGATAGCTGGGACAATCTCGACGTCATGTTCACGACGACGCGCGGAACCGTGCGCCGCAACAAGCTGTCGGATTTCGTGCAGGTCAATCGCAACGGCAAAATCGCCATGAAGCTCGAGGAAGAGGGTGATGAAATCCTCTCCGTCGAGACCTGCACCGAACACGACGACGTGCTGATGACGACGGCGCTCGGCCAATGCATCCGCTTCTCGGTATCCGATGTGCGCGTCTTTGCCGGCCGCAACTCCATCGGCGTTCGCGGCATCAGCCTTGCATCCGGCGATCGCATCATCTCAATGACGATCGTCCGCCACGTGGATGCCGAGCCGTGGGAGCGCGCGGCCTATCTCAAACGCTCCGTCAGCGAGCGCCGCTCCGCAACGGGCGATGACGAGGAGATTGCGCTGGTCGGCGAAGAAGTCACCGAAGAGGGACAGCTCAGCGATGAGCGCTACGAGGAGCTCAAGGCGCTCGAGCAGTTTGTTCTGACCGTTTCGGAGAAGGGTTTCGGCAAGCGTTCGTCTTCCTACGATTTCCGTATCTCCGGCCGCGGCGGCAAGGGTATCCGCGCCACCGACACGTCGAAGACGGGCGAGATTGGCGAGCTTGTTGCTGCCTTCCCGGTCGAGGACGGCGATCAGATCATGCTTGTCTCGGATGGCGGTCAGCTGATCCGCGTGCCCGTCGGCGGCATCCGCATAGCCAGCCGCGCCACCAAGGGCGTCACCATCTTCTCGACCGCCAAGGATGAGAAGGTCGTCTCTGTCGAGCGTATCAGCGAGCCGGAAGGCGATGAGGACGATGCTTCGGCAGCCGAAGACGATGCTGCTGCCGGTGAAGCAGGAGATGCCGGTAACGAGGGTAGCAGCGAAGAATAGTCTTCGCTGTGCCTACTCGGAAAGGGTTCGGCAGGACCATCTGGAAGCTGAAGATTTTCAATCGCATGAGCTTGGCAGCAGGCTCATGCGATTGTCATTTGGAGCATGGCCTGCCCGGATCTGGCGGCCGTTTCCCAACCCGTTATTCCGGGCGTTCGTAGTTTTGCGAGAAAGGCGGCAGAACCTCGAGGCTCTCCCGATCCAGCTGCGCGAAAACCTCATCATAGCCAAAGCGGAAATGCCAGCCGAGGACCGCGCCCGCAGATTTCGATGCGTAGATGCGATCGATTCTGTCAGGCAGCGACCAGTTTCGCTGTGCAAATTTGGCGGCAAGGCCGGGCGCACGCAGCTGGATGATGGAGGCGGCGTCCACTGCGAGCGCCTCGCAATCTTCCGGTTTGAACAACGTGCCGGCGGAAACAATATGTCGTTGAAAATCTTTGCCGCCATTCGTCAGCGCCGCGACATGGGCATCCGCGACATCGCGGATATCGACACCGCGATGCAGGCGATGAACAGCCATTACATTGGCTGTTTCTGGAAAAAACTTCGAGACATGCGTAAAACGCGGACCTGCAAATCCGGGCCAGTCATCCCTTTAAGGATCTGCTCGGCTTCCAGTTTCGTGCGGTGATAGATGCTTTTCGGTTGCGGTACGGTGTCTTCATCGACCCATGTGCAATGACCGGGAGCGACGGCGCGACCATAAAGTGCGGTCGTGCTGGTAAATACCAGTCTCTTAACGCCGGCAGCCAGTGCCGCTTCCGCAAGCTGCCGTGTTCCGTCCACATTGATGCGGCGAAATTCATCGTCGGAAACCGCGCCGACATGAGGGGCATGCAGGGCCGCGCAATGGATGACTGCATCCGCACCCGTCAACGCCTGGCGCATCAAAGCCGCATCGGTAAAATCTCCGAGGAGATGCGTCGTCGAAAACGGTGAACGATCGATGCCAATCATCCTATGGCTTGGCGCCAGCGCATTAAAGATCGCCCGGCCAAGTCGCCCGGAGCTGCCTGTCAGAACAATGCGCATCTTGATCCCTCGATGAACCGCGATCACCATAGCATGATTGAAGAGGCTGGCGCGCCTCTTGCAAAATCATGCTTTTGCGTCTTGGCGGCACGGCCTGAAGGGAAAGCGCCGGGACCGTAATGGCAATAAAAAACCGGACGCTGGCGGGGAAAGCGTCCGGTTCAGGGTCCATCCGAGCATATGGCGGGGAGAGATGCTCGGTACGCGGAGATCAGAGCGTCTTGTGACGCTTATGCAGCCTCTTGCTCTCTTCGCTTTCGCGATGAAGCGCCGAAATGGTGGATGCGACTGACACGACAAACATGATGCTGATGAAAAGTGTAAGCAGCGTCAAAATTGTGAACATGATCGCTCCCTCCTTTGGTGGGACTAGCGTTCAGATCCCTTAGTACTGGCTCGAGGCAACGAAGGGACGAGCCGAAGCAAAGGGACCGTAGATCTTCGACTGGTCGGGTTTCTGATCGTAAAGCGCAACGGTTGCTGCGAGCATTCCCGAAATCATGGCCATCCAAACAACGTTAATGAGGGTGATCTTGTCGGGCATACTCTTCTTCCTTCTTGCCGCAATATGCGATCTGAGTTTCGGACTGTTAACGCGGCGTTTCCCAAATGGTTCCGCCGATATTGAGAGCTATCTAGCAATGCGCGTCTGAAGCGACCTTGAATGCCTTGTTCATCTGGCGTTCAGATTCGCGATGCGTCCTGCGCATAGCAGTGGCGATTTCTTGGGCAAAATCGATGTCCTTGCCGCTTTCCGAGGCGCAATCCCATTCGATCTCATAATTGTCGGCGAAAAGGTGAACGAGGTATTCGACGAAAAATGAACCGATGATGGCGCCTACGATGATGAAGACGAGCATGGCATGATGTCCCTGAAATCGAGATCGGTGAGCCATTGAAGCAGGCCCGTTTCGATGTTGATGTCAGTAAAGCATTGTCGAGCTGAAACGGGCTTGAACGGCGCGTTCATCTGCAGTTCAGAGGCGGCCGCTGGGTTGCAAATCACTTGCGATATGGCCTCATCCATGACAAAAGGCGTCGAAACAACGAGCCGGCTTGGTAATGACGACAGCCTTCTATCCTGGGTCCTTCGACCCGATGACCAACGGACATCTGGATGTCCTCGTGCAGGCGTTGAACGTCGCCGCCAAGGTGATCGTCGCGATTGGCATTCACCCCGGCAAGAAGCCGCTTTTCTCCTTCGAGGAGCGGGCGGAGCTCATCCGCAGATCACTCGGTGAGGCTCTGCCGCAAAAGGCGGGCGATATTTCCGTCGTCGCTTTCGACAATCTGGTCGTCGATGCCGCCCGCGCCCATGGCGCGACCTTGCTGGTGCGTGGCCTGCGCGATGGCACCGATCTCGATTATGAAATGCAGATGGCTGGCATGAACAGGCAGATGGCGCCGGATATCCAGACGCTGTTCCTGCCTGCCGGTACGGCCTCTCGGCCCATAACCGCCACATTGGTGCGGCAGATCGCATCCATGGGCGGCGATGTCAGCGCCTTCGTGCCGTCAGCGGTTCTGGAAGCGCTGAACGGCAAACTCAAAAATAAGGCCAGCGGCAACAGCTGAGCCGAAATACAATCCCGAACGGAGCATCCATGAAACTCTTTCATATTGCATTGGCAGGATTCCTGAGCCTTGCCGCCTTCGCAGGCAGCGCGTTCTCGGCCGCAGCCGCAGATCTTTTGACCATCCAGCTCAAGGACGGCCCGGTTGTCATCCAGTTGATGCCGGAAGTTGCTCCGAAGCATGTCGCGCAGATCGAAGCGCTGGCGAAGAAGGGTGCCTACGACAACGTCGTATTCCATCGCGTCATCGATGGCTTCATGGCCCAGACGGGCGACGTGCAGTATGGCAATGCCTCCAAGGGGTATGATCCGAACAAGGCCGGCACCGGCGGTTCCGATCTGCCGAACCTTCCGGCAGAATTCTCCAAGGTTCCGTTCACGCGCGGCACCGTCGGCATGGCGCGCGCCCAGGACCCGAATTCTGCCAATTCGCAGTTCTTCATCATGTTCGCCAATGGCGATTTCCTGAACGGCCAGTACACGGTCGTCGGCAAGGTCATCTCGGGCATGGAGCTCGTCGACAAGATCAAGCGCGGCGAAGGCCAGAACGGCGAAGTGACCAACCCCGACAAGATGATCAAGGTTACCGTCACCAAGAAGTGATTTCACGGGCGTGATTCCAAAAGGCGCGGCGCGGCTTTTGGACGAGATCGCGCCAAGGCAAGCTGCATGATCCAGTTATGATCATGCGCAAACAGAAAGAACAAGGAAACGAACATGGCTGAGATCAAGGATCCAGAAAACACCCTCATCCTGGAAACCACCAAGGGCCAGGTTGTCATTCAGCTTCTGCCGCAGGTTGCTCCCGAGCATGTCGCCCGCATCAAGGAACTTGCGCGCGAAAAGGCGTATGATGGCGTCGTCTTCCATCGCGTCATCGATGGCTTCATGGCTCAGACCGGTGATGTCGAGCATGGCAAGGTTGGTGGCAACACCGCTCGCGCCGGCACCGGTGGTTCGTCCAAGCCCGACCTGAAGGCTGAATTCTCCGCAACGCCGCACGTTCGCGGAACGTGCTCGATGGCCCGTTCGCAGAACCCGAACTCGGCCAACTCGCAATTCTTCATCTGCTTTACGGACGCTCCGTGGCTGAACAAGCAGTACTCCGTCTGGGGTCAGGTCATCTCCGGCATGGAATTCGTCGACCAAATCAAGCGCGGCGAGCCGGTAAAGGATCCGGATTCGATCGTATCCGCGCGGGTTGCCGCCGACGTCTGATCGTGATTATTCCTGAAACCCGCCTCTTGCGCCGCTAGCGTGAGGGGCGGGTTTCGCTTTGCCTGAATGAACTGCCTGGACCAATTGAATGCGTGTTGACCTTTTCGATTTCGATCTGCCGGAGGAGCGTATCGCGCTCAGGCCCGCCGAGCCGCGTGACAGCGCGCGCCTGCTCGTCGTCGATCCAAACGATAGTGCCAACACGCTGAGCGACCATAAGGTGCGGGATCTGCCATCTTTCCTGCGTCCCGGCGATGCCATGGTCTTCAACGATACGAAGGTGATACCGGCGCAGCTGGAAGGCATTCGTCATCGCGAAGGCGCCCCTGGCCAGCAGGTCTCGGCGACGTTGCATATGCGTGCCGCGCCGGATCGCTGGAAGGCCTTTGCCAGGCCCGGAAAGCGCATCAAGATCGGTGACCGCATCCAGTTCGGACATGGCGAGAATGTCTGCGCGCTCGGCTCGCTCGACGCGACGGTCGAGGAAAAGGGCGAGGGTGGCGAGATTACCCTGCGGTTCGATCTGTCCGGTCCAGCGCTGGACGAGGCGATCGCCGCGGTCGGGCATATTCCGCTGCCACCCTATATCGCGGCGAAGCGCCCGGAAGACGAGCGCGATCGCGCCGATTACCAGACGATCTATGCGCGCGAAGAGGGCGCCGTCGCGGCACCGACCGCTGGCCTCCATTTCACGCCGTCTCTGTTTGCCGCACTCGACGCCATTGATGTCGAGCGGCATTTCGTGACGCTGCATGTCGGAGCCGGTACCTTCCTGCCCGTCAAAGCCGACGATACCGACGATCACAAGATGCATTTCGAGATCGGCTATGTCGATGCCGAAACCGCTGCTAGGCTCAATGCCGTCAAGGCGAGAGGCGGGCGCATCGTCTGCGTTGGCACCACCTCGCTGCGGCTGATCGAAAGTGCCGCCGCTAACGATGGCACCATCCAGCCTTGGCAGGGTGCAACGGGCATATTCATCACGCCCGGCTACCGCTTCAAGGCCGTCGACATGCTGATGACCAATTTCCACCTGCCGCGCTCGACCCTGTTCATGCTCGTATCGGCCTTTGCCGGCCTTGATACGATGCGCGCGGCCTATACCCATGCTATCGAGACGGGCTATCGCTTCTATTCCTATGGCGATGGCAGCCTGCTCCACCGGAAAGACTAGGACGAAATGAGCGAGAGCTTTCAGTTTCAATTGAAGAAGACCGATGGCGGCGCGCGCCTCGGCGAGGTTTCCATGCCGCGCGGCACGATCCGCACGCCGGCCTTCATGCCCGTCGGCACCGTCGGCACCGTCAAGGCGATGTATCTCGATCAGGTGCGCGAAACCGGCGCCGATATCATTCTTGGCAATACCTATCACCTGATGCTGCGCCCGACTGCCGAGCGCGTCGCCCGCCTTGGCGGTTTGCATCAGCTGATCCGCTGGCCGCATCCGATTCTGACCGATTCCGGCGGCTTCCAGGTGATGTCGCTGTCCAGCCTGCGAAAGCTGGATGAGCAGGGCGTCACGTTCAAATCGCACGTCGACGGCAGCCTGCATCATATGTCGCCCGAGCGCTCGATCGAAATCCAGGGCCTGCTCGATTCCGATATCCAGATGCAGCTCGACGAATGCGTCGCCTTGCCGGCAACGCCGAAGGAGATCGAGCGTGCCATGGAAATGTCGCTACGCTGGGCGGAGCGCTGCAAGGTCGCCTTCGGCAACCAGCCCGGCAAGGCGATGTTCGGCATCGTCCAGGGCGGCGACGTTCCCGAGCTTCGCGTCCGCTCGGCTCAGGCGCTGAGCGGCATGGATCTGAAGGGCTATGCGGTCGGTGGCCTTGCCGTCGGCGAGCCGCAGGAAGTCATGCTGCGCATGCTTGAGATCACGCTTCCCGAGCTGCCAGCGGAAAAGCCGCGCTATTTGATGGGCGTCGGCACACCGGACGACATCCTCAAATCCGTCGCTCGCGGCATCGATATGTTCGATTGCGTAATGCCGACCCGCTCGGGCCGTCACGGACTGGCCTTTACCCGTCGCGGCAAGGTCAATATCCGCAATGCCCGCCATGCCGAAGACATGCGCCCGCTCGATGAGCAGTCGAGCTGCCCGGCCTCGCGCGATTATTCCCGCGCCTACCTGCATCACCTCGTGCGCGCCAACGAGGCGCTCGGCGGCATGCTGCTCTCCTGGCACAATCTTGCCTACTATCAGGAACTGATGCAGGGCATCCGCCAGTCGATCGCCGAAGGCCGCTTTGCCGATTTCATGGCTGAAACGATGGAGAACTGGGCGAGGGGCGATCTCGAACCGGCGTGATCCAGCTATGCTGAGGATACGCTACGCGATCTTGCTCCTCTGGCGATTTCGCGCTAACAGAAGCCTGTCGAAAAAGGCAGGGTTGGTTTCGGTAGGCCCAACCCCTTCCAGTCTGGAAGCACTGCTCCTTGCCACTGGCGATGAGAGCCCGCGACGCGGAACTTGACCATTGTGGTCGAGTGTCCCGCGTTGGCGTGGGCCGGATCGACCGACATGTCTCCGCGGGAAAGCCTTTTGGAGCTGTCATGAGACTGAACCACCTGGATCTGTATGTTCCCGATGTCGCCGCGACGCGGGATTTCTTTATTTCCGTTTTTGGCCTGACGGAGGTGGAAACGCGGGGCGCAAATGGCCTTGCCATCCTTCGCGATGATGCCAGGCTTGAGCTTGTCATCAGTCGGCCTGTCGAGAAGTTCGGCGGCGCCGATGGCGTTTCCGTCGGTTGCAATACCTATCATATCGGCTTCATGCAGCCCTCTCGAGAAGCCGTCGATCTGTTGTTCGAACGGGCGAAATCGAGCGGCTGCGAGATCTGGAAACCACCTTCGGCCATACGTGGCAATTGGTCGTTTTATTGTTTCGCGCCGGGGCGAATCCTCGTCGAGGTCGGCTGGCGCATGGAGCTTGCTCTGTTGGTAAATCATTTATTATCGATTGATTGCTATCCTTAACAAACATCATTTTGAGCCGGCTGGAACGGGCTTGCTTTGGGCAATTTCCGTTTCCGGCCATGTTTCAAAGTGAGCTCGACGACAATAAAGCATTGGGAAAAATAGCGAATCGGAATAAACGGTCCATCCGCCTTTGAAAAACGTCATTGGCTGATTTGATTGCGTGGCTGCTTGGAATTTTGAAAAAATCCGGCTAAAACGCATTCTCTTAATCGATAAGGGCTGTACTACCGAAAATAGGAGGCACTTGCCGTTGAGGGCGCAACGCAAATTCGGGGCATGTCTTTCGGGACTATTGGTTGTCGGCCTAGCCGCTACCAGCTGCACGACGACGCAGAAGACAACAGCTACCCCCAGCAATACCACCAAGCCCATTCGTGGCGCGAAGGTTACCTATAATTACACGATGAAGGACAAGGACTGTCTCGAACGTGCAATGTACTTCGAATCGGAGCGGTCCGACCCGAGTGGTTACATGGCAGTCGGTACGGTCGTGATGAACAGGCTGACCTCCGGGGCCTATCCGCCCACGATCTGCGGCGTTGTCGCCCAGGAAAAGCAGTTCGCGCCAGGCGTGATGACCAGGGAAGTCAAGGATCAGGCAAAGCCAGATCTCGAAGTTGCTGCCTCGAAGATCCTGCGCGGCGAACGGCATCCCCAGGTGAAGGACGCGATGTTCTTTCATACCGAAGGCCTGAGATTCCCGTACGACAATATGCACTACGTCGCTTATGCCGGCGGTAACGCGTTCTATGAGAAGCGTGGTCGCGATGGCGAATTGCAGACGCCTGCGCCGCTTCCGGCTTACGAGGTTGCGATGAATTATGTGCCCACGCAGGGCGCGCCGCAATCTCCGTTCGTCCTGCCGGAAACGCAGCCGGCGTCCACGACGTCTGCCGTTGCGGCATTTACGCCGGTCTCGAACCCGATGGTGACCATGCCGCAGAGCGCCATCGTTATCCCAACTGCAGTTCCGATCCCGACGCCCGCGCCTACGGACATGGCAATTTCAGGACCGCTTCCGAACGGCGAGACCACGTACACGAATACGCCTATGCCGGCTTCAACGGTCGTCATTCCGCAGCCGCGGCCGGAACTCGACGGCAATACGTCTGCAGGAAATCCGCTTAGAATTCGCGGTTAATAAGATCCGGCCCAAGCCCTATGACAGCGCGTCTCTCCTTTGAGACGCGCTGTTTGCGTTTGGGGGCGAGCAATATGCCTCAGATGCCCTCGCTCGCCGTTTTGGCAAGAATTTGCACGCCGTTGATCTTATAGCTGCCGTCGGGCTGGCGGGTTATCTGATAGATCGCTGTCCAGTCCTTGTCATCGGTGCCGGTGATCAGCACCTCCTGATAGACGACGGCACCGTTGTCGATCGCTCGGCTCTTGCCGAAGGCGTAGTTGCCCGGGTGGTAGACCGGCAGATAGTTCTTCCTCACCATGGCGAAGAAGCTGTCCTTATCCGGGAAGAGCGCCTTGATGCCGGGTGCGGCGAAGGAATAGGCGGTCGCCGCATCATCCTGCAGAAAGGCCTCGATTTGTTGCTCAATGAGGCTCTGTGCCGTCTGCACCGGATCTTCCGCGTAAGCGACCGGTGCAAAGGCGATGCAGCAGAGAAAAGCGGCGATAGAAAAAGCGCGCATATCCGTCCCCAGCCATATGGAGAAAGCTTAGCGCGCTTTGATCTCAAGCAGAAGCGATTACTGCCAGCGGCGGAAGAGGGCGCTGGCGTTGACGCCGCCGAAGCCGAAGCCGTTGGAGATCGCATAGTCCATGGCCATCGGTCGCGCGGTGCTACCGACGATGTCGATGCCTTCCGCCGCCGGATCCGGATCCTGCAGATTGCGGGTCGGCGGCGCGATTTGATCACACAGCGCCATGATGGTGAAGATCGCTTCCATGCCGCCGGCCGCACCCAAAAGATGGCCGGTCGCGGCTTTCGTGCCACTGACGGCGATCGCGCCGTCGCGGCCGAAGACGGTTTTGATGGCTTCCATCTCGCCTCGGTCGCCGACCTGGGTCGATGTCGCATGCGCATTCAGATGCTTGACCTCTGCCGGCGAAATGCGAGCCTGGGAAAGTGCCGCAAGCATGGCCCGGCGCGCACCATCGCCATCTTCCGGCCCTGCCGTCATGTGATAGGCATCGGCGGCAGTGCCATAACCGACAAGCTCGGCCAGCGGGGTGGCGCCACGCGCAAGGGCGTGCTCCAAGGTCTCGATGACAAGCATGCCGGCACCTTCACCCATGACGAAGCCGTCACGCCCGCTGTCGAAGGGGCGGGAGGCTTCTTCCGGGCGGTTGCTGAAGCCGGTCGAGAGAGCACGCGCTGCAGCAAAGCCGCCGAGACTCACTTTGTCGATGCAGGCTTCGGCACCGCCGCAGATGGCGACATCGGCCTCTCCGGAGCGGATCAGCCGCGCGGCATCGCCGATCGCCTGCACGCTGGCCGCACAGGCGGTGACCGGCGCACCGAGCGGCCCCTTGAAGCCATAGCGGATACTCACCTGACCGGCGGCAAGATTGACCAGGAAGGAAGGGATGGTGAACGGCGACAAACGCCGCACACCTTTCGTTTCCGCCGTGCGAACCGCATCAGCGATGGCGGGAAAGCCACCGACGCCCGATGCGATCACCGTCGCAGTCCGCTCCAGAGCGTAGATATCCGTCGGTTGCCAGCCCGACTGGAGAATCGCTTCTTCGGCTGCAGCCATGGCGAACAGGATGAAGCGATCCATCTTCTTCTGGTCTTTGACCGGTACATAGCGATCGGCATCGAAGCCAGCCTCTGGATCTTGAGCGATATCGGGAACGACGCCGCCGACCTTGGCCGAGAGATCGCCGACCATCTCCTCAGGCAGCTGTCGGAGGCCGGAGCGGCCCTCGATCAGCCGCTTCCAGCTTGCATTGACACCCACGCCCAGGGGGGAAACCAGCCCCATGCCGGTGACGACGATACGATCCATGTCTTGCTCCTATTCTGTCAGGCGTCGAAGCCCAGAAACCATGCTTTCATCTGGGCGATGCGTTCATGCACTGCGTCGTCGGCTGCCGGTCCCGGCACGAGCATCGTGTCTTCGGGCTGGAAGGTGCGGCCGGTGACGCGGTCGATGAGAAGCGGGTCGCGATCCTCACCGGTATTGGCGTCGACGAGGCGCATTGCGACTTCTTCGGTAGGCAAGTGCCGATTGCCCCAGGTGAAGAGCGCCATCAACACGGGGAAGAAATCCCGGCCCTTCTCCGTCAGCACATATTCGTAGCGCGGCGGCCGCTCTTGATAGAGTCGCCGCTCGAACAGGCCTTCGTCTGTGAGATGCTTGAGGCGCCGCGTCAGGATGTTCGGTGCAACGCCGAGATTTTTCTGGAATTCGTCGAACCGGCGCAATCCCTGCAGCGCATCACGCAGGATCAGGATGCTCCACCAGTCGCCTACGCTTTCAAGCGCACGGGCGGCGGGGCATTTGAAATTGCTGAAGCTGGTTCTCTGCATGGGCGAGGCAGATAGCATGAGTAACTATCATGATGCAAGTTACTATCGCGAAGCTAGATTTGCTCGAAGCAGGAACTCAATCTGCTGGAGCGCGAGGCTAGATGGGAATGAGCGAAATGCGCCTGGCTGTGGCCAAGCCGCGGGTTTTCAGTACGGAGGCGCCTTACGGGCACGCTGGTGTTTTGCCGCCTCGGTCCACCAGGCGAGATCGTCGGCAAAACGGGGAAACGCTTTCGCAAGGGCATCCCCTCCGCTCCCGGTGGGTTTGCCGTCAGCGTCCAATGCTGCCGATATGTTGGCGACGGCAAGCGTGCTTGAGATGACGACCATTCCCATCTCTGAAAGAGTGCCATGCCAGGCAGGCGCCGCATGTGCGCCGGAGAGGCGGCCGCCGGAGTAGCTGGCAATCGCCGCCGGGCGCCAGAACCATTCTTCCAGATAATGATCGGTCAGGTTCTTCAGGCCGGGCTGCATACCCCAATTATATTCGCCGGTGACGAAAACGAAGGCATCGGCGCCTCGAATTTTTGCGGCAAGCCTCTCCATTGCCGGAGGAGCAGATCCTTTGGGATATTCCTTATACATTCGATCGAGCATCGGCAGTCCAACCGCCTGCGCATCGATGAGCTCCACGTCGTTTCCACGCTCAATCAGGCCCGCTACGATAAAATTCGCGAGCCGGATGCCGACGCGATCCGAGCGGTAGGAACCGTAGAGAACCAGGATACTGTCGGCCATTATTGATTATGTCCTCACAGTCTTGTGCGGCATGTCTGGAGCGGTTCAGCTCTTTATGGAGTCTTTGAACTGCTCTACCTCATTGTTTCCACGCAATTCTTGACGAAAATCGCTACGCACTTTTCCGGGAATTGCTTTAGGTTCGCGACTCCAGCGGTACCGAAGCGGAGACTTCCTCCTCCGGAATATCGTCGAAGGACGCATAATTGAGGTTATAGAGCTTCGAGTAAAGCTTGCCGTTCGCCATCAGCTGATTGTGGTTGCCGCTCTCAAGCAACTGGCCGTTTTGAAGCACGATAATGCGGTCCGCCTCGCGGATGGTGGCCAGACGATGGGCGATGACGAGACCGGTGCGGCCTTCGAGCAGCTTCACCAACGCTTTCTGGATCAGCATTTCGGTGTAGCTGTCGATATTCGCCGTCGCTTCGTCGAGCACGAGGATCTTGGCGTCGGCAACAAGGGCACGGGCGAAGCTGACGAGCTGGCGCTGGCCGAGTGAAAGACCGCCGCCGCGCTCGCCGAGAACGGAGTCGTAGCCATCCGGAAGGCGCATGATGAACTCATGCGCGCCGACCGCTTTAGCGGCCTCGATGACCTCTTCGCGCGTCGCCTCCGTCTTGTTGTAACGGATGTTCTCCAGCACCGTGCCGGTGAAGAGGAAAGGCTCCTGTAGCACCATGGCGATCTGGCGTCCGAGCGAATCCTGTGTAAGGGAGCGCACGTCATGGCCGCCGACCAATACCTGACCATGCTGCACATCATAGAAGCGATGGATGAGCGCCATCGAGCTCGACTTGCCCGAGCCCGTCGGCCCGATCAGAGCCACCGTTTCTCCCGGGTTGACCCTAAAGCTGACATTCTTCAGCACAGGGTGCTTCGGATTGTAGCCGAAGATCACATCGCGGAATTCCACCGAGCCGTCCATATCCGGCGACAGCGCGATCGCATCGGGCGCATCCTTGATGTCGACTGGAACATCGAGCACCTCGGTCAGCCGCTGGCCGGACGCCATGGCGCGCTGCATGACCGAATATTGCATGGTCAGCGAACGGATCGGGTCGAAGAAGCGCTGAATGTAGAACAGGAAAGCGACCATAATACCGACATCGAGCTTGTGGTTCAGCACCATCGAGCCGCCGACGATGATGACGATCGCCATGGCCATGCCAGTCAGCGTGTCGACGATCGGCACCATGACCTGGGCATAGCGGGCCGCCGTCAGGTGCGTCTGAAGGTTCGCATGGGCCTTGTCGTCGAAAAGCGAGAAGTTCACGCTCTGCCGATGCATGCCCTGGACGGCGCGCACCCCATGGATCGCTTCCGCCAGTGCACCATTGGTAACGGAGTTGGTTTCATGCGCGTTCATGAAGGCGACACGCGCCTTCGGCAGCCAGAACAGCCGCACGATGAAAAGGATCGGCATGACGGAGAGCGTCAGCAGGCCGAGCCGGAAATCCAGCGACAGCATGACGATGACGATGCCGAAGAGCAGGGCAATGTCACCGACGGAAAGCACTGAAGTTTCAAGGAATTCCTGCATGGAGTTAACGTCGCCCTGCAGGCGCGACATCAGGCGACCGACTTCCGTTTTGTCCATGAAGGATAGCGAGACCCGCTGCAGATGCGCAAACATCGCCCGGCGAATGTCGAACAGCACTTCCTCGGCGACCTGGCCGACATAGGTTTCCTGCACATAGCTTGCCCCGTAATTGACGAGGATGGCCGCCGTGAAAACTCCCAGAGACAACCAGAGTGCGGAATAATCTATGGCTCCGGGCGCCATCGCACTGTCGATCGCATGGCGGATGACGAGCGGTATGACGATTTGCGATGCGGTGAAGAGTAGAACGGCCGCAACGGAGATGTAGATCTGCCGCCGATAGGGGCTGACGAAGGCCCAGATGCGGCGGATGATCTTGCTGTCAAAGACCTTGCCGAATATCTCCTCTTCGACGCGATGGGACCCGACCACGGCGCGGGGAGGGCGACGACCATCCTCGCGCACATCGTTGCGCTCGGTTTCGATGGTTTCCGACATTGTCATACCTCCCTTTTCGCCCTTTCGAGCGTGCCGCCCGACGTCTTGACGACATCATCCTCAGGGCGAACCTGCAGATCGTAGAGCGCCTTGTACCGCCCACCTGCGGCCAGGAGCTGCTCGTGCGTGCCGCGCTCGACGATCGCGCCATCCTCGATGAAGAGGATCTGGTCGGCATGCATCAGCGAACTCAGCCTGTGCGCGACGATCAGTGTTACTCGGTCCCCGGCGAAACGCTTCATGGCGCTGCGGATGCGCTGCTCCGTCGCGGCGTCAATCGCGGCGGTGGAATCGTCGAATACCATCACGGCCGGCTTCAGCATCAATGTCCGGGCGATCGTCAGGCGCTGACGCTGCCCGCCGGACAGCGACACGCCGCGCTCGCCAACGATTGTCGTATAGCCGGCTGGCAGGCCGAGGATGTAATTGTGCAGCTGCGCCGACTCTGCGGCGCGCTCTATGCGGGTTTCCTTCGCCCAGGGGTCGCCATAGGCGATGTTGTTCTCGATGCTGGTCGTGAACAGGAAGGAATCCTGCTGTACGACGGCAACGTTCTGCCGCAGCGATTGCAACGTCGCCTTGCGGATATCCTGGCCGTCAAGCGTGATCCGCCCGGCCGTGACGTCGTAAAAGCGTGGAATGAGATGGGCAATGGTGGACTTGCCGCTGCCGGGCGGACCGACAATGCCGACCGTCTCCCCGCGCTTTGCCTCGAAACAGATATTCTTCAGCACCGGCCGCATTTCCGAACCTGGATAGCTGAAGTCGACATTCTCAAAACGCAGCGTGCCTTCGGTCACGACGAGCGGCTTTGCGTCCGGCGCATCTTTGATGGGAATATCGAGATCGAGGAGCTCAAACAGGCGCGAACCGCAGGTCGAGGCACGTGCGAAAGCATTCACCATCAGGCCGAGCTGGCGCACCGGCATCTGCAGGATGGTCATGAAGGTCAGGAAGGAGGCCAGAGTGCCGACGCTGATCTCCCCATTGATGACCTTCAGGCCGCCGAGCCAGAGCACCAGACCCATGGACACGAAGAAAGAGAGATTCATGGCGCTGGTATTGATGACGCGGATGCCGACACGCTTATGGGCAAGAGAAAGCGCATTGTGCGAGGCCCGGTCGAACTTCATGAGTTCGTGTGCCTGCGCGGCGAAGGCGCGCACCACGCGGATGCCACCGAGATTTTCCTCCATCACGCGCGTCAGCACCGAGAGGCGCTCCTGCAGATCGAGCCATGTCGAACGCAACCGCAACTGCGTTACGGAAGAGCGCCACGCCACGAAAGGCACGAAGCTCAGGGCCAAGAGACCGAGCGCGACATCGGTCGATAGCAGCATATAGGCGCCGACGCCGATCAGCATGGTCAGTAGCACCATGCGCACCAGCGCGGTCGAGAAATACATGCGCACGCCTTCGAGATCGAGCAGGCCGACTGTGATGAGATCGCCAGAATGGGCCTTGTCGTGGAAGCTGAAGGAGAGCTGCTGGATCTTCTCATAGCAGGCGAGCCGAAGCTCATAGCCCATATGGTGGCCGACGGCTTCGCTATAGTAGTTCTGCACCATCGTGAACAGGCCGCGCAGAATGCTGATAACCAGCAGCAGCAACGCAGTCGTCAGCAGCGCATTTTCCGCGATCTCGCCGGCGGCACCGCCGGCAACCGCCGTCTGCGTCTGATCGACGGCACGGCCCAAGAGGCGGGGAATCGTCAGCTGCAACGTTGCAGCCACAAAAGTCGCCCCAATGGCGAAGCTTGTCTGCCAGGGATGGCGCAGCGTCATGTGGGTGATCCGGACGATCGTCGACAGGCCTTGGCCCCAACCGACCGCATTGACATGCGCACGCGAAACCAGTGGCTTCGCGGCGCTTCTTGATGAATCGCTGCTCACGCTTTTATCCAGGCATAATTAAACGAGGCGGGCCCGCAGACGGGTTCGTATCTCAAGGAAAATATTGATAGGATGAATTTTGCCGATTCCGTGGCGGCGTTCAAGAGTCAATCGGTCACAAGTCCAACGCGAGCGTTAGATTGCGTGTTCAAAAATAATCGATCACATGTCGGGATCGAAACCGATGAGACGTCCTCTGGGCACCGTGCCAGAAAAGGAGGATATCATGCGCAAAGTTATAGCGGCAACATTCATCAGTCTCGACGGCGTCATGCAGGCACCCGGCGGTCCGGACGAGGATCCGACCGGCGGTTTTGAGTATGGTGGCTGGGTATTCCCTCACGCCGACGAGGAAACTGGTAAGGCGCTCTTCGAACTGTTCGAAAAGCCGTTCGATCTGCTGCTCGGACGCAAGACCTACGATATCTTCTCGGCCTTTTGGCCCTATGTCGGCGACGACGATCCAATCGGCCAGCGATTCAACAGCGTTGTCAAATACGTCGCAACGCGTGGCGATGCCGAGCTGAAATGGAACAAGAGCCAGTCGCTCGGCAAGGATGTCGTGGCGGCGATCAAGGGGTTGAAAGCAGGCGAGGGACCGGATCTTCTCATTCAGGGCAGTGGCGACCTTATTCAGACCCTACTGCGTCACAGGCTGATCGACGAATTCAAGCTGGTGATCTTTCCGGTCGTGCTGGGCGGCGGCAAGAAGCTGTTCGCCGGCGGAGCGGTTCCTGCCGCAATGAAACTGTTGCGCACTCAGTCTTCCTCTAACGGCGTCATCTTTGCGACCTATCAGCCGGACGGCCCGGTGAAGACCGGCTCCTTTGTCGGGCCGAATCCGTCCGAAGAGGAGATCGAGCGCCGCAAGCGGCTCCAATAACCGATCTGGCCGCGGCTAGGTGTTCGACGAGCGCTCCGCCGCAGTCATACCATGTGTTCCATTGCCTGAATTTCACGCAGCGATTTCATGATTTCGCGAAGGCCCTTGGTGAGATGCTTGTCCCGGCGCAGGACTATCCCGAGCTGCCGTACCAGTCTCGGCCTGAGCGGCGACGTCACCAGAAGATCGGACTTGTCGCGTCTCAGCGCCATGTCCGGGAGGATGGACCATCCGAGACCCGCGGCGACCAGCTCTTTGATGGCTTCGACGCTACCGAACTCCATGGCCGGTTCCGGGCGGACGCCTCCTGCCTCGAACCATTCGTTCGTCGCGCGACGTGTGTTGCCGCCTTCGTAGAGCAACAGAGTCCTGTCTTTCATGAATTCCACATCCGGCCCGCCATCCGGCATTGGGCTTCCTTTGGGGGCGACGGCCAAAAGCTCGTCCTCATGGAATGCTTCGACTTCGAGAGAACGGCCGACGGCGGGCAGGGCCACCACTGCGAGATCCAGCGCATTGGCTTCGAGATCCCGCAGAATCTCGTCGATATTACCGATGCGCACGATGATCTCGAGATCAGGCATGCGTTTCTTTGCCATAGCGATGGCGCGCGGCAAGAGATGAATTGATGCCGTGCCGCCGCTGCCGATCCGCACACGGCCGATCGATCCCTCACGAAAGGGCGTCATCGCCTCCTCCGCCACAGAGCAGGCTTCGATGATGCGCCGCGCATGCGGCAGCAGATCAAGTCCGGCCGGCGAGGGCTGCGCCCGTCGTCCCACGCGCTCGATCAACTTCACGCCGAGCCGTTGTTCCAGCAGCTTCACCTGCAGGCTGACGGCTGGTTGCGTCAGCCCGACCTTATCGGCGGCAGCCGTGAAACTGCCGAGATCGACGACACTGACAAAGGCGGCCAGCTGATCCAGATTGAGCAATAGAAAAATTCCTTATGGATTGTATAAATACCATAAGCTTCATTCATTGCTTCCGCCAGTGCATCCTGAGGCCATCTTGATACGAGCCCCGAGGAGCATGAAAATGACCACCGACGTCGATAGCTCGATGCCTGCAGCGACAGGCGCAGGTCGTGGTCCGCGAAGGCATGGGATTTTGCGAAGAGCGCTGGCGAAGTTTCTGGTCTATCTCGAAAAGCGTGAAACGAGGTGGGATCTGCGCGACCTTACTGACGATCAGCTTCGCGATATCGGCGTGACGCGCGCCGAAGCGCGTGCCGAGGTCAATAAGTCCTGGTTTTGGGGATGAGGCAAATCACTCAAAACGCGCGAGCCTTCGGGCCGAACGCCTCAAATAGCGGTGTTCCTGATGCGACCACCAGTGGTATTGAGCGAGGCGGCCCTGTCCCGATAGCAGAAGCCGCCTTCGCACATTGCGTCGCGATTGTTCGCTGTGTTTCGCACGTTCGCTGCAATCAGGCCGGCATAATGCTTATTCGCGGCGCCAAAATCGTAACTCATTCCGGTGCAATCAACCGCTTGTGATCCGGCCCAGCCAATATTGAAAAGAGCAGGGGGTTATTGCCGTATAACCTTTTTTTCATGGCGCCGTTCTTTTTTCCGCCATAGATTTGCCCGATCCATCGCCTTCGAAAAGCGGCGAATATTCGCTTTCGATCGCCCGCGCCCCGTCACAGATTTCACTCACAGGAAACGCAGACAAACCATGCTCAAGAAGACCTCCATGCTGCTCGCCGCGGCAATTTCGACCGCGTCGCTCCTCGGTGCAGCGTCGTTGGCGCAGGCCGGGCAGGCGAGTTATGTGGTGGATGCTCATAGCGGCCAGGTGCTGGAGGCATCGAACGAGAACGAGCTGAATTTCCCGGCATCGCTCACCAAGATGATGACGCTCTATCTCGCTTTTGAAGCACTGCATGCCGGTCATCTGAAATGGGATCAGAAATTGACCATGTCGGAGAATGCCGAGAGCAAGGAACCGTTCAAATTCGCCATTGGCGCAGGCCGCAAGGTCACTGTACGCGAAGCTGTCGAGGGCATCATCGTGCTGTCCGCCAACGATGCAGCGGTTGCGATCGGCGAGCAGCTTGGCGGTTCCGAGGATAATTTCGGCAAGATGATGACTGCAAAGGCGCATCAGCTCGGCATGAGCAATACGGTGTTCAAGAATCCTTCGGGCCTGCCGGACCCGGAGCAGGTCACGACGGCCCGTGACATGGCAACCCTCGGCGTTGCGCTGATGCGTGACTTCCCGGAAGAGTTCAAGCTCTTCTCGATGCGCGGCATCAAGTTCCGCGGCATGAAGCTGCGCGGCCACAACAACCTCATGTATCGCTACGCTGGAGCCGACGGCATCAAGACCGGCTATACCGATGCCTCCGGCTACAATCTCGTGACCTCGGCGGCGAAGAACGGCCGCCGTGTTGTCGGCGTGGTGATGGGTGAGAAGACCGCTGAAATTCGCGACAACAAGATGGCAAGCCTTCTGGATACGTATCTGGCCCCTGTGGCGACAACAGCCACGGTGTCGACCGGAACTCCCAAGCAAAGCTCTGCCAACTGAGTTCGGCCTGATTTCAGAATCCAGCCAGCCATTCATCTTTGGGTGGCCACCAAGAGGGTGGCTCCGCTGAGAAGCCGATCCTGCCACATTGTGCCTATAGTGGAGGGCAGGGATCGGGTTTCTTCGTGCAAACGTGCGATGAAAATCCCGACTACTGCTCGCTGAGAGGGCTCTCTCGTGGCGAATAATCAAGTAGCGATTGCCGAACTGGCGGGCTGCCCTATGTCTACAGCGGAAGTTGCTCGTTCGCTGCGCTTATCATGTTCTGGTAGGAAACAGCGCCGAACTGCGAATTCGCGTAGGCGGAGATATCTGGTTTCAGTTTGTTATTCTCCGTAAATGAAGGATCCATCATGGGCCGCGACCGGTCTGATGCTCCTTGCAATATAGATTTCGCAAACATTTCAACGCATTAGGTCAAGTTGGGAGGACCGGGATGACGTATGATGCACGTTTGGCGCGTGAGCGCGACTTTCATAATGAACGCTTCGGTGCAGTGGAGGAGCGCAAGGAGGACTCGTTCTATTTCGCGGTAAAGCCCGCCGTGGATGCGTATTGGCGGCTGGTGAGGGCGGCCTGCCCCGAAAGGGACGTGCTCGAATACGGGTGCTCAAACGGCATGAGCAGCATTGGTCTTGCACACTCCGCCAAGCGGATTACCGGGATCGACATTTCGGACGTCGCCATTCAGCAGGCCACGAACACGGCGGCTCTCCGCGGAATCGAGAACGTGACGTTCCAGGTCGACAATGCAGAGGATATGAATTTGCCGTCAGCGAGCTTTGACGTCGTTTTCGGCAGCGGCATCCTCCACCACCTCGTCCTGGATAAATCGCTGAGCGAGATCCGGCGCGTGCTGCGACCCGGCGGCAAAGCCTTCTTCTTCGAGCCGCTCGGCCACAATCCCGTGATCAATCTCTATCGCAACCGGACGCCAGAGGCTCGTACTGTCGATGAGCATCCGCTTTTGAAATCGGACTTCGAGGTCGTGCGCAAATATTTCTCGAAGTGCGATCTGGAATTCTTCGGGCTCGCTGCACTCGCGTCCATTCCGTTTCGCAAGAGCCCGTTCGGCGCCGCGGTTCGGGGCACCGGCGAGCGGATCGATAATCTGCTGCTGAAAATCCCGGGTGTCAGATGGCAAGCCTGGATCGTCGTCATGGCTTTGGAAGCATGACGGGCCTGCCGGGCCATTGAAGTTCAGCCAGCCATAATGGCGAGGAAGCTACCGAGATGCATCGGCCGACGCTGAAGGATAAGCGCTGTTATCCACATCGACGTGGGGGCGGGTATGCTCTCACGTCTTCCTTGCGAGTGACAACCCATTGGTATCATTCGCAAGTCGCACTTCATCCTTGAACCCACCCCGGCTACATGCATGTGGCGAAGGAGTTGGAATGTCCGCTGTGGTGCAAAGTAGAAATGTCACCTTGAGCTGCCACACGGCACGATGGCCAGCCCCGATCTGACCGGCTGATCCGGTTGCAAGATCAGATCGGGGCGGGTGGAACATACCCCTTCGGCTTTAGATCCCATGAGGAGTGAACAGCGGCCGCCGCTCTGGCAGAGTGAGGTTGCATCAAAACACTCGCTCAGGAGGAGCAGTTTATGGAACCTGC